>DASTRX010000109.1:0-8410 GCA_035760985.1 Polyangiaceae bacterium
CCGAGCGGAACCGTCGTCGGCGAGAAGCGCTCTGCCGCTACGAAGCGCAGACCCGAGCCCGTTACCTCGTTTAGTTGCTGCAACAGAAGCGCCGCGTCCGCCGGCGGATCAATCAAGTCCACGTCAATCTTTTCGTCCAGACTGGCGACCCCGAGCGCGAGCGCTGGACCAAAGCTGAAGCGCGGCTTGGGATGGAAGCCCTGGCTGTAGACCGGACGCAACCCCGCCCGCCGGATCACTCGCCCGAGCTCGCGCATGAAGTCGAGGTGCCCGAGCAGGGCTGCGGCGCCCACCTTCTCGAAGCTGAGGCGCCAACGCTCCTGGCGCAGCCCGGGCTGGCGCGGCCGCTCGCGCTCGACCGCCGAGCTGGGCTGGAAGCTCGGAGCCGTGGCGCCATCATCCGCCACAGGCAGGCGCCGTCGCTGTTTCACACCTGGTTCGAGGGCGCCCATCTCTGTCAGGAAGCCGATGCGCTCGCCGCGCATGCGCGTCATGTCGCAGGCGACACCACAGTCGTAGCAGACCAGCCTTCGCTCGTCGGCGCGCGCCTCGGCCACGTTCGTGTGGTGAATGAACATGCCCGCGGCTTTCCCGCAGGGGGGCGAGAGCCGGTTCTGCAGCGCCTTGCGATATTCCTTCGCCAGGAAACCCTGCTCCAGACCGATGTCGAAGTGATCCCAGGGCAGGCGCGCCGTGACCGGCAAGGTGCCGAGATAGACGTCGGTGTTGATGCCGAAATGCGCGAACGCCTCCTGCCAGACGTCGAGGCGCAGCTGATCCTCCCAGGAGTCGAAGCCCGCGCCGTTCAGGAACGCGCGCTCCAGCACGTCGCCGAGCCGCCGGTCGCCGCGCGCGAACACGCCCTCCAGAAAGGTCGTGGTGCTGTCGTGGCAGCGTAGGCCGAGCCGGCGATCGCGCCCCAGCCCCTGGCGCAGCAATGACTGTTTGCGGCGGATCTCTGCCAGCGAATCCAGCGCACACCACTGGAAGGGAGTATGCGGCTTCGGCACATGGGTAGACACGCTGACCGTGACCTTGGCGCGCGAACGACGCAGGCGGTTGGCCACGCCCAGCGCGTTGCGCCCGACCTGAAGGATGCCCAGGACATCCTCGTCCTGCTCCGTGGGCAGCCCGATCATGAAGTAGAGCTTCATACTATCGAAGCCCTTCGAGAATACGCGCTCCGCGGTCTCCAGCAGCTGCTCCTCGGTGACGTTCTTGTTGATCACATCGCGCATGCGCTGAGTGCCCGCTTCCGGGGCGAACGTGAGCCCGCCGGCGCGCACCCGCCGCATCTCGTCGAGCAGATCGTCCGCCAGCCCGTAGGCGCGCAATGAAGCCACGCTCAGGCTGACGCGGTCCGGGGCTGTCTTCTCGACCAGCTCCTGGATCAGCGGGGAGATGCAGCTCACGTCCGCAGTGGAGAGCGCGGTCAAGCTCACCTCGTCATGCCCGCTGTGCTGGAGCGCGCGCACGACCGCATCGACCACCTCGCGCGGCTTTCGTTCGCGCACCGGGCGATAGATCATCCCCGCCTGGCAGAAGCGGCAGCCCTCCGTACAGCCGCGCGCCACCTCGATGCTGACCCGGTCGAAGATCGCCTCCGGTCCGCCCACGGGGCCGTCGCTGGGGAACGGATAACGCGACAGATCGGGGACGAGCCGCCGTGCGATGGGCAGGGCAGGCGCGCGTGCGTCCACGGGTTGTTCCACGACCTGCAGCCCGGTCTCGGGATCGGTGCGCACCCCGTACAGCGCCGGCACGTACACTCCGCGGAGCTGCGCCAGGCGCAGCAGCGCCTCGCGGCGCGGCAGGCGCTCGCGGCGCGCCTGGGCCCAGGTGTGAGCGAGCTCCAGCGCAAGCTCCTCCGCGTCTCCGATCACGAAGGCGTCGATGAAGGGAGCGAGCGGCTCGGCGTGCGTGGCCACGGGACCACCGGCGACGATCAGCGGGTCGGCGTCCCCGCGATGCTCGGAGCGCAGGGGGATGCCGCCGAGCTGCAACATGCAGAGCACGTTGGTGTAGGTCAGCTCGAACTGCAGCGAGAAGCCCACGATGTCGAAGTCGCAGAGCGGGCGCGCGCTCTCCAGGGTGCGCAGCAGCTCGCCGTGCGCGAGCAGCTGGGCCTGCATGTCGCGCCAGGGCGTGTAGCAGCGCTCCGCGAGCACCAGCGGGTCGTCATTGAGCAGCTTGTACAAGATGCGGTAGCCGAGGTGGCTCATCCCGATGTCGTACAGGTCCGGGAACGCCAGACAGAACCGGCACTGAACGGAATCCCAGTCCTTGCGCCGCTGCCCGTGCTCGCCGCCGATGTAGCGCGCGGGCTTGGTCACGGCGGCGAGAAACGCCGCATACGGATGATCGCCAGCCCAGCTCACGACGGGCGGGTTCTCGGAGTCCAGCGCCGCCGCTGGATGGTCCGCGTCCGGCGCAGCCTCCGCGGCGTCGAGCGGGCCAGGTTCAGTCGGATTCGGCGCATTCATGGGCCCGGTCCATGGCCCAGAGCCGCTGGGCTGTCAACGCGCGGCATGCCGGCGACGCCTCGCATGTAGTACGAGTCGTCGCAACAGCATGGCCTGGGTAGAGAGCAAAGTCGCGCGGCGGCGGGTCTGGGCAGACGGTTTGATGAGCCTGACCCTGGACCGCACCGTCTCGCCGTTCGTTCCGGGACAGTACATCAATCTCGGGCTCGATCTGGCCGGGGAGCGCCAGAAGCGCTCGTACTCGATCGCCTCGGGCGTGGGGAAACCCACCGAGCTCTACCTGTCCCGAGTGCCGGGTGGTGTGCTGACGCCCGCTCTGTTCGAGCTCGGCGAAGGCGACCCGCTGTGGGTGGACGATCGCCCCCTGGGCTTCTTCACGCTGCAATATGTGCCGGAAGCGCGGCACCTCTGGCTGGTCGCCACGGGCACCGGGCTGGGTCCGTTCCTGGCCATGCTCGAGGAAGAGGAGATCTGGAGGCGCTTCTCGCGCGTCGTGCTCGTGCACGGTGTGCGCGAGCTGGCGCATCTCGGCTACTCGGAGCGACTCGCGGAGCGGGCCCGCGAGCGACCGGCTCAGTTCGCCTATGTCCCGCTGGTCACGCGCGAAGCGCCCCCGCCTGGCGGCTTACAGGGCCGAGTCCCGCAGTTGATCGAGAGCGGCGAGCTGGAGTCGCGCGCCGGCCTGCAGCTGGAGCCGGAAACGACGCACGTGCTCTTGTGTGGCAACCCCAACATGTTGAGCGACGCGCAGACGGTGCTCGCCGCGCGTGGCCTCGTCAAACATCGCCCGCGCAAGCCAGGTCACGTGAGCGTCGAAAGCTACTGGTGAGAGTGCGCGATCCCGTCTACCTTTTTGCGACGGGCGCCCGGTGGCGCTCTGGAGACCTCATCGCATGCCGCTGACCATCAAGCTTTCTTCCTCCTCCGTGCTCGACAGCTCCGCCGAAGTCATCGCGATAGGCGTGACCGAGGCGCCGCTGGAGAAGCAGAAGGCGTTGGTCGCGCTGGACGAGGCGCTGCACGAGCAGTTGTTCGTGCACGCGGCCCGCGCCAAGTTCACCGGTGCCGGCGGTCAAGTGCTGGACATCCCCAGCTGGGGCCATGTGGCGGCGTCCCGGGTCGTGCTGGTGGGCATGGGTAAGATCAGGCGCGGTGTTGACTCGGCGGCGCTGCGCGCGCTGGCCGCGACCGCGGCGCGGCAGGCGGTATCGGCCGCTTCGCTGGCGCTGGCCCTGCCCGACAAAGTGGCGGGTCCGGAAGCGCTGCGCGCCGTCGGCGAGGGCCTCGGTCTGGGCGCCTATCGTTTCACGAAATATTTCACGGGCAAGCGCAAGCCCGACTCGGAGTTGAAGGAGGTGGAGGTCTGCAAGGCGGGCAAGAGCAGCCCCGCCGAGAGCAAGGCGCTGCAGACGGGGCTGGCGATCGCGGGCTCCGTCGGCGTGGCGCGGGACGCTGTCAACGAACCGCCCAACGAGCTCACCCCCGAAGGGCTGGCCGAGATCGCGCGCGGCATCGCCAAGCGCGGCAAGCTCAAGCTCAAGGTGCTCGACAAAAAGGGCATCGCCGCTGCCGGGATGAAGCTGCACTACGCCGTGGGCCAGGGCAGCAGCAACGAGCCGCGCTTCATCCATCTGACGTATCAACCAGCCAAGCCCAAGGCCAAGCTGGTCTTTGTCGGCAAGGGGCTCACGTTCGACTCCGGCGGTCTGTGCATCAAGCCCGCGCAAGGCATGGGCGAGATGAAGAGCGACATGGGCGGCGCGGCGGCGGTGCTCGCGCTGATGGACGCTCTGATCGAGCTGAAGCCGTCCGTGGAGGTCCACGGGGTCGTCGGAGCGGCGGAAAATATGCCCGATGCGGGCGCGTATCGCCCGGGCGACGTGTTCGGATCGCTCGATGGCAAGACCGTCGAGATCATCAACACGGACGCCGAGGGCAGGCTCGTGCTGGCGGATGCGCTGGCGTATGCCAGGCAGCTCGAGCCAGACTTGATCGTGGACGCGGCGACGCTCACAGGCGCTTGCCTGGTCGCGCTCGGCAAGGGCTGCTCGGGCTACTACTCGGCGGACGACAAGCTCGCCAAGCGCTTTGCGGACGCGGCGGACGAGGCCGGCGAGCAATTCTGGCGCATGCCGCTGCTGGACGAGCTGCGCGAGCAGCTGAAGAGCGATGTCGCGGACCTCAAGCACACGGGCGAGCGCTACGGCGGCTCGATCAGCGCGGCGCTGTTCCTGCAGGAGTTCGTGGGGGAGACGCCCTGGATCCACTGCGACATCGCCGGGCCGGTGCTCGCCGAGCGCGCTCGAGGGATCTACCCCAAGGGTGGCACCGGCCATCCCGTGCTGACCTTCGTGAGCTTCGTCGAGTCCTTTGGCTGAGCTGGAGGCGGGGGCGCAGCACAGGCCGCGCTCCTGGCGCCAGACCCGGGCGCTTGCGGCCGTGCTGCTGCCCGGGCTGTACGCCTGGGGAGCGACGGTGGCCTGGCCCGCATTTTCCCAGCGCGCGGCGTCGTTGCCGGCACGGGCTGGCGCGGGGGCGGCACTGCTGGGGTTGATCCTCGGGCTCGGGCTGGCCCGGCCCCATCCCACGCTCGGCCGCGCGGTGGGGGTGCTGGGGTTCCTGGGCTGCTCGGCCATCGCCTGGGGTGCGCTGGGCAGCGGCCTCAGAGGATCGGGCCTGGATCCGGTACGAGCGGCGCTGGGTGCGCTGGCGTGGGGCTTGTTCGCGCTCGGCTGGGGCGGCTTTCCGGAGCGCCGGCAGGCGCTGGAGGAGCTGGAGCTGGCGGGGCCCGCCCACTTGACGCCCCGGGCGCGCTTGCCGGTCGGTATGCGCGTCGGTTTTGTGGCCCTGGTCACGTGCGCGCTGGCCCTGCCGCTGCTCGCCTGGCGCGTCGAGCGGCCGGGCGTGGCGTTGCTCGCACACGCGGTTGCGCTCGCCGGTTCCGTGAGCCTGCTGACCGTCGGTACGCGTATCCTGATCGCCCGCCCCGGTTCGGAACAATCCCGGGCGCCGCGCCTGTGGTTGACGCTGTGTCTGCTGTGGCTCGCGCTCGGCACATTGCTGTGGCTGCTTTGATGTGCTTTTCGGTGTAGCCTGCTGGCAGCAGTCGATGGTCGCTTCCTCCGCAAATCGCCCGGACTGGCTCTCTCGCTGGCTGCTGGTGGGAGCGGCAGGCGCGCTCTTGTTCGGCGTGTGGCGGCTGGCGAGTGCGCCGGAGTTGCCCGCTCTGTACTGGTTGGTGGCCGCGGCATTGTCGCTGAAGGCCGGCAGCGATCGGGAGCGAGCGCTTGCTTCGCGCTGAGCTGCGCGCCGCCTGCCTATCCGTGCTGCTGGCGTGCGGCAGAACGCAGACGAGCCCCGCCGAGGGGGCGCCGGCGCCCAGCGCGGCCAGCGCGCTGCGCCTCGATGGGCGCGTCGTGACCCAGCTCGAGCAGACGCTGGGCGTGACGGCCCAGCGGGCGAGTGAGCTGGCCCGCGAGGACGCTCTGCTCGCCGCGGAGCTCGAGCGGCGAGAGCCCGCCCTCGCGCATTCGCTGTCGCGCGTGGTGCTCGCGCGCCAGCTGGCACGGCGGCTGCTCGAGGAGGCGAAGAGCGCTGGTCCCCCCAGCGAGAGCGAGGTCGAGCAGCTCACGCGCGAACGCTGGTGGGAGCTCGATCGCCCGCGGATGGTCGGCGTCGTGCACGCGGTCGTGATGTCCGAGACCGAGAACCTCGAGGCAGAGGCGCTCGCTCGGCGCATCGCCGCAGCGGTCCAGAGCGCGGCCAGCGCGGCCGAGTTCGAGAGCGCCGCGCGGCTGGTCCCGACGGGCAGTTACACCGTGAAAATCGAGACGCTCCCTCCCGTGACCAGCGACGGGCGCGCGATCGATCCCGAGAAGCCGCCGCCCGCTGGCCCCAAGGAGGCGCATTTTGCCGCGGAATTTGCCGCTGCGGCGCTGGCGCTCGAGCACGTTGGCCAGCTGAGTCCGATCGTGCGCAGTCCCTTCGGGTACCATGTGCTGCGCGCGGAGCGGATCATCGAACCGAGGCGGCCGTCGCTGGCGGAGCGCATGCAGTTGCTGGAGCCCGAGGTGTTGCAGCGGCGAGCGCTGGCGGCCCAGGCCGAGCTGCTGGAACGTCAACGCCAGGAGGCTCGCCCCGAGCAGTCGCGCTCGGCTCGGCAGGCCATGGCCCGCGTCGCGGTGCTGCCATGATCTCGCGGCGCCTGTTCGGCCGGCGCGATCAAGCACCTTCGAGCTTTGCGCCCACGCTGGGGCGCCTGTGTACTTCAGCCGGCGTGGTGGGGGCGGTGCTGGTCGACTCCGACGGTGAAGCCGTCGATTATGCCGGGCGCGTCGACTCGTTCGAGATCCGCGTCGCCGCTGCCGAGTGGCGCATCATCCTCGCGCGGCTCTCGCGATCCCGCCACGTGCCCTGGCGCGAGACGCGGCAACTGATGGTGCGGGGGGCCAACAAGAGCTTCGGCGCAGTTCTGCTTCCCGAGGGCTATGCGCTGGTCGTTCAGCTCTTGCCCCGCTGCTTCCGCGTCTCGCCGCGTGCGCTCTCGGAGGCTGTGCGCGAGATCTGCGAGAACGCCGGTCTGCCCGTACCGGGCGTGGCCAGCGGCCAGTGGCGTCGGGTGCAGGTGAACGAGTCCCCGGCGCCGCAGCGCCGGCCCACGTCGGTCTGGGTGAATCGCAAGTGGCTGCCGGTGGAGGTACTGGGGCGCTGGGTGGGTCCCGAGCTACTGCACAACGAGATCGGCTACCGCGTGCGCCTGCAGGGTGGGGAAGAGATCACGCTCGTGCGCGAGCCGCTGGCGCAATGGTTCGCGGATCCCGGCGCCGCCCTGCAGTGACCTCTCGGTAACGCTCGACGCCAATCTCCGTCGCAGGGCCCCTGACGCTCGCCGGCGGCCCGTCCGAGGCGCGATCCGTCCACCTGCACACTCGAGCCGTGCTCCCGGGCCCCCCAAGGCAGCCACTTCGAGAAGTGAGAATTTTTTGAAAATGTTTTTGACAAGGGGGGGGCCTCCGCCTAGTTTCCCGCTCCCCAACGGCGGCGGCGACGCCCCGACGGTCCTTGAAAACTGAGTCCTATTCCCGCGATAGATATCGCGGGTCCCAGTCCGCCCCGGACTGCTCCTCGAAGGAGAGTTCTCGCAAGAGAGCCACCGGAGAGAGAGCGCAAGTTCGAGGGCGAGACGATGATGCAAAGAGCATTAAGCATCGAGGTGAACGCTTCATGCTCAGCCGGCAACGGCTGATGTGAAGAGCCGCGGGTCGCGGCAGTGTGATGCAGCCCTTGCGGGCCCATCGCACGACTCGACGGGACAGCCTGCTCCGCTCGCAAGAGCGGCAACAGGTCCTCCTACGAGTTGACTCGCAGCACGGTCTCTCTGCTCCCGGCTTCCCGAAACGGAAGCTTCCCTACAACGGATAAAGGAGTTTGAGAGGGCGAGGTCACTTCGAATAGCGCAGGATTTAACTGGAGAGTTTGATCCTGGCTCAGAACGAACGTTAGCGGCGCGCCTAAGACATGCAAGTCGAGCGAGAAAGGGCTTCGGCCCCGGTAAAGCGGCGCACGGGTGAGTAACACGTAGGTAATCAACCCTCGAGTGGTGGACAACTCTCCGAAAGGAGAGCTAATACAGCATGATGTGGCTACCTTCCGAGGTAGTTTCCAAAGCGGGCCTCTTCTTGAAAGCTCGCGCTCGAGGATGAGCCTGCGGCCCATCAGCTAGTTGGAGGGGTAATGGCCCACCAAGGCGAAGACGGGTAGCTGGTCTGAGAGGATGAACAGCCACACTGGAACTGAGACACGGTCCAGACTCCTACGGGAGGCAGCAGTCGGGAATCTTCCGCAATGGGCGAAAGCCTGACGGAGCGACGCCGCGTGAGCGATGAAGGCCTTCGGGTTGTAAAGCTCTGTGGGGAGGGAAGAATAAG
>DASTRX010000110.1:0-16274 GCA_035760985.1 Polyangiaceae bacterium
GGTGAGCTGCGTGTCGTGGTGCGAGCGGATGTGGTCCACGAACGCCGGATAGGCATCGGCGCCGCAGACCGCGACGCTCGCGCCCGCCAGCAGTCCCCCGGCGAGCGCCGCGCCCAGCAAAAAGCGGCGGTACTCCGGCACGAGACGGCGCTTGCGCAGCACATCCCAGAACATGCACATGCCCGCACCCACGAACATCACGACCGGAAACACGCGCAGCAGCGTCGACCAGCTGAGCGCCGCGCCGGAGAGCGCGAACTTGCGCTTGCGCGCGAGGCACAGCGCCGCGACCAGGTCGAAGTACCAGTCCTGGCGCAGGAACGCGCCGCCCGTCCAATAGAAATTGGCTGGCCCGGAGCAACCCCAGAACACGGCCGAGACGGCCAGGATGCGCCAGCCAAAGGCCCACCCGATCAGCAGCAGCGCGCCGAGCTGCAGCGCCACGTCCAGAGCGGCGAGCAGCTTGAAGAAGTGATCGCCCGCCGGCGCCAGGCTCGCGAACAGCTTGCCGGTCATGGTCCAGACCGGGGGCGGGTTGTAGCCGTGGTCGATGCGCACGCGCTCCCAGTAGTCGCCGCGGCAGCGCTGTTCGAACCAGCTGACATCGGCCTTGAACTCCTGCCAGCGCTGCGGACTGAAATGGCGCGTGCACTGCCCGGGATCGCTGAAGACGATCGAGCGCTGCATCGGCACGATCAGGTTGTGCCCGCTCAGGTCCGTCATGCGCGCTTGCCGGATGTGCGCACCGAAGCCGAGCTCGACCTCGGCGATGGCCGTGCAGGCGTACAGCCGCTTGTAGCCGAGCTCGCGCGAGTACTTGGCACCGAGATAGTAGTGATACAGCTCGTGCCGGTGGTAGTAGTCGGGGTAGCGCGTGTTCGGGTTGAAGAAGTCGAAGTAGGCGAGGAATGCCAGGGCTGCCAGCGCCAGCGCGAGCGCCTTGCGGCGGCGCTCCGGGAGCGCGCAGCGCATTTTCAGCGCGCGCCGTTCCAGCATCCAGAGCCCGCTGGCGCCGAGGGAGAGCGCGATCGTCGCGCCCACGCTGAAGCGATGCCAGGCGGGCCCCGCGAACCAGCGCCCCGGCCACTCGTGAAACAAGAAATTGTCGAACAGCCAGCCCGGCGCGCTCATGACCGCTGGAGCGGCTGAGCTGCGCTGCCCCCGGCGCCGCTCGCGCGCGGCCGCCGCCCCTCGTCACCGCTCTGCCCGCCGGCGCCATCTCCCGAGTGCGGACCGCCGCACCCGAGCAAGCCCGCCCACCACGCGATCGACAGCGCTGCGATGGCGACCCAAAGCGAAACCCGCCGACCTGCGCCACACTCCCGCATGCCGCTGGCGTCCCACGCGGCGCAGCGGGTGTCCAACCCGGAGTATGCATCCGCTGCACTTTCCCTGTGCCTCGACTGCCCCCTGACGTGCGAATGATGCATACTCCCGGGCCATGAGCGAGCGCGCCCTGGACCCGAAACGGCTCGCGGCGGACTGGCTGCGCGCGCTGCGCGGGCGGCGCTCGCAGGTCGCGCTCAGCCGGCGCCTGGGCTACCGCAGCAACATCTCGTATCGCTGGGAGTCGGGGCGCTGCTTTCCCTCCGCCAGCGCCACGTTGCGTCTGGTGCAGCTGCTCGGCGGTGACGTGCGCGGCAGTCTGACGCGCTTCTTTCGTTCCACCCCTCCCTGGCTCGCGCAGGTCGACGTCTGCTCCGTGGCGGGTGTCGCCCGCTTGCTCGATGACCTGCGCGGCGGAGCCAAGCTGGTCGAGCTGGCACGCCGCAGCAGCTTCAGCCGCTTCGCCGTCACGCGCTGGCTGCGCGGGCGCGCCGACCCCACGCTGCCCGAATTTCTCTCGCTGGTGGAGGTCACCAGTCAGCGCGTGCTCGACTTCGTCTCGGCGTTCACGGACCCCGAGCTACTGCCGAGCGCACGCGCGGCCTGGCGCCGCCTGCAGGCGGCCCGGGAGGCCGCGTACGGGCAGCCCTGGTCGCACGCCGTGCTGCGCGCCCTGGAGCTCTCCGACTATCTCGCGCTGCCGCGCCATGAGCCGGGCTGGCTGGCGCAGCGGCTGGGCATCCCGGAAGCCCTGGAGCGGACCTGCCTGGAGGTGCTGCAACACTCCGGCCAGATCCGCCGCGAGGGCAGGCATTACCGGCCCGTGCAGCTGCAGCTGGTCGACACGCGCAGCGACCCACGGCGCGCGCTCGAGCTGCGCGCCGGCTGGGCCGCCACCAGCGTGGAACGCTTGCGCGCTGGAGCGCCCGGCGTGCTCTCCTACAATCTGGGCAGCGTCTCGCGCGCCGACCTGCAGCGCATCGAGCAGCTGCAGCGCGCCCACTACCGGCAGATCGTGAGCATCATCGCCGAGTCGGCGCCGTCGGAGTGCGTGGTGCTGTACGCCGCGCAACTGCTGGCCCTGAGCGGCGGCGGTTCGTGATATGAGCCGCGCCATGGCGTTCGAGTTCCGATCGGAGGCGTTCCAGGCCGAGCTGGGCGCTGCGGCGCCGCTCGAGCAGGTGCTGCGCGCGCGCTATCCCGAGGCGAGCTGGAATGCCATCCGGCGCCTGGTAGCGACGGGGAAGGTCTCGATCGGCGCGCAGCTCGCCAGCGAGCCGCGCGTGCTCGTGGCGCCGGGCGCGCAGATCCAGATCCGCATGACCGCGCCCAAGCCCAAGCCGGGCGGAGCCAGCACGCTCTCGCAGATCTTGTTCTGCGATCGGCACGTGGTGGTGGTACGCAAGCCCGCCGGTATCAGCTCGGTGGCGCACGAGGAGGAGCCGACCAGCCTGCAAGAGCAGCTGCGCGTCTGGCTCAGCGAGCAAGAGGGCCGGCCCTGCTCGCCGCTGGAGGTGGTGCACCGGCTGGACAAGGTGACGAGCGGGGTGATGGTGTTCGCGCGCAACCGCGCCAGCCAGGCGGCGCTGAAGGATCAGTTTCGCGCGCACACCACGGGCCGTTACTACACGGCCGTCGCGCACGGGCTGGTGCAGGACGCAACGCTGGTGTTTCGGCTGATCCGCAACCGCGGGGACGGGCTACGGGGTGTCACGAGCGATCCGAACCGCGGCGTGCACAGCGTCACGCACGTGACGGCGCGCGAGCAGCTGCGCCGGTGTACCGTCGTGCAGTGCCGGCTCGAGACCGGGCGCACCCATCAGATCCGCATCCATCTGGCGACGATCGGTCACCCCGTGGTGGGCGACGCCGTGTACGGCCGCGGCTATCAGGGGCCACCGATCGAGTGCCCGCGCACCTTGCTGCACGCGAGCTACCTGAGCTTCTCGCATCCGGTGCAGCGCCAGCAGCGGCTCTCGTTTGAAGATCCCCTGCCGCCCGAGTTCGAGAGCTGGTTGGCCCGGGAGCGCGCCGCGCTTGCAGGGCGGCCCCCGGCTCCGTACAACGGGCGCTGATGCGTCGTTGGCCTTCCCTGTGTTCGGCGCTGGCCGGCGCCTGGCTCCTGGCGCCGTCGCTGCAGGCGGCTGACGAGCCTCCCTCCAGCGCCGCCGCGGCGGCCCCGCCCGCAACGGCCAAGCCCGCGGCGCCCGAGCGGCAGTCCTCCGAGCCCGCGCCCCCCCAGCGCCGAGCGGGCCTCGTGCTCGGGGTCGCGGGCGGACTGCTGACCAGCGGCGCGCGCGGTTACCCGAACGACGTGGCGAAGATCGACGTGCCGCAATACGAAGCGCACCTGGGCGCTGGCGTGTCCGTCGGCGGTGCGTTCTGGCTGGGCGGGGCGCTCGCCGACTGGCTCACCGTGGGCCTGGGCGCGTTCGGCGGGGGCAGCAAGCACGGTGGCCTGCGCGGATCCGGCGGGGCCTTCACGGTGCGCATCGAGGCCTTCCCGCTGTTCTACCGCGGCGGCCATTTTCAGGACCTGGGGGTGTTGTTCACGGCCGGCACGGGCGCGTACAGCATCCATCGCGGCAAGGAGAAGCTGGCCGAAGGCGCCGGCACGTCGGCGGTGGGTCTGGGCGCGTTCTACGAGCCCTGGCGCTTCTGGCAGCTGTCGTTCGGGCCCCAGATCGAATACTCGCACCAGTTCTCCGACAGCATGAGCGCACACACCCTGGTGCTGGGCATGCGCAGCGTCTTCTACGGGGGTCCGTGACGCTTCTGCGCTGCCAGGGGCAGCGGGGCGGCGCGCTCGCCCTGGCGGCGCTGCTGATGGCCGGCGCAGGTTGCGATGAGCGGCACGTCGAGCCCGCGCCGCCACCAGCGGTGGAGAGCGCATTCCGGAAGGTGATCCTGGATCCTGACCCTGGAGAGCCGATGAGCCTGGCGGTACTGCCGGACGCCAGCGTTCTCTACGCCAGCCGGCTCGGGCAGGTGTGGTGGCTCTCGCCCGAGGGCGAGAAGCTCGAGGCCGCGCGCTTCGAGGTGTACACACATGACGAAGAAGGTCTGCAGGGCCTGGCGCTCGATCCGGACTTCGAGAGCAATCACTGGGTGTATCTCTATTATTCGCCGCCGCTCGGCACCCCGCGCGACGACCCGGCCACCAGCGGCGACGAGGGCGCGGCGCCGGAGACGGGCGCCGCCAGCGACTGGCAGCGGTTTCGTGGCGCGCTGCGGCTCTCGCGCTTTCGCTTCGAGGCGCCCGCTCTGGCTCTGAGCAGCGAGCAGCTGCTGCTCGAGGTGCCGGTCGACCGCGGGTTGTGCTGTCACGTCGGGGGGCAGATCGACTTCGATGCGGCAGGCAACCTGTACCTGTCGACCGGCGACGACACGGACCCCTTCGCCTCCGATGGGTACGCCCCGCTCGACGAGCGCCCCGAGCGCAACCCGGGCTTCGATGCTCAGCGCAGCGCCGGCAATACCAACGACCTGCGCGGCAAGCTGCTGCGCATCCACGTGGAGCCCGACGGCAGCTACTCGATCCCGGAGGGCAACCTGTTCCCGCCGGGCACGCCGCAGACGCGCCCGGAGATCTACCTGATGGGCTTGCGCAATCCGTTCCGCTTCGCCGTCGACCGCGATCGGGGCGTGCTCTACCTGGCGGATTATTCGCCGGACGCGCGAGCCCCCAGCCCGCAGCGCGGCCCCGCGGGCACCGGCAAGTGGCTCGTGGCGCGCCAGGCCGGCAATTATGGCTGGCCCTACTGCGCCACCGCGGAGCTACCCTACGTCGCCTACGATTTCGCCAGCGGCGCGTCCGGGGCTCCGTTCGACTGCCAGCACCCCGTCAATCACTCGCCACACAATACGGGGCTCGTGGATCTGCCGCCCGTGCTGCAGCCCGAGCTGGCGTATTCCTTCGGCAGCGTCGCGGAGTGGCCCGAGCTCGGCAGCGGTGGGGTTGGGCCCATGGCGGGGCCCGCATACGTGTTCTCCCCGGCGCGTCCCTCGTCCGTGGCCTGGCCCGAGACCTATGCGGGGCTGCCCCTGTTCTACGAGTGGACTCGCGATCTGGCGATCGCCTTGCACCCGAGCGCGAGCGGCGCGCTGCAGAGCATGGAGCGCCTACCCTTCGCGCTCGACAACCCGATGGATCTGCAGTTCGGCCCCGACGGCGCGCTGTACGCGCTCGAATACGGGGACGGCTACTACCAGATCAACCCCGACGCGCAGCTGACGCGCGTGGAATACAGGCCCGTTCAGGAGTTTCAGGAGTAGCGGCGCGCTACTCGAAGCTGAGGCCCTCGCAGAAGTGGCCCCCCTTCATGAAGGAGCCGCTATGGCCCGGCAGGTGCGACTGGCAATACAGGTCCCACGTGCCGGCGAACTCGCCGCTCAACGGAAGAACTTCTTCGCTGAACCCGAAGTCGCTCGGATCATCGGGCGCGATTTCTGGGTCGAGCGCCAGCGCGATCTCGAAGGTTCCCTCGATGCTGCCGTCCGGCGAGAGCGTGACCTCGATCTGACCGGACTGGGAGTGATAGAGCTGGCCCCCCAGGCTTGCGACCGCGGAGTAAACCGCTGCGCCCGGCAACCCAAACTCCACCTGGTGCAAGCCCATGCTGCCCTGGACGCCATCGAAATCGAGATCGAGGAACACCAAATCCACCTGGCTCGTGCCCGTGATCTCCAGCCGCACCGCGCGCCGGCCTTCCGTCACATTGAGCTGCGCCTTCGCGCCCAGCTCCTCCTGCCAGCCATCGATCGAGAGCCGAAAGGCTGGATCGTCCGCCGAGCGCTGGGCTGGGAGCTCATCCGTCGCGGGCGGCGCCTCCGGTGGCGAGGGCTCGGGCGCAGGCCGTGAAGCACCATCGCTGCAGGCGAAGAGGCAGGCGCTGAAACACGCTGCGAGCGCGGGCAGCCCGCTCTCGCCCCTCGCCTTCCCCATCACGGCCCCGGCACGATACCACATGTAGCCCAATGTAGTACTACCTTTCTCTCCGCGACCGCACGGAGCGGATTCAATAGTACCAATCGCCCGCTGCCCGGCAAAGATGAGCCGTGCACAAAGCGGCGTTTTTCTCCGCGTTACGCCAAGTTTCCGCCGAGGCCGCTGCCAGTCGCCGGCAATTTCACCCGCTTGCGTGCCAGCGCGCTCCATTTCAGCATTTTTCGCGGCATGTCAGGAAACGGTTCCAGCGTTGGATCCCGCTCCAGCGTGCTCCGTGCTAGGGGCACACCGGCAATGGCGAGCAAAGGGCGCCCCTATCGGCGGGTCGTGTTTGAGGGCTTCGAGATCCTGATCGGCCGCGGCGCGCAGGAGAACGATCATCTGAGCTTCGGCGTCGCCGCGCAGAGCGACGCCTGGTTGCACGTAGCCGGTGGAACACCCGGCAGCCACGTGGTGATCCGCAATCCCGACAAGCTGCCGTTGCCGAAGTCCGTCGTCGAGCGCGCCGCCAGCCATGCCGCCTGGTTCTCCAAGGCGCGCAACGCCGCGTCAGCCGAGGTGCACTATTGCCTGGTCTCCGATCTGCGCAAGGCCAAGGGCGCGCCGGCAGGGCAAGTGCAGCTGCGCCGCTACAAGAGCGTGCGCGTACGCCCGAGCCCGCCCGAGCCCGAGCCCGGTGCGGAAGCAGAGACGGACGACGACTGAGGGCTGAGCCGCCGCGAGCTCAGGCGGCGTCCAGCGTGAGCAGCCGGCGCAGCGCCGCCACCAAGAACACGGAGGTGCGCTCCGGTGAGCTCGCGTAGAACGCGGCCCAGGCTTCCGCCTTGAAATCGTTGTAGCTGGGCTCACGCTCGGGGCGCTGCTCCAGGTACGCCAGCCGCACCGCGTGCCCGATCAGCGCGTCGAGCGCGCAGGCATCCTCGATCTCCAGCGTCGGATTCTGCCGGAAGAAGCTGGCCAGCACGCTCAGCGCTTCGATGTTGAGCTGGCGATACTCGGCGGCCGGGATCTTGTTGAGCAGGTGCTCGAGCCAGAGCGCGAACGACTTCTCGTTCGGGGTCATGTCGCTCAGGACGGTGCTGGAGTCCATGCGATTGCGCCGCTCCAGCTTCTCGCCGAGGATCAAGGCGCGCGTGTGACGGAAGATGTTCCACACCTCCCCGTAGAAGCGCGCCGGCCGGCGATCGATGATGCCCCGGTGCTGCCGCCAGGCGAGCCAGCCCTCGCGCGGCGCGCGCAGCTTCTCCAGGCCGAGGTCCTGCTTCCAGTCGAGCCCGCCGGGAGCCGCCTGCCCGTGCAACTGTTCCAGCTGCTGCGGCAGGGTCTCGATCGCGTGATACTGGGCCAGCACGCTCTCCAGGCGCTTCTGCACCACCGAGGGGGGCATGCCCATCAAGAGCTCGTAGCCCTCCCCCGTGCTGATCTCGCGCTCGCGAGCGATCTGGCTGCTGAGCAACAGGATGAGATGGCTGACGCGCAACGTGAGCAGCTCGCCGAACAGCTCCGGGCGCTCCTTGATCAACAGGCCCAGGTACAGCAGCAGCTCCTGCGTCAGCACCCGATCCCGCACGTCGTCGCGACAGAAGGTGTTGATCTTGGCCAGTAGCTCGTGATCGGGGAGCGGGTGCGCGATCAACGACTCGTCGCTGTAGGCTCGCCCCACCTGGATGATCTTCTGGCGCACCAGGATCGCGCCCACCGCCAGGTTGAGATCCCCGTCCACCTTGCCGAGCAGGCCCGCAGCGCGCCGCAGGATCGCCCACAGCCGGCGCCTGCCGGCCTGCTCGTACACCTCCTCGATCAGCTCGCGCAGCGGGCCGGTGTTGCCGCGCATGCGGATCGGCGCATCCAGCGATTGCATGCGCCCCAGCGCCGCCAGCAGCTCGACCTGCTCGTACAAGTTGTCCGTCTCCGCCAGGCGCTCCAGCAGCGGGGCCGCGTTGAGCGTGGTGTCGATGGCGAGCTCCGCCGTGGCGTCGAGCGGCCGCTGTGTCCCGGGCTCGGACAGCACCGTGGTGCGCTTCATGCGCAGCGCCAGCGGCGCCTTCGAGAGCTCCAGGCCGCGCAGATCGTCGATGCGCTCGAACGACGCGGTGTGCATCAGCTCGGCGAGGCGCCCGCGCTTCACCGGCACCCCGCCCACGTTCCCGTCGGCGATCTGCTGCATCAGGGCGTAAAAGGAGGTGCGATCGGCCGCCAGCAAGTTGCGCGTGAGCAGCACGGTGACGGTGGGCCGCCCCGCCTGAGTCCAGTTGCGGTACAGGTACGCGAGCTCGCTCGCGAAGCGCCGCACCACGAAATCCAGGTCGTACGCCAGGAAGAACTCCTGCTGCATGAAGAACGAGGCCAGGCACACGCCCGTCTCGCCGCACAACTTGTAGATGCGGCTGGTGGTCAACGTCTTCAGCGCGCGAGCCGAGCGCCCCGTGAGGCCGAGCCGGGTGTTGCTGCCCACCTCGCCGTAGGCCAGCTCGATGTCGCGCGGCAGGTACACGCACACCGGGGCGATGTCCTCCGGGGTCTCGCTCAGCACCCCGTGCTCCGCCAGCTCGCTCTGCAGCGCCGCGTCCTCGGCCAAGAACAGCAGCTGCACCACGGGCGGCGGAGGCGGCTGAATTTGGCGCCGGTGCAGCGGATCGATGTCATTGGGCAGCAGCAGCCCATCGCGCAGCATGCGCCCCAGCAGGAACAGGCTCTGAGCCCAGACCAGCGGCACGTTCTGGTTGGGAAAGCGTTGCTGGGAGCCGGGCTGCGCCTTCTCGGCCGCGATGTTGTGCTCCGGCACGTAATACAGCTCGGGCAGGAGCTGGCGCCCACCCCGGTCGACGCTGACCGCCTGCAGGCGCTCGTGATAGGCGGCGGCCGTTGCTGCGTCGCCGCGCAGCTGGGCATCCAGCATCAGGAACGCAAAGAACAGCGGCCACTCCGACTCGATGTGCGCGAACTGCTGCAGCTCTTCGTCCTCGTAATGCAGCCTGCCCTCGTCCTCGAGCACGGTCTGATGGCCGTCACGCAGGAAGCGCTTGAGCCCGTAGCGCCCTTGCAGGTGCCCGATGACTTCGCTGCGCACGCGCTCCACGAGCGCCTCGTCGTGCACCGCGTAGGCGGGGTAGCCGATGATGGCCAGCAGCGCCGCGTCCGTCTCCTTGGTGTTGGACTCGCGCGGCAGCATCGAGAGCAAGGTCAGGTTGGCCTGCGCGATGTTGTCGGGGATCACGTGCAGCACGGAGTCCTGCGAGCCGCGCGCTCCGAACAGATTGAAGCCCGAGAGCGCCTCGAGCGCGGCCTTGGCCATGCCGACAGAGCTGGCGTTGATCTCGACCGAGCCCCGGTTCAGCTTGTCACCGCGCTCCCAGATCCCGTAGTCCGGCGTGCGGTACGCGCGCTCGATGTAGTAGATCAGGTTCTGGACGAAGTTCACCTCGTCCAGCGTCCAGATGATGGACAGCCCGGACGTGATCATCTGCGCGAGCATCAGCAGGTAGAGCGAGGTCGCGTCGATCTGCAGGTGCCCCCAGCCGGTGTCGCTCACCACGAGCCCGCCGGTCTCGGTGTCGTACTTGGCGTGCAGCGCGTGCTTCGGGTCGCGGCTGTACTTGAAGGCTTCGACCTTGGCCGCCTGCGCCATCATCGAGCGCAACAGCCCGCGCATCAGGTGCACGGTGCGGTGTTCCAGCTCGTATCCACGCCCGCCGTCGTCATCGAGCTGTCGATACGCCAGCGCCAGCCCCCACACCGCCAGGATGCTGTACACGTTGTCGCGCACCCAGGCGTCGCGGTAGTTGCCGTGGATGGTGACGGCGATGCTGGCCGGCAGCAGGCCCGTCACGGGATGTTGCTTGTCCAGAATCAGGGCGCCGATCTCGCGGTAGTACTCGTCGAGCTTCGTGCGTAACCGCAGCCGGTCCATTCGGATCTGGAGTACAATGGCGCTGTCCATCAGCGCAAGGCACGCGCCCCACGCGGGTGGCTGGCCCGCTGGCCACCTGCCAGCTTGCACGTTGTTTAGATGACCTTCACTGTCTCGCACGGTCCGCGGCGCATCGTCTGTCTCACGGAGGAACCAACCGAGATCCTGTACCGGCTTGGTGCGGGCGAGCGGGTCGTCGGCATCAGCGCCTTCACCGTTCGGCCGCCGGAGGCGCGGCGCGATAAACCGGTGGTCTCCGCCTTCATCGGCGGCAGCGTGCAAAAGATCTGCGCGCTCCAGCCCGATCTGGTGATCGGCTTCTCGGACATCCAGGCCGATCTCGCCCGCCAGCTGATCCAGGCCAATTTGCCTGTCCTGATCTTCAATCAGCGCAGCCTGCAGGAGGTGCTCGACGTGATCCTGGCGCTCGGGCGGCTCGTCGATCGCAAGGCCGAGGCCGAGGCTCTGGTCGGCGCCTACGCGCAGCGGCTGGAGGAGCTGCAGGCCGCTGCGGCCCGCCGCCGCTCGCGCCCGCGCGTCTACTTCGAGGAATGGGACGAGCCCATGATCACGGCCATCCGTTGGGTGAGCGAGCTGATCGAGATCGCCGGCGGCCGTAACGTTTTCGGAGCGCGCTCGCTCGGCAAGCTCGCGAAGGAGCGCTTCGTCAGCGCCGAGGAGGTGGTGCGCGCGGACCCCGAAGTGGTCCTCGCCTCGTGGTGCGGCAAGGCGTTCGATCGGGCTGCCTTCGAGGCGCGCCCGGGCTTCGCGGGGCTCAGTGCGGTGCGGCAAGGCCGCGTTCACGAAGTGCCTTCGGAAATCATCCTCCAGCCTGGCCCGGCCTGTCTGACGGACGGACTGGACTTCCTGCTGGGCGTCTTGAAGGAATGAGCCCGGCGGACTAACCAGGCGCCCCATGACGGCAGCGGACGCATCGCTGGAGAGCTCCGGCGCCGGCCTGCGCCGCGTGGTGCTGACGCTGAGCTTTCTGGAGAGCTTCGCCACCATCTTGCTGGAGCGGGCGGTCTACTTCTTCTCGCAGCAGCGGCTGGGCTACAGCGAGACGGAGAACCTGCTGCTGGCGCTGCTCTTCGGCGCCACCTACACCCTGGGCGCCGCGCGCAGCCACTGGCTCTCGCACCAGCTCGGCGAGCGCGCCGCGCTCGCGTTCACGCTGCTCGGGCTGCTGCTGTTTCATGGGCTGCTGGTGCTGGCCCCGGGCGGGCGGGTCTTTCCGCTGGCTTTTGCTGCCATCGGGCTGCTGGAGGGCGCGAAGTGGCCGATCCTCGAGAGCTACGTCGCGGCGGGGCTCGACCCCGAAGCGCAGCAGCGGGCGGTCGGGCAGTTCAACGTGTGCTGGGCCGCGGCGGTGCCCCTGGCGCTCGCGCTCGCCGGGCCGCTGATCGCCTCCGGGCTGCCGAGCGCCCTGTTCGGGCTGGCGGCGTTGCTGAACGTCGGCTCCTTGCTGCTCCTGCCGCGCTTCCCGGCGCGGGTGCAGCACATGGCGGCCTCGCACCCCTCGCGGCCGCTGGGCGCCGTGCTGGAGCGCTATCGCACGCTGCTCAGCTCCAGTCGCTGGGCCATGCTGGCCAGCTATGCGCTGATGTTCCTGCTCGCGCCGCTGCTGCCCGAGGTGTTCCGGCGCCTGGGTTGCAGCGTGCAACGCGCAACGTTCTGGGCTTCGTGCATGGACGCGGTGCGCGTCGCCACCTTCGCTTGCCTGGCGCTCTTGCCGGGCTGGCACGGCCGCGGCCTGCCGTTGTTGCTCGCCAGCCTGGGCTTGCCGCTGGCGTTCTGCGCGATCGTCTTCGGCGCTGGGCTGCCGGCAGTGCTGCTCGGCGAGGTCGCGTTCGGCGTGCTCGCCGGTATCAGCTACTACGCCGCGCTCTACTACGCGCTGGTCGTGCAGAACGCTTCGGTGGACGCTGGTGGAGCGCACGAACGACTGATCGGCTTCGGGCTGGTGATCGGGCCCCTGATCGGCATCCTCGGCCACGCGCTCGCACGCGCGGGGGCGAGCTATGAGGCAGGCATTCTCGGCGCGGCAGCACCGCTCGTCGCGTGCTGTTGGTTCGGCTCACTGCGTGCGCTGCTGCAACTGGCTTCGCGAAGTGCTCGAGTCTAGCGGAATCCTGCCGCATTCACGTACCGGGGTGGCACGTTTGTGCGCCCAGCTCGCGTCGCTGCGCGAGCCACAGCCAGCCTGGGCTATTTCGTCTTGTCCGAGGCGCCGCGAGAGGGTAATCATGCCGTGTGGTGGCGACCACATCCGTGGGAGGCTCGTTCGGCCTCTCCGCGGGGCGCCCCGTACTCCGAGCCCGCACCCCTTCCCTGTTCCAGATCGTGGGGCATCGCCGACCGTGATCCCCCAGATCTAGATCCGTCCGCTCGCCGTAGACTCGTCGAACCTATTGGGGCCGCATTTGTTCCGCTCCCGTCGCACTTCTCGCCTATTGGTACTCGTGTTGCTTTGGGCTGCCGAAGCGTCGGCGGGCTCACGCATCTCACTTCTGCCCTTCGAAGGCGATCGCCCCAAGCCGCTGCGCTGGCGCGTGGCCTACGCCTTGAAGCGCGCGGGGCACACCGTGCTCGGCTACGCTCCACCGGCCGATCGCAGCTCGGCTGCTTCGTTGCGCAGCTACGCCGATCGGCGCAACGTCGATCTGTTCGTCTCCGGGACCTCGGCGGAAACGGCGCAGGGCTGGGAGTTGTCGCTGCGCTTCCGCGCTGCGGATGGCAAGGCCGTGGGCCAGCCCGTCACCTTTCGCGCGGAGAGCCTGAAGGGCTTGCTCGCCGAGCTGAGGAAGGAAGCTCCCTCCAAGCTGGAGCGCGCGGTGCCCGGCGGTTCGCAGCCGGCGGTGGCGGAGCTGCCGGCAGGGCGCGCGCTGCCTCTGCCCACTCGCCGTACCAGGCCCATCAGGCCGAAGTCGGATCGACCGGTCCTGCCGGGCGAGCCCGCTGCTGAAGAGCTGGCGGACGCGCAGGATGCGCCGGCGGGCGGCGCTGCCCCCAAAGAGGTGGATCTCGATGCCGCCGCAGCAGCGCGCGCCGCAGTGGCCCGCTCCGGAGCAGGCGGCTCGGCCTCCAACGGTGTCACCTGGGATGCGGACGCGCCCGATGCGCCGGCGCCCGCGAGAGGCCGTTCCCGCGCGAAAGAAGGCAGCACCCAGCGCGCTTCGCGACAGAGCACGGCGGCCAGTGCGCTGTTCGCCTCGACGGCGCAGAGCCGGCGCGGCGAGTCGCTCGATCTGGACGCCGACACGCGCAATGCGCTCGAAGAAGCGCCGAAGAGCAAGTCCAGAAGCAAATCGCGCCCCAGCCGCGAAGCGCGAGAGGAAACGGCGGCGGCGGACCCGGCGCCCGACCCGCTCGCGCCTGCGGCTGCACCCGAGCCGGCCGCGGCCGAAGCGTCCAGCGAGGTCGACTTCGACGCGGATGCTGATGAAGGGGCCCCAGCTCCCGAGCCCCGGGCCCAGCCGAAGAAGAAGGGCGGCTTGTTCGCGGGCCTGTCGCGCCGGAGCAGCCCCGCCGCCAGCGAGGATGCGCAGGAGACGACGGTCGAAGACAGCGGCTCCAGCACCGGAGAGGGCACCCTGCGTACCCCTCCGCACGCGCAGCTCAGCGCGCGCGCCGGCTTTTTGCATCGCTCGCTCGCGTATTCGGACGACCTGTACGACCGGCTGCGCGCCCCGACAACGAACGGCTGGGTGTTTCGCATCGAGGCCAATCTCTTCCCCTTTGCCAAGCCGCTGAAGGAGCGCTTCTCGCTGATCGGCAGCTACGAGGGGTCGCTCGCCGGCACGGTGCGCGACGAACGGGCGGACCGCGATTTCGCCGTCAGTTTCTCCGAGCTGCAGGGTGGCGCGCGCCTGCGCTTTCCGATCGGCGAGCACGAGATCGGTACTCAGGCCACGATCGTGCGCACGGCGGCGGGTCTCGACGCCGCGGCCAGCGTCTCGGGGGTGCCGGAGATCAGCTACGTCGCTCTGCGCCCTGCTGCCGACCTGACCATGAACTTCGGGCCCGTATCGCTGCGCGGTGCACTCGGCTACCAGCGCACACTGGGCGGTTTCGGTGAGATGTCGGGCGCCGAGTGGTTCCCCCACATGGATGGCTACGGTTTCGATAGCCAGCTCGGGCTGGACTACCGCGTGTCCTCGACGGTCACGCTGCAGGCCCTGGGCAGCGTCCGCCGTTTCGTGCTCGACATGAACTCGCGCCCGGATGACGCGATCGGCGGCAAGGCGGAGGTCGCCGGCGGTGCCGTCGATCAGTACCTGAGCGGCTACTTCGGCGTCATGTTCGCGCTCTGAGGCGCCACTGGTGCGGGAGCCCCCGCACCCGTTGATTTCGCGCTTGCAGCCCTGTTTTCGTGGCGACCGCCGCTCTTCGGGCGCGGGCGAGGCCCCCCTGGATGGCCCATGCCTTGCTCGCTTCGGCGGAGCGAGCTAGAGAATTCATGGCGGGGGGCTTCACCCGCCTCCGCTCCATTTTGCAGCGGGGGTCCGCCCGTCCAACGAACTGAAGATGCCTGATTCCCCACGCGCCGTACGTCCCTGGCTCTCTTACAAAGAGCGGGTGTCGCGGCTTGCTCAACGCATCGTGGATGCACAGCGGCCGATCCGCGTGCTCAACACCATCAAGTGGGACCCAAGCGTGTTCGAGTCGTTTCGGGACTCCGGCTGGCGCCGCTTGCCCAACGTCACGCCAGAAGACTACGCGCGCATTGGCCTCGGCTTCGATCCCGAGAACAAATGCGCGGAGTTCGCGGCCATCATCCACGACATCGACAACGACCTCGCGCACGACGGCGTCGGCGATATCCTGCGACACACGGCGGAGCAGTACGTCGATGTCGTCAGCATGCTGCAAGCGCGCGGCACCCCGCGCTTTTACGAGCTGAGCCGCAGCCTGTACGGCTCCCCCAAGGACACCTTCCCCGACGGCGACACGCGCGTGCGCGACGTCTCGCAGCAGATGTACGACATCCTCACCGGGCTCGACGATCGCGTGCTCGGCGCGGACGCCCCGCGCGACATCCCAGCGGAGCGAGCCGTCGAGGTGCTGAACACGCGCTTGAGCGAGTACTTTGGCGAGCGCAACGTGCGCGTGATCCTCGACGACGGCATCGTGGCGGACGCCGCTGCCGGCAGCGACTACATCAAGGTGCGGCGCGGGGCGATGTTCAGCGAGCGCGACCTGAAGCTGCTCGAGGTGCACGAGGGTTGGGTGCACGTCGCGACCAGCATGAACGGCCAGGCGCAGCCGGTGGCGCGCTGGCTCAGCATCGGACCACCGCGCGTCGCCTCCACGCAAGAAGGCCTGGCGGCGCTGCTCGAGGTGCTCACGCTGACCAGCCATCCGCTGCGGGCGCGCCGCCTGAACGATCGCGTGCTCGCGGTGGACAAGGCGGAAGACGGAGCCAACTTCCTCGAAGTGTTCGAGTGGTTCCGCACCGAAGGCTACGATGAAGAGACCTGCTTCTGGAACACCCAGCGCGTCTTCCGCGGCGGCGTGACCAGCGGCGGCGCCCCCTTCACCAAGGACATCGTCTACACCCACGGCATCGTCTCGACGCTCAACTTCCTCGTCTCGGCGATCGCGCTCGGCCGCGCCGACCTGATCCGTTGGCTGTACGTGGGCAAGGTCGCGCTCGAAGACCTGCGTGTGATCGCCGAACATGCGCACGAAGGCCTGGTACGCCCGCCTCGCTACATACCGCCCATGTTCCGTGACCTGAACGGCCTCTCGATCTGGCTCGGCATCAGCTCCTTCTGGGCGCGGCTCAAGAACGAGGCCGTGCAAGATCACTTTCGCAAGTCACTGCGCGCCTGAGGGGCGGCGGGGGGCAGCTGGCGCATGCGCGGACCCTGCCGGCGAGCGCTGCAGGCGGCACACGCCGGCGCATGGGGAGGATGGGGATGGGCCGGACCTCTGCTTCACGCCACCGCTAGTTCTACTGTCGAAAACTCTGGCTGTTTCAGGGGAGACGTGAGCGGCAGAGTCAGAGTCAGGGCTGGCGGATAGAGCTCGGGCCAGAGGCGGGGTGAGTGGGGCCGCCTCGTTGCCAATCACTTGCGCCAGTTCCGT
>DASTRX010000111.1:0-64460 GCA_035760985.1 Polyangiaceae bacterium
CCGGCGCCGCCGCCGGAAGCTCCTGCCACGGCGGGCGCGCCCGCTGCCCCGCTCGCTCCGGCGCCCGACGAGCCACCGGCCCCGCCAGCGCCGCCCCAGCCGGAGTTGCCGCTCGCACCCGCCATCGCACCGACCCCGGCCGAGCCCAATAGACCGGCATCGACCTCGCCGCCCTCGCTGAGCCGACCGAAGTCCTGCAGCGAGCAGGCAACCCCGAGCGCACAGGCGCCCACCCGCAGCCAGCCTCGCGCGCAGAACCCCCTGGGGACGGTGCCGCCGTGGTCCATTGCAAGAAAAGAGAACGACAAACGGGCCTGGAGCTTGAGTGGGAGTCGTGTCACCGATCGGCGACGGCCACGGCGCGCAGTTCACGAAGAGTTTCGCGCTCCGTGAGGCGAGTGCGCGAGCTGACCGTACCGTTCTCGGGCCAGCGCTGCGGAAGCAGCAGGTGGCATCAGGGAGTACAGTTCTTGACCGCGCGTACCCGGCGCCGGATCGCCTTCGTCACCGACAGCCTGTTCGGAGCTTACCAGAGTGAGCTGCGCAAGGCCTTCGAGCGCGCGGCGCTGCGCCGTGGGCTGGACGTCGTGACCGTGATCGGGCGCGGCCTGGGCCACGCCGATCCAGCAGAGCGCGCACAGAACGTGCTCTACGACTGGCTCACCCCGAGGTCCGTGGACGGGGCCGTGCTGCTGTCGAGCACGCTCATGAACTTCCTCGGCAGCGGCCCGCTCGAGGGCCTGGTCGCGCGGCTCGGCACGCTGCCGAAGGTGAGCATCGGCGCCACGCTGCAGCGCGTGCCCTCGATCACGGTCGACAACCGCGCCGGCATGCGCGCCGCCGTGGATCATCTGATCGAGGTCCACGGCTGCCGGCGCATGGGCTACCTCGCCGGCCCGAACGACAATCCCGAGTGCCGCGCCCGGCTGGAGGGCTACCGCTACGCGCTGGAAGCGCACTTTCTGCCCTACGATCCCAAGCTCGTCCAGCACAGCGCCTTCACCATCGACGGCGGCGCCCTGGCGATGCAGATGCTGCTGGAGCGTGGGCGCGTCTTCGACGCCATCGTCGCCGCCAACGACGCCATGGCCGTGGGCGCCTTGCAGGTGCTCGGCGCGCGGCGGCTGCCGGTGCCGGAGCGCATGCGCGTGATCGCCTTCGACGACAGCCCGGTGGCCGTCTCGGCGCTGCTCTCCAGCGTGGCGCAGCCCTTCAATCAGCTGGCGCTGCACGCGCTCGATGCGCTGGAAGGCGCCATGACGGGCCGCTCGGTGCGCGAAATTGCGTTCTGGCCGCGGCTCGCGCTGCGCGACTCCTGCGGCTGCGGAGACACCGACCTGGTCGCGCAGCTGCCGGCGCTGAGCCGGGGACAAAAGCTCGGAGACTATCTGGCGGCGCAGCGCACGCCTCTGGCCGAGCTGCTCCAGGAGCTCAACGCCGCTTGCTTCGACTGGTGGTCCACGCGCTCCGAGCGGCTGCTGCGCGGCGTGGAAGCGGCGGTCGCCGGCGACGAGCGCCAGTTCTCGCTCACGCTCGATCAGCTGGTGGCCGAAGCCTTCGAGGACGGCGTGCCGGTGGAACAGATCGGGCGCAGCCTGGCGCGCCTGCAACGCCACCTGCAGAGCGCCCCGGAGATGCGCGCGCTGGGTGCGGTCTGGAGCCGTGCGCTGGCGCGGCTGACGTCCGCGCTGGGCAAGATGGAACGCAAGCACCGCATGGAAGCGGTGGCCCGGGCCGCAGCGCTGCGCGACGCGGCCCTCGGCTTGTGGGGCGTGGAGCGCGAGCGCCAGCTCGCGGAACGGCTCGCGGAAGCGCTCACGCGCATGGGCGTCAGGCCCGCTTACCTGGGCCTGCTGGGGGGCGCGCAGCGCGAGCGCGTGACCCCCTGCTTGCAGATCGACGCCTCCGGCGGGCTGCGCTGGGACGGGCCGAGCTACCCCGTGCAGCAGCTTCTGCCGGAGGGCTTTCCGGGGCTCGAGGGGCCGTCCACGCTGCTGGTCAGCGTGGTCAACTTCGGGCCGCACGTGAGCGGCATCTGGGCCTGCAACGGCCGCGCGGATGTGTTTGCCTTCGAGCAGCTGCGGACCGAGATCAGCGCGGTCCTGCAGCTGCTCGCGCTGCGCCGCGCGCTGGAGCTGGATCCGCCCGCCGTGCCGGCGCCACTGCGCGCTTCGGAAGCGCCGCCTGCGCCCACGCCGCCCGATCCCGATGCCCTGGAGCGCCGCTCCAGCGCTCCGGGCCCCGCTCGCAACCCGGAGCGCGCCTGACCGTACGTCCCGAAACGGAACGCGACGATTCTGTACGGGTGCAAGTCTCGAGGCCGGAGCCGATGGCTCACAACGTCGCTCACTATCGGTGGAATTAAGTCGGTCGCCGCCTCGCCGTTCGTTGGGGACGATGCGGTCCCTCCCGCGAATTGTCGCCGCAGTCTCGCTGGCAGCCAGCCTGTGCGGCTGCTCGCTGATGAACTTCGACGGCCTCGCCGCGGGGCCCGAGGGGATCGGCGGCTCCTCTGGCGGGCTGGGCCTCGACCACGGGGGCGGCGGCGCGGGCGTGGACGCAGGCTCCAGCGGGGGCGGCACGGCTGGCGGCGCCGCCACGGCGATCAACCTGATCGTCAATGCAGACTTCGAGGAAGGCACCTCCCGCTGGATCCCAGTGGGCGGTTGCCTGCTCACGGTCTCCTCCGACACTCCGCACAGCGGGGCCGCCTGTCTGCGGATCTCCAACCGCGCCGAAACGTGGCAGGGGCCCGGCTACGACTTGACGACGCTGGTGCAGCCCAACACCAGCTATCGAGCCAGCGTCTGGGTGCGCGCCGTCGATGGTTCTCAGACGACGCAGCTCACGTACAAGCATCGCTGCGAAGGCGAGACCGACTACACCTACACTCCATTTGGAGCGAGCCGGGTCACGACGGAGTGGACGGAGCTCAGCGCGTCCTTCTTGGTGGCGGATTGCAAGGCGGAGTCGCTGATCTACGTGGAAGGCCCGGCCGCTCAGGCTGACTTCTACATCGATGACACCAGCGTCGTGCTCGAGACGCCCTGACGATTTTTTGGAACCCGGGCACCGGCGGCTTCGTCTGACCGGCATGCGCAGCCCCAAGCCGAGCAACCCCGCGTTCCGCGCCCCGAACACCCCGAGCTCGACTCCTCCCAGCAGCGGTGTGCTCCGTTCCGGGAGTAGTCCGGCATTTCGCGCGTCCGTCGCCCCACCCTTTCGCCCTTCGGCCATCCCCAGCACGCGCCCGAGCACCCCGGCGTTTCGCGCCTCGAGCCAGAGCCGCGCCAGCCTGCCCGCGGTCACCGCCGATACGCTGGCTGATCTCACGGGCACGGCGACCGCCGAGAAGGCCTTTGAAGCAGCTCGAATTCAGCTGCGGCGGGGCGCGCTCGAAGAGGCCTTCACACTGGCGGAACGCGCGTGCAGCGCGGAACCGGAGCAGCCGCAGTACCGCGCGTTGCACGCCTGGCTGCGTGTGCAGCGCGGAGAATTACAGCCGGGGCCGGTCGCAGACGAGATCCTGACCATCCTGACCTGGGCCGCCCGACAGCGGCGCACCGATCTGGAAATCCGCATGTATCGCGGTCGCGTGCTGCAACGGCTGGGGCGGCACGACGAGGCCATTCGCGAGTTCTCCGTCGTGGCCAGCATGGACGGGAAGAACATCGAAGCCATCCGCGAGGTCCGGCTGCACCGCGCGCGCGAGGAAAGCAGGGCCGCGACATCCGGCATGTTTGCGAAGCTGTTCAAGCCTGGCGGCTAAGCTTGCTCTTCGTCGCGCAGAAATGCGTTGGCCTCGGCATTCAGCGATAGCTGCCGAACGATCCAGTCCTCCATTTCCAGCAGCCGCAGCTCGGGGATCTGGAGCCCCGCCGCCACCGTCTTCAGCAGCTCCATCTCCTCCGGATGCGGCTCACCGTCGGCGTAGGCGAGCGTCAGCAGCTCCATCAGCACGGCCACGCGCGAGGCCTTGCTCGAGAACGTGGCCAGCACGTCCGCGCGCGGCGGCGTCGCCGGCAACTCGGCGACCGGAATCCCCAGCTCCCGCTCCATCAAGCGCAACACCCCGATCTCATCGGGCTGCTCCCGGGCATCAGCGGCGATCAGGTGCTTGGCCAGCCCAACAAAGGCGCGCCGCTCGTCCCGGCTCAGGTGAAACAAGAACATGCGAGGTCTCCCACGGCGTACTACGGCGCAGCGCGGCCCTCACTTCAGCACGCTGTCCACCGCGCTCTGGGCCACGTCCTCCAGCGCACGCTGATAGCCCGACAGGAAGAACAGAAACGTGCGCTCTCGCCAGTGGCTCGGCGTATACGTGAAAGCGTCGGCTTCGCTATCCACCACCAGCGCATCGCCGCTGCCCAGCACCAGCGAGCCACCGATCTGCAGGTTGTAGCCCTTCTGGCGTAGGCCGAGGCTCGCGCTCACTCCGAAGCGATCGACGTCCGGCCAGGCGTAGCTATTAGAAGGGCCGTCGATCGACGGCGCGGCGGACAGGTCGGTGAACACGCCTGCCGCCCAGGGCACGACATCGGCGATCGCCCCTTCCACCCCCAGTGCCACATTGCCGGTGAAGTGCGTGTAGTAGCTGGTCGGCAAGAGAAACGGCATCGACGGCGGGCGACCGAAGGCCTCATCCGAAGCGGGCGCCCCCACCGCCACCACGGGGTGCTGCGCGCTGCCCGTGGGGCCGTGCAACAGCACGTCGAGCGCGAGCGTGAAGTCGTCGTGCAGATAGGCGCCGCCGATTCGCACTTCCCAGGGGATCGGCGAGCGAGCCGAGGCTGGCTGCCTCGAGCGAAAATACGTGGGCGCCGGAGCGTCCGGCTCGTCCGCGCCGAAGGTGATGCGCTCTTGCGCGACGCTGGCATTGGCTCGCAGCGGGATCCCGGGCGGTTGCAGCATGAGCCCGACTCGCCAGCTCGGGGAGAGATCGTGCCGCACGCCCAGCCGCAGCACCGCGTCATCGGAGCTCAGCTTCACGTCGCGCAGGTCCGCGCGCAGCTGATTGGCGAGCACCGCAGTGCGCTGATTGCCCTGGCTGTCCAGATAATCGCGCGGCTGCACGGCGTCGGCGAAAACCCAGGCCTCGCGGTGCTTCAACTCGCGGTGCGACCAGAACGCTGACAACCCGAACGCCCAGCGCGACGACAGCGAGTACGCGTAGCTCAGGCCGCGCCACACGGTCTCATCGCGCGAATCGAGCTTCAGGTCAGCGTAGCTCTCGTCGATGTGCCCGAAGCCGCTGAACGCGAGCTGCTCCTGCTCGGGGTTCACGGTCGAAAACGCCACGGCGTGGCGGCGAAAACCGGCGCCGTTCGCCTCCCCGAACTTGGCGATCGCGCTCACGTAAATGGCGAGCGATGGCTGCTCGTCGTGCGTCAGATCGGCCAGCCCCGCCGCTTTCAGCCCGTGATCGACGGTGATCTTCTGAAAGGCATTGACCTGAAAGCTGGCAGACAGGCTGGAGCCGCCCATCTGCGCGATGCCGGCCGGGTTGTAGTAGACGCTCGCGGCGTCCTCCGCCAAGCCCGTCGCGGCACCGCCCATCCCCAGCGCTCGCCCGCCCACCAGCACCTCGTTGTGATGCACCGGGTCTGCCCGCGCCACCGCACTGACCGCAAACACCGCTACCCCGAGCGTCGCCCCCCGTCGCGCCAAGACCCGCCTCCCCGTGTTGAAGTGAATCAGATCCTGCCGGAATTCCTCGCGGAGCTCAGCGCCTGTCGAGCAGCGCAGGCAAAAGACGCCGGCGGCCCGGAGCTGGCCCCCATGCCAGATCTCGACCTCTGCCTCCAAAATCCGCCGTGCGCATCCTCACAACGCGCGCGGGCCCTCTCTACCTGCCACCACGAGCATGGCGGGTCCGCACCATTTGGGGTGCGACGCCGGGACTCCACCCTCCACGGAGAGCAATTCATGCAATACCTTGTCAACTTCGGGACCTTGTTCGCTGCCCTGGGCCTGTGCAGCGCGTGTGGAAGCGCGGAAACGGCCACTGGCGAGCCAGGTCGACGCGCTGCACGACTTCGAGACCCAGGGAGTGCAGTTCCGCATCCTGGACGTCGACGGTGAGCTGCTGACCGAGTTCTCGCGCCCGGCCTTCACGCCTCTGCCCACGATCGCGGCGCGCGATGGCCAGCCGCTGACGCTGCTGGAGACCTCTCTGGCATTGCAGCCGGAGGGCGTGCCGGATGCCCGCCTGCTGGAGGATCATCTGGCGCGCAGCGCCGAGCTCGGCCGCCCCGACGCCTCCGTGCACGAGGCGCGGATCGAGCCGCCCAGCGTGGCAAAGACGTTGCAAGACGACTGTATCGGCGTCGCGGCGGGCTTCACGGGCGGCACCTTCGTGGCGCCGTTCTACACCAAGAGCAGCTTGATCACGGCCCAGAACGGCAGCTGCACCTCGGCCCGCACGGCCTCCGGCGAGCTCGGCTACATGCTGCTCGAGGCGTGCAACTTCGCGCCGGGAGCCCTGACCCAGAGCGTCCGATTTGCCAAGAAGACCGGCTTCGGGGGCTTCGTGACGCAGTTCACCAGCACCATCGCGCCGAACAACGCCAACGGCATCATCCAGAATACCGGCAACCACACCACTCGCTTCGATCTGCGCGCCCGGGTGACCAGCGCCATTCCTTCGTTCTCCGCGCGCGTCGTGTGCGGCACCTTCGGCGAAGCGCGCTAGCCGGCTGCCCAGAGATCCAGCGGCGCTCGCCGGCCAGGGCGGGCGCCGCCTTGACGCTCCGCGCGCCGCGGAGCACGTTCCGCGCGTGTTACCGCTCACGGGTCTGGACGTGCTGGTCGTCGATTGTCAGACCACCGGCGCAACACCGGCGCACGGGGTGGTGCTGGAAATTGCCTGGGCCGTGGCCCGCGCGGCCCCGCTCGAAGGCGCACCGGCGGTGCGCCAGCTCGAGTCGCACTGGATCACGCTGCCTCCGGGGCATCGCGTGCCAGCGCCCGTGCGGCGCCTGACGGGCTTCGACCCCGCGCAGGTGAGCGAGACGCTGGCCGCGGCCGACGCCTGGCAGCGCCTGCGCAGCGCGCTCGGCGCGGGCCCAACGCTCGCGGGCGGCCCCGTCCCGACAGCCATCCACTTTGCACAGTTTGAGCTCGGCTTCTTGCGTGACTGGGCTCTCCAGTATGAGCCCACTGCACCCTTCCCGCTGGACGTGGTGTGCGTCCACGCCATCGCTTGCCGGCTCTTTCCCGAGCTGCCGCGGCGCTCGATCCGCGCGCTCGCCGGCTTCCTGGGCCACAGCCTGGAGCTGGAGCGCCGCTCGCGCGGCCACGTGGAGGCGACGGCCTTCATCTGGAACAAGCTGGCGCTGGAGCTGCGCGAGCGCGGCGTCGGTAGCTGGCAGGAGTTGCAGCACTGGCTCAGCTCTCCGCGCCCGCCCCGCGCCAGGAAGCGCCGCTATCCGCTGCCCAGCGCCAGCTGGCGCGCGCTGCCCGACGAGCCCGGCGTGTATCGCTTTCTGCGCTCGAACGGCGACGTGCTCTACGTGGGCAAGGCGGCGAGCTTGCGCAAGCGCGTCGCCAGCCATTTCACGGCCGGCGTGAACACCAGCGAGCGCGCGCTGGAGATGCTGACCCAGGTGCACGAGATCCGCGCCACCCCGACCGCGACCGCGCTGGAGGCGGCGCTGCTCGAGAACGAAGAGATCAAGGCCATCGATCCGCCCTACAACATCCAGCTCCTGGACGGCGATCGCAACACCTGGTTCTTCGATCGCAACCTCGACAGCAGCGCCGCCAGCGCCGACGAGTCGCACCGCCGCGGACCCGTGCCCTCGACCTACTCCGTGCGGGCGGTGCGCGCGCTGCGCGCGCTCGCGAGCGGACAGGCGCCCGGCGCGTCGTTGCGGGCCCGCGCGGTCGGCACGATCGAGCGCTGGGCGCCGGACGAGGCGACCTTTGCCGAGGGCTACCGGCGCTTCGCCGAGCGCCATGGGCTGCTGGGCAAGAGCCCGGCGGAGAGTGCCGCGCAGCTGCTCTGCGTGGCGCGCCAGCTGCTGGCGACCGGCACGGAAGAGGCGGCCGCGAGCGAGGAGGCCAGCCCGGGCAGAGCCGACGCCTGGGACCCGGAGCGCGTGCTGCGCCACCTGGAGCGGGGGCTGGCACACGGTCACCAGCTGCTGCAGCGAGCGCGCTGGCTGTGCTTGCTGCACGACAGCTGCGTCGTGTTCCGCGAGGCGTCCAGCGAGCGCACGCGGCTGCTCAGCATTCGCGCGGGCAGCTGTATCGCCGCAAGCGACGCCCCGTCCCAGAGCGAGCTCCAGCGGCTGCCGTTCCGGCCGCTCGCCGAGCGGCAAGCGGCCTTCGACCGTGCGCGCTATGACCGGCTGCGCACCTTGACCAGCGAGCTGAAGCGCGTGCTGCGCGACGGCGGCAGCGCTCGCCTCCAGCTCGGCCGCCGCTGGCTCGAAGCCGGCGCCCTGCGCGACGGCCTGCGCTGGATCTGAGCGCGCGCTCTCTCCACCGCTCGTCAGCGCAGCGTTGAACCGCTCGCGATGAACGTCGTGTCCTCGTGCATCGACACGCCCGGCTGCACATTCCACCCGCCGCCGGTGTTGCCGCTGATCAGCGAGTCCTGAAGCTGCAGCGTGCCCTGGTGGTTGTTGCTGACGAAGAAGATGCCGCTGCCGAACGCACGCACCTGGTTGTTCTCGATCCGGGTATTGCACAGCGAGAGCGTCATGGTCTCGCCGTCGTTGTAGATGGCCCCCCCGCTGCCACCCCCGGGAGTCCCGTCCGCTGCGGGGTTGCCGCCCCAGCCGAGCGCGCGGTTGTAGGAGAAGACGCTGTCGATGATCGTCCAGTTGACCTCGATGCTGCCGATGCCGCCCCCATTGGAGCAGGCGTTGCCGAGGCCCTCGGCGCCGCCGAAGGTGCTGCCCACGACGTACAGGGGCAGGTTCTGGTACTGGCTGAAGGCGCGGATCGCGGCGCCGGCCACGTCGGGGCCGCTCTCGCTGCAGCTGTTGTTGTAGAAGCGCGAGTCGATCACCTTCAGGCGCCCGCCGCGCGCCCAGATGGCGCCGCCGCCGTCGTTCTCGGTGTCCGCGCTGGAGTTGCCGTTGGCGAAGGTGATGTTCTGCACGGTGAGCCGAGGCGTCGCCTGGTTGGCGCAGTGCGAGGTCGTCCAGTGTTGCTCGCCGTCGCAGGTGTTCATGTACAAAATTCGGCTCGCGCCGCCCCCGCTCAGCGTGATCAGGTCGCCGCCGTCGATCACCACATCGTCACTGGCGTCGTTCACGACCTTGGCCGGGCGATCCAGCTCGATCACGACCGGATCGGGGCCGCAGTTGAAGCGGATTTTTCCGCCCAGCGCCACCGCATCGATCACAGCCTGACCCGTGCAGCTCGCCGGGCTGCCGTTGCCCACCACGTGATCGGGCACGCTGGTGTCGATCGCGCGCGCGTCCGCGGGAATGGCGCAAGACATTCCCGCGCCCGTCGGCACCTCCGGCACAGCCACGGGCACCACGGGCACCTCGGGTGCGACGGGCACCTCGGGTGCGACGGGCACCGCGCGCCGGCGCAGGTGCGGCCGCGCCGTGCGCGCCTGCGCGAGCCCTTCCACGGCGAGCGCGACCGGAATCGAGAACACTACCAACGCAGACCACTTCGCGGACAATTGCATGCTGCTCCGTTTCACCCCCCGCCCCTGTTGCACCGGAGTTCACTCCGGTGAGCGGCTAGATACGTGTCACGGTGCAACTGCCGCAAGGCGCGGCGGACACAAATTGCCGACTTAACAACCTGTTTCGCAGGTCAGACCGCGCTCGCCCGAGGCATGACGGCTCAAAGCGAACGGATGAGCAGCACCAGCAGGATGATCGGCAAGGCGAGTGCGATCAGGAACAGCACACCCGCTGCGCTCACCACCAGCCAGTCCGAGGTGCGCGCCGTCCACACGTCGCGCTGACGCAGCAACTCCAGGTTCTTGGTGTGCGCGTGATAAAAGAAATCGATGCCCGGACCGATCAGCGGGATCGAGCCGAGCAGCGCGTCGGCGGCGAGATGGATCAGCATGCGCGCGATCAACGCGGGGTGCGCTCGCATGCGCACGGCGACGACCACCGTGAGCAGGCCGATCATCGCGCCGATCACGTCACCCACGCCGGGCAACATCAGCGCCAGGAAAGGATCGACGTAGCGGCGATCCATCCAGAACGCGATGCGCTCCAGCCACTCCATCTCGCGCGCGGCGCGCTGCATCCGGATCACTTCAGCCATGCGCGATGCTCAGTAGCAGGAGCGCGCCCGCGGCGCTTGGCTGACCCGCGGGCTCATGAGCCGAGCGTGTTGCAGCTTCTTGCAACGCGCAACAATCGTTGCGTGGGGCATGAAAGCGCCCAGGCGGGCGAAATCGCGGGGCGGATTGGCCTCAGGGCGGCGAGTTCGCGGCGGCTTTTCCAGCGGGCGGCGCCCTCTCCGGCTCGCACATCCGCGCGGACCCGGCCCCGAGGTGGTGAGAGGCACGCCGCGTGCATCGCAGGGCGCGGTACGAGCCATCCTGCGCTCAGTCGCCGCGGGGAGTACTTCACTGCATGACCACCATGAGCCGCAACGAGACGCGCCCGACCCTGCGAGCATCGCTGGAAGACCAGCTCGATCTCGTAGTGCCGCAGGCCGGCTCGCGCAAGAACAGGCGCAAGGCGTTCTTGATGATCTCGACCGGGCCCGCCGCGGGCACCGTGTTTCCGGTGATTCAGCGCTCGCTCTTGATCGGTCGTTCGTTGGCGGCGGACGTGCGCGTCGACGAACAGGCGATCTCGAACGAGCACGCGCGCCTGGAGCAAACGGACGCCGGCTTCACCCTGCTCGATCTCGGCTCCACCAACGGCACCTACGTCAACGGGCGGCGCCTGGTGCACGCGGCGCAACTCTCCGGGGGCGACACCATCGAGATGGGGTCGACCACCTTCACCTTCGTGACGCGTGAATCGGGCATACCGAAGGGTACGGTGCGCTTGCAAAAGCCCGACCTGCACGATCCCGACGTCATGAGCTCGATGGACGGCGCCGGGGCTCGTCACGCGCGCTCGGAGGCCATGGCGCCGCCGCCCAGCCAGCAGACGGGGTCCCTGTCGCTGACGGACGCGGTGCGCACGGTGAAGACCTACTGGGTCTACGCCCGCCGTTACGGTCACCTGCTCGGGCTCGGAGCGGCCTTTGGACTGTTTCTGGGATTGCTGCAGGTCTGGATCCATCCTCCGCCCGGCTCGGCCTGGTTCGAGATGAGCCTGGTCTCGACCGATCGGGCCTCGGGCGGTGGCGACGATGCTGCGCCGCCGCTCTTCATCGGCGCCGAGAGCATCTTTCGCAGCTTGCCCCTGATCAAGAAGACGCTGGCGGATCTCGGCCTGCCCAACGCGAGCGACGCCTTTGCGAGCGACATTCAAGCCGAGCTGACCTTCGAGCCCGTCGCTTACAACTCCAAGGTCTACCGCGGCACCTATCAGGACTCCTCGCCCCAGGCGGCGGTGCGCTTTCTCGATCAGCACGTGCACGTGTACATCGAGTCCGAGCTCGACAAGCTGCTCAAGGTGCTGAAGAACGACGCCGCTTTTGATCGCGAGCAAGAGCAGCGTGCCGTCGAGCGCGTGGCGGAGGCCCGCAGCGAGCTGGTGGCGTTCAGCGACGAGCACCCCGAGGCGGTGCCCAAGGACGCCAAGCTGCCGCCCGAGATGGCGCGGGCGCGCCTGGCACCGACGGCCAGCCCCGAGCGCATTCAACAGGCCATGGCCAGCACCCGCCGCGCGCTGCGCAACGCCTACAGCCAGATCCAGGCCAAGAAAGCGCAGCCCTACCTGGAACGCGCCACCAAGGCCGAGAATGACATCGCCGAGGCGCGCGCTCGTGGCCTGCGCGATGAGCACCCGGACATCAAGAAGCTGCGCAACCTGGAGGCCAGCCTGCGCGCCAGAGCCAATGCGCTGCTGGCGGCGGAGCCGTCGGAGAGCGAGCAGGCGCTCGATCCGCAGATCGCCAGCCTGAAGGAGGAGCTCGCGGACCTGGAGAATCGGCTGCGTCAGCTGCCGGCCAGCGCTACCGCCAGCGGCAACGGAGCGCTCGTTCCCGCAGCCCTCTCGACCACCACCAGCGCCCTCGAGCCTGCGGCACGGCCGCCGCGGGCGCCCGCCGAGAGCCTGGCCCAGCTCAAAATTCAGTATGGCGAGCTGTCCCGCGAATACGAACGCGCCAAGACGGAACACGAGGCGCTGATGAAGAAGCGGGAGACCACCGATCGGCAGCTGGAGCGAGAGCGGACCAGCGCCGAAGCGCGCTACGGCATCATCACCCCGCCGACCGCCGCCCAATCGTCGGTATTTCGCGCTCTGGTCAAGCGCGGGCTAATGGGGGTCTTCGTCGGCTTCACCCTGGCCCTCCTGGCGGCCGCTTACCTGGAGCTGCGACGCATCCTGATTGTACGAGGACATATCAGCTGATAGCCTGCACGGCCCAGCCCTGGAGCCGTGCCGTGCAGCTCGCTTTTTTGATCGATCCACTCGCGTCCCTGAAACCGAAGAAGGACTCCAGCCTGGCGCTGATGGTCGAGGGCGCGCGCCGCGGTCACCAGATCTCGATCCTGGAGTTCGGCCACGTCTCGGTGGAGAACGGCGCCATCTTCGCCGAGGCCACCGCCGTGCGCCTGAGCCCGGACGCGCTGTCGGCGAGCAGCACGGCCTCACATGTGGTTCCGCTCGGGCCAGCACAGCGCGTGAGCATCGAACAGTTCGACCGGGTCTTCATCCGCAAGGATCCTCCGTTCGACAGCCAGTACCTCGCCGTGACCTACCTGTTGGACCGGCCGGGGCATGACGATCGCTTCATCAACGCGCCCCGGGGCATCCGCGAGGTGAACGAGAAGCTGTTCGCCACGCGCTATCCGAGCTTCACCCCGCATACGCTGGTCACCTGGAGCTTCGACGAGGCGCTGCGCTTCGCGCGCCAGTACGAGAAGGTGGTGATCAAGCCGAGCTACTACGGCAGCGGCAAGGGCGTCTCGCTCTCGGCCCACGACGACCCGCGCTTCGCCGAGGTCTTCGCCACCACGCTCGGGCTCGAGCCGCTGGGGCCCGTGCTGGTCCAGCAGTACCTGCCCGAGGGCAAGGGGGGTGACACGCGCGTCATGTTGCTCGACGGCGTTCCATTGGCAGCGGTCGGGCGCCGGCCCGCGCCCGGGGAGTTCCGCGCCAACATCGCGCTGGGCGGAGAAGCCGTGGCGGTCGAGATCCGGCCGGAACAGCGCCGCATCGCCAACGAAATCGGCAAGGATCTGGCCCAGCTCGGCGTCTTGTTCGCGGGCCTCGACTTCATCGGTGACAAGCTGATCGAGATCAACGTGACCTCCCCCACGCTGATGCAGGAGCTGCGGCGCGTGAGCGGCTTCGACATGGCCGCGCGAATCCTGGACCGGATCGAAGCCTGAACCGTCGGTGGGCGCCCGGGCCTGAAACAGGCGTCGAAGCGCGGAGAAAGGCCGAATTGGGCCGCCTTCCGTGGCAATTTGCCCCCGTGTGAGCGCCGCGGCAGCAGTGCAGACCGGCAAGATTAGGGCTAAAAGAGCTGTCTCACGTCTCTCGAAAGCCCAGCGGAGGGTTCTTGAATCAAATTCGCCTGCCCGAGCTGGTGTCTTCGAACATCGAGGGCCTCGACAACATCCTGTTGGGGGGCTTCTTGCGAGAGGGGTTCTATCTGGTCCAGGGCGACCCCGGGTCAGGCAAGACGACGCTCGCACTCCAGTTCATCCAGGGGCGGGTGCAAGCGGGGGAGCGCTGCCTGTACGTCAGCTTGACGGAGTCTCGCGCGGACCTGGAGCTGACCTGTCGAGCTCACGGTTGGTCGCTGGACGGCGTACACCTGCGCGATCTGACCCGCACGCTGGAAGAGCAGCGCGAGCTCTCCGTGTACGATCCAGCGGACGCCGAGCTGTCGGATATCATGAAGCTCGTCCATGAAGACGTGGAGCGAGTGAAGCCTGCACATGTAGTGTTCGACGGCCTTTCTGAGCTGCGGCTGCTCTCTGGAGGTCCGCTCCGCTATCGGCGCCAGCTGATCTCGCTGAAGCAATACCTGGCGACGTTCCAGGCCACCGTGCTGCTGCTGGACGACCGCACCGCTGCCTTCCACGAAATCCAACCGGAGAGCCTCGTCGGCGGCAATCTGATGCTGGAGCGCTACTTGCCGTCGTACGGACGCGCGCGGCGCCGGCTCCACGTCACCAAGATCCGCGGTTCACACTTCCGCGAGGGCTACCACGACTACGATATCGTGACCGGGGGCGTGGTGGTCCATCCGCGACTGGTCGCCTCGGAGCACCACGACTCGTTCGCTGGCGAGGTTTGCAAGAGCGGCATCGCGAACCTGGACGAGATGCTGTCCGGCGGGCTCGCGTCAGGGTCCACCACGCTGCTGCTGGGGCCGGCCGGCGTCGGCAAGTCGACGATCAGCGTTCAGTTCGTGGTCAGCGCGCTCAAGGTCGGTAAGAAGGCGGCGATCTACGTGTTCGACGAGGTGATGCACATCCTGGTCGAGCGCGCAGAGAAATTATGCTTTGGCAAGCCCGGCGGATTCAAAGCGTACGCGCAGGAGGGGATGCTCCACGCTCAGCAGGTCGATCCCGCGGAGCTGTCGCCGGGCGCATTTGCCCATGAAGTGCGGCGCGCCGTCGAGGGCGGCGCCAAGGTGATCGTGATCGATAGCCTGAACGGCTACTTGAATGCGATGCCGGAGGAGCGCTTCCTGAGCACCCACCTGCACGAGCTGTTCGCCTATCTGAACCAGAAGGGCGTGCTGACGATCATCGTGGTGGCTCAGCATGGGATGGCCATGGGCGGTAGCGGCCCGGGCGAGATCGACGTCAGCTATCTCGCCGACACTGTGCTGCTGTTCCGCTACTTCGAGGCTGCCGGCGAGGTGGGTCAGGCCATCAGCGTATTCAAGAAGCGCACCGGCCCGCACGAGCGCACCATCCGCGGCTTGAACATCGACGCCGGTGGCGTCCACGTCGGGGAGCCGCTGAATGCGTTCCGCGGCATCATGACCGGCGCGCCGATCTACCAGGGCGCCGTGCTCTCCGGCGTCCCCGAGTCTGTCGTCAGCCGGGCGCCACAGGAGCGCTGATGACTCCGCCGGATGCGACGCTGGCAGGTCGCCTGCTCGTGCTGATGCACACGCTGCGGGATGCGGAGCGTACCCAGCTATTTCTGCGCGACGCCAACGTGCCGACCACGATCTGCGCCGACATGTCGGAGCTATGCTGTGAGCTGCGCGCCGGGGCCGGCGCGCTGCTGCTCACCGAGGAGGCGCTGGCCCAGGACACGTCCGGGCAGCTCGCTCTGGTACTGCAGGCGCAGCCCGCCTGGTCCGCCCTGCCGGTGCTGGTGCTGGCCCGCGAGGCGGGCGAGCGGCCGTCGCGGGCGCGAACGGACCTGCTGGAGAGCATGGTCCTCGTGGAGCGCCCGGTCCGGAGCCGGACGCTGGTGAGCGTCGTGCTCTCCGCGCTGCGCGGTCGGCGGCATCAATACCAGATCCGCGACGCCATTCTGCTGCGCGAGCGCCAGGCTGCAGAGCTGATCGCGCAGAAAGAGCGGCTTCGCTTCGCGCTCTATGCCGGCGGTCTCGGCTCGTGGGAGCTGGAGCTGGAGTCCGCGGAGCTGAGCTGTTCCGATCTGTGCAAGGCGCATTTCGGGCGCACTCCAGACGACGCATTCAGCTACCGCGACCTGCAGGAGTCGCTTCATCCCCTCGATCGCCAGCGCGTCAACGATGCAGTCGAGCGCAGCGTGTCGACAGGGGCCGACTACGACGAGGAATTTCGCGTCATCTGGCCCAACCGCGAGGAGCGTTGGCTGATGACGCGCGGCCGCGCCCTGTTCGACGAGAGCGGCAGAGCCCTGCGCATGGCCGGTGTATCGCTCGACGTGACCGAACGCCGGCGCATGCACGAGGCGCTGCGCGAGTCGCGCCTGGAGCTGGCGCACCATGCGGAAGAGCTGCTGAGCGCGAACCAACGCAAGGACGAGTTTCTGGCCACCCTGGCGCATGAATTGCGCAATCCACTGGCGCCGATCCGCACCGGCATGGACCTGCTGGCGCAGTCGCCGGAGGAACCGGCTCGAGCGCAAACGCTGGGCGTAATGCGCCGGCAGATCTCGCACATGGTGCGGCTGATCGACGATTTGCTGGACGTCTCGCGCATCACCCGCGGGAAGCTCGAGCTGAAACGCGAGCGCGTCAGCCTGGCCAGCGTGATCAGCTCGGCGATCGAGGCGAGCCGACCGCTGATCGAGCGCAAGCAGCACACGTTGCAGGTGGCCGTGAGCGACAGTTCGCTGGTCTTCGACGCCGACCACACGCGCATCGCCCAGGTGATCGGCAACCTGCTGAACAACGCCAGCAACTACACGCCTGCCGGCGGCCGTATCGAGCTCAGCGCCGAGCGCGAGGGCGAATGGGCCGTGATCCAGGTCCGGGACAACGGGATCGGCATCCCGCGCGATCGCCTGGAAGACGTGTTCGAGATGTTCAGCCAGGTCAACCGCACGCTGGAGAGATCACAGGGTGGTCTGGGGATCGGCCTGGCGCTGGTGCGCAGCCTGGTGGCGATGCACGGCGGAACTGTGCGCGCGGAGAGCGCCGGCGCAGACCTGGGCAGCACGTTCACGGTCCGGCTGCCGCTGGCCGCTTCGGCGGTCCAGCAAGCGCCAGCAGCGGAGTCCGCCGAGCCTCCTGCGGAGCGATCACGGCGCATTCTGGTCGTGGACGACAACGAAGACGCTGCTGATCTGTTGAGACTTGTGCTCGAGCAGGCGGGTTACCTGACGCAGACCGCGTACGACGGGCCCTCCGCGCTGACGATGGTCGAGTCGTTCCGGCCGCAGATCGTGATCCTGGATATCGGTCTACCCGGCATGAGCGGTTACGAGGTGGCGCGCGCCCTGCGGCAAGACGCGCGGTTCGCCGCGCTCGCGCTGATCGCGCTGACGGGCTGGGGCACGCCCGGGGACAAGCAGAAGGCCCAGGAAGCGGGCTTCGATCTCCACTTGACCAAGCCCGTCGACGCGCGGGGCTTGAACGGCGCATTGAGCCAGCTGGAAGACAAGGCCGCCGCTGCGCCGTTTCAGCAGACGGGCTGAGCCTCCTTCAGGGGTCCGCCTTCGACGTGCGCGGCAGCGGCTCGCGCAGCGCTTCGGGAATGTTCGATTCGTCGGTGCCCGTCGCAAACTCTTCGCCCGCCGTGGTCACGACGAAGGGCCCCCCCACCTCGTCCGGCGTGACCTGATCGCGGCGCTCGGGCTCTCGCTCCTCCCCCGAGGTGACGGTCTCCAGGAAATTCTCCCCCATCTCCCGAGCCAGAGGTTCGCCGGCGCGCGCGGCCTTCAAGAAGGCATGCATATTGTCCGGTGAATCGTCATCGTTTCGTGTCTCGCGCGCCTTGGCCAGCAGTTCGCGGGCGTACTGGGGGTCGATGCGCCCGGCGCCGTCGCGGCGCTTCACGGGGCGCTTGCGCGGAGCGCGCGTGGCGGGCGTGGCTTTGGTCTGCGACGTTCTGGAGGGCATTGTGAACACTCGTTTTGGTTGGGGGATGGTTTCGTAACTCTCGACATGCATGTGGCTGCTGGATGCGAGAGCAATACTGGGAAACTAGCAAAAACCCGGGGCCGGCCAGTCAGCGACGCTCTCCTGGCGCGCCCCGCCACAGCCCAGGTGCGCCCTGCAACGCACGGACAGCCTGGATTTCGGCTGCAAAAGCGGTATGGCCTGTGCAAGAAGCTGCAGCGTCCGCCATGTCCAGCATCTTGCCGCCCGTCTTGTTGTTCGACCTCGACGACACCATCGTGCGCTTCTCGACGGGGCAACCCAACTTCTGGCAGCTCGCGCTGGAGAGCCACGTACCTCAGCTCGCCGAGCATCACCCGCGGCTGTGCGCGCTGATCGACGCCGCCTCCCAGGAGTACTGGAGCGAGCCGGAGCGCGCGTTCCTGGGCCGGCAGGACATGTACGCGGCACGGCGCTATGTGGCGCGAGCCGTGCTGGAGGCGGAAGGGATCTCGGAGGAGCTGTGCCAGCGCTTCGCGGACGACGTGACCGATCGCAAGGAGGCGTACGTGCATCCGTTCGAGGGCGCGCTGGAGACGTTGCAAGTGCTGCGCGCGCAAGGCCATCGCCTGGCGCTGCTCACCAACGGCTCGGCGCTGTTCCAGCGCCGCAAGCTGCAGCGCTTCGCGCTGGAGCCGTTCTTCGAGCTGATCCTGATCGAGGGCGAGCTCGGCTACGGCAAGCCGGACCCGCGCGTCTTCCAGGCGGCGCTCGACTTCTTCGCGGCCTCGCCGCAATCGGCGTGGATGATCGGCGACAATCTGCAAGCGGACATCGCCGGTGCGCAGCAGCTGGGTATCGACGGCATCTGGCACGATCCCGACGGGCGGGGGCTGCCGGAGCGGCCGCCGGCGGTGCCCCGGCGCATCATCCGTCAGGTCTCCGAGCTGCTCGATCTGGCAGGGGTCGGGGCCGCCCGCGCTCCAGAACTGCAATGATTTCCGCCGCCGGCGCGGCTGCCCCGGCGTGACGCAGCTCGCGAGTTGCAGGGCGGGATCGCTGCCGGTACCCTGCGGCTCGTGGACTTCGAAACTGCCATGGGCTCGGGTCTGGCTGCAAATCTGAGCGCCAGCGCTCGTGCGTCACTGGAGCGCCTGCGCCTGATCGGCAAGATCGAGGGTGTCTCGTTCCTGGTTCTGCTCGGCATCGCCATGCCGCTGAAGTACGCGGCTGGTTTGCCGATGGCGGTGAAGGTGGTGGGCTGGGCCCACGGGGTGTTGTTCGTTCTCTTCGTCGCCTCGCTGTGGGCGGCGCGCAGAGAGGCAAAGCTGCCCGACCGCCTGAGCGCGCTGGTATTCATCGCCGCGCTCTTGCCGTTCGGGCCGTTCGTGATCGACCGCCGGCTCGAGCAGATGGTTTCCGCGCCGCGCTGATCCCTCCGGCGCCCTTGGCGCTGGGTCAGCGCCGCGCCGAGCTCATCGAACGGGCCAGCGCCGCCATGGGATTCAGGCGCACCTTCTTCTTCTTCTTGCCGGCGGCGCGCTCCGCGGCGGCGCGCTCCGCGGCAGCTTCCGCTGCCAGCTCTCGCCGCATCAGGGTCTCGGCGGCTTCCGCGGCCTGCGCCGCCTTCTCCTTTTCGCCGCGCATCTCCAGCAGGAAGCGGCTGGGAATGGAAGGCCGGGCCTTACCCCACTTCACCCGCGACTTGACCAGGCTCAAGGTCAGCGTGTCCTGCGCGCGCGTGACCCCCACGTAGCAGAGGCGCCGCTCTTCCTCGACGCCGTTGCCCTCCGCGATCACGCGCCGGTGCGGCAAAAGCCCCTCCTCCATGCCGACCATGTACACGTGCGGGAACTCCAGGCCCTTGGCGCTATGCAAGGTCATCAGCGTCACACCGGACTGCTTCTCGCGGTCGTCGCCCATGTCGTCGCGCCCCGCCAGCGCCGTGTCCTCCAGGAAGCCGGCGAGCGTCGGCTGCTCGGTGCGCGCCTCGTACTCCTCGACGCTGCGCACCACCCCGTCGATCGTCAGGTAGCGCGCCTCGACCTCGGCGGGCGTCTTGCAAGTGCGCTCCAGCTCTGCCTTGTAGTCGATCTCGGCCACCAGCGCGCGCAACACCACGCTGGTCGGCTCGCTCTCGAGCCGGGCCCGGTAGCGCTCCATCAAGCGCACGAAGCCGTTGATGCGCTCCACGATGGGCGGCGCCAGCTCCGCTTCCCGGATCGCCTCGGGCAGCACCTCGCCGAGCGGCTTGCCCCTGGCGACGGCCACCGCCATCAGCGACTTGACCGTGCCGGTGCCGATACCGCGCGAGGGCGTATTGATCACGCGCAGCAGCGAGACCTCGTCCGCGGGATGGGCGAGCAGCTTCAGGTAGGCGAGCATATCGCGCACCTCCTTGCGGTCGAAGAACGACTGCCCGCCGACCAGCGTGTAGCGCAGCTTGGCGCGCCGCAGCTCCAGCTCGAACGCGCGCGGCTGCTCGTTGGTGCGGAACAGGATGGCGAAATGGTGAGGCGGGACCCGCTCCTCGCTCTCCACGTTCACCTTTTGCGCGATCTCGCGCACGACGGAGTTGGCCTCCGCCGTCTCGTCCTCGAAGCGCAGGAAGCGCGGCGCCGGCCCGCCCTTGCGATGTGCCTCCAGCACCTTGCCATGGCGCGTGACGTTGTTGGCGATCAGCGTGTTGGCGAGCGCCAGGATGGGCTCGCGGGACCGGTAGTTCGTCATCAGCCGGATCACGACCGCGTCCGGCCAGTCATTGGTGAAGTTGAGGATGTGCTGCACCTCGGCGCCGCGCCAGCCGTAGATCGACTGATCGTCATCGCCCACCACGCACAGGTTGCGATGCCGCAAGGCCAGCGCCCGGATGATCCGGTACTGCGAGGCGTTGGTGTCCTGGTACTCGTCGATCATCAGCTGATCGAAGCGCTTCGCCTCCTCCGCGCACACGTCAGGGAACTTCGCGAGCAGCCGCTCCGTGCACAGCAACAGATCGTCGAAGTCGAGCGTGCCCTGCGCGAACAGCGAGGCCTGATAGCGCTCGTAGGCCAGCGCGGCCAGCGTCTCGCGGTCGCCCGCGGCGGCTTCCAGGGCGGTGTCGTGGCTGAGGCCGCGCGACTTCCAGCCGCCGATCAGGGAGAGCAAGTCGCCCGGCTTCAGCTTCTGGTCGTCCACCTTGATCGAGCGCAGCGCCGAGCGCGCGAAGCTCTCCTGATCTCCGCGATCGCAGATGCTGAACTGCTTGGGAAAACCCAGCCGCTCGGCGTGGCGGCGCAGGATGCGCACGCACAGCGAGTGCAGCGTCGACACCTCCGGGCGCGGCGCTCCCCTGCGCGGCTTGAGCAGCTGCGTCGTGCGGTGCTGCATCTCGCGGGCTGCCTTGTTCGTGAACGTCACCGCGAGGATCTTGTTGGCCGGGGTGCCGTGCTTGATCAGCTCGCGGATCCGGAACGTCACCACTCGGGTCTTCCCGGACCCGGCGCCCGCCAGCACCAGCATCGGCCCGCGCAAAGTACGAACAGCTTGAATCTGGTCTGGATTCAGCGACACGTAGGGCGGGCTGTTTTGGTCCATTCGGCAGCCCGAAGTCCAGCTTTGTCGGTGCGCTTTTGCTCCGTTCCGGTGCGACTGGCATCACCCCGTGGCGCCTACGGCAACGGACCCGTGTACGGGCGGGCCGAATGCTTGCTTGCACTCGGTCGCGTATTCATGCTTCCGTGGAGTCGCAGGTAGGGAGGTGTCGCCAATGACCCGTTCGGCATGCAACACGGTTGGAACTGTCCTGGCGCTGAGCGTGGCCGCGTTCGGAATGGGTGGCTGCCAGGATGGGCCAGCCGCGCCGATGAGCCTCGCGACCGACGACGGCAGCGCGCTCGCCCCTGACTCCACCTCGGATACACAGGACGTGTCGGACGCGGACGCGCTCGCCTCCAGGCCCGATGCGGGCAAGCCGGTCAACTCGGCCCCGAACTCCTCGGAGACCTCGCCGGTGCCGGTCGGCATCTCGGACACGGACCAGCAGAGCGACACGAGCGCCAGCGGCGGCAGCGGCGGATCGACGGGCGTCGAGCCCAGCCCGGATCCCAACGCTTGCTGGCAGCTGCCGGTGGTCACGCGCGTGCGCCTGCTCGCGGCGCCGGGCCGCGGTCAGGATCTGGTCGGCGGCAAGATCATGGGCTCGAACAGCAGCGCCATGAACGGCTTCACCGATCTCGGCGTGGTCAGCGCCGCTCCCGGTGCCGGCGGCTGGGTCGAGCTGCCGCTCGCCAACACCACCGCCTATCGCTACGTGAAGTACTACGGCGCGCCGGGCAGCCACGGCGTGCTCGCGGAGCTGGAGCTGTACTCGGGTGACACGCGCCTCGATGGTGGCGAGTTCGGTATCTCGGACACCAACAGCAACGTGCACGGCTTCGGGCTGGCGCTCGACGGTGACCCCGCCACCTACTTCGAGGGCTCCCAGCCCAACGATGGTTACGTCGGCCTCGATCTCGCGCTCGGGCACGTCGCGGCAGCGCCGACGGTCTCGCCGCCGCCCGGCATCTTCCGCAGCGCGCCGACGGTCACCTTGCAAGCCGAGGCCGGCGCCACGGTGCGCTACACGATCGACGGCAGCGACCCGACCACGAACGGCATCGCGTACACCGGCCCGATCGCTCTGCCGGCGAGAACCACGATGGTGAAATCCGTGGCCAGCCGCGACTGCGCCCTGCCGAGCGTTGTCACCCAGGCGATCTACAGCTTGCCCGACACGAGCACGCCGCCCGGGCAGCCCAAGCCGATCCAGTCCTCGATGCACATCGGCAACAGCCTGACGGACACGATCGTCAACTATCTCGAAGACGTGGCGCGGAGCGGCGGCATCCAGCTGGATTTCAACCGCTACACGATCCCGGGCGCCGGCACCTGGCTGTACGACACGAACCCAACCGGCGGCTTCGGCGTCGACGACGTGCAGGCCACGATGCGCGCACGGCCGTTCGATCACCTGTCGATGCAGCCCTTCCCGAACGAGCCCTGCCAGATCTCGCCCAGCACCAGCGGAGAGGACCCGGGCCCGGACAGTGACTCGGGCTACATCGATCAAGCGTGGCGGGACGCGCTCTCACAGAACCCGAACGTCCAGCTCTGGGTGTACCAGCAGTGGCCGGACCCGCTCGATTTCACCAACTGCATCACCGGCGGCGGGTACACGCGCGGCAACTACTCTCCTTCCACCCCCGCGGACTGGAACGCCGCAGTGCAGAACGAGCTGCTCTACGATGAACAGCTGGTCGACGTGCTGATGACGCTGGAACCGAACGCGCCGCGGCCGTACATCGTGCCGGGTGGGCTCGGCCTGATCCGGCTGCGCGAGGCGATCGAGGCCGGGCAGCTGCCGGGCTATACGAACTTCTTCACACAGATCTTCAGCAACAACGGGCAGGACATCCACCTGACCGAGCCCGGCGCTTACTACATCACGCTGATTTTCTACGCGACGATGTTCCAGAGCAACCCGGTCAACACGACCCCGGATCCGAGCATCGGGTTGACCGACCAGCAAGCTCTGGTGCTGCAGCAGCTCGCCTGGGAAACCGTGACCGGCTACGAGAACAGCGGCGTGATGCGTTAGGCTCGACGCACCCGGCGCCTGGCTGTAGGCTGGCGCCGTGTTGACGGTACTGGTCGAGGTGCACGTGGTGGCGGACGGCGTCCAGGCCTTCCGCGAGGCGAGCGAGAAGAACGCCCGCGCCAGCCGCCGGGAGCCGGGCATCGCGCGTTTCGACGTGCTGCAGCGCAAGGACGATCCCACGCGCTTCGTGCTGGTCGAGGTCTATCGCGACGAGCAAGCGCCCGCAGCGCACAAGCAGACCGCCCATTACCTCGCCTGGCGCGACGCGGTCGCGCCCCTGATGGCCAGCCCGCGCGTGGGCCACCACTACGACGACGTCGTTCCCGCCTGAGCTGCGCGCGATGTTCCAGTTCGCGACCGCGACGCAGATCGTGTTCGGCGCCGGCGCGCTGGACCAGCTGAGCGCGCTGGCGAAGGGCCTCGGCAAGCGCGCCTGCCTGGTGCTCGGGGCGGGTGAGCGCCAGCGCGCGCGAGCGGAACAGCTGCTCGCCGGCGCGGGGATCAGCGCGCACCCCGCGCGGATCGCTGGCGAACCCCGCGTCGAAGATGTGGTCGCGCTGGTGCACGCGGCGCGGGGCGCTGGCTGTGACCTGGTGGTGGGCATCGGCGGCGGCAGCGTGATCGACGCCGCCAAGGCCGTGGCGGCGCTGCTCGCCAATCCCTCCGACCCGCTCGATTTTCTGGAGGTCGTGGGGCGCGGGCGCGCGCTGGACAAGCCCTCCCTGCCCTTCATCGCGGTGCCCACGACCGCCGGCACCGGCGCTGAAGTGACCAAGAACGCCGTACTGGCGTCGAGCGAGCAGCGCGTGAAAGTGAGCCTGCGCAGCGACTCGATGCTGCCGCGCGTGGCCTTGATCGACCCCGAGCTCACGCTCAGCGTGCCGCCCGAGGTCACCGCCGCCACCGGCCTCGACGCACTCACCCAGTGCCTGGAGCCGTTCGTCTCCTGCAAGAGCAACCCGCTCACCGACGCGCTCAGCCGCCAGGGCATCGAGCGCGGCGCGCGCGCGCTGCGCCGCGCCTTCCATGACGGCGCCGATCGCGAGGCGCGCACCGACATGGCGCTGGTCAGCCTGTTCGGCGGGCTCGCCCTCGCCAACGCCAAGCTGGGCGCGGTGCACGGCTTCGCGGGCCCGATCGGCGGGCGCTTTCCGGCGCCGCACGGCGCGATCTGCGCCCGCCTGCTGCCGCCGGTGGTCGAATGCAACATCCGGGCGCTGCGCGCACGTGCGCCCCAGCACCCCTCCCTCGAGCGCTACCGCGAGATCGCGCGCATCCTCACGGGCCGCGCGGAGGCCGATCCGCTCGACTCCGTCGCGTGGCTGAACGAGCTGGTGGAAGAGCTACGCATCCCCCGCCTCGGCGCCTACGGCCTCGATGCCTCCGCCGTACCGGAGCTCGTGACGCGCGCGCAGGCGGCGAGCAGCATGCAGGGCAACCCACTCGTGCTCACGCGCGACGAGCTCACGCAAACGCTCGAAGCCGCGCTCTGATTCACGACCATCAGCTTTGCCGCGGCGCGCCGAAGCCTTCCCACTCGCCCCAACGCCCCCCACCAGCGGCACCCGGTCCTCGCCGCGACCAAGCCCCTACCGATCGGTCATAGCCCCCACCGATCGGTAACAGCCCCTACCGATCGGTCATAGCCCCTACCGATCGGTCATGGGTAGGATCTTTGCGAGCAGGCTTTCGGATGCGCCGGCGAACGCCGCGCGTCCGCCGTGGGCGGCGCCCCCCTTCGAGCAAATCGAGTGGAGGTTTCCCGGGGAACCTGTCGTCCCGGCGCGCGGCCCCCCGCGTGCCGAGCGCCGCGCGTCCGTCGTGGGCCGCGCAACCTCTTCGAGTGAATCCAGTTGAGGTTTCCTGGGGAACCTGTCGTCCCGGCGCGCGCCCCCCCCCCGCGTGGCGAGCGCCGCGGCCTGCCGCGGCCGGCGCCCCTCTTCGAGTGAATCCAGTTGAGGTTTCCTGGGAACCTGTCGTCTCGGCGCGCCCCCCCGCGTGGCGAGCGCCGCCCGAGTGCGCTTTCTGCTCGCTTTTCGCTTCCTGTCCCCCAATGCGCGACGCTCCCATCTCCGCCGCGGGCGTCGCCGCGGTCGCCTTGCCACCGGGATCGACCTGATCGGTCTACCTGGGGGGCCTCGCCGAAAGGGATCACTCATGACCAATCGGTGGTAGCTTCTGCGAATCGGCAGAGGCTCCGGCTGTCGCTCGAAAGCGATGCGGGAGCGTGATGGACGCCGGGCAGGCGCGCCCGGGGGCGATCGCCGGCGTTGCCAAGCATTTGGAATACCGGTTTACGGTAGCTTTCGGCTCGCCAAGCCGCTCGACCGGAGTACGGGGCCGGTAACGCTTCCACGTGCGCAGCCGCTCGAGCTAGCGTGCTCGGCGGAGGAATTGAGCATGTCGCTACGAGTCAGCGCCGGGAAAATCGTCGACCAGCAGGATCGGGAGGTGCGCCTGCGCGGCGTGTGCGTCGGCGGCTGGATGAACATGGAGAACTTCATCAACGGCTACCCTGGCTCGGAGCACGGGCTGCGTGCCGCGATGGTAGAGGTGCTGGGTGAGGGCAAGGCGCAGTTCTTCTTCGAGCGCCTGCTCGACCACATGCTCGCCGAGTCGGACCTGAAGTTCCTGAAGAGCCTGGGCATGAACACGGTGCGCCTGCCGCTCAATTACCGGCACTTCGAGAGCGACGCTGCGCCCTACGAGTATCTGGAGGCCGGGTTCGAGCGGCTCTCGCGCGCCATCGGTTGGTGCGAGAAGCAGGGTCTGTACGCGATCCTCGACCTGCACGCGCTGCCGGGCTGGCAGAACCCTGACTGGCACTCCGACAACGGCTCGCGCCAGGCGCTGTTCTGGGCCAACCAGCAGTACCAGGATCGCTTCGTCGCGCTCTGGGAGGAGCTGGCGCGCCGCTACCGCGGCAACCGCGCGGTGGCCGGCTACAACGTCATGAACGAGCCGGTGACGGGCTGCCCGCGCGGGCGGTTCACCAACCGCTACCGCTCCAACTGGGAGCCGCTGAACGCCATCTACCGGCGCGTGGTGGGCGCGATCCGCAACATCGATCCGGACCACATCATCTTCCTCGAGGGCGATCTGTATTCGATGCGCTTCGCGGAGCTGGAGGCGCCCTTCGCCGACAACCTCGTGTACAGCAGCCACAACTACAACGCCGCCGGCTTTGGTCCCGGCGCATATCCGGGCCTCAACGGCGGCGAGCAGTGGGACGCCGCCAAGCAGCAGCAGGTGTTCGAGCAAACCGAGGGCGCGCGCTTTACCCGCCAGCACCAGGTGCCGCTCTGGGTCGGCGAGTTCGGCTCGGTCTACAACGGGCGCTCCGAGGAGCTCCCCGACCGCCTGCGCGCCCTCGACGATCAGATCGCCGTCTTCGAAAAGAACGGCGCCCACTGGACGGCATGGACGTACAAGGACGTGGGCACGATGGGCTGGGTCATGCCCAAGCCCGACTCCGAGTACCTGCAGCGCGTCGATCGTTTGCTGGAGCTGAAGCGCAAGCTGGGCACGGACTCCTGGGCGGGCTGGCTCCCGGCGGGCGAGATCGCCCAGCTGATGGACAAGGCCGCCGAGCTCGCCTCCGAAGCGATCGGCAACCCGGAGCTCCCCGCGAAGGAGTTCGCCTCGTACCTGAAGCAAGCGGCCCTCGACGGCTTCTTCGGTGGCTTCCTGCAGCCCATCTACGCGGAGGCCTTCCGCGGCCTATCCGAAACGGAGATCGACCGCGTGCTCTCGTCCTTCGCCTTCGAGAACTGCCGCAAGAACGAGGGCCTGCTCGCGATCGTGAAGAAGCACGCGCGCTGAAGCTCGCTAGCCAAACACCGGCGGCCCACCAGAGCGGCCGCCGGGAGCCGCGTACGGAAAGCTCAGGCCCTGAAGACGCGCGCGAGCTCGATGTTCACTTCGGGGAAGCTCGGTGTGGTGAGATGGGACGCGCGATCGAAGCGCTGCTCAATCTCGAACTCCCCGGCGGGGGCGAGCCGGTAGAGCTCGACCTGACCGCCCACGGGATCGACCATCCAGTACTCCTGGACGCCGAAGCGGGCGTACACGCCCTTCTTGAGGCGCTGATCGAGCAGGCGCGTGCCCGGTGACAGAATCTCCACGACAATGTCCGGCGGCCCCTCGATCCCTCTCTCGGTGATCAGCGCCTGGCGGTCGGATCGAATGATCGCCAGATCCGGCTGGAGCACTTGATGCGGCGAGAGGATGAGGTCGATGGGCGCGTTGAAGACCAGCGCGCGGCCGGGTTCTTCGAGCGTGCGCATCAACTCGAACTGCAGGCGCCGTGACACCGTCTGGTGCCGCGGCGAGGGCGTGAGCGTCACTTCCAACTCGCCATCGAGCAACTCCCAGCGCCGGCCATCTCCGGGCAAGGCCGCATACTCTTCGTACGTGAATGGCTTCACGGACACGAGTGCAGCCTAGCAGGCCAGCGCCGCTCAGTCCCGCAAGTAGTGGCAGGTGTAGCCACCAGGATTCTTCTGCAAATAGTCCTGGTGGTACTCCTCCGCGAGCGTGAACGGGCCTGCGGCGCTGACCTCGGTCACGATCGGATCCTTCCACTTCTTGCTCACGTTGACCCGCTCGATCACGGCCAGCGCCGTCTTCTGTTGCTCGGCGGTGGTGTAGAAGATGGCCGAGCGATACTGGGTGCCGCGGTCGTTGCCCTGACGGTTCTTGGTCGTCGGATCGTGCATCCGGAAGAACCACTTCTCGAGCAGGTCCGAGTAGGAGAGCACGCTCGGGTCGAACACGATCCGCACCGACTCGGCGTGACCCGTCTCACCGGTGTGAACGGTCTCGTAGCTCGGCGCCGAGGTGGTGCCGCCGGTGTAGCCGACCTCGGTCTGCACCACGCCCGGGATCTTGCGCAGGATCTCTTCCATGCCCCAGAAGCAGCCGCCGGCGAGGATCGCCGTCTCCAGCTTGCCCTGCTCCCCCGCAGGCAGCGGCGCGACCGGCGGCGGCACCGCTGGCGCCGCAGCAGCCACGCCCTGCTCGACGGCTGGCTGATTCGCCGTGTTCTGCAGCTGCGCAACCGGTCGCTCCCGGGTGCAGTGCAGCAGAGCGAGACAGAACAACACCACCCACCCGATCCAAACCCGTTGCAATTGCGCCCGCATAATCAGCCTCTAGCACAGCTTACGCAGCACCGGGCCGGCGGTTACTCGCGGCTCGGCGCGATGCGGCCAGGGCCGGCACCGGCCCCCGGATCTCGAGAGAGTGGGCTCGGACCGCCCGTCTCCGACCGTCCTCAGGAAGCCCACTGCGCCTTGCCGCCGTCCGAGAAAGTAACGGGCAAACGCAGGGCGTTCGCTGGGGAGTCCTGGTGGGCGCAGGGTCGTGCAACTCCGAGCCATCCACAATCGATACAGTCGTCGATCGATGTAGCTGAGCGCAGACCTCGCGGACATCTGCGCGAAATGTTCGTCGCCGAACGTGGTGGCGATGGCCAAGCTCTCCAACGCCGACTACCGCTCGCTCGCCGCCTTCCGCTACGAGATCCGCAAGTTCCTGTCCTTCAGCGAGCAGGCGGCGCGCGAGGCTGGGCTCGAGCCGCAGCAACACCAGCTGCTGCTGGCCGTGCGCGGACTGCCGGAGACGTTGCGCCCCACGATCCGCACCATCTCCGAGCGGTTGTGCGTGCAACACCACACCGCGGTCGCGCTGGTCGACAAGCTCGAAGCGCGCGGCTTGCTGCAGCGCGAGCGCAGTACGCTGGATCGGCGCGAGGTGCTGCTGCGCCTCACGGAGGCGGGTGCCGAGCTGTTGCGCGGGCTCACCGCTCAGCACCGGCAACAGCTGCAGACGGTCGGTCCCGCGCTGATCCAGGCGCTGCAGGCCATCGCGGCCGGGCAAGCTCGCCGCCCGCGCGCCGCCGGCACCGCGCTCGCTACCCGGACGGACGCTGCCTAGCGCGCCCAGAGCGCCGCCAGCTCGAGCTCGATCGCGTCGAAGGGCTCGGCGCGCACTTTGGCATCGCCACCATGTGTCGCGACCAGCCGATAGCTCGCCCCATCCAGGCGCAACACCTCGAGGAGTTGCGCTGCGGGATCGATCAGCCAGACGTGCCGTACTTGCTCGCGCTGATAGATCGGTAATTTCTGCACGCGATCGAAGCGAAGGGTCGACGGTGAGGAGATTTCAGCAAGCCAGTCGGGCGCTATGGTCAGAAACGCGGAATCCGGGAGTTCGGGCAACGTCTCTCGCCGCCAGCCCGCCAGATCGGGGACGAGAATGTCGGGTTCCGCGCCCAGATGAAGCTCTGGCTCATCGAGTATGATCCAGCCTCCGGGCCCCCCCTTGCCTTGTCTGAACGGGAGCACCAACTCTGCGCCCAAAATCGAACTCGCATTGGCATGTGCCATCGCCGGCCGCGGATGCGTGTACAGCGCGCCATCGATCAGCTCCGCCAGCTGGTGAGGTGGCGAGTCCAGCACGTCCTGATACGTGGCGCGGCGTCGTGCGGGGGCATTCATCTTCTCCCGATCATGCCACACTTCCCGTGGGCCATCCTCCGAGCGTCGCGCTGTTTGTTCTGCAGGCCTCGCCGATGCCTGGCCGCTGGTTCAGGCTTGCTCGCCCGTCCCGCTCCAGGCACCCTGGCGAACGATGACTGCGCTGCGCCTCTCGCTCGTTTTCGCGACGTTGCCCTTGCTGGCACAGCTCGGCTGCGCGGACCCCGGCAGCGCGCACGGCGCTAGCGCCGACACTCCGACGGCATCCGGGGGTCCCGCCAGCGAAGGCGCCGAAGATAGCGGCAGCAACGCCGATCCCTCCGCGGGGGCGCCCTCGGGCGAGGTCAGCAACGAAGGACTCACGGGCGATCTGCCGCTGACGCCCACCCCCGCCGCGCCCCCGGCGCCTCTCGGCCCCGCCGCTGCGCGTTTCTTGAGCGATGTGTGCGCCGCCAGCGAGCAGAACGGCTGGGGTCCGATCGAGCGCGATCTGAGCAACGGCGAGCAGGCGCTGGGCGACGGCGGTCCGCTGCGCATCGGCGGTCGGCTGTACGCCAAGGGCATCGGCACGCACGCGCCCTCGAACGTCGGCTTCGCGCTGGGCGGGCGCTGCAGCCGCTTCACCGCCGTCGCGGGCATCGACAGCGAGATGAAGCGCGCCGGTTCGGTACGGTTCCAGGTGCTCGGCGATCGACAGGTGCTCGCGCAGACGGATGTGCTCACCGGCGCCGACGCGCCGCAGGCGCTCGATGTCGACGTGTCCGGCGTACAGGAGTTGCAGCTGGTGGTCGACGCGGGCGACGGCAACGGCAGCGACCATGCCGACTGGGGCGACGCCCAGGTGCTGTGCGCCGGCGAGCTGCCGGCGTGCCCGTCGGTCTCGGCGAGCCTGCGCCCCACCGTGCCGGCGTACGAGGGCTTCGAGCTGGAGTGGCAAGACGAGTTCGAGGTCGGCGGCGCTCCGAACCCCAGGAACTGGGGCTTCGAGAATGGCTTCGTGCGCAACGAGGAAGCGCAGTGGTATCAGCCGCAGAACGCCAGCGTCGCCGCGGGCTTCCTGGTGATCGAAGGCCGGCGCGAGCGAGTACCGAACCCCAACTATCGCGCCGGCAGCACGGACTGGAAGACCTCGCGGCAGTTCGCCGAGTACACCTCCGCCAGCCTCAACACGCGCGGCAAGCAGAGCTTCCGCTTCGGGCGGCTGGAGCTGCGCGCGCGCTTCCCGGCTTACAACGGGCTGTGGCCCGCGTGGTGGATGCTCGGCAACAACGGCGAGTGGCCGAGCAACGGCGAGATCGACATCCTGGAGTTCTACAACGGCTCGCTGCACGCGAACTTCGTGGTCGGTACCAACACCCGCTACGAGGGCAACTGGGACGCGATCGCGACGCCGCTCACTGCGCTCGGCGACGGCGACTGGGACGCGCGCTTCCACGTGTATCGCATGGACTGGGACGATCAGCGCATCGCGCTCTGGGTCGACGGCAGCGAGCTGAACACGCTGCAGCTCTCGGCGCTGCGCAACCCGGACGGTCAGAGCCCGTTCGTGAATCCGGCGTACACGCTCTTGAACCTGGCGATCGGCGGCCAGGCAGGCGGGGATCCCTCGGCCGTGCCCTTCCCCGTGCACTACGAGATCGACTACGTGCGCGTGTACTCGCGCAGCGAGTGAGCGAGCGTTGACGCGCGCTCTCTTTGCATGACGAGTCTGATACGGAGGCAATGGAGCAGCATTGCGGCTGGGCTGTCGCTCCTGCCCGCGCTCATTCAGGCGTTTCCATTCATCTGGAAGACTCCGCTCAGTCACGACCACCCGACGCACCTGTTCAAGGCCTGGCACTTCTGGACCGAGATGCTGGGCCAGGGGCGGCTGCGCGGCTGGAGTCACTTCTGGGGATTCGGCTTTCCCTCCGATGAGTTCGTTCCGAGCGGAGGCGAGCTCTGGGTCTCGCTGTTCCGCGCGCTCAGCCTGGGCCAGCTCTCGTGGTTGCGCACCTACGCGCTCGCCTTGGCGGCCTTCCTTCTGTTCAAGGCGTTCACCGCCTTCGTGTTCACCCGGCGCTACTTCGGGCCCAGCGCCGCGCTGATCGCCGCCTGGCTCACCTCGCTCGACCCCGGGGAGTTCTCCGAGGGCGGCTGGGCCTGGAACGTCGACTGGGGAGTGTGGCCGGTCTCGCTCGCCATGTGTTTCCTGCTGCTCGGGAGCGCGCAGCTGAGCGCAGTCCTGCGCACGGGGCGGGCGCGGCACGCGCTGCGCGCCGGGCTCTGGAGCGCCGCGGCGCTGATCACCCATCAAATTGCCCTGCTCGTGCTGGCCGTCGTCGTTCCGCTGCTGTTGCTCGGGCAGTGCTCGAGGCAGCGAGCCCTACCACCGCTGCGGGTGGCGCAGACGCTCGGTGCCGCGCTGCTGGGGTTTGCCCTCCCCGCCACCACGCTGCTGCCCTTTCTCGCCCGCAGCCAGGTCACCCTGGATCTCGGCGAAGCCACTCAATCGCTCGCCGACGTGGGAACGCGCCTGCTCGAGCTCCGAACGTTTGCCCACGTGCCGCCGCTCGTGCACGCGCTCAGCTTGCTCGGCGCCTGGTTCGTGCTGCGCGGGGGCCGGCGCAGCGCTCGCTTCATCGCGCTCTGCGCGCTCGCATTCCTGCTCGCGACCTCGGACCTGTTGACGGGTGTGCTGCACCTGGAGCGCGTTCTTCCCAGCCTGATCAAGATCGAGACGGCGCGCTGCCTGCTCGTGGCCAAGCTGTTCTGGTACCCTCTCGCAGGATTTGCCTGCGTCGAGCTCGCGCGGCGCGCGTGGCTGCTCGCTTCGCGGCAGGCGCGCGGACGTGCGGCCCTGGCGGGCCTGCTCACGATCGGCGGCGCCGCAGCGCTGATGGCGCCGGTACCGCCGCGCTGGCCGGCGTGGCAGCTCCCACACCAGATCCAGGGTGAGGCCGAGACGGCCTTCTTTGCGGACCTGCAGCAGGTATGGGCCTGGTCGCGAGAACTGCGCGCCACGCACGCCGGCCACTATCGCATCGCCTACTACATGCCACACGGCGACCACCTGGCGACGCTGGCTCCCGTCTACGACCAGACGCTGCTCTACAAGATCGGCGTCACTCCCACGCAGATCTTCGACGGTCTGCCGCTGAATGACGGTCGCGACCTGCTGAAGGCGCTGTCCGTCGAGTACGTCGTGAGCGTCAGGTCCCTGGAGCCAGCGCTGTTCGAGCTGGAACGCAGCTTCGGATCGCTCCGGCTCTATCGCTTCAAGGACTACCATCCGGATCCGTTCGAGGTTCTGGGGCCCGGCCACGCTGAGCTCCTGGAATTCGCTCCCGAGCGCGTGCGCATTCGCCTGAGCGGCATGGCGCCCGAGAGCAGATTGCGCATTCACGTCGCGGCGTTCGATCGCTGGCAGGCCGAGATCGCCGGCTCAGCGCTTCCGATCTCGACCGTCGCCGCCCAGGGCGTGGAGGATCCGGTGCTGATGGAGGTGCCCGCGCGCGACGGCGAGCTCGTCCTGCGCTACGTGTATCGAGCCAGCGACTGGCTCGGGCTGATCCTGACGCTCGGCACCCTGCCCGCCTTCTGGGCCCTCGCCCGGCGGGGTCCGCAGCCCTGGCGCGCGCTGTTTTCCAGGGTCGCACGCCGGCGGCGAGCTCTGCTCTGGGGCGCGCTCGGCGGCGGCGTGTTGCTCGCGGGCTCGGTGGTGCTGCGCATCCGCGACAACCAGCGGCTCTTGCCGCCACGCTCACTGTTCCATGCTGACCTGCCGCTCACCCTCGGTGGCCACCCCTGCACCAAGCTCAACTCTCTCAGCTATGGCTGCGGCGTCCAGCGTGTCGAAGCAGCGCTGGTCCATGGTCGAGGCGATCATCTGTGCATGAGAGCCACGAGCCGCGAGCCCCTGCGTGTGAGAATCCCCGGCAAGCTCGGCGCGTTCCTGGTCGCGCAGTACGACGCGTTAGGTGCGCCCGGCAGCATCCGCGCCGAGCTCGACGGCAACCCACTCGGTCAGGCCCGCACCCGCCCAGCCTACATGCTGCGTCAAACCATTCAGTTCGACACGCGGGCACGCGCGGGCACCGAGGGCGATCTGGAAGTGATGCTGGAGGGCGGCCCCCTCACGTGCTTCGACCTGTGGTGGCGCTGATCAGGGCCGGGCGCCCTCGACGATCCACTGCCGCACGATCGCTACCTGAGCTTCGCTGAGATTCGGAGTGGGCTTCGGCATCGGGGCCCCGAACTCACTGGTAGGCAGATTGTCGCCGGCGCTCTGTCGCATCCGCTGAACCAGCAGACTCCCATCCGGATCGCCGGGCGCGACACGCAGCATATCGCTGCGAAATCGCGACGGGACGCCAACGGCACCATCTGGTCCGAAGGGATCTCTGAGATCCATCGGCGTGGTTGCACCCGCGAAGTGGCACAAGTCGCATTTGCTGTACGTATACCCGTTCGGGCTGACGAAGATGGGCGCCACCGTCGTTCGATAGAAATCGTCATCCTGAGCGCCGCTGGTGACCCACTGCTCGACCGCTGCGAGCTCAGCCGTCGTGACGCGTTTGATCTGAAACGGCATCGACACGCCGTTGATATCGGGATTCGGCAAGAGGTTCAGCGCGGGATCGGAGATCTTGTTGATCAGAAAGCTGTCATCGGGCTGCCCTGGAAGCACGAGCTGGTCGGGAATTAGCCCGTCCGGATGGTTGCGCTTCCAGTGAGCGATCGACGTGACGAGCCCATCCTCCGGGGCGTACGGGTGCAGGACGTCCGGCTCTTCGCTGAGATCGAACGGGCTGTCCGGACCAAAGGGGGCGCCGGGTTGATGGCACAGCACGCAATCGCTGAAGAGCTGACTGACGTCCTTCGTGTAGGTGACCCCGCTCTCGCCGGTGCCGGCGCAGCCGAGGCCAAACGCCACCATCAACCCTAACGCCGCCCGCCAGGTTGCTGTGAGCCGCGCCAACGGAACGCCCGCCATGTGGCACATGTTACCCGTATCTCAGCGGCGCTGCCAGGTGAGCAGCAGGTACTTCATCCAGCCCCGCTTCAGCGACAGCTGCAGCGCATGGCCTCCGTACAGCATCGCCCAGTAGTTGCCGCGCACGGGCAACCAGCCGAAGCAGCGCATCAGCGCGCCGATGGCGTAGTCTCGCGGGCGCTGCATCTCGAGAAAAGGCGTGAGGTCCGCCGTTTCCACCGGCTCGAAGCCGACCTTCCGGGCCAGCGCGTGGGCCTCCGACTCCGTGAGCAGGTTGAGGCCCTTCCAGCCGTCACGCACGCGCTGGGCCAGGCTGCGGGCGCGCGAGATGTCGCGCGCGCCCTCCGCCAGCAGGTCGTCGCACACCATCAGATAACCGCCGGGGCGCACCAGGCGCGACGCCTGCTCGAAGAACGCAGAGGCATCGGGCGCGTGGATGAAGGATTCGATGCCAAACGCCAGATCGGCGGGCTCGAGCCCCGCGGGCAAGTCGCAGAAGTTACCCTGAATGCAGCGCACGCGGTCCGACAGCCCCTGCGCCGCGATCCGCTTCATGCCCAGCTCGGCCTGCGCGGGGCTGATCGTGATGCCGGTGCCGACGATCGGCAGCTGCTCCGCGATGAAGCACAGGCTGGAGCCAACACCGCAGCCGAGGTCGGCCACACGCGGGCGGCTGCCGGGCGGGAGATCGCTGATGCTGCGCAGTCGGGCCAGCACCTGGCCATCGACATAGCGCATGGCCTGGCGGCGGTCTTGCACGCCTGGGCCCCACACCGCGCGGCGGATGGTGCCCTCGCTGCCCTGACCGAGGCTCAGGAAGAGGCGGGTATTGTCGTCGTAATAGCGCCGAACTTGCTCGGCACCTGCAGTCACTACGTTCATTCGTCCACGGGGCCCGTATAGATCGGGTAAATCGGGGTGGGGCTGTCTACCACGTCATCCGGTCCGATCACGGCGCCTGGTTCGGCGCCGGGCGTCGGCTCGGAGTGCCCCGGAGTGTGACAGCGGGCACAGCCCCCGTACGAGGGCTTGGTGTTCATGGGCTCGCGCGTCTGCGTTCCGTCGGGCGTGGTGTACTCGACGACCGCGGTGAACGGGGGAACCAACGAGGCCTCGCGGCCTTCAAAGAAGAAATTTCCCGCCCGGTTGCTGCGAGTCTGCAGGACCATCCCGTCCGCGCCGGTCACGGTGATCAGCGCGCCCTCCACGCCGAAGCAGTCGTGCTTCGTGGTGCGCTCACCGCCGGGATCCGGCAGGCCATAGATCGTCCCGCCCAAAATCAGCTCGGGGCCTCCGTAGTCGCGATGACAGTCCACACAATCGTGGCCCGGGTACATCTCCTCGCTCGGCGTGAGGCCGCCGACCCAGCGCTTGCCGGAAGCGCACAGATCGGTCGAGACATCATCCACCAGGTCCGAGTTGCAGCCCGATCCGAGGGCGATGGCCAGGGCGAGAGCGCAGCGAGTGCAGTACGGCCGCATGGCGGGGCCCAGCTTGGACGAGCGCCACCGGCAAGGCAAGCTCCCCCCGCCGATTCGCGGGCCCGCTGGCCCAGAGCGGCATCTTGCTGCGAAAAATGGCGAATTTCGGCCCGAAGAGGTTACCCACCTGTCCAGGCCGGAGTGCTAGTGTCCTCCACCGTTACTTAAACATGACCTCTGCACTTAGTTCCGCCGATTCGGGGCAGGCCCCGATCGTGCGCCGAAAATCGTCCGTGGGTCTGGCGTGGACCAGTGTCGCGCTGAGCGCGGTGCTGATGGTCGCCAGCGTCGGTTCGGCGGATTCGAAGCGGGTGATCGCCCAGCTGGCGAGCGTCGACACCCGCTGGTTGTGGATCTCCTTCGCCATCAACGCGGTGCAGCTGGCGCTGCTCGGGCTGCGCTGGTCGCGGGTGGCCAACCTGCTCGGCATCCGGCTCGGCTGGGTGAAAGCGACGACGGAGTACGCGCTCTCGACCTTGACCAACCAGGTGCTGCCCAGCGGCGTCGCTGGCGACGGGCTGCGTGCCCTGCGGCACGCCAAGAGCTCGGACCGCAGCCTGCTCTCCGTGCTCGAGGCGCTCGCGCTGGACCGCCTGTCGGGTCAGCTCGCGGTGTGGTTGGCCGTGCTCGCCGCTGCTCCCCTGATCGTGCGCACGGGCACCATCGATCTGCGCGGGCTGGGGCTGGGCGTGCTGTCGCTCCTGGGGTTCGGGCTCGTGCTCTGGCAGGTCGCCATTCGCTGGCCTCGCTCGCGACCGCACGCGCTGCGCGCCGAGCAATGGCTGCGCAAGGCAGGCCAGTGCTTGCTCTCGCCCCGGAATGCCGCGGTGCATCTGCCGCTCTCGTTGCTGCTCGTGGCGGGCTCGTTGCTGCAGCTGTACGTGGCGGGCCGCGCCCTGGGGGTCGAGCTGCCCTTGATGCACCTGTTCTGGCTGGGTCCATTGATCCTGGTGGCCGGCACGATCCCCAGCTTCTTTGGCGGCTGGGGCATCCGGGAAGGCGCCAGCGCGCTGTTGTTCGGAGCGGCGGGTCTCTCGCAGAGCACGGGCGTCGCGGTGTCGATGGTGTACGGCACCTTCGCGCTGCTGAGCAGCGTGCCGGGCCTGCTCGTGGTGCTGTTCGACTCGGATCGCCTCGGGAACGACAAGGGCAAGGCCTGGTCGTACGCCAACGCCGTCAGCATGCTGGTCGCCACGGCGTTCGTGCTCTGGCTCGGCTATCCGCCCCTGCTCTCCTTCGTGGGCGCGCTGTGCTTCTTTTTCCTGGTCGCGCAAGCGCGCGGCGCCTGGACGCCGACGCGCGAGTTTGGGCTGCCCAACCTGGTGACCACGCTGCGCCTGGTCGCGACCATGGGCATGCTGGTCGGCTTTGCGCGGGAGCCGGGCTGGGTGCTGGCCGCCGTGGCCCTGTTCATCCTGGTGCTGGATGCGGTCGACGGTTGGCTCGCCCGCCGCAGCTCGCGCGCCAGCGAGTTTGGTGCGCGCTACGACATCGAGTCCGACGCCTTCTTCGTCCTGACGCTGTCGGTGCTCCTGTGCCATCGCGGCCTGGCTGGCCCGTGGGTGCTCATGGCAGGGGCCTGGCGCTATCTGTATGTGCTCGCGCCGCTCGTGTTCCCGACCTCCGTCGGTGAAGCGCCGCGTTCGTGGCGCGGTCGCTTCGCGTACATCGTGATGATCACCTGCTTCATCCTGGCGCTGGCCCTGCCCGCCAGCGTCGCGGCGCCGCTCAGCTTGCTGGGCACGCTGGTGGTGAGCCAGTCGTTCCTGCACTCGTTCTGGATGCGCTACATCCTGCCCGCGCGCGCCGCGCGAAGCGAGAACGCCGGAGCCTGACCGCTCCGCGCGCACGCGCCTAGCGTGAACAGTCCGTGTAGCGCGCGACCAGATCGTTGCGGACCAGCAGCGGACAGCTCGCGCGCCGCGGCAGCGGTACTTGCGTGTAGTTCTCGGCCAGGCAGGCGCTCTCGTCCAGGCGGTGGTTGAGCGCTCGATGCGTCCAGTGCGGGCGATAGACGAACTCGGGGCGCTGATCGGTACACAGGCTCTCGAAATCAAAGCTGCCGTCGATCACCTGGCGGTTGGCGAGGCCGGTAAAGTCGATGATGCGCGACTCGAGGAAGAACACTCCAGGCAGACCGATCTCGCTGTGCGTCATCTGAAACGGCTGCTCGAAGCAGCGCCGGATCACGTCGATGCCGACGTCGGCGGTGTGGCTACCGATCGTGTTCGTGTTGGAGACCTCGTCGGAGACGATGCCCCAGGAGCGCGGCAGTGTGCTCTTCAGCTGCAGCGCCGCCAGCCCGCACGCAAGGGCTGCGGGCAACCACGCCGCAGGCAACCACGCCGCCCAGCTCGCCCGCGTGCCCGCCCCCAGCGCGAGCACCAAGGCCAGCGCCGGCACCCCCAGCGCGTACCTCGCGTATTCCGCGGCCGTGACGATATCGGGGCCGTAGCCACCCGCGTTCTCGATCCAGCCCCGCTCGTAGGCCAGCCAGAGCACGAGCGCGGCGAGCGCGCCGAACGCGAACGCCGCTGCTTGCCGCCGGAGAGTCTTCAACTCGGGCACACCCCGCAGAGCAGCCGCGAACAGCAGCGGCAACGCGGGCGCGTAAAAGCGCGCGTGGTAGGCCGCGATCTCGAAGGTGGTCAGCCCGTGAAACGCGATGAAGAGGGCCGCTGCCGCGCTCAGCGCCAGATTCAACCGATCCCGGCGCAGCGCCATCAGCGGCAGGAGCGGCAGGATCAAGAGCAAGGCCTGCGCCACGTTCTGCAGCTTGTTGACCAGCCCCATGTGCACGTAGTCGGCGTCGTAGATCGAGAGCGGCGAGACCTTGAGGAAGAAGGACAGTGGCAAAGCCGTGCCGTAGTAGGCGTAGAAAGCCGCGCTGAGCAGCAAAAGGCCCAGTGCCGTCCAGCTCACGAACCGGAGCAGCGGCCGCCAGGCGGCGCGGCTCACCAGCAGCACGGCCACCAACGTGAAGGACAGCAGGATCGCGTCCGGCCGCACCGCGTACACCAGCAACTGCCCGGCGGCCAGCCGCCGTACGATGGCCTCGGGCGCCTCCGCGCGCAAAGCAACCAACAAAAACGCCGCCAGGACCAGCACGACCGTCGGCGTCTCCATGCCGGTCGTCAGCGACAAGACGATGGGCGGTGCCTGGAGCAAGCAGAACAGGAGCAGCGCTCCCGGCAAACCGGCTCGCGTCGCCCGCAGCAGCAGCGGGAACGACGCGCTGAGGGCCAGCGCACCCCAGAACGTCACGGCCGCGTTGTAGTTGCCCGGAAATAGCCAGAGCAGCAGCGTGGCGAGCAGCTGAAACAGCTGACTCGTATTGACAAACACGGGCCCCTCCGCCTGGTTCCAGCCCGCAAACCCGTGGTGCAACACGTTGTACGAGACGCGCTTGAAGAACAGCGCGTCGTCCCAGAACAAGGCGAAGTGCTCGGGGCTCACATGGCGGAACGCCAGCGCCAGGACAGTCAGCGAGAAGGCGCACCAGACCAGCAGCACTGGCCCGCCGGCGACGCCCCCTGCCCTCTCCGATGCGCGGTTGTCAGTCGTCGGCATTTTCAATCAGGGCGCACGTAGAATCTGTCGTTGAGCGGGGTGTAGCCGCCGTCGCGAATGAAGGGCATCACGACTGCTGCGATGTAGCGCTGCTTTCGCCGGGGACCAAACAGTGTGTTTCCGAAGATGATCAGCTTCGGCCGCTTCTCCTCCAGGCCGTCCCGGATGACCGAGAGCCGCTCCTCGTCCGTGTCGCCGGGATAGTACTCGATGATCTCGTCCAGCACGATTCCGCCGCGGAAGGCGCTCACGCGATCCGAATAGACGTAGAGCAGCGGATCGTCGACCGTAAAGATGGTGTCCTCTGGGCTGGCGTGTTGCCGGACGAAATCGATGTCGGCCGGGTCCACGGGCGGCGGCGCGGGCGCGTAGCTGGCATACTTCTTCGATTCGGCAGCAAAGCGCGGCCCCGTCAGCAAGAGCGCGATCCCGAGCCAGGCCGCGCCCAGCGCATGGCGCGCGACGCTGCCCCAGCGCTGCACCAGTCCATCCAGGGCGACGGCGCCGAGCACCACGCAGAAGAACGTGCCCGCCATGGCCATGATGAAGTAGCGCGAAGAATATCCGCCACCGATCGTGACCGCGTAGAGCGACGCGACGAACGTGGCCAGCGCGCCGATGCCCACGAGCCGGCGCCGGCCGGGCAGCGCCGCCAGACCGAGGAAGAACGGGATGACGACAGCGAGGTGTGAGAGGTTGAGGTAGACCTTGCACAGCCGCCGAAGCGCCTGGAGGAAGGCGCCTCCTTCCGGCGTTCGGGAAGCCCAGCCGAGCTGGTAGGCATAGTTCTGCGCGTAGGCGATGCTGAGCTTCAGCTCCAAGATGTACCAGCTGAGAGAGCGCGTGGCGAGCATGTACACGAGCCAGATCCCCGCGACCGCGAGCGCACCGGAGATCGTGCAGGTCGCAAAGCGCCGAGCGGCACCCTTTCCGGCCGCCTCGAGCTGGTGCAGCAACAGTAGCGACAGCCACGCAGTGAGGGTGGCGAAGACCAGGGGCTCCTTGCTCAACGGGGACAGCGCCAGCAGCATGCCGCCCAGGACCTGCTGGGTGCGCTCCCATCTGGTTCGAGTGAGCAGGACCCCCACGCCCAGCAGGAAGAAATTGAGCGCCGGCGTCTCCGCGTCGTTGATGACGCCGTTGTGTAGACCATCATCGTAGAAGTGGTTGACCATGAGCATCAGCACTCCGACCACGAGCCAGCGGTTGACGCGCCGGCTCAGTAGCGCAACAGCCAGCGCGAGAAAGGCAGCCAGCGAGAGCAGCGCCAGCAGCTTGCGGTAGCCGAGGTCTTCGATGCCGAAGAGCTTCACCGCCAGAGCGTTGACGAAGATCACTCCCGGCGGCTTGAACTCCTGAAAGTCGCGATACGGGACCTGCCCCTTCACCACGGACCAGCCCTCGGTCAGGAACCAGTGCTCGTCGTAGGCGATCTGCGCGAAGCGATACTTGACTCCCAGCACGTGGTGGAAGACGGTCACGCAGATCAGCGCGAGCGCGTCATAGCCGTGCCGGAGCAGGATTCGGGCGGCCGCGGTGAAGCGCCACGGATGCTGCGAGTGCGCGTCCACTTTGAAAAACCACCAGAGGCCCGGCGCTTACCGCGGGCATCCGTGCGGGTCAAGCGCCACAATCCGGGAACAGTCCCCAGGCCTAGCGAAAGGCCTTGCCGTGCGGATAGCCGGCACCGATGGTTGAGACCGCGCCGCCGACGACCGTTGAGGCTGTTCGAAGCTGGATTTTGAACCGGCGCGCCGCGCTGCTGATGAGCCTGCTCGGCCTTCTCGCGTTCAGCCTCACCATTTACCTCTGCGCCCCGGATACATGGGGTGGATTCCGGCGCGCAGCTCGAACAGGCGCGCGCTTTCAAGTTCGTTGATGACCACCCGGTGCTGATGGCACTGATCTGGCGCTATACCGATCGGGTACTGCCCGGGCCCCTCGGCATGTTGGTGTTCATGAACGCCATGTTTTGGGCCGGCCTCACGGGGCTATTCTGGGCATTGCCCATACCGCTGCTTGTCCGCGCCGTTGGACTGCTCGCCGTCGCCTTCTTTCCGCCGGTGTTCTCCGTCCTGCCCATCGTGCTCAAGGATGGGCTCATGCCCGGCGCGCTGTTGCTGGGGCTCGCCCTATTGGTCGTCCCGGGGCGGACCTATCGCGCGCGCGTGGCCGTGGGATGCACATTCTTCATCCTGGCGATCGGCGCCCGTCACAGCGCCCTCGCTGCCGTCTGGCCCTTCTTGATGCTACCACTGTGTGACCCGAGCGATCGCGGGCCTTACGGCTGCTCGTCGCTGCTGGGGTGAGCATTATCCTGATCTGCGGCGCCGCGCTGGGATTGAAGCGCTTGCTCGCACCGATCGTGCATGAGACCAACTTCTGGCAGAAGATATCCATCTTCGATCTCGCTGGCATGTCTTTGCGAATGGGCAAATTGCTGGTCGATCCCAAGTCGCACGTACTCACGCCCGGGATGGGGGTCGAAGACATCCGACCGCTGTTCAGCATCGATTACGGGCCCCGGCTCTACTACTGCAGTCCCTTCGTCCCCCAACGCTGTGTCCCGGTGTTTCGGGTCACGCAGGAACCGCGCGACCTGCTTCGCCCTTCAGAGAGCTGGCTTTCAGCCGTGTCGCACCGGCCCGGCGCATACCTGGCGCACCGGGGAGCCTTCGCGCACGAGCTGTTGAGGATGAACCGTGATAGACAGATCTACTACCTCGGACCAGGGCCGAAGCATCCTTTGGCGGAGCGCTGTCCGGTGCCCACGCGCACGCTGGCCCTACTCGCCTCATCGACTGGCAAGCGCACTCGCTCCACTTCGCGCCCTGGCTCTATCTGCTCGCGAGCTCGGTTCTCTTGCCGTCAGCGCTCGTGCGCTACCTGCGCGGCGCCTCGGTCTTGCCGCTCCTGTACTCGCTGTCGGGCCTCGTGTCCCTGCTGAGTGTGGTGGTTGGCGCGAACACTCCCGATTTCCGCTACACGGCGTGGACGATCCCGTGCGCGCTGCTGGGAGGCGTCACGTTGCTCGCCGATGTTTGGTGCGGGCGCGTGCCGCTGAAGTTCAACATAGTATCCGCGCAGTGACTGAGTAGGCCGTGAGGCGCCCATTGCGGACCATGTAGGCATTGCAGTTGACTTGAATCGTCATCAGATCGAGCGCCCGGGCCCGGCGACCAGTGGAGGCAGTGGTCCCGTTCGGGACGACATTGCGTTCGCTTCGGGCTATCCTGATAGGCAATATGAGGAGGGAGACCGGGGACCCAGCGGGGGAGACGGCGAGCTACGAATCGCCCAGCCTAGATGGCGCCAGCGAGGTGAGGGCTTTGGGCCTGCTGTCGGTCTGGCCATCGCTGCATTTTTGGCCGCTCGTATCCGGCGCGATCATCGGGCGTGCCGACGACTGCACTGTGCAACTCCAGAGCGACCAGGTTTCGCGGCAGCATGCACGCGTTGAGCGAGACGGCCCGCTCTGGCTGCTGAAGGACCTCGGTAGCAAGAATGGGACGTGGGTTAACAGAACCCGTGTCGACCTCGTCAATGTGAAGGACCAAGATGTCGTTCGCATTGGCGACTGCGTGGGAGTGGTGTGCACCCTGCCCCGCAGCGCAATCGATGACTCCGTCGTTGTCGAGGCGTTGGGTCCGTCATTTCTCGCGAGCGCCCAGACCCTCGATCTGCTGAGCCCGCTCAAAGGTTTCGCGCGGCACGAGCTTCCCGTCGTCATCTATGGAGAGACAGGTGCTGGGAAGGATGCCCTCGCTCAAACCATTCATCATTGGAGCGGCCGCTCGGGTCCTTTCGTCGCGGTCAACTGCGCGGCGATCCCGGAAGGCGTGGCTGAAGCGCTCCTACTGGGTCATCGAAAGGGCGCCTTCACCGGAGCGCAAGACGCCAGGGATGGTTACGTGCGCGCCGCTCATGGCGGCACACTATTCCTCGATGAGATAGCCAATCTGCCTCTATCGGTTCAAGCAAAGCTGCTCCGTGTGCTCGAAGAGCACCGAGTGACGCCGCTGGGGGCTACACGGCCAATCGAAGTCGATTTCAGGATCATCGCGGCGTGTCAGGAGCCGCTCCAGCAGTTGGTGGAAGAGGGCGTCTTTCGAATGGATCTGCACGCGCGCTTGCGCACGGTAGAGATTACCGTTCCGCCGCTGCGTCGCCGGCGCCAAGAGATCTTGCCGCTGCTGTTGCGATTCCTGAGGCTGCGCGGCATCGAGAACCCCACCCTCGATTCTCGCCTGGTGGAAGCGGTCTGCGCTTATGTGTGGCCATATAATGTTCGAGAAGTCGAGCAATTGGCTGCCGTGCTGGCGGCCTCCCATAGGTCACGCTGGGCATTCTCGGATCTGCCGGAGCGCTTTCGAGAGGAGCCATGTGTCGATCCCGCTCCTGGACGCTCGGAGTTGTTCGCGCCCGTGAACATCTCTGCTCGCCGGAAAGCCTGGCTAGCCCGGCACATCGAAGAGCTCGTTCGGCTCCGCGCCGCGCTCGAAAAGCACGACGGCAACATCACGAATGCGGCGCTCGAGATCGGAGTTCCGAGACATCGTGCGCGACGTCTGCTCGCGGCGGAAGCGGAGTTGAGCGATGCTGCACGGGGTTGAGCCAACCAGAGGCGGCGTTTTCACGCCGGAACTTCTCCCGTTGCCAGACGTCGGGATGGTATTGGAGGATCGATATCGGATCGTCAGATCGATTGGGTTGGGCGGGATGGGAGCCGTCTACGAAGCGGAGCAAGTCCGGGTGGGACGGCGCTGTGCCATCAAATTCCTGCATACCGAGCTTTCGGGGCGCTCGCGCAGCGCGGTGCGGTTCAAGCGTGAAGCGCAGATTTTGGGTCGTCTCGAACATGAACACCTGACTGCGGTGCTCGACTACGGTGTTTATCTTGAGAGGTCTCCGTTCCTGGTCATGGAGTACTTGGACGGGTGCACACTCAAGAGCTCGCTAGCTCAACGAGGCTCTCTCGCCGCAGGCGATGCGCTCGGCATCATCCGCCAGGTGGCAGAGGGCATGGCCTACGTGCACGCCCATGGCGTCGTGCACCGCGACTTGAAGCCTGACAACTTGATGCTGCTCGCCCGTAGCCCTCGGCTGCCGTGGGTGAAGATCCTCGACTTTGGCATCGCCCGCGAAGACGATGGCCGAGACATCACCATCTCTGGAACGGACCTGGGCACTGTGGCCTACATGTCTCCGGAGCAAGCGCGCGGTGCAAAGGCAGTCCAGCCGAGCACCGACGTGTTCGCCATTGGAACTATTCTATACGAGGCACTGACGGGTAAGCGTCCTCATCCTGGCGATTCATACAACGCCGTCATGTTTCACTTGCTCACGCAAAAGCATGCGCCGCTCGGGCGCGCCTTGCCGAGCTGTTCACCTGAGCTCGAAGCGCTCGTAGAACGTTGTCTGGAGAAAGAACCCAGACGCCGTTACCAAAATGCGGGGGACCTGCTCAACGCTGTTCGTGCGCTCTCCGTGTCGGGCGAAGTCACGGCCAATGTGGAGCTCCCTACGGCGCCAGCCAGGGCCCATCTGGCTCGCAGGTTCTTGCGCAGCGCGCGGGGATTCGCTCCAGGGATGCTCATCGGCGCCATGGTAGCGACCGGGGTGAACGCATCAACACACGCGCAGCGCAGTGACTGCAGGATCAAGGATACGGCTGCCGCGAGCGACACGGTTGCGGCAATTCAACGGCTACCGCTGCAGGAACAGCCCCATGAAACAGAGCGATCGAACCCCGTGTCGAATCGCGCTCCGAATGCGTCAAGCCCCGACGTGACAGTCCTCGCTGCGTCTGCGAACGGCGGCGAACCCGATTCGCTCAGGCCGCCCCCGGCCATCCCGCGCTTGCCACGGAATCGATCCCCAAATATTGTTCCGCTGCGCTCTGCCGCAACGACCGCGCCCATGCCGCAGTCCGATGCGAACTCAGCTCCTTCTCCGCCTACCGAGGTTGGGGGCGAGGACGTCTCGCCATTCGTGAGCATCAATCCATACGGTGCCGATTGATCCGATCGCTAACGGTGGTGATGCTCGTCGTATGCGGCAGCAGAAGTGCCAGCGCGGACCCTGGCCCTTCGGATACTGGTACACCTTCGCCAGCTGCACTGCCTTCCAGGCCATCTGAACCATCCAGCACCACCAATCGGCAACTCGCCCGGCGACTGTATGCGATGGCATTGGAGCTCGTTCATGATGGCCGCTACGCAGCCGCCAAGACGCTATTTCTCGAAGCATACGCTACTGAGCCTCACTACCTCGTCCTGTACAATGTCGCTCAAGCAGAGCTGCGCCTGGGTGAACACAAGCTCGCTGCACAGCACCTCCGAGAGTTTCTGAGCCGCGGCGGTGATGCCATCGACCCAGGTCAACGAAGGGCTGCGGAAGAGGACATCCATCGCCTCGAATCCGAGTTCGGTACCACACCGACTCACGACGGTACCCAAGCGGCCGCCTCGACCTCCAGGCAAACTCCCAAAACGCAGCTCACGCAGCCGGCGGCTTCTGATGTCTCACGAGCATTCCTGGTTCCAGCACCGCACTCGCCCTCTCCGACGCCTGCCTCCGACACGGCCGCGCCTCCCCCCTGGACCTATGCTCTCATCGCCGGAGGCTTCGCGGCAGTCGGCGGTGCCGTGGGATTCTACGTATGGAACGACGCTCGTTATGACAGCTGGCGTCGCGAAGATGCGGTCCTGCAGGGGTTGAAGGTGGAACTAGCGAGCCGCGGCGTCGTCCCCGCGGATGACCCCGAACTGGCAAGACGGGCCGCAGACAATGACGCGCGGCTCGCGTCGGTCGAGAGGTTCGATCCGCTGCCGCTGATCGCCGGAAGCATCGGCATTGCAGCCATGGCCGTTGGGTTTTGGGCGCTGATCGATATTCGAGACAACGGTGCTTGGCGCGTGTTGGCAGGCCCGTCCGGAGTTGGCGTTCGCGCCAGCTTTTAGGCGATCTCTCTTCGTCCTACGCCCCACGAAAGCGTACTGCGCGAGCGCTGCGGGTCGGTTTGGTCGAATTCCGAGCCATGCCGCGGATCGAGGGCGGGCCAAGAGCTGCAAGTTCCGGCTCAAATGCGAGCTACGAACCCCGGAACGATTCTTGCGAGACGCGGGGAAAGCATGGCCTTCTCCATCAAAATTTCACCTTCTGCGTGCCACGCGCTCCCACTCCTCCAGCGTGGGGCAGACGACGCCGGCTTGCACTTGGACAATCGCGACTACAGTGCGCTAAGGGTCATCGCCGCGCGCTGTCGGTACAGCCCGGGCAGAGTCGCCGCCCACTTGGGAGTGTCGCAGCGTCAGCTACATCGGTTGTTCCTGGCGCACCTAAACCGCAATCCTCGAGCGTGGCTGCGAGAGGAGAGAATGCAGTGCGCCCTGCGGCTGCTACGCGCATCACGGAGCGTGAAGCAAGTGGCCTACGAACTTGGGTTTACGCAGCAGTCGCAGTTTTGTCGCGACTTCCGGCTCCGCTTCGGGCGACGGCCATCTGCCGAGCTACAGCGGCGCCAGGAGACGTTCGCTACGCGACTGGACAAAGTATCTGACGCTCGGAGCGCCACGCCATTCACGGCCGAGCCGAGGGAACATCTCAAAGATCCCCGTTCGGATCCTCATGACCAGTGACCAGCACGTAGGCCGCACCCCGACAGGTATCGTGATTGAACACGACCTCTACCCATTGCTGGTCACCCCAAGGGTCCACCACTACGCAGCCTCGAAGCAGGGCCCCTGAGCCGTCGTATGCCTGTACTTTCAGAGAGCCAGAGTTGCCGAACGAATAGGCTCTGAGTATCCTGCTGTCTCTGCTTTCTGGTCCGGTCATCAGACTACCGAAGCCCATGGCCGCAGTGGCCGTCTCGTAAGTGGGACCGACCCAGCATAACGCCATTTCCCCATCGAGATCGGCGCGAGCTTCGCGCAATGGGCCTCCGGGCATCGGGCATACTTGGGTGGGTTCCATCGGGAAAACTCCAGCGTCGGCGACACACTGGCGCTGGCCATCACACGTCGCTACAGCGTCGGGACATGGGTGTGCGGAGCTACAGGGGCTTTCCAGCGGTGGTTGTGCTGGCGAGCGAACGCCAGCATCGTCGCCTACGCACCCCGCGTCTGAGAGACAGGAGAGGGTCGGTTGGACCCCATCAGGGGAAGCCAGCATGACCGCGGGGGAGCTTTCAGCTGGCCGTGCTGCGAAGGGCTCTGCGTCGATCGTAGACGGCGCCATCGCTCCCGTGTCCAATGCCGGCCAGCCGGACCCCGCCCCTCCCGAGGGCCGCGGATCACTCTCTTGCACGCTGATGTCGATCCCTCCGAGATCGAAGCGTGCGCCCGAGTGACAGCCGATGAAGCCGAGCGCAACGATGCCATGACGCAGCACGGTCGGATGATACCCCGGACGAAGCCCTCGGTCATGTATCGAGAGCGCCAGAGGGAAGCCGCTCCCTCTGGCGTCTGTGGCCGTGTCAGTCTAGGCCACTAACAGAAAGACTTAGCGCGTGACGAGGCTGCCTGTGGCCTGCTCTGAAGATCCGGCAACCCCAAGCAAAGATCCACATCTGCCTCGCCACCCGGCACGAGCGAGCCATCGACACCGATGTCATACTCGCATGCCAGAAAGCCCGGCGATCCTTGAAATGACCCTCCGAGGAAATCAATGCTATGGCAGCGCATCCGCCGAACCAAGGCGCAGCTCGATCCTGGTGCTACCCCCGTTCACTCGTTCGAGCCGCGCTTGCCCGAGCGCGCTATCGGCGCGTATGTCGTATTCCCCTGCCACGAGCCCCACGATCGTGAAATGACCCTCAGGCCCGGTCAGCGCCGGCGCGCCCGCGGCTGACAACTCTGGGAGTCGGTATTCCCGATGGTACGCACGAACCCACGCGTCTGCGACGGGATTGTGGCTTGCGTCAAGCAGTTGCCCCGAAATTGTGGCCGCCTTGGGCGTCCTCAAGTGAACCTCCCTTTGAGGCGCATCACGCGTCAGGATCACGGGTACCGCGCTTTCGGGAGACTGCTCCAAGAAAGCGTCGTATCGCCCCAAGCTCAATTGCTCAAAGACAAACCGATCGCCGTCGCGCCGCCCGCTGGTGACGTGTGGCGAGCCATCCTTCAACACCGACGCCGTGAATTGCATGGGGTCATTCCCATCGGCGTCGATGACCACCTGGATCGTACCCGCCGCGTCTTCTGTATCAGCTTTAGACAAATTCCAATCGCGAGTCACCGGCTCGCCGTCGACGAGGAATTGGTCCTCCGCGCCCGCGGTCACGGTCATATCCTCGGACTGGGCCGCAGCCGTTGAACAGGCGATCATCGCGAGGTAGCGTCCCGCCCAGAGGCCGTCAAAATGCACGCTGCCGTTTCGAATCGGCTCCGTCATGCGCACAGGGCCACCCAGCTCGACGGCCCCGTAGGCGCAGGGCACGCCGGCTATGTTCACGATTCCGTCCAGGGTGGTGCCTCGTGACACCGTGAGCACAACGTCCTCGGCCGCTTCTCCAACCCCGATCTGGACAGGCGTTGCCGGGCTTCTCCACCTGGCACTGCTGGCGGCCACGTCGTAGCGCCCGCCGGACAGCTCAGTGACTCGAAAACGTCCGGACTCATCCGTTCTGACGTGGCGGGGCGGGGCCGTAGGATCCAAGCTGTTCGAAGCAATGACCCAGGCGTCCGCGATGGGCTCGCGAGCTCCGTCCGTGACGACAACTCCGGCGATGCTTGACGCTGGGGTGAGCACTAGAATTACCCCGCGCAGTGGAGCCTGAACGTTCAAATCGGATTGGGAGTAAGCATCTGCTCGGGCATGCAGGGTGACCGCTCCCGCAGGGACGGCTAGCTCGAACTGACCTTCCGTGCTCGAGGTCACCGCTCCAAACATCGGCCCTCCCGCTTTCGCGTGCGCCGACACCAACGCGCCGGCAATACTCCCGCCGGTCGCATCGAGCACGCGGCCGGTGACGACCACCCCTCCAGCGTCCAACGTAAGGATCACCTCTTTTGCCGCCGCGAGCGATCTACCATCCGAAAGCGCTTGTCGCGCCGGGAGAAGCCCGAATGCAGAAGCCACGATCTCCGCGCCCTCAATCCCCACCGCGTCGAACGCAAACCGCCCCGACGTTCCGGTGACTACGCATGGCACCATTTCTCGTTGGGACTTTGGATCGATCGGGCAGACTCTTGCGCCTGCCACGGGCCGTAGGTCCCGCGTCTGCACGAGCCCTTGCACCTGCCCTTGGGAGCGCGGAAGTTGTACGCTTGCCCATAGCGGGTCTGGCGCGGGCGTCGAGCGCGCCGTCGATGATCGGAGCGCGGCTGCCACACTCTTTTCGGCCTGCAAGGACCCGTGCAAGCGTCCCACCTCGCTCCCTCGCCGGGGCCGCAGGAGACCGACCCCAGCGATCGTAACAGCAACAACCCCAGCGAGGAGACGGATGCGCCAGCGATTCATCATCCCGGACAAGCCGCTGCGCGCCAAACGCGTTTGGGAATGCTTCAAGGCCCATCCACCCGCGCGAGAACGCTCCGCGCTTGTCCCAACAACAGCTGCTCCACGCGCGCGTCCAGGAGCTCTCTGTACTTGTTTGCTCGCGGCACGCCGAGCGACGCTGTCACGCCGCGAAGAAAATCGAAAAGTTTCGTCGTGTCCGTGGTGTCTCCGGAATCCGTCAGTGCCGCAGACAGTCTCAGTAATTCTCGTTGCTCTTCGTCGCTCAATTCCAGGGTGCCTTTAGCGCTTGCCGCCAATGCATCAAATTCTGCCCGGAGAAGGCCGCTCGGAAACTCGCTTGTCACAACTTGAAGGTCGACGTGCTCGGGCGATGGCAGTTCGTACAACGTCGGAGGCCGAGGCGGAACCTCGACGGGGTTGATCCGCTTCGGTATCAATATATTGAGAAATTGTTCCACTGGGGAGCTCGCAATCTCCCCAAATGCGAGACGCTCGACGGCGGGAGTGAGGCCGGGCTCATCTCGACCCTCGAACCACTGCTTGGGTTGGCTGCAACAGTAGTGCGACAGAAGGGCGTCGAAGCTTCCAGGCTCCCTCTGAAGCATGCCGATCAATTCGATCGCGCGCTGAACGGCAGCTCGTTTGCTTTGAGCATCGCCCGGCATGAAAGGCACGTGGATTGCTCGCATCGCCAGCGAACGTCGCGGCTGCTCCGGAGTGCGCCGCAGGATCTCGATACCGTAGGAGGTGTCGATCGGTGATGCCTGTTCACCGACCGATATCCGCTGGAGCACGTCGAGTTGACGTGCCAAATGGCTTGGTTCCCGCACGGACCAGCTGCCAAGGTCACCGCCGCGGACTTTGTCGGGATGCTCGGAATAGCGCTGTACGAGATCGGCGAAGCGGTCGGGATGAGCGGATAGTTCGGCGAAAATCGAGTCGGCGAGCGCCAGGGCTTCGGATCGCGAGCGAACCGGAGGTGGACTTCCTACGGCATGCAACCAGCGAGCCCCCTCATGCCCGATGACCAGGTGCGCCCCACTTACCCGTCCTTCGGCGGGTGGCGCCTGCCGCTGTAAGATGTGAAATCCCTCCGAGGTTTCGACCACTCGAGAGACTTCCCCCGGACGCAGGGTGGCCAACGCGTCCAACAAGGATTCGGAACGCAGGAAGGCAGATGCGCGCACGCCCCCCAAGCGTCCGCCTGAGCCGCGCGTGGTGACGTCGTCTGAATAGCGGCGCGCGAGAGTAGCGAAGCTGCCTGGATCGGCGGTAGCTTCGCTAGCGATCTGCTGCGCTAGATCAAAGGCCTGCGTGCGCGTGCGCTGGGGTTTGGGTGCATCCGTGAACCAGGCTGCAAGGCTGCACGGCACGCGATTGCTCGAGCCCTCATGTCGCACGAGAATGTGCGAGACCCAAATGACGGTGTTGCTCAGTGTCGCTTCCCGGGCTAGGCGCCAACGCGCCCGAGGATAAGGCGTTGCGAGCCCAGCACCGAGGTCCAAGCCACCGCCCGCACCGACAGGGCCCACTGTCGCCGCCTCCTCTTTTCGTTCCGACCTTTGTGCGTTCGAGTTGCATTCGGTAGCGAGACCGAGCGCTGCGATTAGCGTCACCTGCAGCGCCATTTCATGCGTCTTCATACACAAATCTCCGACCAGCTCGAATGCATCGGCTGGCTTCCGGAGGGAGGTCACAGCGGCCTCCCTCCGGCCACTATCCATGGTCGAATGACATCAATTCTCGGGACGCGTCAGTACTTCCAGCCTTCCACATAAGCGTAGAGCGTGCCGATACAGCCTTGGCCCGTCGCGGGCGTTCCCCATTGCGCGTTCTTCGTCGTGTCAAAAGCCACACATGTGGTCAAGCCAGGGGTTTCGCCGTACGGCTCCGCGTCGTCATCGGTAGTCACCCCTCTCACCCTCACGTAATCGTGTCCCGATCCGGAGTTGAAGTTATAGGCCCACACCTCCCTCGCTGAGCCGCCGCTCGCACCGACCAATATCTTGCCCCTGCCCATGTTTTCTATCGCCGTTTCGTATGACAAACCAGTCCAGCAGTCCGTGGTTTGGTTTATGCCTTGGACTAAATTGTTGCCGCCCCACGGTGTACCAAATGGGGGGGGACACGTTTTCGTCTGCGCGTGGGTGACGGTTGCAAACGCTAGCAGTCCCATCCCTGCGAGCAGGGTAACGAGTCGAAAGATGTTCGTTTGAATTGTCATCGTGATTCTCCAGTCTTTGTTCGCTCGATATTTGCGGCTTGCGATCGACGAGCGTGGCTGGCGCTCTCGGTTTCGAGCTCGTGTATCTGCGCCAACGTACCCGCCCGCCTGTCAACAAACGTTATCCACCTAACGCGTGCGCTGCAAAGCAAGCCGATGATCAAATGCAGCCAATGATGATCAGAAAGACAGCTTCAACGCTCGCCAAGGAAGACCCACCTCTGCTCGTGAGAAGGGGTCCAGGCTGAGATCGCAGTTTCGTCGATCGTAGGCGCGCGGCACGCACGCTGCACAAAGCGCATCCGCGAGTAGCCCAGCACCAGCGACGCCGTCTGCACCGAAAGCCGCTTGCCGCCCACCACCGTTTCGTGCGGCGACGTGTCGTGCTGCATCTCGCTGCCCGGCGCAAACTCGTAACGTCCCGCCGGAGCCGGCGGCTCGTAGCCAATCCCACTGCGTCGACAGAATGCCGTCAGCGCTGGGTAAGAAATATCGAGCCCACCCGCGACGAGCTCCTCGTGGACGCGTACCAGGTTGCCCTGCATGGTCGCGTACAGCTCCAGGATCTGCTCGCGGTGCGGCTCGCACCGCTCGGCACGCACCAGGCGAGGGACCTCCGCCGTGCCTTCCCGCAGCACGCGCTTCACGCTGCCGCGCGAGATGCCCAGGGCCTTGGCTATCTCGCGTGTGCCGTGGCCTGCCTCACGCAGGCGAAAGGATGGCCGTTCGTGTCGTCTGATCGAGCATGCTTCTCCTGCCTCTCCGGCTCCGCCGTCTCGCGGTCACAACGCTTCACCAAGCGCCCGAGCTCGAAGTGCGCTTCGTGACTCTGCTCGCGAGCACTCGCCCCGTCGAGCGCACCCGCCGCCAGTCGCCTCTGCGCTCGCCGGGCCACCGACGAAACCACGCGCAGATCATGCAGCAACTGCTCGATCGCGCTCAGCTCACCGCCCGTCTTTCCCAGCTCAGCGCGCGCCTTCAGCACCAGCGCCGGCTGCTGCAGCACGCGCTCCCGCACCGCCGCGCTGCCGTTCACGTACGCCCCGTACAGCTCCGCCACCTCCCGGCTCGTCGGGCGTAGCTTCCCCAGCGCACGGCCCAGCGCCTCGCAGTCCGCCGCATTGGCGCGCGCCAAGGGCACCAGGTACTTCATCGCCGCGTGCGCGCCGATCGCTCCCGCTCGCACTTCCTCTTGCACCCTCGCCGGCAGATCCGTCACCAGCCCCAGCCGTCGGCTCACCCAGCTCGGGCTGCGATCGAAGCGCCGCCCCAGCTCGTCGAGACCGAGCCCGAAGCGCTGTCCGAGCTCACGCAGCAGCCAGCCCTGCTCGATGCGCTGTCGCCCTCGCTCGCCCGCATCATCCGCTCGAGCACCAGCGCGCCGAGCTTCCCCAACAGCCACTCCGCTGCGCTCACCACATCTTGGCGCCGAGCCGCTGCAGCGCACGCACGCGCTTGTAGCCATCGCCACGACCCACCGCTGCCCGTCCCGCACCACCACGATCGGCGTCAGCTGCCCCACCTCCGACAGCGACGCGAGCAGCCGCCGTTCGCGCTGCGCGCTGCGCGTGCGCAGCGCCTCGTACCGCCGATCCAGCTGGTGCAGCTCGAGATCCATCGCCCGGGCCACACCCTGCACCAGCCCCGATCGAGTCTTTTTCGGCCCGCGGGGCATGTACCGGGAATTACCGAGCAATCGGCCACTTGACTCCTCATCGGGTCTTGCCTCGGCTTGTTCAGTAGTCGGCCGAGAACCGCAATGAATTCCGCACCTTTTGCCCCGAACTCGTCCTGCGCGATATCCCAGGGTAGTCGGTCTAGCGGTGCCCCCACCCGCGATGGCTCGGGCATCGTCACCGCGGGCGCGGCCGCGGACGCCGCTGCCGCCACCGACCCCGCCTCTCTTCCGGGCAGGTTCGCCAGCCGTCGCGCCGTGAAGTACTTCGGATTGTCCGCTCGCCAGCGCGCTTGCGTCTGCCGCCTCCGCTCCGCTTGGCACGCCTCCGCTGAGCAGACTCGTTGCCAATCACCCTGGCGGGTGCTCGGCACATACCATCGACGGCAGATGCGGCAGGGGCGCTTGCGATTCACGCCGCCATCGTTGCCGGCGTCTCGCTGGCGCTCGCACCCGCACGCTTTCGCTCCCTCGTCTCCCCCGGCTTCAGCTCGCCCGGTTCGTCACGCTGGATGGGTCAATCCTCGCGAGCAGACCCGGGCCTATTCTCGCGAGCGCTGAAGGACAGCGGTCGACTCGAAAGCACGCCAAATCAAGAGGATGCTCCTGACGCACCACCCATTACCCAAGAATGCCCAAGGCAAGACCTTCTTCGATCAGAGGTCGGGGTATAGCCGCTTGCGGCGCTCCTTCCAGCAGACCATCGAGGACCGTGGGGTCGGCATTCTTTCCGGTGATCCGGTGATCCGGGTGTGGGCAAAACGACAGCGATGCGGAACCGGATGGGCGCGCTGCCTCGCCCCGATTATCAGGTAATCTATCTATGCAACACATCGGGGTCGCCGCTCGATCTCTACCGCGCCCTTGCCGGCGAGATCGGTATCCGGCCCTGGCATCGCCGCGGTGAGCTCTGTGTTGCCGCGCACGCTAGCTGATGGGCGATCGCGCCAACGGGATGATGGGCATCAGGGGAGGTGCAGCGGCTCGCGCACGGGCGTGATGGAGAAACGCCCCCGGGCGCTCGGACCGCGAGGGCGTGAGTCGGGTCAGAGAGGCTCAATCTCGGGGGCCGTCCAGGGCGCGATGGTCCTGGAGCAGGAGTCGGTAGCGATCGACGGCGTCGAGCAGGGTCATGGCGCGTTCGATGATGCGATCTGCGAGGTGGTCGCGGGGCAAGGCATCGTCATCGAGCTCGTGTTCGACGGGGGGGATGTGAGATTACCCCCGCTTTGGTGGACACCCCGAAAGGGACTACTTTCCTCGGAGATCCGCCAATGCAGAAGACAAGATCACACCCCGAGTCATTCAAGAAAGACGCCGTACGCCGACTGATCGTGACCCTGCGCGCGTAGATCGCCACTGAAGAGCGGCTCCCTGATCGCGGACGTCGACAGGGAAAAGCAGCCGCCCCCTCACGGAGCTTGACCATCAAGCCCAGAGGGGGCGACCTCCTCGTTTGCTAACGACGAAGGAGGCTGAGATTGTATCGCGAACTATTGCGGGATGGCCGTTTTTTCGAAGTGTTGCTGAGGGTCGACGAGGAGAGGGCGGCGAAAGTCCAGGCGGCTGGCTGCCCACAGTGCGGCGGGCCGCTGCACGCGGGGCATTTCGAGCGTAAACCTCGGGGCTTGCTGCAGGGTACCACTCCACCGCCGGAGGGCTACGCCACCCGGTTCGACTGGTGCTGCGGCGAATGCCGGCGGCGCACGCTGCCGGCCTCGGTGAGATTTCTGGGGCGCAAGGTCTACGTCGCGGTGGCCAACGCAATCGCAACCATTCTGGACCGAGGCGAAGACCGCGGTGCACTGAGGCTGCTGCGCCGCGAGCTCGGCGCGTCCCGGAGTACGCTACGGCGGTGGCGGGCATGGTGGCAGGCGCTCGTGGGGTCGGCACCGTGGCAACGGCTGCGCGGGCAGCTGCCCGTCGATCTGGACGAGAGCGGGCTGCCAGCGGCGCTGCCCGAGCGGTGGTTGGGGTCTTGCACGGATCAGATGATGGCGCTGCTGCACCTGCTGGCGCGCGAGTCACCGGGGTTCCCAGGCACGCTCGGCGAGTGGCGATGACGAGCTGAATCTTTCCCGCAGAAGACGGCCCCGAGCGCGCTCGGCGCGTTCGGGTATGACGCTGCCGCGGCCAGGATCGAGTCGATCCTCGCTCGCGGAGGCATCATGGTCGTCAAACGTCCGGGCGCCGCCCACGGGCGCTGGGCGGAGTCTCGCTTCGGCGTCGTGGGGCACTTGTTTTCGGCTCCGCCCGAGCGCCGCTCGCTCGGCGAGGAGCTCACCGCGCTGGCGCGGAAAAGCTGGACTCATCCCATCAGCGGCGAGCCCGCGCAGTTTCACGTGTCGACCATCACTCGCTGGTACTACGAGGCCCGCCGCCATCCGGACCATCCGGTGGCCGTGCTGCGACCGCGGGTGCGCAGCGATCGCGGCAAGCATCGGCCCCATTTTGCCGAAGCTGTCTGGAAGGCGCTCTTCGCCCAGTACACCGCCCACCCGAGCTGGACCTATCAGCTCCACGCCGACAATTTGCGCGAGCTCTGGCGGGCCGATACCGAGCTCGGCACGGCGCCGAGCTACGCCACCGTGCGCCGGCACCTGAAGGGGCAGGGCTGTGTACCGCCGCCCCGACGCCGCGACGACGACCGCCCAGCAGCGCAGGCGGCGCGTGCCAACCGAGCCCGGCGCGAATCTCGTGGCTGGGAAATGAGCCACGTTCACGCTCTCTGGCACCTGGACTTCAAAGACGGCGCCTTGCCCGTGCTCACTCGCACGGGCGAGCGCAAACATCCCCAGCTGTTTGGCGCGCTCGACAACCGTTCACGCCTCGGTTGCCACCTGCAGTGGTACCTCGGCCAAGGCGCCGAAGAGTTCTGCCATGGCCTCGGCCAGGCCCTGCAGAAGCGCGGCAAACCACGCAGCATCATGATGGACAACGGGCCCGCCATGAAGGCCGGAGAAACCCGACAAGGTCTGCTCGATCTCGGCATCGAGCTCTGCCGCATCCCCGACTACACCCCCGAGCACAATGCGATCATCGAGGCGTTCTGGAAGCAAATCAATCTGCGCCTGATCCCCATGCTGGAGGGCGTGCCCGATCTGACGCTGGCTGTGCTCAACGAAGCCACTCACGCCTGGCTCGAGCGCGAGTACAACTGCTCCGTTCACAGCGAGACAGGGCAGTCCCCCATCGAGCGGCTGCTCGCCGGGCCCAGCGTCGTGCGCGACGCACCCTCGACCGAAGAGCTCCGCCGAGCGTTTCGGCTCAAAGTCGATCGCAAGCAACGCCATTCCGATGGTACGCTCAGCCTCGAGGGCATTCGCTTCGAAGTGCCCAATGCCTCGGCTGCGAAGCGCGTCCTGAGGGGCCTGGCAGAACGCTGGACGGCGCTCGACGATGAGGTCGCTGAGCTCGACAAGGAGCTCGAAGCCCTCGTGAAGCGGGCAGCGCCTAGCCTGCTCGAGCTTAGGGGCGTTGGTGTGGAAGTGGCTGGAGCCTTGCTCGTCGCCGCCGGTGACAACCCCGTCCGCCTCTCTGACGAGGCTGCGTTCGCCGCCATGTGGGGCGTATCACCAGTCGACGCATCCTCCGGTCGCCAGCAACGTCATCGCCTCAATCGTGGCGGCAACCGGGACGCTAACCGGGCTCTGTGGGTCGTAGCGCTGGTGCGACTTCGGAGCGAGCCGCGAACACGCGCCTACGTCGAGCGGCGTACGAGCCAAGGGCTATCGAAGCGAGAGATCCTGCGCTGCTTGAAGCGCTACATCGCCCGCGAAGTTTTCAGAAAGCTTCGCATCACAAAAGACCGTCCCCCACTCGTTTCACCGTGCCACCGCGCAGCGCACAAAACAGGTACGCGTCATTCAGGTTGGTCCGTCAGCATACGACAACGGAGGTGCGGTCAACGCGAGCGCCAGGTAAGGCGCGGGCTTGCTCGGCCCGGTAGAGCGGTAGATCTCAGGTCGACCAGTCCCATACGGCGTAGCGTTCATTTTGAAAGAGCGGCGGCCCGTATTGCTGGGTCAGCGCATGCAGCAAGGCGAAGCGACTCGCCGGCAGCACCAACTTCGTCGGATGATGGCGCTGGACGACCTCGTCGCGCTCTTCGGGGGAGGCGTTGGGGTCGAAGAACTGAGCCACATCGCGCTCACGCGCCCAGCGATCCGGTACCAGCAGCGCGTTGGGCGAGGCGATGACCTGCACGCCGGTGATGGACGCAAGGTCATAGGAAGCTCGCGAAACTGGGAACAGTACCAGGTCCGACTCGGACAGATACGGGCGCAGATCGCTAAAGCGCTGATAGTATTCGTCGTGCGGTGAAGGCCGGCGCAAAATGGTCAGGGGCGAGCGCACCGCACCAAACTCTTTGACTTGCCGCGCCCTCTTCAACATGGGCGATGGTAGCCAAGCGACCAAGGACAGGCTCAGAAGCAGCTCCAGGAGCGACCGATCCAACCAAGGCCAGCGCCTCTTTGCGTCCAATTCCGAGAGTGGTGCCAGCACGGCGTAAATGCCGAGGGCCATCGCCTCGGCGATCACGAATTGCGCGAAGAATGCGACGAAAAAGCTATACCGGTAGCCAAAGCTGAAACCGATGGTCCGCCAGAGCCACAGCACGCCAGCGGTCACCAGCATGCCAAGAAGCCAGAAAGAGTGGCGGCGAAGCCGCAGCAGCACATAGGCGTAGCAAGGAACCGATACCGCGTACAGGTTGGGCATGTCCTTCAATGGGTAGCCAAAGTCGTGGGGTTCCTGCACATGGCGCATGGATTGCTGACCAAATAATGGAGAGTAGGGCCAAACTGCCGCCAAGCCAACGGCAATTCCGATGGCAATCAGCGGCAAAATCACAGCTCGCCAGCTGCGCTGGGCAATCCCGGTCCAGAGGGCATGCAGACCCACGATCCCGATGGCCCAGCTGGCGGTCAGCACATGAGTCATCAAGAGAACGGCTAGCAACAGACCCAGCACCAACGCTTCCCGTAAGCGCAGCTGGCGCGCCAGATCTGTCATCAATCCAAAACTGAAAAAGCTCAGATACCAGGCCACGGTGCTGGGATAGGCCTGCAAATACTGAAGATTTGTGAGACTGACCTCCGACGACCAGCCAAAGTGATACCAGCGCAGGAAGAGCATTGCGTACAGGAAGCACGCAGCGGGCAACCACCAGCGGCGGTGGATCGAGGCGCGGGAAAACAAGTAGGCTACTGACGTCGCGAGAAGGACGACGTTGGCAAGACCCGCCCACTGCAATGCGCGATAGGGCGTGGTGGCAAAGAGCTTGCCTAGCGCTCCGACGACTACGAGATAGATCGTGTACGCCGTCGATTGCGTCTCCGGAAGCGGCATTGCTTCGTGCCAGGGGTGGACCAGATCTCGGAATAAGCGGGAGACGCCGGCGCAATACAGCTGAAAGTCAGCACCCCAGACGTCGTGGCGAAAGCACAACAGCCCGAAATAGCCCACAAAGGCGCTGAAGGCGCCAATCGATACGACGCTTGCAACTGGTCCGCGCCATCGCGACTCCGGCTGCTCGCTGACCAGCAACCCTGAGCGTCGATCCGTCATCGGTTGATTATCGGGGGAGCGCCCAGCAAAAGCCACCCTTGCCTCTGATGCCCTCAGCGCCAGGCGATCGCCGCCAGGTTTCCCACCGGCGCTGCGATCGTCCGGCGCCCGAGACCGGTCGCGACCAGCGCCTCGAGCAAGGCGTCTTTCAGCCCCGCCGGCAGCGGCAAGAGGCGCGCCCAGTAGCTGGCTGGATAGCGATTGACGACGTGATGAACCTCCACGCGCTGGAAGCCGGCACGCGCGAGCAAGCGCTGCGCGCTGTCGGGCGAGAAGAGCTGGAGGTGCTCGATGTCGAAGATCGGTGAGCGGCGGCCCATTAAACGCGCCAGGATCGCGCGGCGGTTGTGGCACACGATGAAGAAGGCGCCGCTGCGCTTGGTCATTCGAAACGCCTCGCGGCACAGCTGCAGCGGATCAAAGACGTGCTCCATGGTCTGAAAGCACGTGACCAATCGAAACTGCTCCGCGTGGAAGTCTTCGGCGCGAAACGGCGCGTGGCGAATCCGCTCGCGCAGCGCCGGCTCCGCCGCGGCGATCGGGGCGGCGGAGGGCTCGACGCCCTGCACCTCCGTGAAGCCGTGCTTCACCAGCTGCTTGAGAAAGGCACCATCCCCCGTGCCGATGTCGAGCGCGCCAGCCTTGTCCGGTAGACCGCGGCAGATCTCGGGCAGGAACCCGGCGTAGGTCTCGGCGGCGTAGCGCGACTCCTCGGAGGCGTCGAAGGCGGCGGCATCGTAGGCTTGCTCGAGCGCGGCGCGCGCGGGCGCGGGGCTCGCATAGAGCAGATCACACGCCTCGCAGAGCACGAGCCGGAAGTGCATGTACTCGGGCCGCTTGCGCGACGCGTAGGCGAAGCCGTCGAGGCGAGCGTAGTCGACATGAGCCGGAAAGAGCTCGCGTGCCTCGCCCGAGCCACACACCGGGCAGCTCCGCGCGTGCAGCTCGCCAGGCCCGGGACCGGCGCCGTTCATACCCACGTCTCCGCGCTCGTGGTTCATGCCTGCCCCGTCGCCGACCGGATCTCACCGCCACGAATGATCGCGCGCCGGATGAAATGCGGCCGGCGCTTGGATTCCTCGAGGATCTTGGCAACGTATTCGCCCACGGTCGCGACAGCGAACAGATTGATCGATCCAAAGAACAAGATCAGCAAGATCAACGTGGTCGCTCCCCGGGGCGCCAGCTCCGGGAAGATGAGCCGCAAGGCGATCTGCACCGCCCCCAGTGCCAGGCTCGCCACGAACAGCACGGAACCCACGAAGCTCAACACCGAGAGCGGCGTGTAGCTGAAGGAGAGAATGCCCTTCTTGGCCCACCACAGGTTCTTCAGCAGGCTGTTGGTGGTGCGCCCGAACATGCGCTCGGGGCGCACGTAGTCGACCCCGGTCTGGCGGAAGCCGACCGATGCGCGGATGCCGCGCAGGAACAGGTCGCGCTCCGGGTACTGGAGCATGGCTTTGACCACCTTGGCGTCGATCAGCGAGAAGTCACCCGCGTCGCGCGGGATGGGGATCGAGGAAAACGCATCGAAGATTCGATAGAAGAGCTTGTAGGCAATCTGCATCAACAGCGGGGCGACCCGCTTCACCCGCCGCCCGTACACGATGTCGTAGCGCTCACGCCATTTGGCCACGAACTCGGCGATCAGCTCCGGAGGGTCCTGCAGATCGCCATCCAGCAGCACACAGGCATTCTTGTTGGCGATCTCCATGCCGCTGCGAAAGGCGGACTGCGATCCGAAGTTGCGGGAGTGGGAGATGCCGATCACCCGGCGATCGCGCGCGCTGATGCTGCGGATCACCTCTTCACTGTCGTCCGGGCTGTTGTCGTTGACGAAGATGATCTCGTAGTCGATCCGGAGCTCTTCGAAGGTCTTCTTCAAGCGCTCGTACATGATGGGAATTGCCTGCCCGTCCTTGTAGCAGGCGATGATCGCAGAGACGCTGTGCTTCTCGTCGATACCAAACTGCTTCGAGGAGCGGTGGTACTCTTCGCGGTCTTCCAGGCGCTGATACCACTCGGCGGTGCGCTGCAAGCCGTGCCCGAAATCGACGTGCGCCTGCCAGCCCAGGAGCTCGCCCGTCTTCTTCTGATCGGAATACCAGTCAGAGATGTCCCACTTGCGGCTCTGCATGCTCTCGTACGCGGGCTCGCCAGCGATGGAAAACACGCGAGCAGCGACGGCGGCGACCTGCGCGATGGTCGTCTTCTGCCCGCTGCCGATGTTGAACGAGTCGCCGAAGTTCTCCGGGACCAGATTGAGCGCCGTGTCGACATAGGCCATCACGGCGTCATCGACGTAGACGAAGTCGCGGGAGATCTCGCGGTTGACGAAGGGGGGATACTTGCCCTCGATCCCGCACTTGACCACCGTCGGGATGAGGCGTGATGGGTCTTCCAGCGGCCCATACACCGAGAAGAGCCTCAGGTTGGCGCACGGGAAGTTCTTCTTCTTGCCGTAGAAGTGCAGCAGGTTGGCGCAGGCCACCTTGGACACGGCGTAGTCGCTGTTGGGCTGCGGCAGGTCGTCTTCGCGGGGGCCGGCGGCGCGATCGCCATACTCCGAGGAGCTGCCCGAGTGCACGTAGCAGCTGAGTTGCATCCGCTGCAGGCGCTGCAGCAGACGGACCGTCAAATTGAAGTTGGTCTCGTAAATGAGCTCGCCATCCGCCTCGAACGAGTAGGCGCCGTACGCGATGCAGTTGAAAACGGTGCGCGGCTTCACCTTCTCCAGCACGGCGTCCAGATTGGCGTCGACGAGCAGATCGGCCTGGATCACATTCTTGTCGGGCAGCCCCGCGAGCCGCCAGGCTGGGAAGTGAAACAGCGTGCCGTAGACGTCGCTGCGCTGCGCGAGCAGCGTCCGGAACAGATTGGCGCCCACGAAGCCGCTCGCGCCCAGCACCAGGATCGGCCCCTGCAGCCGACGTATCTTCGAGCTCGGATCGCTCTCGGGGTGGCTCGCCCGCTCGGGGTGCAGGTTGTCCCCGCGAAATTCGCGCGCCATACGTCAGCGAGCGTCCTCGAGCAGGGCGGTCGCGATGCCCTCGGGATCCAGGCCGCACTCCCTGCGATGGTAGCGCTGAGAACCGTACAGGCCCGATGGGTAGCCGATGGCACAGCGACGGCTGAATTTCCGCGGCGCCGCGCCGCGCTCCAGCAGAGCCATGGCGAGCATCTGCGCGGCTCCACCCTGTGCGACGTGCTCCTCGACCACGAACAGATGTTCGCGAGCGCGCAGCTGTTCCAGGAAGCGGGTCGGGAGGGTCTCCGCCCGCACGGGAAGCTCCGTCAGCACCCAGACCGAGGGCCGCGACTCTTCGGGCTGCGCCAGGAGCATCTGGAGCAAGCTACCAGCCAATGGTCCAACGATCACCATCACCGAACCGCCACCGGCGAGCACGTTGCGCCAGGGCGCATACGCCGGAAGGCGGAGCTCTTTCGGCTTCTCATCGCGGCCGAGGCGAAGGTACGCTGGGCGCCCCGCAGCTCGCATGCGCGAGATCGCCTGCGCCACATCCTCGGCGAACGCCGGAACGTACGCCGTCAGATTCGGCAGCGTGAGCAGAGCTCCGTAGTCCTCGAGCGCGTGGTGCGTGGCGCCCATGACGCCATAGGCATATCCGCCGCCGTTTCCGACCAAGAACACCGGCAGATTGTGCAGGCAGACGTCGTTGCGGATCTGCTCGAAGGGCCGCGCGTACAGAAACGGCGCGATGCTATACACCCAGGGCTGAAACCCGGATCGGGCGAGCCCTGCCGCGACCGTGACCATATTCTGCTCGGCAACGCCGGCGTTGATGAAGCGCTCCCCGGCGGCCTGCCGCACCGGCTCGAGCGCCATGAAGCCCAGATCGCCCGTCAAGAATACGAAGTCGGGCTGCTGCGCGAGCTCGCGCAAGGCGGTCGAGAGGATCGCCCTCATGAGCCAACGCGCTCGGGATGTGGCTGCTGGGAAATTGGCCGGCTGAGTTCGTCGATGGCTTGCTCGTACTGCAGCTGCGTCAGCGGCAGATAATGCCATTCCATCTTGTGCTCCATGAACGAGACGCCATGTCCCTTGGTCGTCCGGGCCACGATCGCCGCGGGGCGGGCAGCCCGCGCCACCAGCGCCCGCTCGATGGCTTCCGGGTCATGCCCGTCGATCTCCTGGACGTCGACGCAGAACGTGCGCAGCTTGTCGGCGATCGGGCCCAGGTCGGCCACCTCGACCGTGGTACCGAAGCCCTGCAGACCGTTCAGATCGATCAGGATCGTCAGCGCATCGAGCTTCTGATGAGCGATGAACGTCAGCGCCTCCCACGTCGAGCCTTCGTTCCATTCGCCATCGGAGGTCAGGCAGAAGACGCGGCCCGGCTCGCCCTTCAAGCGTTTGGCGAGCGCGAGACCAGCGGCCAGGCCCAGCCCGTGCCCGAGGCTGCCGGTCGCGAAGGAGATCCCCGGTATCCCGTCCACGGGCGGGTGCCCGGCGAGCCTGGTGTTCTCCTTGTGAAACTGTTGCAGGTCCTCATCCGTCAGCAGCCCGCGCGACCACAGGGTCGTGTACAGCGCGCCCGCCGCGTGGCCCTTCGACAGGATGAAGTGATCCTCGCCCTTCAGGATGCGATGATGCAACGTCATGAGCAACGCGAGGCACGAGAGGTTGCCTCCGATGTGCCCCACCCCGCTCTCGTAGTGCATCTGGAGCAGACGCAACGTCGCCTTGCGAATCAGCTCGTTCAAGTTTCGCGCTCGCTCAAGCGTCTGGGCCCGCTGGCCTGAAAACGCGCCACACCGGCCTGATCTAGCAGACCCCGTGTCGGCTCGACAGCTCTCAGAGATACATGTGCAGCTGCGCCTGCA
>DASTRX010000112.1:0-14107 GCA_035760985.1 Polyangiaceae bacterium
CTGGAGAACCTACCGATGAGTACCGAGCTAGAAGAGCGCAAGAAAGAGCTGCGATTCCTCCACCATGCGACCCGGCTGCTGAACATGCCGGGTGAACCGCGGGACATCCTGCGCGCGGTGCTGGAGCTCTTGCCCAGCGCCATGCGCCTGCCAGAGCTGGCGGGCGCGCGCCTGTCTCTCGGCCCGCTCGAGATCTTCACGCTCGGCTACGAGCGCACCGAGCATTGCCTCCACGCCGACTTCAGCGTCGAGGGCGATGGCATCGGTCGGATCGAAGTCTGCTACCTGCAAGCCCCACCGTTCAGCCCGGCCTTCGTCGAGGAAGAGCAAGCGTTGATCGAGTCGTTCGCGGAGCTGGCCCGGGGCTACTTCGAGCTCGGGCGGGCCAGGAAAGCGCATCAGCGGCTGTTGCAGAGCGAATCCGAGAAGCAGGAGGCCACCTCCAAGACGCGCGCCCAGGATCAGTTCCTGAGCACCGTTTCCCACGAGCTACGCTCCTCGCTGCACGTGATGCTTGGCTGGGTCCAGGTCTTGCGGCAGGGCACGCAGGATCCGAGCCTGACCGCGCGGGGGCTGCAGATCCTGGAGCGAAACGTCACGCTGCAAGCCAAGCTGGTCGAGGACCTGCTGGATCTGTCGCGGATGGTCTCCGGCAAGCTCCGGATCGATCCGGGGCCGCTCGATCTCGCGGAGCTCGTCGGCTTTGCCGTCGATGCCACGCGCCCGTCCGCGGAAGCGAAGCAGCTGAAGCTGTCGAGCCGGCTCGAGCGCGTCGGGCAGGTGCTCGGAGATCAGCAGCGCTTGCAGCAGGTCGTGTACAACCTGCTGGGGAACGCCATCAAATTCACGCCAGCGGGCGGCCAGATCCACGTGGAGCTGAGCGCGGAGGGCGCGAACGCGCGGCTGACCGTGACGGACACGGGCATCGGCATCGACAGCGAGCTCTTGCCCCACATCTTCGAGCGCTTTCGCCAGGCCGATGCCGCCAGGCCCAGCCGCCACAGCGGCCTCGGGCTGGGGCTGGCGATCGCGCGCCATCTGGTCGAGCTGCATCAGGGGAAGATCGCTGTCCGCAGCAACCGACCGGAGCCGGGCACGACGTTCGAGATCACCTTGCCGCGCCTCCCGGCGGCAGCGAGCAGCTGACAGCGCCGCTCAGCGCTCGGCCGGCGCCGCCTGCAGGTCCGCTTGGCGGTGGATCATCTTCCAGCCCTCGCCTTCGCGGCGGAAGATCTCGGTGATGCGCAGGGCCATGGCCACCTGGCGCACTCCGCCGCAGGGCTCGACGGGGGCTGCTCTCACGCAGCCCCCGCTCAGTGCGCCGCTACTGCTTGGGAGCTTCCGCCGGGGCGGCGGGCGCGGCGCCTCCGGTTGCGGCCGGGGCAGCCGGCGCCTGCTGCAGCGCCTTCTTGGAGACGCTCAGCCCCTCCTTGTCCGGAGCGGGCTCCTCCGTCGCGCTGGCGGGCTTGGTGGTCTCGGCGGGCTTCTTCTCGTCCACCTGGGCCACCGCGTCCGCCGCCGCCGGCTGCAACACCCACTCCACGCGGCCGAAGCGGCTCGCCTTGTGGAAGTTGCCCTGCCCCAGGATCGGCGACCAGGCCACGCCGTTGTTGTCCTTCATGGCGTACAGGTTCATGCGCCACTTGCTGCCGGGCTCGGGCGGCACCTTCTTGGCCTTGTCGAAGGAAGACCAGGGCAGCTTGATCTCCATCGTGTACCCCTCGTCCTTGTCCTTGGGGTTGTCCAGCGTGCCCTGGACCTGCACGGCGCTCTCCAGCTTGCTGCTCCAGTCCTCGTGCCCGAAGGGGCCGTCGGGTTCGGTGCGCGGCTTGTTGTAGTCGTCGAAGAACGAGTCGAAGACCAGGTTCTGCGGGTTGACCTGGATCTCGTAGTACTCCTTGTTGTCCCCGTCTCCGTCGGGATCGATCATGATCTCGACGCAGTCCTTGGTCCACAGGTGCGGGTCCTTCTGCTTCTTGTCGAAGCCGCCGACCACGTTCTGCTCCTTGACCGTCACGCCGAGGTACATCGCCGTCTCGTCCCAGATCAGCTTGGCGCTCGCCTGCACCGGGGACTCCGGGGCGGGCTTGCCGTTCTGGACATTGACGAACAGCGTGGTGTCGGCCGCGCCGTCCCAGGCGTACTCGCTCAGCTTGCCGTCGAGGCGCACGCGCAAGCCTTCCTTGATGCGCGCGGCCTGCAGCTGCGGCACCGAATCCTGCGTCTTGGGCGTGACGCCGGTCTCCATCGTCGCCACCAGCGCGCGGTTGTCGGTGATCGAGGGCCCGCTCTTCAGCGGCAGGCGCTCGCGGCCCTTCCAGATGCCGGTCACCACCTGCACCTTGGTCGTCTTCAGCCGGCGCGGCATGGTGAAGCTCTGGCTGTCGACGTAGATCTTGCCCGGCGCCCAGGTGCCCGGCGCCCAGTTCTGGCGGTTGCGCCGGAGGTGGCGCAGCGGACCGACATTGTCGATGTTCATGAGCCGCTCGCCGGACGTGTCGAGGACGTGCGTGAACAGCTTCCAGTCGGTGTCATCCAGCGGCTTGTCCACGCGCCAGTACATGGTCAGCTTGACGCGCCCGCCCGGCTCCACGACGAGGCCCGGCTCGATCTGGGCGCCGACCAGCGTGATCTTGTCGTCGAAGTTGACGTTCAACTCCGTGTACTTCTCGCCCTCGGGGATCTTGTCGAGGATGAATTTCTGAACGTCCTCCGGCGGGTCCTTGGAGGGCGTGTCGTTCACGCAACCGAGCGCGCCCAGCTGCAGCGGCACGAGCAGCCCCAGGCTGACGCACCAAGATACCAACGGTTTTGACCCAGCTCGTCGTCTCATAGTTCAGTTCTTTCCCCGATTCTTCTTGCGTGCGTTTCGTTCGCGCTTGCGCTGCCCCTTGCGGGCATTCTTCTCGCTCCGCGACAGTACCTTCATCTTCGGTGTGCTCTCGCCTGCTCCGAGCGCATCGGCGCCCATTGGAAAACCGCCGGGCATGCCCGGAAAGCCACCCGGCATCCCCGGGAAGCCGCCCGGCATGCCGGGAAAACCGCCGGGCATGCCCGGAAAGCCACCCGGCATCCCCGCGGGCATCTTGCCCGATTTGGCGGCGCGGCGCAGGTTGCGCGCCATGGCCAGGCCCTTCATGCCCGGCAGCTTGCCGAGCAGGCCGCCGGCGCCGCCCATGTTGCCCATCATCTGCTTGATGAACACGAACTTCTGGACCAGCTCGTTGACGGCCTCCACGGGCGTGCCGGAGCCTTGCGCCACGCGCTGGGCGCGCCCGGGCTCGCGCACGAGCAGCTGAGCGTCGCGCTTCTCGGCGCGCGTCATCGACTGGATCATGGCCTCGATCTTGCGGAACTCCTTGCCATCCAGCTCGGCGCCGGGCGGCATCATCCCGCCCATGCCCGGGATCTTCTCCACCAGATCCTTGAGCGGGCCCATCTGCTGGATCATCCGCACCTGCTGCAGGAAGTCCTCCAGCGTGAACTCGCCGCTCAGCATGCGCGCGGCGTCTTCCTCGGCCTTCTTCTGATCGACGACTTCCTCGAAGTCCTTCATCAGACCGACCACGTCGCCGAAGCCGAGCACGCGGCCCGCCATGCCGTCGGGGCGGAACTCCTCCAGGCGATCGGTGGTCTCGCCCGTGCCGGTGAACACGATCGGCGCCCCCGTCACCTCTTTCACGCTCAGCGCGGCGCCGCCGCGGGCGTCGCCGTCGAGCTTGGTCAGGATCACGCCGCTGATGCCCAGCCGCTCGTTGAACGAGGCCGCCGTGCGCACCGCGTCCTGACCGATCATCGCGTCCACGACCAGCAGGATGTTCTCCGGGGCGACCGCGGACTTGATGTCGCTCAGCTCCTGCATCAACGTCTCGTCGATCGCGAGGCGGCCGGCGGTGTCGTAGATGATGGTGTCGCAGCCGAGCTTTTGCGCCTCGGCCGCCGCGGCCTTGGTGATCGCGAGCGGAGTCTGCTCGGGTAGGTTGAAGACCGGCACGCCGATCTGCTCACCCAGCACCTTCAGCTGCTCCACGGCCGCGGGGCGCTGCATGTCCGCCGCCACCAGCAGCGGCTTGCGCCCCTCCGACTTGAAGCGCCGCGCCAGCTTGGCGCTGGTCGTCGTCTTACCGGAGCCTTGCAGACCGACCATCATGACCTGCGCCGGCTTGGCATCGAGCTTCAGCGTGTCGCCCTCGAACGACATCAGCTCGACCATCTCGTCGTGACAGACCTTGATGAACTGATCGCTGGCGGAGACCTGATACTTCTGCCCGCCGTGCTTGACGCTCGTGCGCACGGTCTGACCGAGCGCGCGCTCCTCGACCCGGGCGAGGAAGCGCTTTACCACGCCCAGCTCCACGTCGGCCTCGAGCAGCGACGTCCGCACTTCCAGCAAGGCCGGCTTGATATTTTCCGAGTTCAGCTCGGTGAGCCCGGCGAGACGATTTTGGGCTTCTCGAAAGCCGCGTTTCAGCGCGTCAAACATGACGCTGCCTTATTAGCCGTGGTCCCCAGAACTTTCTAGCGCCGCGTGGCCGGACGAGCCGGACAGGACGCCGCACGCGGCGCCGAGGGGCGGCCCGCCCCCGAGCCGGGTCACCGTTGACCCCACATCGGTCCGCGGGACGCGCCCAAATTCAGCCCCATCGTGGCACGCGGCGCTACGCCGGAAGGCCCTGCGCCTCGCCAGCCCCCACGATTTCACGTATAGTCAGGGCATCGACAGCATCGATCGACCGAAGGACGCTGCAAACCGCGCCAAGCAAGTGGTTGCCCAGATGATCCTCGATGTGGTGGCGAGCGTGCCGCCCACGCGCGAGGAGCCTCGGGACAATCCCCGCGAGCGTGCGCGAGTGATTCAGACGGCGGCGGCGCTCAAGGCCGCGGCCGTATCCGGCACGCTGGCGCTGCCGCCGGGTCCCTGGGGGCTCGCGGTGGTGATACCGGATCTGGTCGCGGTCTGGCGCATCCAGGCCAAGATGGTCTCGGACATCGCGGGCGTGTACGGCCAGAGCGCGGGGCTCAGCCAGGAGCACCTGCTGTATTGCCTGTTCCGGCACGCCGCGGCGCAGATCGTGCGCGACCTCACCGCGCGCGTCGGCGAGCGCATCGTCTTCCAGCGCGCGACCCTGCGCGTCCTGCAGACGGTCGCCGAGCGCCTGGGCATGAAAGTGAGCCAGCGCGCGATCGCCAAGGGCGCTGCCCGCTGGCTGCCCGTCGTCGGCTCGATCGGCGTCGCGGGCTACGCCTACTACGACACCGCGCAAGTCGCCGCGACGGCCATGGAACTGTTCGCAGACAACCTCGGCTTCAGCCCACAACCCGCCAGCGCTTGAAGCGAGAGGGCTCGGCCCTGCACGCGTTGGGCAACGCTAGCATGTGCCCACTGCGCACGCGCACCGCCCTGGGGACCTTTTGTGAGCCGAGTTGAGGTTCCTGAGGGAACTTCAAACGGCGGATGGATCGGAGCGCGACGGGAGCCAAGTCGAACCGAAGGGAGGCGGGCCCGCATTGAGGCGCCCGCCGAGCGAGGTGTTTTAAGGCCGCGCCCGCCCCCTAGCACTGCCCCTGCCCCTAGCACTGCCCCGTCCTGGCCAAGCTAGAGGGGGGCAGTGGCAGTGCTAGAGGGAGAGGCAGTGGCAGTGGCAGTGGCAGTGGCAGTGCGTGAGCGAGTGGAGTGGGTGTGTGAGTTGCTCGCGCGTTTTGAAGCTCAGCGCTTCGCCGCGCGCCTCACCGCCTGCGGCAAATCCGCCTGCAATCCATCCTTCGTCACGATCGTCACCGAGCTGACCGAGTCCGCGAGCATGCTCACGTCCTCGGCGCGCGCGCTCGTCACCAGCACCACGCCCAGGTTCTTGAGCTTGGGGTTGCGACCGAGCAGCGCCGCCAGCTTGTCCCCGCGCATCGAGGGCATCATCACGTCCAGCACCACCACCTCGATCTGGTGCTCCACGATGTGCTTGGTGGCGCCGATCGGAGAGGGCAAGCTGGTAACGTTGTGGCCCTCGCGGGCCAGTACGTCGACGATGATCTCGCGCGCGACGTCGTCATCGTCGATGACCAGGACGCGCAGCACGGAGGCGTTGTCTTGCCTGTGAGCCTTGGCCAATGCTGTCTTCATGCTGAACTGACCTCCGGTGGCCGCTGGGAATCACGGCGCTCGGCGCGCAGCGCCGCGCTGGCGAGCTGATGGGCTTGCTCGATGCCGGCGAGCAGGGTCTCGAGCTGGGCCGCGCTCGGGTCGGGCTGAGCGTACTCCAGCGCCGCGCAGCAGTGCGCGAGGGCGCGCGCGCCCAGGCTGCCCGCGGTGCCTTTGAGCTTGTGCGCGAGCGCGCGGGCATCGCCGAGGCGCGCCTCGCTGGCGGCCCGGCGCAGGAGCTCGAGCTCGACCGGCGTCCGCGACAGGAACAGCTCGACCGCGCGCGGGGGTCGGCGCAGGCCGGACTGGAGCGGCTCGTCCGCGGCCTGTGTGGCGCTGGCTGGCGGCGCGTTCGCAGCGGCCGTCTTGCTCGCGGGCGCCGCGGGGGCCCGGGAGGCGCGCAGCTCGCTCTCCGGCGCAGGCGGGAGATGGCGCGACAGGACCTGCTCCAGCGCGGGCAGCTCGAGCGGCTTGAGCAGGAAGTCGTCCATGCCCGCCTGGCGCACCTTTTCGCGCTCCTCGGCCAGAGCGTGCGCGGTGAAGGCGATGATCGTCACGCGCGCGCCGCGCTGCCGGGCGCGGATCTGGCGCGTGGCCTCGTAGCCGTCCATCTCCGGCATCTGGCAGTCCATCAGCACCAGCGCGTAGTCGCCGGTCAACACGGCCTCGATCGCGTCCGGGCCGCTCATGGCCACGTCGACGCGCAGGCCCAGCCCTTCCAGCACCTCGACGGCGACGATCTGGTTGACCTCGTTGTCGTCCACCAGCAGCACTGGACGCTCGCAGGACCAGCGCCGGCTGGCGGCCTCGGGCAGCGCTGCCGCTTGGGTGACGGGCGCGCAGGCGCGCACGGGCAGCGCGATGCGGAAGCGGCTGCCCCCTTCCGGGCGCGGCAGGTATTCGATCGAGCCGCCCATCAGCTCCAGCAGCTTCTTGCAGATGGCCAGGCCGAGGCCCGTGCCTTCGTGCAGCCGGCGCGAGCTCGCATCGACCTGCGAGAAGGCCTGAAACAGGCGCGGGCGCTCGCTTTCGGGGATGCCCATGCCCGAGTCGTCGACCAGCACTTCGAGCTGGTGCGGGCCGCTCGTCGGGCTCGCGTCCGCGGAGCTCGCGCTGGCGCGCACCGTCAGCTGCACCGAGCCGCGCTCGGTGAACTTGACCGCGTTGTTGACCAGGTTGCTCAGGATCTGTCGAAAGCGGTCGCCGTCCAGCAGCACGCCCTGCGGCGTGCTGGGCTGCACGTCGATCGACAGCCGCAGGCCCTTTTCCCGGGCGCGCTGCTCGAACAGCGTCCCGACCTCGGCCGCCAGATCGCGCAGCGCGCAGGGCTCCGGTAGCAGCTGATAGCGCTCGGCGTTCAGCTTGGAGATGTCCAGCACGTCGTTCACGACCTTGAGCAGCGAGCGCGTGGACGAGGCGAGCACATCCAGGTAGCGGCGCTGCACGCTGGACAGCTCCGTCTGCCGCACCAGGTGCAACATGCCGAACACGCCGTTCATGGGCGTGCGGATCTCGTGGCTCATGTTGGCCAGGAACTGTGTCTTGGCCTCCGCGCTGGCCAGCGCGGCGCGCGTGCTCTCCTCCAGCTCGCTGAAGGTGCGCTCCGTCAGGCGCAGGATCGGCGCGATGTAGAAGCGTACGAACAGGAACGCCAGGCCCAGCGCCGCCCCGGCGCCCAGCAGGCCCAGGATGACCATCCGCCGGTAGAGCTCAGCCCCGGAGCGCAGCCGCGCCTTGGACACCGCGAGCGTCACGTCGCCGACCCGCAGCCCCTCGATCGCCACGGGCGCCCAGGACACGAAGGCCCGCGCGTTCTCCGCGATCGCTTCGCTGGTCTGCTCCTCCAGCGGCAGACCGCGCGCGCTGCCCTGCTCGTACAGGACCTGCCCGTGCTCGCCGCGGAAGCGCACGTACAGCACGTCCGCGTCGTGCGCGTAGTGCTCGGCGCTCTGCTGCAGTTGCTGCAGGTTGCCGGTCAAGACGCCAAGGTCCCCCGAGCGGCTGAGCTCGGCGGCGCCGCGTTGCGCTTTCCAGCGCAGATCACTGCGCAACGACGGCGTGATGCTCGAAAATACACTGTCCACGATCAGCAGCGAGAGCGCGCTGAGCAAGGTCACGAGCAGCACGCTCATCAGCATCAGGCGCAGCTTCAGGCGCACCCGGGAGATCAGCCGCCGGCGCGACTCGATCTGGGCGGTCACCTCCTGCGCGTCAGCCATGGCTCAGCGCAAGGGGTAGCCGGGCGCGGCGGGCCCTGCGCCATTGATGGTGACGGGCTTGACGGTGGCGTCCAGATCGCCGACGGCGACGTAGCCGATGGCGCCGGGATAGCGCACCACGACCTGACGCAGCAGCGCGACGTTGGGCACCGAGCGCGGCGGCCGCAGGCCGCTGCGGATGCGCTGATCGACCCAGTAGCGGGCGGCCTCGTCCGGGCTCATCCCCAGCACGACGCGATCGAACAGCTCTCGCTCGCGGGTCCCAGCGGGCTGGTTGAAGCCGACAAAGGCCACGCCGCCCGGACCGCTCACGGGCTGGCTGAGGAACACACGGCGCAGGGTGCCGAGCGACACGTCGGCCACGGCGCTGCTCGCGGCCACGATCGGCACGAGCACGAGCGGCACGCTCGCGCCCGCGCGCTCCGGCCACAGCCAGCACGCGACCGCCGCCGCAGAAGCACCGAGGAAAGCGCGCCGCTCCACCGCCGGTCTCCTCAAAAGGCCCAGGCCACCTGGCCTTGAAGCGCCTTGGCTGGGTGCTCGAAGCCCGAGCCCTTCGAGTGTTTGGAGATGAAGAGGCCGAGGCTCCCCTCGAGCTTGAGCGTGACGTTGGTAGTGGGGCGCGAGTTGATGCCCAGCTTGTACACCGGCATCACATCCCGTGTCGGGGAGCGGAAGGGCTCCCAGTAGTTGAGCAGCGAGGTGAACTCGGCGGTACCGTAGGGCATGATGCCCAGCCAGTCGAAGCGGTAGCCACCGAGCAGATAGCCGCCCAGCCGGCGGTCATCGGGTTGAAACTCGAAGCTGCCGGTGCGCAGCGGGCGGCCCCGATCGGTGAATTTTCGCTGGCTCAGCACGAACTCGGACTGCAGATGCAAACCGCCGAGCAGGTAGCGAGCATCGAGCGCCCAGGAGAACTCGTCGTATTGCTCGCGGACGTCGTCGGTGATGACGTAAGTGTTTCCGCTGGGCTGCACCACCTGATCGAGGTTCGTGTAGCGACCGGCGTACGCCGCCGCGCCCAGGTGCAGCTCGCCCGCGCCGTGGTGATTCAACTGCAGCCGCGCGGTCACGGCCTTGTTCTCATCCAGATCGGCATAGTCCTGGATCGGTCCGCGCCCGTTGGACAGTCCCAGAGAATAACCAAGCGTCAGAGAGTCGGAGAGATACGCGGAGCCGGACAGCAACAGACCCGTCTGCCGCTCGGGCAGGAACTCCAGGCCAATCACATAGGGTCGGGTCACCGGGATGATGGTCGGCGAGCCGTGGTCCTCGTTCCAGATGCCGTACGGAGTGAGCCAGCTGCCGAGACGCAGGCTCAAGGCCGCGCTCGCGGCGTATTCGATCCAGGCGCGCTCGATCAGGATCGAGCCGGTCTGCCGGGGCAGGCTCACATTGGTGTAGTCGGCCGCGTCGGTGCTGGTGCGGTGCACTCCGGCGGCGTCCACCGTGCGGCTGCCGTTCGGCAAATACGTGTAGCGAACCTCGATCAAGCTGCGCCAGCCGCCGCCCAGCTCGCCGGAGAGGTAGACGTTCAGGTTGCCGATCAGGAACGTATTGTCTTCGTACAGGTTGGCTCCGAGCAAGCTGCCGGGGCGCAGGAAGTACTTGTGCCAGCCGGCGTCGGCGAAGCCATAGATCGACAGGCCGCGGACCGGCTCGGCCGCGCTCATGGGCTCGGGCCCCAGCTGACTATCGAGGTCCGCGAGCGAGACGGATGGCTCGGGGATGCTCGGTGGCTCGGCGGGCGCGCTCGGCTCGGGGCTCTGCGCAGCAGCCACGGAGGATCGACTCAGCAGCGTGAGCGCGCCCAGGGCCAGCGCGCGACGAAAGCAGCGGCGCGCTGTCACGGCGCTTCACTCCTCATCACAGGCTCACCGGGCGCCGGGCATTGCCCGCCGGGGGCGTGATCAGTGGGAATGCAGAGCGACGTGGAGAGAATTGCGTAGTTGCAGCAGATCATGTCACCGGGGCAGACCCCGCTCAGTTCCGCGCAGCCCTGGACCTGGCAGGTACGAGAGGCGAAGGTGTCGCAGAACGTCGCTTCGCTCCCCTCGCAATCGCTGGCCCGCGTGCACGCTCGACCGAAGCCGTTCGGCGCAGCCACGCACTCGCGCGAGCCGTACACGTCACAGAGCAAACCCGCGTCGCACTCCGCGCTGCTCGAGCAACCCCCGGTAGCGGAGACAACGGGATCGGAGGGCTCGTCCGTGAGCGCCACGCACTCGGACGAGCCAGCGGCTGCTTCGTAGCCCTCATCGCAAATGCATTGATTGCCTTCGCTGTGTTGGTGCTCCGCGCAGGGCGAGCACGCGCCACCGACGACGATCGTCCCCGCCGGACAAGCGCAGGCACCATCCGACACCTTGCTGAAGCGATCCCCGCACGGCGCATCGGGGTCCACCAGGCAGCCCGCGCTGCAGACCATCACGAGCCAGATGCCAGCGCTGCGAACCAGACCCATCGGCGACCGTTGCTCCCTTGGTCTGATGCGACACGGCGCGGAGCCGCCGACACACAAGAGCCACGCCGCCACGGGGTGACCGCCAAAGGTGCGACACCCCGCTCCTCGCCCCCCCTCTCTCCCCCCTGCGGCCCTAGCTGCCGCCGGCGCTCGAGCTCCGTCTACCACCCCTCCACCGGCACCAGCCTCGATTCCAGTCGGATCCGGGCCGTCGCCACTCGCAGCCGCTCGCCCTCGAGCACGAAGGGCAGGGTCCGCTGCACCTTTCCGACCTGCAGCGACAGGCTGCCCCGCACCGGGCCGGAGGTCGCCGACGAGCGCACGACCTCGATCGCGTACTGCCCGGCTTCGGCGCCCCGCAGCGCGAGACCTTCGCGGTGCACGCTCAGCACGTCGGTGGCGCTGATCACGGCGCGCGTCGGCGCGCCGAGCCAGGAGACGCGGTAGCCCTCCGGATGCAGGATCACCAGGTCGAGGTCGTGCTCCGCGCCCTGCCAGGTCGCCTGCACGCGCAGATCGCCGGAGAGCTCGTCGCTCGGGCGCGGCTTCTCCTCCAGGCTCAGCGCCCGCTGGCGCACGTCCGGGCTGAGAGCTGCGATCAGGTCTTCCACCCAGCCCTTCTGGCCCACCTCGCGCGCGCAGCGCAGCGCCTCGGCCACGAGCTTGGCATCGCGCAGCTGCAGCTGTGCCACCGCCAGCGAGTGGCGGCAGCCGCGCGCGGGGTCGCCGCTCCAGCGATGCAGGCGGGCCAGGCGCCACTGCGACTTGTAGTCACCGGGGCGCACGTCGACCACGCTGCCCAGGATGCGGATGGCCCGCTCGCGCTGACCGCGCTGTGCCGCGAGATCCGCGCGCGCCGTGAGCGCGTCGGGATCGAGCGGATCTTTCTCCGACCAGCGCTCCGCCACCTGAGAGGCGAGCTCCAGCTCGCCGGCGAGGAAGTCGGCCGCGTACAGCTCCTTCAGGGCGCCGCGGTTGAGCTCCTGAGCGCTGGCGCGCGCTTCGAGCTGCGCCAGACGCGCCGGGCGCGCGCTGTCCAGCAAGCGCGGGGGCGCGTCGATCGCGCCGATGCGATCGTACACGCGGCGCATCGGGATCAGGCGCCGCGCGGGGAGCTCGCGAGGCAGCTCCGGCGGGTTGCGCCAGCCCGGCTCTGACTCGAGCGCCTTGGGCTTGGACGCCGGAGGCGGCACGGGAGAGGCGGGCCGCGCCGGGCCGCGGGCAGCCTCCGGCGCCGGCGCCGCGGCGCCCGCGATGCCGAAGTCGAAGCTGTCCTGCGCTTCCGCGCTGCGCCGGCGCGCGGGCGCGGCCGCAGGCGGCGATCCGGGGGGCGCCCTCCCTTCGCTCATCGCCTCCTGTGAGCCCGCGGAGCTGGCCTTCTTCACGGCTGCCGGGTCCGCCTTCTGCTCCTCCGCCGCGCTGGCAGGGCTGTCATCGTCACTGGCGGTGTCCGCCTCCTGGCTGGCGAGCGTGCCGCTCCACTCCGGCGCGCTGCGCTTGTTGTCCAGACCGAAGGCCTTGAACATGGCCTGGCTCTCCAGCACCAGCAGCGACGTGTAACGGCTCGCCACGCTGAAGCGCGTGGAGAGCTCGATGCTGCGGCGCCGCGCATCCTCGTCCATCGACTGGTCGAGCTCCGCGATCGCGACCGAGGCGTACAGGCGCGGGACGAAGGCGTTGCTCTCGCCCGCGACCGGCACGACGTGCAGCCGGTAGCTCTGCTCGAAGGGCTCGCCCGCCAGCTCTCCGCTCAGCACCGCGTAGCCGTCGACCTCCGGCTGATCGAGCCGCGCCACGACCAGCTCCTCGGCGCCCGCGGCGATGCTGCCGATGCGTTGTGGCGCGACGGCGCTCATGCCGTCGGGCAGCACGAGCCGCGCGTTCTTCAGCGCGTAGCCGTAGCTGGCGCCGAGCACCGCGAAGGCCACGTCCGTCGCGCTCTGCCCGGGAGAGAACGCCACGGTCACGCCGCCGGCGGCCTCGGTCAGCGCCTGCAGGCTGTCGCGATCGGCGTCGCTGCCGATCGCGACGGCGCTCAGGCTCGCGCCGCGCGGCAGCGCCTCCGACACCGCGCGCCGCAGCAGCGCCGGATGGATGGGACCGACCGTCGGTGTGCCGTCGCCCACGTACAGCACGCGCAACGCGCGGCCCGCGCCGGGCTCGCGCTGGGCGACGGCGCGCTCGACCGCGAGCGCCAGATCAGAGGCGCCCTCCGGCTCGATGCTGCGCAGAAAGCGCCCTGCTGCCTCCGCCGCCGCATCGCCCGGCGCCAGGTCGCCGGCGGGCCAGCTCTGACACTCGCTGTCGCAAGCCAGCACGCGGACGCGATCCTGACGGTCCATCTCGCGGATGGTGCGGTCCACGACGGCGAGCGCGCGCCGGTAGCTCTCGCCGATCATCGAGCGGCTGCTGTCGACCACGATCGCGTAGTCTCGCGCCTGGTACTCGGCCCGCCGGGGCAGCTCGGGGCGCAGCAGCAGCGCGACGTAGGGTTGCTCGCCCTGCGGCTGGTATGCCCAGGCACGCAGCGGCGCCGCTGCGTCTGCCAGCTGATAGTCGAGCACCAGATCGCCCGCCGGCGCGAAGCTCTCCGCGGCGTAAGCCAGGCGCGCCACACCGGGAGCCGCGCTCAACGTCTTCAGCGCGTAGCCCTGCGCGCGGACCCCCTGCGCCGGGTCGTGCCCACGCACCTGCACGTCCACGTTGAAGCGCTCGATGCGCGTCGAGCCTCCCGGGTCGCGCGGCAAGCGATACACGTACTGGCGCCGACCCTCGGTCGGCTCGAGCCGCTCGGTGTAGGCGATCAGCACGCGGCGCGAGCCGTGCTTCGGGATCGGATAGATGCGCAGCTCGAAGCGGTTGCCGCGCTGCCACTCGAGCAGCGCAGGGTCGCGCCACGGGCCCGGCACCCAGATGATCTCTTCCTGCGGCTTGTTTGCGCCGGCGTTGACGATGGCGCCGCGCCAGATCGCAGCGGCGCGCTCGCGCTCGACGTAGGCGCCGTCCACCAGCTTGCCGTCGACGTCGAGCGCCAGCCGCTCGATCTGCGCGCCCGGCGGCAGTGGGAAGCGATAGATGCCCTCCAGCACGTCGTCGCTCTGGTTGGTGAAGACCTCTTCCACCTCGGTGCGCGCGATGCTGCCCACGATCTGCACCTTCACGTCGTGCTCGGTGAGCTGCACGGCGCCGCTCAGCTCTTGCTGGTCGCGCGGGCGCTTGGCCACGAGCGAGCCGAGGGAGCCCTGTGCCTGCTCGGGTGCCGCGGGCTCGAAGGACTCGCTGGACCAG
>DASTRX010000113.1:0-18211 GCA_035760985.1 Polyangiaceae bacterium
GCCGCGCGCGAGCAGCAGGCGCAGGCAGCCGAGGCAGCTGTACTGCGCCGCGAGGTGGAGCGCCACCGCGCCGCGCCCGTGCTGCGCGCCACCGAAGTCGTGGCGTAGATCGGGATCGGCGCCGTGATCGAGGAGCCAGGTCGCCGCAGCCACGCGATCGCCGTAGACGGCCCAGAGCAAGGGTGTGCCGCGATAGGGGTTCGCGTTCACGTCGGCGCCGAGCTGCACGAGTTGCGCCATGGCGCCGAGCGCCTCGTTGCGCGCGGCCCAGGAGAGGGCCTCGTCGAGCAGCTCTTGCCGGGAGTAGGTGCGCTCCCAGAGCGGGATGCCACCCCTCGGAGCTGGATCGCATGTAGGGGTTGCGGCCGCTGGCGTCAACGAGCACGCTCGTCAGAGCCGCGGGGCTGGGAGCGAAAGGGTTCGGCGCTCCGGGAGGAGCAGCGCCGTCAGCCGCCCATCGCTGGTGGTTCCGGCGCCAGTATCGATCGCGAGCACGTGGCTCGCCAGCAACGGCTGCGGAAGTGGCCGGTGGCCCATGATCACCGGGCGATCCAGCGCCAGGCACTGTGCCGGGGTCGGTGTTGTTCCAGTGCGCGTAATCGTCGCGCTCGATACATGCGAGGCGCGATCACACACGCCCCCGATCACAAACAAGTCCCTGCCCGCGAGCTGGGGCAGGAGGGCTCGCAGGGCCTCGGCGCAGCCGTGGATGTCACCCAGGACGGCAGCCGGCCCCGCGCAAGCAAAACTCCGGAACGTCAGCCACCGCATGCGCAGTGTAGCACGGCACCGGCGGGTGCTGCGCGCGTCGAGCTCAGCCCTTGGCGGCCGCGACTTCGCCCGGTGCCCGGGCGCTGCGGGGCTTGGCGCGGGACGAGCGGGGCGCTTCCTTGCTCGGCGCCGGGCGGGGCTGCCGGATCAGCTCGTGGATGAAGCGCAGCTTCTGCTGCACCGCCTCCGTCGGCACGAAGGGATAGGCGTCCTTCAGGCCCATGCTGCGATTCAGGCTGTTGAGCGCGAGCGTGACGGTGCGCCAGCTCCGGGTCATCTCGTCGAAGTCGCGTGCGTCGAGGCCCTCCGTCACGACCTTGGCGCCGGCGCCGGGGACGCGCAGGACCAGCCCGTGGCTCTTGGCGGTCTCCAGCGTGTCGACCATGTGCAGGTAGTGCGCCCAGGTCTCGGCCCAGTCCTCCCAGGGGTGCATGGTCGCGTAGGCGCTGATGAAGGACTCGGCCCAGTCCGCCGGCGGCCCCTGATCGTAGTGGCGCTGGATCGCCTCGTCGTAGCTCTGCTGCTCGTCGCCAAAGAGCTCGCGGAAGCCGGCGAGCGCCGGTTGCCCGCTGACCAGGCGATCCCAGTAGTAGTGGCCGATCTCGTGCCGCAGGTGGCCCAGCACCGTGCGATAGCCCTCGCCCAGCTTCTCGCGCAGGTTCTCGCGAAAGGCTCCGTTGGCCTCGGCGACGTTGATGGTGATCACGCCCGCGCTGTGGCCGGTCATCACCTTCTGCTGCTCGGTATCGCTCATGAAGCGAAACGTCAGCCCGGTCTCGGGCTCCTGCGCCTTGCCCGCAACCGGCAACGCCAGCGCCTGCAGCGTGTACAAGAGCCGCCGCTTGTTCTGCTCGATCTCGAGCCAGGCAGCGCGATGCTGCTCGTTCGACAGGTCAGGAATGATCGAGGTCAGCCGGCACGACGCGCAGAACACCTCCGGCTCGGAGCTCTTCTGCTCCTCGACGGGGAAAATCCAGTTACAGGCGTCCGCCGCGAAGTTCTTGCAGCGGCGATACCTCTGCCGCGCCTTGCCCGGCAGCTCGAGCTCGAACGCGGCATCGGCCGCCACCCCCTTGGGCACCACGACGAAGTCCGCGATGTCCGGTAGGTAGGCGACCTCCGCCTGGCAGTTCAGGCACACGGTGTTTTCGAAGAACAGGGTCTGGTCGCAGGCCTTGCAGGAGAAGATGCGCATGGTGTCGCGCCCGCCCGAAGCAAACCACGTGCCGCGCCCAGTCCCGCGACTTTGCTCTCTCTCCGCCCCCTTCGCTGAGGCGAACTGCCAGCAGCGAGGCAAGTTGCCCAGGCGCGGCTGCGCTAGGCCTTGCGCCGGGTAACACCATATGGTCCGACACGCCGGGCATCGGCGCCGTGGGGATCCCTTCTCGCAGCAGCCGGCTGGAGCGGGTGGGTAGCGTTGCGCGCCGCTCACCGGCGATGATCTGAGCGGTCTCGGCGGCTCGGAGCAGGCCGCTGTGGTGGACGACGTCGAGCGCGATCGACGCGAGGCGCTTGCCGGTGCGCTTTGCCTGGCGCCTGCCGAGCGCCGTCAGTCGGCCATGGTGGGGGCTGTTCTGTTCATTGAAGTACTGGCCGTGGCGCACCAGGTACAAGACTCGCGTGCCCCCCTTGGCTGCCTCACCGCTCATGGCGCCAGTGTAGACGAACAGGGCTCCCTGTTGCCCTGCCTTCCGCAGCGCTGGGTGGCGATCGATGTCCTGGCGGGCAGAGGGCTCGAGGACGCCCGGAGTGATACAGTGCCCGCTCTCCATCCCCTGGATCCGGGCGGGGCTGCCGCTTCTGGCAGCGATCGGGTCGGGTTTGTTTCAGGGTCAGTGAGGCGAGTCCGTCCCTGATCGCGTGGGCGGTCTGCCTCGCAGCGAGCAAGCACCAATCGGGGGGTATCACCCCGTGCACCTGGTCGCGCACAGTTACCTCGGTAGCCTGTGGATCGCGCTGGATCAGCGCAATGGTGCGCCGGGGCGGCCGGTGCTGTTGCGGCGCTTGCAGCTGCAGGAGGACATCCCCAGCGAGGCGCTGCAGCGGATGGCCTGCGCCGCGCGCGACGCCATGGCGCTCAGCCACGAGAACGTGCTGGGCGTGGTCGAGGTGTTGCACCACGGTGAGGTGCTGGCCGTCGCTTACGAGTACATCGAGGGCGAGCCGCTGCGCTCGCTGCAGTCCTGGGCGACGCAGAAGGGCACGCCGATCCCCGCGGGCGTGTGCCTGCGCATCATCGTCGATCTGTTGCGCGGCGTGCGCGCTCTGCACGGCACGATGGCGGGCTGGCCCAGCGCGCCGCCGTTCGGCGGGCTCTCACCGGATAGCGTGCTGGTGTCTCGCGATGGCCGCACTCGGCTCTGCGATTCGCTGACGGCGAGCTGCGCGACGCTGCTGGAGGGCATGGGGCTGAACCCCGGCAAGCTGGCGTACACCGCGCCGGAGCAAGCCTACGCCACGGCGCCGCTGGCCCCGTCGGCGGACGTGTTCAGCTGCGGGGTGTTGCTCTGGGAGTTGCTGGCGGGCGCGCGGCTGCTGACGGGTCCGCGCGCGACCATCGAGCAAAAGCTGCTGGAACACGACTGGCCGAGCCTGCGCACGCAGCTCGAGGGCAAGCGGGAGCTCGCGCCTGGGCTGTTGCAGCTGGTCGACCGCTGCCTGTCCTCGGACGCGAGCCGCCGGCCGCAGTCGCCCGCCGCGCTGGCGAGCGAGCTGGAGCAGTGCGGCGAAGAGCTCGCTTCGCTGGCAGAGGTCGCGCAGTTCGTCGCCGAGATCGCGGGCGGACGCTTCGATCAGCGCAAGATGTCGGTGCGCTCGTCCCTGCAGCTGCCCGCGCACAAGCCTTCCGGCCTCGGTCCTGGCGTGTCGAGCGGCAACCGGCGCATCCCGCTGCCCACGCAGGTCTCGAATGCTTCACTGCGTTCCCTGCCCGCTGCCGGCAGCTCCGGAGCTCCCCTGGCGCGCATCGCGCTCGCGCAGCGCCCCGCAGCGACGGAGCCGCCCCGGCCTCGTCTCTCGCGGCCCCTGATCCCGATGCCGGGCTTCGCCGGGCGCCCCTCGTCGGTGAGTCTGCCCAAAGTCGGCGACAACGCAGCCGTGCCCTCCGCAGCGACGCCTCCGCCGCCGGCTCCGGAGGCTTCACCGGCTGCAACACCAGCCGCCGGCGATCCCAACGTGGTCGTCGTATCAGAGTCCGCCGCTCCGGCGGCTCCGCTGGCTGCTCCCCCTGCTGCACCGGCGGTTGCCCCCAGCGCCTCCACTCCAGCCCCGGTCGCGGCGCCCGCGTCCGTCAAGGCCACGTTGCACCCACCCTCGTCCGCGCCCGTCGTGCATCCGGTGGGCAGCACCACGATGGTGGGGCTGGCCGTGCGCATGCCGCTGTTCACGCCGAGCGCCCCCTTCGGCAGCGTCCCGCCCGAGGCGCCGTCTAACGCGGCTGCGGCGCCCGCGACGCCGGCGCCCTCTGCCGCTCCCGCCGTGGTCGTGATCCCGCCGGAGCCCGAGCCTGCCGAGGCTCCAGGCAGTGATCCGCCAGTGCCGGTTCGCTCGCTGGTGCCCACGCTGCCACCGCCCGGTCTGTCGAGCCCGCCCCCGAGCGCCCTGCCGTCCTCGGGACCGCCGCGCGGCAGCGGTTGGTCGCAGGCGCCAGCACCGTTCCCCGAGCCGCGCTCCCGCGCGCGGCTCGCGAGCGTGCTCGGCAGTCTGGCGCTGGCCGCCTCGGTCGCGGCCGTGCTCTGGGTACGCGGTGATGTGCCGGGGATCGCAGCGAGCTCGCTCGATGCCGCCGCGCTCAGCGCGCGCGATCCGACGCCGCCGGGCTCGAGCGCCGCTGCCTCGCGGCTGCCGTCGAGCCTCGAGCAGCGCGATGCCGGAGCCGCTCTGCCGGACCGCACGCGGCCCGCCGCGCCGGATGCCGGGCGCGAACCGGAGCCGGAGGCGCCGAGCCTGCGCCGCCCGAGGTCGCGCGACGACGAGCTCCTGGAGCTGTTCGCGCTGGAGCGGCGCACGCGCCTGCCGAGCTGCGCGGAGCGCCTGGGCGCGAGCGCGCGACAGCACACGGGCAACAGCCCCGCGAAGGCCCGCGCCCAGCTGAAGGCCGCGCGCCGCGAGCTGATGCGGGGGAACAACAACGACGCGCAGCTGCTGCTGTGCAGCGCGACCGCTCACTATCCCGCCAATCTCGCGGCCTGGCAGGCGCTGGCCGAGCTGGCTCTGCACCTGGGCGATGGCGCCCTGGCCCAGCAAGCGATCGGCGAGGCCCTGAAGCGCAAGCCGTCGGATCCCACGTTGCTCGGCATCGCGGGCGACGCCGAGGCGCTGCTCGGCGATCTGCAGCAGAGCCGTGAGCTGTGGGCGCGCAGCGTGTCCTTTCCGACGATCGTCGCGGCCCCTGCCGCGGAGCGCCCGGGCAAGCTGGCGGAGGTCTTCGGTGCGATCGCTGCTCGCAAGCTGCACGGCTGGGGCTATGGTGCCGCGCTGGTGAACTACCGGCGCGCGGTGGTGCTGAGCGCCGCCGGCAGCGCGAATGCCGGCACTGCGAGCGCAGGCATGGCCGAGTCGCTGCGCCTGCTGGGCCAACCCGCGGCGGCCCTGGCCTGGAGCGATCGGGCCACGCTCGAGCGGCGCTGAGTCACCCCGGGCGCGGCGCGCCGGCGGAGGCTGGGTATGCTACGAAATCAGCTCCCTCGCGGCCCAGGAGAGTGAAGGCATGGCGCTCGAAACGTTCGAGATCGAAGCAACGGCAGCGCAGCGCGGCACGGTGATCTGGCTGCACGGGCTGGGCGCCAGCAACCACGACTTCGATCCCATCATCCCCGAGCTCGCGGCGCCGCACCTGCGCTTCGTGTTTCCGGCGGCGCCCCTGCGCAGCGTCACCATCAATCAGGGCATGCGCATGCCCGCCTGGTACGACATCCTGTCCTTCGACGACCCGCCCTTGCGCGAGGAAGAGTCGCACGTGCGCGAGATGGCGAGCGAGCTCGTGGCGCTGGTGGAGCGCGAGCGCGCGCGCGGCGTGCCCGCCGAGCAGATCGTGCTCGCCGGCTTCAGTCAGGGCGGCGCCATGGCGCTGCACGTGGGCCTGCGCGCGGAGCGGCGGCTCGCCGGGGTGCTGGTGCTGAGCGGCTACTTGCTGATCCCGGATCGGCTGGAGGAAGAGCGCCAGCCCGGCGGGCGTCAGACGCCGTTCCTGTTCTGTCACGGCCGCTACGACCCGGTGGTACCGCTGCGGCTCGGGCAGGCCTCCTTCGCCCGGGTGACCCGCGCCGGATACAGCGCCGAGTGGGCCGAGTACGACATGCAACACTCGCTCTGCCTCGAAGAGGTGCGCCGCATCCGTAGCTGGCTGGAGCAACGCTTCCCTCCCCCAGCGTGAGCGCTCGCCGGGGCCGCTCCTGACGCGCTTGTCGCGCTTGTCGCGAGTGGCACAGCTTGGCCCAGTGCGGCGGCCCTGATATCCTGCGAGCCGCGGGCGGGTCGGGCCGTGTTTCCGCGGGCATTGTCGCCTTGGCTCGGCATTTGCTCATCGCTCCCGGAGCAATGTTTGGAGGTGTCGTGCGTTTGCGTAGCGCTGGCTGCTGGCTTGGCATCGTACTGATCGGGTGCACTTCCTCCGAGGTGGACAACGCGGCCTCTCTCGACATCCCGCCCTCGGTCGATGAGCAGGGGTCCGCGGGCGGCAGCGGCCCGAGCGGAGCCGACGGTGGCTTCAACTCGAGCTCCGCGGGCGCGGGCGGAGGCGCCGGAACGGGCGGGTCCGCCCCCGTCACTGCCCCCGAGCAGGAGCAGGAGAACACCTTCCGCGTGCCCGTGGTCACCGGGCAGCTGATCTGGGCCGCCAACCCCGTGAGCGGCCGCGTCGCGCTCGTGGACGCGGTGACTCACCAGGTGCAGACGTTGCCTGCCGGACTGCAGCCGACGTACCTGGCCGCGGTCCCCGGCACCAGCAGCAATCGCGCGCTGGTGCTGAACAGCGGGAGCACCGACGCGACGCTGTTCCGGCAAGCGGAGGGCGGCGCGCTGGCGCAGCTGCAGATCCCCGTGCACCAGAACGCCAACTCCTGGGCGATCAGCGGCGATGGGCGCTGGGCCATCGCCTGGTCCGACGCGAGCGAGTTCCAGCGCCTCGATCCCACGGAAGGGCTGCAGGACGTGAGCGTGCTGGACCTGTCGGCGGACAAACCGGTGCCGGCGCGCTTCAGCGTGGGCTATCGCCCGGTGAAGCTGCAGATCGACGCCAGCGGTTCGCGAGTGTACGCCGTGACGCACGACGGCATCAGCGTGATCGAGCTGGGCGCGGCGCCGCGCCTGGCGGATGACATCAGCATCCTGAGCGCGGCGGACGCGATCTCGGATGAGGCGGGCGAGCCCGTGCTGGAGGACGTGCCGATCACGCGCGACGGCCGCTTCGCGGTGGTGCGCTTCGCCGGCGCGCCGCGGCTCGAGGTGCTCGATCTGCAGCAGCGCACCAGCCAGCTGCTGGAGCTGCCGAGCGAAGCCAGCGACGTCGATCTGGCGGGGGACGGCGAGCGAGCCGTCGCCGTGCTGCGCCAGAGCGCGCAGGTCGCGGTGTTCGATCCAGCGGTCGCCATCGCCGACCCAGCCCAGGTCGTGCTGCGCAGCTTCAGCGGGGAGACGCTGGGCAGCGTGGCTCTGCCCGAGCAGGGGGACACGGCCTTGCTCTTCACCAACGCCACGGACAGCGATCGCCTGGCGATCCTGGATCTGGCCAACGCCGGCTCCGCGAGCCCGCGCGTGGTCTCGCTGAAAGCGCCGGTGCGGGCGGTGTTTCCCACGCCCGAGGGCAGCTACGCGGTCGCCTTGCTGGACACGGAGGCGGGCAGCGAGCGCGCGGGCGCCTTCAGCGTGGTGCCGGTCGGCGACGCCTTGCCGCCCAAGATCCAGGGCACGGACGCGCCGCCGTACCGCGTGAGCCTGGCGCAGACGCCCAGCGGCTTGCGCGGCCTGGTCACCACGCGCGACGACGCGCACGGCATCCACGCCGCCTATCTGGTGCGCATGCCCAGCTTGCAGGTGGATCGCATCGATCTGTCGAGCCCGCCGATCGCGGTCGGGGTGTTGCCCGATCTGGGCGTGGGCTACGTGGCGCAGCAGCATCCCGAAGGCCGCATCACCTTCATCAACCTGGAGACGGGCGCGCCCGAGACCCTGACCGGCTTCGAGCTGGCGGACCGCGTCGTCGATGGAGACTCGCCATGAAGCGCCTCGCAGCTCACCCTCGCCACGCCTTGCTGCTCGCGCTGCCGGCGCTGGCGCTGTCCGTCAGCCCGGGCTGCGGCGACGATGTGGGCAAGGACGACTATCCCACAGCCGGTCGGTCGCCGACGGACACGGCTTCGGAAGCGCCCCAGGCGAACACGAACAACGGCAGCGCCGCCGCCCCCGGCGCCACGGAGGGCACGCCCGAGGTCGAGCGCGAGACCAGCTACCGCGCCCCGATCGTGACGGGGAAATACGTGTGGAGCGCCAACCCGAGCAGCGGCCGCGTGGCGATCATCAACGCCGAGAGCTACGAGATCCGCGCCGCCGAGGCCGGGCGCAAGCCGACCTTCGTGGCCGCGCTGAGCGAGCAGCCGCCGCGCGCGCTGGTGATCAACGCGGGCGGCGACGACGCGAGCTTGCTCGAGCTCCAGGACAGCGGCGAGATCGCGAGCTCGCGTTTGCCGCTGCACCAGGGCGCCGACAGCTGGAGCGTGGCGCCGGGCGGGCACTTCGCGATCGCCTGGACCGACAGCAGCAAGGCCACGCGCCCCGACCCCACCGACGGCTTTCAAGACATCACCGTGATCGAGCTGCCGGAGGGCAAACCCGCGGTCGCCACGCGGCTCACCGTCGGTTACCGCCCGACCGCCTTCGCCTTCGACGCGGCCGGCAGCCACGCCTTTGGCATCACCCAGGACGGCATCAGCGTGGTGGACCTGGCGCCGGGCGCGGTGCGGCTGCGCCGCCTGGTCTCGCTGCCCTCGAGCTCGCGCACACAGCCCGACGTCTCGGTCACGCCGGACGGCAGCCGCGCGCTCGCGCGCCTGGAGGGCTCTTCTAGCTTGTACGACATCGATCTCGGCTCGGGCGCGCTGCGCGAGATCGATCTGGGCGGCAACCTCACCGATCTGGATCTGAGCGAGGACGGCAGCCGCGCCGTCGCGGTGGTGCAACGCACGAGCGCCGCGACCACGCCGGACGCGGGCGCGCCGGAGCTCGCGGACGCGGGCGACGCGGGTGCCGCTGACGCGGGAGTGACCGAGCCGGCGCCGAGCGCGAGCTCGCAGGCCGTGTTCATCCCCATCCCGGCCGGGCTGAGCGACGCGGCGGCGCGCCAGACGCTCGAGGTGCCGAAGGAGGCGTTCCGCAGCGTGGCGCTGTCGTCGGATGGAGCACGCGCCGTGCTCTTCACCACGGCACGGCCGACGGCACGCGTCACGCTCGTGGGACCCGCCGCCACGGCCTCGGGGCTGGAGACCCGCAGCCTGGATCTGATCGCGGCCGTGCGCGCGGTGTTCCTGACCGCCGACGGCTCGAGCGCGATCGCCTTGCAAGATCCGCCCGCCGGCAGCCAGAAGAAGGGCGCGTTCAGCGTGCTCTCGCTGGCCAGCGTGCGCGCGCCCAAGCTGGTGGCCTCGGACGCGCCGGCGCTGGCGGTGGCGCTGTCGAGCAGCAACTCCGAGCGGGCGCTGGTGACGGTCAGCGACGCCAAGAGCTCGTTCGGCGTGTTCCTGGTGCGCACGCCGAACCTGCAGGTCGACTTCAACAGCTTGTCGAGCGAGCCCCTGGCGAGCGGCACCGTGCCGGGCGCGCACAAGGGGTTCGTCGCTCAGGAGCACCCAGAGGGGCGCATCACGTTCATCGACCTGATCGACGGCGGTGAGCGGGAGATCACGGGGTTCGAGTTGTCCTCGAAGGTGGTGAACGAATGAGACGCTTGGATATTTCGGTTGCGGCGCTGTGCGTGCTGGCCTGCGGCGGGCGCAGCGACCAGTACGACTTGGGCATCGAGCAGACGAACGCGCTCGGGCTGCACCACGCGGTCGTGCTCGGGGACGAGCCGCTGCAACGCGTGCTGGTGGCGCAGACCGACGGCGTGCAGGACCTGCGCCTGCGGGCGTTGCCCGTCGGGCAGCATCGGGTGAGCATGGTGCCGGACGTCACGGGAGAGCGCGTGCTCGTGCTCTCCGCCGGCATCCAGCCGCGGCGCCAGGTGGACGACGAGCTGCCCAGCTTGACCCTGATCGACACGCGCGACCAGCCGCGGGTCGAGGCGCGCTACGAGCTGTCGGCGCCGTTCGGCAGCTTGACCCAGGATCCGCAGGGCAAGTGGGCGGTGCTCTCCGGATCGGGTGACAATCTGGTCACCAACCCCAACCAGCTGGTGCTGATTGACCTGACCCGGCCCGACTTCGAGCCCTACACCAAGACCATCCGCAGCTTCGGCTCCGCGCCGGAGCGCTTTCTGTTCACGGACGAGCTGGACGTGCCCGGCGGGCGGCGGCGCTTCCTGATCGTGCAAACCAAGCAGGACGTGACGCTGGTCGATCTGGAGGACCTGGATCGCCCGGAGATCACCGTCGGCTTGCCGCGCACTCCGAATGGCGCCGCCGGCACGCCGCTGGACGTGGTGGTGCACCCCGGGGTCGAGAGCGAGCCATTCGACGCGCGGCTCGCGATTCGCCTGCAGAATGACCCCAACCTGGTGCTGGTCGACTTCACCCCGAGCGAGGGCGGCAGCCAACCGTTCAACCTCACGCTCAACCTCGTGGACGTGGGCAGCCCGCCCGCCGCGCTGGACTTCGTCACGACCGACGGCGGCGTGCGCCTGGCGGCGCTGGTGCCCGGCAGGCTGGAAGCCACGCTCGTGGAGCCTGCCACGACCCGCGTCGAGCGGCTGAGCCTGCCGCGCGCGTTCGACCACCTGAACAAGGTGGGCAGCCCTGCCGGGGCCCGCGCGTCGAGCACGGGCGCGCTGGCCGACGTCGCGCTGCTCTGGAGCCAGAACCAGAACGCGGTCGCGGTGTGGTCGCTCGGCAAGACCGATGACCAGGCCTTCCGCAGCATCGATCTGCTGAACCTCGACGCCCAGGTGAACCAGGTCTTCGACGTACCGGGCGACACGCTGGGGCGCCGCAAGCTCCTGCAGGCGCCCGACTCGCGCTTCTTCGTGCTCGATCTCGAGCGCCGCCAGAGCTTCCCGATGCTGTCCAACAGCAGGCTCACGCTGGCCGTCGCCGACGACGGACTGCGCGCCTGGGCATTCCAGCAGGGCACGGCGCGACTGGCCAAGATCGACCTGCGCTCGCTGGAGCCCACCAGCCTCACGATCGAGCGCCCGATCAGCGCCGTCTTCGACATCGCCAGCTCCGCCGACGACGCTCGCACCCTGCTGACTCTGCACGACGTGGGCGGGCGCGGCATCACGCTGCTCGACGCCCTCCAGCCCGACACCGCCCAGACCCGCTTCTACCCGGGCCTCCTGCTCGGAGGTGAGCCATGAAACACCGCTCCACGCTTCGCCCGTTCCTGCTCTTGGCGCTCGCCTCGCCCGCCGTGGCCGCCCAATCCGCGCCCGACAACACCCCTCCCGCGCTCGCTCCGCCACCCGCGACAGCGACAGCCCCGACAGCGGCACCCCCGACAGCGGCACCCCCGGCAGCGGCACCCGCGGCAGCGGCACCCGCGGCAGCGGCGACCCCGACTGCCGAGCCCCCGGCGTCGCCTGCAACTCCCGTTGCAACTCCCGCTCCGCCCCCACCCGCTCCCACTCCCGCGAGCCCTGGCCCTGCTCCGCTCGCCCCCTTCGCAGAGCCCTCGAACACGACTCCCCCGCTCCCCGACGTCCCCGCCTTCGCCAGCTCTCCTCCCACGCCCACCCTCTCCCTCTGGCTCGGCTTCCGCAACCAGATCGTTCCCAGCGCCGGGCTCGATCCGTTCTCCGAGAACGACATTGTGCCCGCGTTCGAGCTGAGCGCCGGCGTGGGTGTGTACGACTTCAGCTCGGGCCAGCTGGCGATCGCCGCCAACGCTGACTTCGGCGGCAGCAGCGCCAGCTTGCGCGGACAACCTACGGATCTGGGCGTGATGCGCTTCGGCGCCGGGCCGGAGCTGCGCTTTCCGCTGCTGGATCGCCTGTACGTCTTCGGGCGCCTGGCTCCGCAAGCGCTGCAGGTGTCGACCGAGCTGAACGACACGAGCGGCGCCATGAAGTTCGCGGACGAGCAATGGACGTTCGCGCTCGATGCCGCGCTGGGCGCATCGTTCCGCTTCGCCGCGGCCGATCCCGGCGGCCTCCCCCATCCCATCGCCTTCTTCGTGCGCGCGGAAGCCGGCTACCTGTGGAGCCCCGCGATCGATCTGAAGCTCCCTCCCACCGGTGATGCCCCCGTGCGCACCGCGCCGCTGGATTTGAACGAGCTCGCGCTGAGCGGCTTGTCCTTTGGCGCCGCGATCGGCGTGGGCTACTGAATCCCGGCGTGAACGGCTCGCTCGTTGCGGCAGCAGCGAGCGAGCCGATAAGGGGAGTTCGATAGGCGCCGCTGCAGCCGCTGACGATTCTGGCTGCTCGCGCGGCTCCGTCGCGAAAATCCACCGCGCAACATCGACGCCGCGACCATCCGCGCCCAGAATGCGGCCGGAGGAAATCGATGAGGAAGGTGACCGCGTGGATGTTCGTCGTGCTCAGCGCTGCCGGCTGTGGCGGCAACGACGACAACGTCGAGAGCCAGACCGAGCGCCTGCAGAAGGCGACGGTCTGTATCACCAGCGAAATCTGCCCCTATGGGCACTGCAGCACGGAAGACGGCACCTGCAACCTGCCGCCCAACTGCAGCACCAACTGCGGCGCCACCTGCTACGGCGTGTGCGTGGCGGAGCCGTCGCCCAACTGAGCGCCGGCGGGGCACGGCACGAGGCGAACAGCGGGCTCTCCTGGCGCCGCCGGGCGGCGCCAGGTACCGAGCCCTGCTCTCACTCTGCCGCTCAACGGATGCGCGGCACGTCGTTGACGTTCGGCGGGCAATCCTTGCCGGTCTGCTGGATCGCCGCGTCGTAGCCGACGGAGACGAAGCCCGCGGCGTTGATGTTCTTGCCGAAGAGCGAGCCGTAGATCTGGCCGAAGCCGCCGACCAGGATGTTCGCGGTCGGCGCGTACAGATTGCCGACGAACGCGGCGTAGCCGGCGACCGTGATATCTCCGGTGCCGCCGACGTACACGCGCGTGGCGGAGGGCCGCGCGCGATCGCCGAACAGCGCCGCGCCGGTGATCGCCAGGTTGTCGCGCACGAACAGATCGAGCTCGGCATCGGGTTCCAGCTCGACGCGGAAGGCGCCGGTGGCCAGCAGATCGTCGCCCACGAACAGCGCCGTCTTGCCGGTGACGCGCAGGTTGATGCCGCCCACTCCGCCGATCTGGTTCACGTAGAAGCGCCCGCCTGGCAGCTCCAGCGGTGTGCCGATGCCGACCGTGAGGTTCAGCGCATCGGCGTCGAGGCCGATGCTGGCGTTGTCGTTATGGACGCGCGCGTCGTCCACCAGCGCGGCCACGTCGATGATCTGACCGGCGCCGCAGGCGCAGGGCGGCGTGATGCTCACGTCCTGCGTGTGGCGCGCGCCGCCCACGTCGACCACGGCGATGCCTCGGAAGCCGGCGCCGTCGGCCGTGTACAGGTCGCGCTCGATCGCGACGCGCCCGAAGGCGCGCAGCGCATCCGCGAGCCAGGCGTCGCGCCCGACCTTCACCACGCCCGCCACGTCCGCCGCGGGGTGGAAGAACAAGTCTTGCCCGGCTTGCAGCAGACCGCCGAACAGGATGTCGCGCGAGCCCGCGACCGTGAAGTTGCCGCCCACGTTGGCGTAGCCGCTGGTGCTGTAGTCGCGGTTGACCCCCACCGAGCCGACGAGATCGCTGGCATCCTCGCTGTCGCCGAGCCCGCGCGTGCGCAGATAGCCAGCGATGTTCGTGTCTTCACAGCTGCAGAGCGCGGCGGCGAACGTATCCTGCGCAACCTGACCGGTGCAGGCGCCCCCGAGCAGCGGCGGGTCCGCGACCAGGCCCGTATCATTGCCCGGATCGGCGCTGGGCGCGACGTCGCCACCCTGCGCCGCGCTGCTGTCCCCCGACCCGCGCTGCAGCGAATCGCCGTCGGCGCTGCCGCAGGCAAACGCCGCGAGAGCGACGGCGCAGAGCTCGAGCGGGCGCGCCCGGAGAGTGGTCAGGTCGAACACCGTGTTTCGCAGAGTTCGCATGCCGGGAGCGTACCTGAAAATGACGCATGCCGCGAAGTGCAGGCTGTTGCTCGAAGCTGCTCCAGCAGCACACGACTCCCGTTCCCGGCACGGGCACACCTGCCAGCGCGTTCCTCTTCGGCACGAGCTGTGCCACAGAATGGCCCCGTTTCGCATTGAAGTTCGAGTGGGCTCGGCCCCCCACGGCGCAGAACCCACCAGGATGTGCCCACCGTACGCCTGCTGCGTCACCCCTCGTCGTGCAAGTGCGGGCCGAGCGCGGCCTCGAGGCGATCCAGCTCCGCTCGCAGCGCGCGCTGCTTGCGCCGCGTGACGAACAGGAACGCCAGCAGCAACATCCAGAACACGATGAAGATCGCTCCGAACGTGCGCACCTCCGGTGATATGGTGTCGTTTGCGGCGACGAAGCCGGTCGAGCGCGAGGACGGTGAGGACGGGCTGGTCTGGAACGTCACGGTCGATGCCTATCGAGGTGTGGGAGGGAGCTGGCGGACGGCTTGTTCGGCGCGCTGGGCGCCGGCGCGCAAGGAGCGCAAGGACCGGAACGTCACCGCCGTGAACACCATCAGGATGAGCCAGATTGCCGAGTAGGCGACGATCAGCGACGTCGTCTCGGTGACCTGCTCGCTGGCCCCGCCTTCGACTTTGACGAAGCCGTCGGGCAGCTGGGCGGTGGTTGCGGCCGGCGCTGCGGTTGGTGAGGTGTTCTGCATGATGTCCTGACCGCCTCAGACGTCGACCGCGCGGCTCGAGGCCTCTTCTTCGATGCGGGCCAGGCGCGAGCGGAGCACGTGATGCTCGGTGCGCAGCCAGATGAACAAGATGCAGAGCAGCGCCATCGCCACGAAGCCGATGCGCACCGCCTCCAGCATCGCGGGGTCACCCAGGCCGGCTCCGCCCTTGCGCAACACGACCGGGTGGTTGCCGCCCCATTTCTGCACGGAGTAGCGAATGATCGGAACGTTCACGGCGCCGAGCACCCCGAGCGATGCCGCGAAGCGCCGCTCCGCCGCGCCATCCGGCGAGAAGGCACGCAGGAGGACGATGGCCAGGTAGATCAACACGGTCAACAGCGCGGTGGTGAGCTGCGGATCCCAGGTCCACCAGATGCCCCAGGCTCGCTTCGCCCAGATCATGCCGCTGACCAGCATCACGCCGCCGAACGCCACTGCGCAATCGCCCGCGCCTCGCGCCAGCGAGTTCGCGCCATCGCTGCCGGTGGCCAGATAGGCCGCGCTGGCAGCGAAGCAAGCGAAGATGGACAGAAAGAAGCCGCAGAAGATCGAGGGAAAATGAAAATAGAAGATCTTCTGAGCGATGCCGCCCGCCGCGAGCTGCGCGTTGGGCAGAAAGAAGAAGATCTGCGCGATCAGGTACGCGAAGATCAGCGCTGTGGCAGCCAGGAGCGCATCGAATCCCCAATTGCTGGCCTTCATTGGCACGATCCTCCAGGGCGGCGAGTGCCCTGTGAGGTTCAATTCTCGGGGGCGGCGAGTCATTCCCGCTGGCTGCGAGAAAATCGTCGCGCTGCCGGCGCCCGCGCGAGCCGTCGGCGGGAGATCGAACCGCGCCAGATTTTTGCAGGACGGAGGCGCGAAACTGCGCGTGGCCCCCGAGCGCGATGGCGGCCACGCTTCTTCAACACCCGGTTCAGAGAGAAGACGAGCTACGAGGGCTGCGCGCTCGCGCCCAGGCTGACGAGAAGGTCTTCCAGCTGCTGGAGCTGCTCGGGCAGCCCGGACGTCGCCCCCGAGGCGATCGCGGCGTCGAGCGCTTCCTTCGACGGATAGAGATCGTGCACAACGACCAGCGTCTTGCCGGCCTTTTCCTCGAAGGTCGCCGTGGTCACCGCACCAGGCTCATTCGCTTCCTCGTTGGTCCAGACGAGGCGCGAAGGCGGGGTCACCTCCAGATACTGACCAAAAAACTCCATGGGCTTCGAGTCGCCGAACTGGATCACGAGACGGTACTTGCCGCCCACGCGTGCATCCAGCTCGCAGGAGAGCAGCGACATGCCAGACCCCTTCGGTATCCACCAGCGGCTGAACAGCTCGGGCCTCGTCCACGCCTCGAACACCAGGCGAGCCGGGCCGTTGATCGTTCGCGTGACGACGAACTCACGCTCGGACTTCCGCTGCGCCGTCGTGCCGCTCTTCAGGGCGGTGGGCTCATTCTTTGTTGCGTCCATGGATCTCTTCCTTCCGTTTCAATTCCTCGACAACCCTGTCCAGCTCGTCGAACCGCGCGTCCCAGAGCTGGCGGTAGCGCTCGATCCACGCCGTCTCTTCCTCGAGTCGACGCGGGCCGAGCTTGCACGTCCGAACGCGGCCGACCTTCTCGGTGGTGACGAGCCCGGCTTCTTCCAAGACGCCGACGTGCTTCTTCATGCCCGTGAGGGTCATGTGAAACTTCTCGGCAAGTTCGGTGATCGAGGCGTCCGCACGCCCGAGCTGCTCCAGGACGCCGCGCCGGGTCGCGTCCGAGAGCGCGCCAAACGAGCTATCCAGGTGCACTTTCGAAAACTGAACCATCTGGTTCAGTATTTATAGCACGGATCGGCGGAGCGCAAGGGGAACCGAGAAAGTCCAGCGCAGACCAGCGGAGCGGGAGTATGGCGTTGCGCCATGAAGACCAGGCAACCGTCGTGGGACGACCTTCGCATCCTGCTGGCGGTCCATCGTGACGGGAGCTTCCTCGCAGCGGGCAATACCCTCGGCATGGCCGGCTCGACCGTCGCCCGGCGCGTCGAGGCGATCGAGCGCAGCCTGGGTCGGGTTCTGGTGCACCGAGGCAACGACGGCACGCGGCTCGATCCTGACGCGCTCCGGCTAGTGTCGCTGGCCGAGGAGCTGGAGTTCGGACTCGCATCCCTGGTCCGGGACGGGCGCGACGCGAACGTGTCGGGTACGGTTCGTGTGTCGCTGAGCGAAGGGTTCATACGGCCGCTCGTGCCCCTGCTCGCTCGCCTGCAGGCCAGATATCCCGCGCTCCACATCGAGCTGATCTCGGAGGCGCGCGTGGCGGATCTCGCGCGCGGACAGGCCGATATCGGCATTCGCATCGTGCGCTCCACGTCCGCCACCGTCGTTTCCAAGCTGCTGGGGCGGGCGAGCACCGGGCTCTTTGCTTCCCGCGAATACATCGACCGGCGCTTGCCGAGCGCGAGACTCACACGCGAGATCGCTGCCCTGCACGACTGGGTCGGGCTCGATGCGTCGCTCGAGCGCCTGCCCCAGGAGCAATGGCTTCGCCAGTACGGGGCGACCCGCTTCACATTCCGCTCGAACTCGGCGATCGCCATCGAACACGCGGTGCTCGCCGGCATGGGCATCGGGCTACTCGGTGCGGTACAGGCCACATCCCTGCCCGGCCTGGTACGCCTGGACATCGAGCAGACGCCGCCGCAGGTCGACGTCTTTTTGGCCTTTCACCGCGACGCCAGAAAGACACCTCGCGTCCGTGTCGTCGCGAGGGAGATCGAGGCAGACGCCCGGCGACAGATCAGGTAAGCGCTGCCCCCGGGCATGGAGGGCGGACTTCGTCGATGCACACTGCAGCCAAGCGGATCTGCAGAATTGCAGACCGCACCTCACTGGCGTGCGGTGGAAGCGGCTGATACCACTGACTTGTTGTTGCCCTGAAGCGGATGTTCCAGGGCCCTGCCGCTCGGAGGCGGCCGCGTGCATGATCGAGAGCGCACTCCTTCCCGTCGTCCCGGATCGGATCTGGGCTCTGGAACGCCCCGTATGGTTCAGTGGTGCGCGCTTACGCGCCCGCAGCACGGTCGTGCGCCTCGATGACGGCGGTTTATTGATTCACACCCCGCCCCCGCCCACCGATGCTTTGGCGGAGCAGCTGCGCGCGCTGGGCCCGGTGCGCTGGCTGACGGTCCCCAACTGCTGGCATCACCTCGGTGCGCCGGCGGCGGCGGCCCGCTTTCCCGAGGCGCGGGTGGTGGGCCCGGCTTCGGCGCTCGACAGAAACAAAGCGCTGAGACTCCACGTCGACATTCGCGACCCCGGATTCGGTGCGCAGCTTCCCGAATTCGAAGTCCTGCCCCTGCAGGGCGTACCGTTTTGGGACGAGACCGTCCTCTACCATCGCCCTTCGCAAACCCTGCTCGGCGCGGACATCGCCTGCTCGGCGAGCGCGAAAGACCACTGGACCTGGCGCTGTGGCGCGCGCTTGA
>DASTRX010000114.1:0-88736 GCA_035760985.1 Polyangiaceae bacterium
GAGGAGGCCGAGCGCTTCCTGCGCAGCGAGGGGTTCCACCACCCGAAGTTCCTCCCATACCGGACACAGCTCACACCGCTGGGGGCCGTGCTTGCGCATCTCGGTGAGCGTTGGCTCGAGCCACAGATCAAGACGAAGCTCGCGCGCTGGTTCTGGTGCGGTGTGCTGGGCGAGCTCTACGGCGGCGCCGTCGAGACGCGGATCGCGCTCGACGTTCAGCAGCTCCTCGCTTGGGTCAACGATCCCTCGGCGCCGGAGCCCGCCACCGTTCAAGCCGCAGGCTTCAACCCGAACCGCCTCGACACGCTCCGTTCGCGCACCAGCGCCGCGTACCGCGGGCTCTACGTGCTCTTGCAACGAGAGGGCGCGTGCGACTTCTTCTGGAAGGCGCGCATGGTCGATCTCGACCGCGACGACGCGAAGCTCGACATCCACCACATCTTCCCGAAGAAGTGGTGCGAGGACCAAGACATCCCTCCGCGCGTCTTCAACGCGATCGTCAACAAGACGGCGATCTCCTACAAGGCGAACCGGATGATCGGCGGCAGCGCCCCGTCGAAGTACCTCGCGCAGCTTCAGGGGCACGTCCAGGTGAAGTTGGATGACGCCGCGATGGACACCATTCTGAAGAGCCACGTCATCGACCCGGCGCTGCTGCGAGGCGACTCCTTCCAGGCGTTCTACTCGGCGCGGAAGGCGGCTCTGCTGGCCCTTGTCGAGCGTGCGATGGGCAAGGCGTCGGCCGAGGCCACCGCCATCGTCGCTGAGGACGAGGAGGGCGACGAGGAAGAGGGCGAGGCCGCGTGACGAAGCGGGCGTCGTCGTCTTCGACCATCGCCGACGAGATCGAGCGCTACCTTCGCACCGGTGAAGCCGACATGATGGGCCACCCTTGGGCCGGCGACATCATGGAGCGCGGACGCCGCCAGCACGCCGACATCCGTGGCGCGCTGCTCGAGGAGGTCCGACGGCTCTCGAAGGGGCGCACACACGAGCCGGTACCCGGCAACGTGGGCGTCGCGTTCACGCGCGCGAAGGTCGAGCCGATGGTGCGCGGGCTCTTCCCGAAGGGCGAGCAAGAGCTCGTCCTCGCGACGCTCGAGAGGTCCGTCGTGTACGTCACGAGCGACACCATCGAGTCGATCATCCTGAACCACGGGTGGGATCGTTCGGCGTGGGACCTCGCGAACCTGTACCTGCTGAGCGTCGGCGCCGAGCTTCTGGGCCCTGACGCGCCCCGCGTGGTCGGCATCAGCGAGGAGACGACCTGCTACGTCTCCCCCGACTACTTCGCCGAGGACGATCCGTTCGCCGACTTCATCGTCCACGAGGCCGCGCACATCTTCCACAACTGCAAGAGAAGGACGATCGGCCTGCGCGAGACGCGCACGAAGGAGTGGCTGCTCGACATCGAGTACCGGCAGCGCGAGACGTTCGCCTACTCGTGCGAGGCTTACGCCCGCGTGTTGGCCCGTGCGAAGAACGCCGGCGAGCGACGTGCTCTGGCCGCCGAGTACGGGGTAGAGCCGCGCATCTCGGAAGAGCGCGTCGACCCGGCCGAGGTCGCGAGCATCGTCACGGAGGCGGCCGACGCGCGGAACGGCTGGAAGCTGATCCTCGCGCGGTGCGCGCCGACGACCAAGCCGCGCTCGGCGCTGCAGCTCGCGCGCGAGATGATCGCCGCCCGCGACCTTGCCGACCGCATCTGACCGACCGGGATCGCGCCGAAGGGGCGGCGCCCCAGCGATCAACAGGGCCATCGCCGCCCACGACCACGCCGACGCTCGAAGCTCGCGCGACCAGCTCTCCACGCGCGACGGCGGGCACCGTTCGTCGCTCCTCGCGAGCCGTCGCTCCGAAGATCAACAGCTCGGCCCGTCGACGCGGCGCCGAAGCTGCTAACCAACGGGGCCGAACGTTAAACGCCGGGTACGCAGTTAAACGCCTCTCGGCTTCTCTCTCCCCACGGGACAGGAGAGAGAGCGGGAGAGCTGTCCCACGCGGCGCTCATCGAGCTCGCTCGGCGCTCTCTGCGAGCGCGCGCGCGAGCGCCGCTGAGGCGCGCGCAGCACGCGAAACGCTCGGAGTTGTGGGGAGAAACGGCGAAGCCCCCTCGGATCGCTCCTTGGGGGCTTCTGCTTACCGACCCTCGCCGTTGGTTGGCGACGAGATAAAAATGGCTCCAGCTCCTGGACTCGAACCAGGGACCCGGCGGTTAACAGCCGCCTGCTCTACCGACTGAGCTAAGCTGGAAGACGGGCGCAACCTAGCTGGAGCAGCGCCAAGGTCAAGAGCGTTCGCGCAAAAATCATGAGTCGAAGGTCGTTTGCGGGCGATGCCGATGCAGAGGCTGGTCTCGGGCCCGGCTTTTCCGTAAGAGCCGGACTCGATGCAGCAGGTCGTGGACGGCGAGGCCTTGCGGTCCAACGCGAGCAGCGCCTCGAGCCCAGGAGCCGATTCGGCGGATGCTGGTCAGCGCGCAGGGCGCGGTGGGCTCGCCGTGACGGCGGCAAAAATCTATTTCATTCTGACCGGCCTCGTGCAGCAGGTGGCGCTCAAGCAAGCGCTCGGGCTGGAGGGGTACGGCGCGCTGTCGAGCTCGCTGGCAGCGGCGAGCATCGTCTACAATCCGATCGTGGCCGCCTCCATCCAGGGGGTGAGCCACGCCGTCGCCACCGCCCCTCCAGGCGCGCGCGAACTGGCGCTGCGGCGCACGTTGAAGGTGCACGGCGCGCTCGCTCTGCTGCTGGGCGCGGGCTTTCTGGCGCTGGCACCCAGTCTGGGCGCGTGGACCGGCGCCCCGCACATCGTGGCGGCGCTGCAGGTGCTGAGCATCGTGCTGGTCGTATACGGTCTGTATGCGCCGCTCGTCGGCGCGCTGAATGGGCAGACGCGCTTCCTGTCTCAAGCCGGGCTGGACGCGCTGGCGGCGACGCTGCGCACCGTGGGGCTGATCGGCGGGGCGCTGGCGCTGGAGCGCTGGGGCTCGTCCGGGTTCGGCGGCGTGGAGGGGGCCGCGCTCGGCTTCGCCGCGAGCTCGCTCTTGGTGCTGCTGGTCGCGGGGCGCAAGGTGGGGCTCGGGGCAGGGGGCGCCGCGACAGCGCGCGCCGCCCCCAATTACCTGCGCTACATCTGGCCCATCCTGGCCGGGCAGGTGCTCTTGAATCTGCTGTTCCAGGCCGATCAGTTGCTGCTGCGCCGCTTCAGCGCCGACGCCGCGCTGCGCGCCGGGCTGGACCCCACCGCCGCCGATCCGCTCGTCGGCGCGTACCGCGCGACGCAGCTGTTCTGCTTCCTGCCGTATCAGCTGGTGATCTCCGTGAGCATCGTGCTGTTTCCGATGTTGGCGCGCGCGCACCGCGACGCCGACGCCGCCGCGCTCGCGCGTTACGTGCGTCAGGGCGTGCGGCTGGCGCTGATCGCGGCGGGCTTGATCGTGAGCGTGACCTGCGGTCTGTCGGGCCCGCTGCTGCGGCTGGTGTTCGGAGCCGAGACGGCCGCGCTCGGGGCAGCACCGATGCAAGTGCTGGCGCTCGGGCTCGGCAACCTGGCGATGCTGGGCGTGCTCACTGCCGTGCTGAACAGCCTGGGCCAACAGCGGCTGAGCCTGCTCGTGACCGGGCTGGCGTGCCTGCTCGTGGTCGGGTTGTGTCTGGGGCAGGTGCGAGGGCTGCCGTTCGGGCCCGAGCTGCTCGGGAAGACAGCGCTGGCGACCTCGCTGGCGCTGGTGGCCGCGACGTTGGTGGCAGGCTTCCTGGTCCGCAGAGCGGCGGGCGCGGTGGTCGACGCCGGCAGCGTGCTGCGCGTGCTGGCTGCGCTCGCCGGTGCCGTCGCTGTCGCGCGGGTGTTGCCCGCGGGCAGGCCGCTGCTCACGCCCGCGCTGGCGCTGCTGGTGGGCGGCAGCTATCTGCTGGTCTTGATCTTGCTGCGCGAGCTGGGAGCGGCGGATTGGAGCGCGCTCCGTGGAATCGTCGCGCGCAGACGGACCGCCCGCTGAATCCGCTGCCGAGTCGGGCGCGCTCATTTGCTCCCTCGTCCGCCGCAGATTACGCTAGCAGCTCGAGTCGCCGCTGACCCCGCACCCCGGAGCACGCCCATGCCCCACCGATCGACGCCGATTCGCAGCTTCGCCGCGAGCGCGGCGCTGCTGCTGGCTGCAGCGCGCGGCGCGCATGCCGAAGCGGTGCGCCCGGCGCAGAGCGGGCAGCAGCCGTCCGCGGTGGCGCTCGCGGCGGCGTGCCGTCTGGAGCACTGGAGCGCCGCCGCAGACTTGCTGCGCGCCGTCGAGCGCAAGCAGCGCCGCCCGGAAGACTGGCTGTGCCTGGCGCGCGCGCAAGTTCACCTCGATCAATGGGTGGCCGCGCTCGACAGCTACGACGAGCTGCTGGAGAGCGGCCCCGCCAGCTCCCGAGCCATCGAGGCGATCGCCGCCGCGGAGCGGCGGCAGCTGGAGCAGCGGCTGGGCTGGATCCAGATCGTGACCAGCGCGGCGCTGCCCGCGTCGGTCCGCTTGAGCCTCGACGGCGAAACTGTCTCGCCCGCGCGCCTGGGGGTGCCGTTTCCCGTCCAGCCGGGGATCCACGCCTTCAGCGTCGAGCAGGGCGGGGAAGTGCGCCAGGTCGACCACTGGCAAATCGCGCAGGGCGAGCACCGCACCATCGGGGTCGCGATCCCTGCCGCCGAGCGGGCTGTAACGCCGAGCGCTGCCGTTCAGCGCCAACCCAAACAACAGCACCGTGTGCACGTGTTGCGCCCGGAGCCGAGCGAGCTGGAGCGCTGGGCAAAGGGCACCTTGATCGGGGGAGGCCTGGCGATCGCGGGCGGCGTCGGCCTGATCTGGGCGTCGTCCGGCAGCAGCCGCTCGCGCGATCTGCTCTACGCTGGCTTCGGCAGCGGCGCGCTGGGAGGCCTGAGCCTGCTGACGGGCGCGGGCCTGTACCTGGCGCACGAGCTCGGCAGCGCAGGCTCTAGCGAGGCGCCCGCGCGGCGCCTGCAAGTGCAGCCCTGGATTCTGTCCGACGGCGCCGGCACGGGCGTCAGCGGCAGCTTCTGAGGGGCGCGCTCAATCGCCGGCGCGCGCCTTGCTCACGAACAGCTCCTCCAGGGACTGATAGCGCGGCGCGACTTCGACCACCTCGAGCCGGCGCGAGAGCGCATCTTTCAGTACCTCGGCGACGGCGACCTGCGGGGGCACCTCCAGCACCAGCTGACCCTTTTCAGAGCGCGAATGCAAGCCGCGCCGCTCCCACTCGGCACGGAACTCCGCGGCCTCGCCCTGGATGGAGATGTCGGTGCGCTGTACCTGCCCCGTGAGCAGCTCTTCCAGGCGCCCTGCGATCACGGTCTGCCCTTTTTGCAGAATGGCGACGTGGTCGCAAAGCTGAGGCACGTCCGACAGGATGTGGGTGGAGAAAAAGATCGTTCGACCGCGCCGGCGCTCCTCGAGGATCAAGTCGCGCACTTCCTTGCGCCCCGTCGGATCGAGGCCGCTCATGGGCTCATCGAGCACGAGCAACTCCGGATCCGCCACCAGAGCGGCCGCGAGCCCGGTGCGTTGCACCATGCCTTTGGAGAGGCGCCGCACCTGGCGCGTGGCGGCGTAAGCGATACCCGTCTGCTCCAGCACGCGCTGCACGCGATCGCGCAACACGGCTCCCCGCAAGCCCGACAGCTGCGCGCACGCCTCGACGAATTCCCAGGGCGTCAAGTACGGGTAAATATACGGGTTCTCCGGCATGAACCCGACCTTCTCGCGGCTGCGCCGCTGAGGTACGGGTAGCCCGAAGAGCTGCACCCGTCCCCCGGTGGGACGCATCAGGCCCATCAAGATCTTGATCGTGGTGGTCTTCCCTGCGCCGTTGGGGCCGAGAAAACCGAAAGCTTCACCCCGGGTGACCTGAAAGCTGATGCCGCGCACCGCCTCCACCCGCCGCATCCAGAAGCCCTGCCGATAGGTCTTGCGCAACCCATCAACTTGAATAAGGGGTTCGGCCACTTTGCAGTCAGCATAACGAGCTCCAGCGTTCTCGAGCAACTTGCAGAGGTTCGGCCGAGCAATAACACTGCGCGGTTAGATGACGTTGTCCCGGTGGCTTTCGAGACTGGTCGGCTCCTGCGCGCTCACCCTGGCATTCCCCGTCGGTGCACAGGGTCTGGATCCACCACCCGGGGCTGCCGTCGATCCTCCGCCGGGCGCTGCCTCGGATGCGCCGCCGCCCGCGGCGGAGCCGGCCAGCCCCGGCGCGCCGCTGGGGGAGCCGCCGGAGTGGGCCGAGACGGACGCTGCGCAGCTGCCGGACGAGGAAGGCGAAGAGGGCAGCGTCCAGAGCCCTGCGGATAGCAGCGAGAAGCCACAGCGCTCCCCGGACGAGCGCGAGCGCTCACTGTCACTGACCAGCGGCTTGCTGGGCGCCACCGGGTTGATGCGGGTGCTGAGCGCCGATTCCGGCGCGCCCGGTACGTTCCGGTTCTCTCTGCTCACCGGCTTCTACAGCGGCAGCGGGTTCCTGTGTCCGTCGTGCCCGAACAACGGCAACGGGGCGACGCTCAGCGATGACATCAGCCGCGTCTCCGCGGACCTGTTCCTGTCCGCGAGCTTGACCGATTTCCTCGAAGCCTACGCCGGGGTCTTCTCCCACAGCACGTCGACCAACCGCCCCGTGGATCAGCTGAAGCAGGTCGTGGGCGACTGGGATCTGGGCGTCAAGGTGTTCACGCCCACGGAGCGCGGGCAGATCTTCAGCGCGGGCGGCGCGCTCGATCTGGGCTTCTCCACCGGCAGCGGTCAGGTGGGCATCTCCGGCATCGACTCGATCAACATGGGCATCCGAGCGCTCGGAACGGCCGATTTCTCGCGCCGCGCGCAGGATCCGATCCCGCTGCGTGCCCACGTCAATTTTGCCTACTACTTCGACAACTCGGGCAACCTCGTCAAGGACTTCGAGAGCCAGCAGCAGCGCACCGTCGACCGCATCGAGCGCTTCGCGCTCGACATCAACCGCGTGGACTTTCTGCAGTTCGGTCTGGGCGCGGAGGGCACCTTCAGCACCGCGCGACCGTTCCTGGAGTGGAGCATCGACATCCCCGCCAACCGTCAGGGTTACACCTGTCAGCGCGAGACCAACCTGGTCGGCGATAGCTGTCTGCGCGATCGCGCGACGTTCTCCACCACGCCTTCGCGCTTGAGCGCGGGCTTGCACCTGATGCCCTGGCAAGCCGCATCGTGGTGGCCGGAAGGCTTGGGCCTGACCGGAGCCATGGATCTGGCGACGGGTGCCGCGAGCGACTTCCTGGTGGAGCTCGCGCCCGAGGTACCGTGGACGGTGTGGTTCGGTCTCAGCTACGCGGGGGACACGCACCCCAAGGTGGAGATCCAGCAGATTGCCGCGCCTGCCGCGGCGGCACCCGCCGCGCCGGACCTGTCCGTGCACGGTCTGGTGATCGAGAAGGATACCAACACCGCGATCGCCGACGCGCTGATTCACTTCGACGGTCGCGACCTGACCGGCTTGATCACGACCAGCGAAGGTCGCTTCGTCACCGGGCCGCTGGAGCCGGGGCGCTACACCTTTCGCATCAGCGCGCCTGGCTACAAGGAGGGTATCTGCAGCGTGGACGTGAGCGAGTCGGGCTCGCCCGTGTCGCCTGCCGCACCCGGGGCCCCGCCGAGCGGTGCCGCGCCGGGACCCGCCGCCTTCGCGCCGGAGGCCGTGTCGCCGGCGAGCGGTCGCGGGCTCGCGTCGAGCCCGGCGGCAGCCGCCACGGATCCGTTGCCGGGCGTGACGCCGCTGACCTGTCAGCTCGAGCCCACGCCCAAGGTGAGCAACATCAATGGTCGGGTCACCGACAACGTCAGCGGCGAGGCCGTCGGCGGCGCTTCGGTGCGCATCACCGACGTGCTCGGGCGCGAGCTGGAGCTGCAGGTGGATGAGGTCGGCGCATTCCGGTTCGAGAACGTGCCGCCCGGCGCGACGACCATCACCATTCAGGCTCCCGGGTACCTGAAGAGCGTCACCAAGCTCGGCGTCGAGCCGCTGCAGGAGCTCGATCAGCGCTTCGTGCTGGCGCCCGTGCCGAACAAGCCGGGCGTGCGCATCGGCAAGCAACAGCTGGATCTGGTGGCGCCCATCACGTTCGCGGAGGGCTCCGCCAAGCTCTCGCGCGAAGCGCTGATCACCGTGCAGGAGCTGGCCCCGTTCATCGAGGCCCACCCGGAGATCGGGCGCATCGAGGTGCAGAGCCACACCGCGGACGCGGGACCCTCCGGCATGACGCTGAGCACGGAGCGCGCGAACGCCGTGCGCGATGCGCTGGTGTTGCATGGGGTCGCTCCGGCCCGGCTCACCGCGCGCGGGTACGGCGGCGGCGAGCCGCTGGTGCCGGCGGACAGCGAAGCCGCGCGGCGCAAGAACGAGCGCATCACGCTGAAGCTGGAGGGCGGCGGCGCAGCCAAGCCCCTGGACCCGGCGAAGTCGCTGGATCCGGGCAAGGGTCTGGAAGCGCCGAAGCCCGCGACCCTGCCGAAGCTCGAGCCACCGAAGCTCTGAAGCACTCCGAAGCGGGCTCGGCCGCTCCGAGCCCGCCCGGCAGCGCTCAGCGCAGGTGAGGCGCCAGCAGCTGCGCGAGCCAGGTCATCAGCGCGCGCACGGGCTCGCGCGCTCTCTGGGACCCCTGGACGAGCGACACGGGCATGCGTTCACACTCGAGCTCGGGCAGAATCTCGACCAGCTCCCCGGAGGCCAGGCTCGCGCGCGCGCCGACGCGCGGCACCTGAACGATGCCCAGCCCGGCCACACAAGCCGCGTGATAGGCGTCCGTGCCGTTGACGCTGAGCAGGCTGCGCATGGGCCGTTCGCGGTAGTGCGCTCCGTCCGGGTACTCGAAGCAGGGCGGGGTACCGCCGAGCGTGAGCGAGTAGCCGACCATCCAGTGCCGATCGAGATCCGCGAGCGTCGTGGGCGTGCCGTACTTCGCCAGATAGCCGGGGCTGGCGCAGTTGACCATCGGCAGAACGCCGAGCTTGCGCGCGATCAGCCCCGAGTCAGAGAGCTTGCCGACGCGCAACACGCAGTCGAAGCCCTCGCGCACCAGATCGACACGGCGATCGGTGGTGCTGACCAGAAGCTCGAGCTGGGGATGCAGCGCCAGAAACTCGGGCAGGCGCGGGATGATGTGCTCGCGAGCAAAGCGGGTCGGCAGATCCACGCGCACCCGTCCCCGCAGCGTGCTCGGCGCCCGGAACATGCTCGCCAGCTCGTCGGCATCGAGCAGCAGCCGCTTCGCCCGCGGCAGGAACTGCTCGCCGTCCTCGCTCAGCCGCACCGCGCGCGTGGAGCGCAAGAGCAGGCGGCAGCCCAGCTCGGCCTCGAGCTCGCGAATGCGAACCGAGGCCCGCGCCTTGGAGAGCCCGAGCTGCTCGCTCGCTCGAGTGAAGCTGCCGAGCTCCGCCACGCGCACGAAGATGCGGACCGCGTCGATCTCCATGGCCGGCATTGTTTCGGTTTCAGAAACAGTCTGTCAAGGCGCGGAGGCTGGTCGAGATCGGCGCCGCACCTAGACTGAGCTGCAGGAGGACGACACATGAACACCGAACAGCGCTCTTCGATCGCGATCATCACCGGCGGCAGCCGCGGCCTGGGCAAGAGCATGGCCCTGCATCTGGCCGAGCGGGGTGTGGGCAGCATCATCACCTACCGCTCGGGCGCGAGCGCGGCGAACGAGGTCGTGCAGGCGATCCGGAGCCGAGGGCTCGAGGCGGCCGCGCTGGAGCTCGACGTCGCCCAGAGCGCGACCTTCGCGGCGTTCGCGGAGCGTGTGCGCGCCGAGCTGAAGCGGCGCTGGCAGCGTGAGAATTTCGACTTTCTGGTCAACAACGCGGGCATCGGGGCACGGGTGCCGTTCCTGGAGACGTCGGAGGCGCAGTTCGATGAGATGGCGAACGTGCATCTGAAGGGCGCCTTCTTCCTGACTCAGAAGCTGGTGCCCCTGATGGTCGATGGCGGGCGGATCGTGAACATCTCCAGCGGCCTGGCCCGCTTCACGTTCCCGGGCTCCGCCGTCTACGCGATCATGAAAGGTGGAGTCGAAGTGCTCACGCGCTACCTGGCAAAGGAGCTCGGCCCGCGCAAGATCTCGGTCAACACGCTGGCACCGGGAGCGATCGCGAGCGATTTCAACGGCGGCCTGGTGCGCGACAACGCTGCCGTCCAGCAGCAGATCGCGACCTACACGGCGCTCGGGCGGGTCGGCTTGCCCGACGACATCGGGGGCGCCGTGGCGTTGCTGCTGGCGCCGGAAAATCACTGGATCACGGGGCAGCGCATCGAGGCTTCGGGCGGTATGGTGCTCTAGCTCTCGCCGGGCCACTGGCCTTCGGTCAGGCATCCCACGAGCGACAGCGGAGCGAGACTTGTGGGCGTGGCTCGGGTCGCGCTAGCTTGCCCCCGAGCCCCGCTTGGGCTCGGGGAGAGGCGTATGGGCAAGCTTTTCATCTTTGCGGCAGGTCTGGGAGCAGTGCTGGCGTGTTCCAGCGGTGAGAACCGCACGGGGGCGACGCCCGCCGAATCGAGCGGCGACTCGCCCGCAGGCGACTCGCCCGCGGCCAGTTCGCCGGCTGGCAGCTCGCCGGCCGCCGCGGGCTCGCCCGGAGGAGCCGCGGCGCCGCCCGGAACACCCGAGCAAACGATCGCACCGGTCTTGCCCGCCAGCGGTGGGGCGTCAGGGATGGCGCCCGCCCCCGCCGATGGCGGCTTGCAGCCGGCACTTCCGGTCGTGGAAAATCCCGATCACGAGCAGCTGCTCGCCAGCACCGTCCCGGAGCTCGCGAGCAACAAACGGCGTGTCTACGACATGTGGCGCACGCTGATCGAGGCTCGGGACACGCAAGCCGCGCAGCCCTTCTTTGCCGAGAGCTACATCCAACACAACCCCAACGCGGACACGGGCCGCGCCGGCGTACTGGCGTATTTCTCCAGCCTCGGGGCGCCGCTGCCGGTGCAGGACCGCGTGCAGGCGAAGCTGGTCGCGATCGTCGCGGAGGGCGACTTCGTGGCCGTGGCGCGGGTGGATGAACGCGATCAGCCGCGCTCCTACACGACCACCTGGTTCGACTTGTTTCGCTTCGAGGGCGGCCTGATCGCCGAGCACTGGGATCCCGCTGTCCTGCCTGCCGGCGGTAGCCCCCGCGACTACGTGCCACCGGCGCAGAACCCCGATCAGGAGGCCTCTCTCGCCAGCGGCGATGCGCAGCTCGCCGGCAACAAGCGACTGGTCTACGACATGTGGCGCACGCTGCTGGATGCTCAGCAGGTTGAGCAAGCGCCGCAGTTCCTCGCGCAGGGCTACATCCAGCACAACCCGCAAGCCAACACCGGCCTGCAGGGCTTCCTGCAGTTCTTTCGCACGTTCGCGCAGCCGAAGGCGGTGCAGCCCACGGTCGCCAACTTCATCCAGATGATCGCCGAGGGCGACCTGGTCGTGCTCGCGACCGTGCGCTCCTACAGCAACGCTGCCGCGCCCTATTCGAGCACCTGGTTCGACATGTTCCGGGTGAGTGAGCAGAAGCTGGTCGAGCACTGGGACACCGGCACCTTGCCTGTCCCATGATCTCGGTTCAAAAGCTGAGCAAGCGCTTCGGCGCTCAGACGGCCGTCGACGAGCTCTCGTTCGAGGTGCCCGCCGGGCAGATCGGCGCCGGGCGTTGGGTGTTGCACCCGGAGCTCGCGCCGTTGCTGGCGCAGGCGGGAGCCCGCGTGGAGGATTCGGGGGCATGGATCGGCCTCTCGTGCACCGGCAATCAGGGGCGCAAAGATGACCCGGAGTACGTGGCCGCGTTGCTGCGCCACGGCGCGCGCGTGAATGACCGGCGGCGCGTGGGGCAGGGGACGGACGGCGGCCACGCCAGCGCGCTGCACTACGCGGCGAAGGCCGGCTTCGTGAAGACCATCGCGCTCCTGCTCGAGCAGGGCGCGGATCCGCAGGCCCGCGACGACAACGGGCACACTCCGCTCGACTGGCTCGAGCGCGCGGCGAAGTCGGTGGACCGAGCCGCGGTGGCGCGCTTGCTGCGGAGAGGCGCGCGCGCATGAAGGTGGTGATCCCCGGCGGCAGCGGCCAGGTGGGCGCGCTGCTCGTGCGCGCGCTGCGCGCGCGCGGCGATCAGGTCGTGCTGCTGAGCCGCACGGCAGGCGAGGCAGGCGGCGTGCGGCGGGTGGCCTGGGACGGTCGCACGCTCGGCCCATGGGCGCGCGAGATCGATGGCGCGGACGCGGTGATCAATCTGGCGGGGCGCAGCGTGAATTGCCGCTACACGGAGGAAAATCGCCGGGCGATGCTCGAGTCGCGCGTGGACTCGACGCGCGCCATCGGGCTGGCGATCGCCGCCGCTTCGCGTCCTCCGCGCGTCTGGCTGCAGATGAGCACGGCGACGATCTATGCGCACAGTTTCGCCGCCAACGACGAGGCCACGGGGCGCATCGGCGGGGGCGAGCCCGGGGCGCCCGAGGCCTGGCGCTTCAGCGTGCAGATCGCCCAGGCCTGGGAGCGCGCGCAACAGGAGAGCGCCACCCCCCGCACGCGCCAGGTCGCGCTGCGCACCTCGATGGTGATGAGCCCGGATCGCGGCGGTGTCTTCGACGTGCTCCTGCGCCTGACCCGCTTCGGCCTCGGCGGCCCCATCGCGGGCGGCCGTCAGCTCATCTCCTGGATCCACGAGCAGGATTTCGCGCGCGCCGTCGCGTTTCTGATCGAGCGCGAGGCGTTCACCGGAGCAGTCAACTTGACCGCCCCGAGCCCGCTCAGCCAGCGCGAGTTCATGGCCGCGTTGCGGGCCGCGTGGGGCACCCGAGTGGGCCTGCCGGCGGCCCGCTGGATGGTGGAGATCGGCGCGTTGTTGCTGGGCACCGAGAGCGAGCTGCCCTTGAAGAGCCGCTTCGTGCTGCCGGCGCGTCTGCTCGAGGCAGGGTTTGTGTTCAAAGTCCCCGAGTGGCCCGACGCAGCTCGCGACCTGGTCCAACGCTCGCGGGATGCGCAGCCAGCGTGAGCAGGTGCCGGACAGGGATGGGGCGTTGCGCAGGCACGGCGGGTGCCGCTCACGAGCTCGGCTCGGCGTCGCGCCACCAGCGGTGGCCGTTGATCCGCACCGGCAAACCCAGCTCGCCCGCCAGATCGACCAGCAACTCGGCGTTGTAGAAGTAATTTCGCAGCCGGCGGATGCGGTCGTCTTCGAGCTCGATGCTGGTGAACGCGCGCACCGCAGGGCCGTCGTCGTGCTGATACCAGTGCACCAGCAGCCAGCGATCGCGATGCCAGCGCGCCTCGACGCGCGGCGCGTCAGGCCGCACGCCGGCGCGATGGCGCAGGTCGATGCCGATGCGGGCGCCAGGGTCCGCCAGCAGGCGGCTGCCGAACAACATACCGGTGAGCACGGTGCGGCGCGCTGCTTCGGGGCCGTATTGGGTGGTCGCGCCGACCACTTCCACCACCGAGGTATCGAGCAGCAGCGCCGTGAGCCCGTCCAGGTCGCCTGCATTGAAGGCCGTGCAGAAGGCGTCCAGCGCTCCGGGCACGGGCCGCGTCTCGGGCTCGGCTGCCTCGTCGGCGGCGAGCTTGCCCCGCGCGCGGTGCAGCGCGGCCTTGACCGCCCCGATGCTGGTGCCGAGCGTCTCGGCGATCTCCTCCAGGCTGAGCTCGAAGGCGTCCTTCAAGACCACCGCCGCCCGCTCCTGGGGTGAGAGCTTCACGAGCAGCGTGCCCGCGGCTTCGCGAGAAGCGCGCGGCTCGGCCGCCTGCGCCGCGGCGCTCTCGGGCGCCGGCAGCGGCGGCTCGCGGCGGCGCCGGACCTGATCGATCCACAGGTTGGATGCCACGCGGAACAGCCAGGCTCGAGGGTGCAACGGCTCCTCAGTCATCTGCGCCAGCGTCACGAAAGCGCGGGCGAGCGCGTCCTGCGCCAGGTCCTCCGCGTCCCACGGGCTGCGCGTGAGATAGCGGCAATAGCGGTACAGCTCCGCGCGCAGTGGCTCGTAGGTCGCCAGAAAGCGCTGCCAGGTGCGCTGGGTCGTGTGCTGGAGTTCTGAGGCCATATTCGGAGACGAACGAGCTCGGCGTCAGGATACGGGACGCACCCGGAAATGACGAGCCTGCGACCGTGGGGCCAATCGGTCATTGCAGGTCAGCGTGCCGCGTCGTACCAGAGCACGAATGCTGGCGCTGCCCATGATCAGCAAGCCCGGGCCGGGCTCCTGCTCGAGCTTCCGCACCTCCGTCGCCAGCTCGCTTTTCAGCAGCCGCGTGTTTGCCAAGCCGGTCGATCGAGCGTGCGAAAACAGCCGATCTTTTGGACGGGCACTGTTTCAGCGTGCGCGTCGAGCAGGGGCGGCTCAGCATCGCGCGCGCCTTGCAGCGGGGCGCCGACTGCGTGATCGAGACGGACCCGGGCACGCTGCGCGCGCTCGTGTTCGGCGACCGGAAGCTGCGCGACGCGCCGCTCCAGCTACGCGGCGATCAGCACCTGGGGCGGGCGTTCTTTCGGCTCTTCCGTCGGCCCCGAGCGCGCAGCGAGAGCGCCGCTCCGGGCTTCCGCCGTGGACTTTGACGACTCGCGTCACAGGACACTAGGCTTAGGGCGCATGCGTCTCGGCAGCGATCCAGCTCGCGACGGGCAAAGCCCCGCCGGATGGCGCGCGACCTTGCTCGCAGCCTTCGTGGCGTTTCATGTGCTGGCGATGCTGCTGCTCGCGTTGCCGGCGAGCGGCCGGCTTGGCGAGCGTGCCGTGTGGGAGAGCCGCGAGAACCAGCTGCAATTCGCGCGCTGGGCGCAGCTCGCCAGCCGGCTCGGGATCGCGCGAGACGGGCCCGAGCTCGAGCAGCGGTTGTGGTCGCTGACGCAACGCTATCTGAGCCTACGCGCCGCGATCATCGCGCCCTTCGAGCTGTACCGGCGGCTCAGCGGCGTGGGCCAGGGCTGGCGCATGTTCTCGAACCCCCAGTCGCACCCCGCGTACGTGCACATCGAGCTGCGGCGCGCAGCTCACTTCGAGCCGATCTACATCGCGCGCTCCAGCGAATCTGCCTGGCGCGCCGAGCAGCTCGACCACCACCGCGTGCGCAAGCTGTTCGGGAGCATCGCCCGCTCCACCGAGCAGAAGCTGTGGGAACAGTTCGGCGCCTGGGCGGCGCGGCGGGCGGCGCGCGATTTCCCCGACGCGCTCGAGCTGCGCATCTGGCAGGAGCGGCGCGCCACGCCCGAGCCGGGCGGCGTGGCCGCTGCGGGCGTTGTCCTGCCGGAGCAGGTTCGCGTCTATGATCTGAGAGCGCTGCGATGAAGCCGAGCCGAGCCTGGCAGCGTTGGCGAGCGTGGGTGCTACGTCAGGAGCGAGCGACCACGCTGGCGCTGTTCCGCGTGCTGGTGTCGGCCATCGTGCTGGGCAGCCTGCTCTCGGCTGCGGCGGCGGACGTGATCGACGTGACCTGGGTCGACGCCGCGCACGGGGGCATGCTCTCGCTGGGCTCGGGCAACTGGCTCGTGAGCTTGCTCGGTGGTCCGAGGCCGCCGGTCGTCTGGGGGCTGTTTTGCGTGGGCGTCACCGGGGCCAGCCTGTCGCTGATCGGCCTGGGAGGCCGCTGGCCCTTGCTCGCCACGTTGCAGGCGTACCTCGGCCTGTCCTCGCTGAATCCGACCGCGACCGGCGGCTTCGACAACCTGCTCACGATCGCGCTCTGGCTGCTGTTCTTGTCCGGCTGCAACGCCACGCTTTCGGTCGATGCCCGGCGCAGCGAAGGCAGCTGGTTCAGCGAGCGCCAGGTCGCCGCCTGGCCTCGGTGCCTGCTGATCCTGCAGCTGATCGTGATGTACACGGCGACGGGACTGCAGAAGGTGAGCCTGTCCTGGACGCCGATGGGTGGATACACTGCGCTCTACTACGTGCTGCACGATCCCACCTGGTTGCGCTCCGAGCAGCTGGCGCGGAGCGTGCCGCTGTCGCTCTTGCGCGTGGGCACGGCGCTGACCTGGCACTGGGAGCAGCTCACCTGTCTGCTGCTCGCCGTGTTTTATTTTCGCGCCACCCGGGCGCGCCCCGGTCGGCTGCGCGCCGCGTTCAATCGCTGGGATCTGCGCTTGCCCTGGGCGGCCGTCGGCATCTCCCTGCACCTGGGGATTCTGGTGTTGATCGACGTCGGCCCGTTCTCCTTCATCAGCCTGGCGTACTACGTGAACCTGTTCACGCCCGAGGAGATCGAGGCTCAGCTCTTCGCCGGGCCGAGCGCGGCCTGGCGCGCCTGGAGAAATCGCCGCACCGCGGGATCGCGCTCCAGTCCGATCGCGACGTCATAGGCATCGCCGGCCTGGCTGCCCGCGCCGCTGCGCGCCAGCAGGTCGGCTCGCACGACCCAGTAGGGCTGGTACTGCAGCAACCGCGGATCGGCGGCCAGCCCCTCGATCAGCTGCAGCGCCGCGGCGGCCCCCTCCAGTTCGGCCACGGCCAGCGCGCGGTTCAGCGCGACGACCGGCGAGTGTGTGATCGCCAGCAAGGCGTCATACAAGAGCACGATCGCGGCCCAGTCGGCGCGACCGCTGCGCCGGCGAGCCACGTGGGCGGACTGCAGCGCGGCCTCCAGCTGATAACGGCCGATGGCTCCCAGCGTCGAGGCGCGCCGCAGCAGCGACTCCGCCTCCTCGATCAGCCCCTGGTTCCAGGCGGCGGGGTCCTGTTCGCCCAGTGGGACGTAGTCTCCGGCGGGGCTGCGCCGCGCCTCCCGGCGCGCTTCGGCATGCAACAGCAGCGCGAGCAAGCCCAGCACCTCGGGCTCGTCCGGGAGCAGCTCGGCCACCAGTCGCCCCAGGAACAGCGCCTCCTCCGCCAGATCGCGCCGGCCCGACTCCAGCTCTCCAGCGTCGCTCCAGCCCTCCGCGAAGGCGGCGTACACCGCGTCGAGCACCGCCGCCAGGCGCTCGGGCCACTCCTGCGACTCGGGGATCCGGAAGGGAATGCCCGCCGCGCGGATCTTGTTCTTCGCGCGCGACAGCCGCTGCCCCATGGTCGCCGGCGCCACCAGAAACGCCGAGGCGATGCGCGCCGCGTCCAGACCGAGCACCAGCTGTAGCATCAGCGGCGCGCGGATGCCGGCTTCGATCGCCGGGTGAGCGCAGGCGAACATCAGCCCCAGGCGCCGATCCGGGATGCGCAGCTCGGCCTCGGAGTCCTGCAGCGCCTCGTCGAGCAACTGCGCGTGGGCGGCTGCGAGCTTGCCCTTCTCGTGGTGCCGCGCGCCGTCGATCAGCTTGCGGCGCGCCGTGGTGAGCAGCCAGGCCTCGGGGTTGGCGGGACAACCGCTGCGCGGCCAGCTGGCGAGCGCAGCGGCGAAGGCCTCCGAGAGCGCCTCCTCCGCCGCGCTCACGTTCCGGCTGCGCGCCGCGAGCAAGGCGACGAGCTTGCCGTAGCTCCGGCGCGCCACCGCTTCCGCGGTGCTGCGCGCCTGCCCGTCTGCCTCGCTCATGCCTGCGCCTCCTGCAGCAACGGGCTCCGGCCCAGAGCGGCCGCACCTCGATCGTGCCGTGGCTGGCGCCCGGGCAGCGCGAGGCCCAGGAGATGGCCGCGTCCAGATCGGGGACCTCGATCAGGTAGTAGCCGCCCAGCTGTTCCTTGGAGTCCGCGTACGGGCCGTCGAGCACCTGGGACTTACCCTCGCTGACGCGCACGGTGGTGGCGGTCGTGCTGGGGCCCAGCCGGTTCGAACCGCGCAGCACGTCCGCCTTGCGCAGGGCCTCGGTGTAGGCCCGGTAGGCACCCAACCGCTCCTCCTTCTGGGTGGCGCTCAGGGTAGGCCAGCCGGCTTCATCGGAATAGAGCATCAACAGATATTGCATGGGACGATCCTCGTGTCGTGAGCGGCAACCTCGCCGCTGCCCCTGTGACGATCGAAGGCTCGCCCATTTCGACAGGCGGCGCGAATTCGCGAGGCGCAGGCGCCAGCCGCGAGCGGGCACCCGATCCGGGGCGCTCCCAGTCGGCTCAGCTGGCTTCGGGATTCCACAGGGCCGCGACCGCGTCGAGCAGGCGGTCCAGCTTGAGCGGCTTGGGCACGACCACCACGCCCGCCGGTGCGCGGCCCGGGCTCGAGGTCGAGACGATCACGGGGATGCGGGCCGTGGCCGCGTCGGCTTGCAGCGCCTGGTAGACCCGCGCGCCGTCGATCACGGGCATCACCAGATCGAGGATCACCACGTCCGGGCGCAACGCCCCGGTGGTCAGCAGGTCGAGGGCTTCACGGCCGTTCGCGGCCGTCGCCACCTCGTAGGACTCTTCTTCGAACGCTTCCTTGAGCGAGTCACGCGTGTGCTGGTCGTCATCGACGATCAGCACCTTGCGCGCAGCCCCGTCGAGGCCCAGGGGGCGCGACCCATCGGCCGCGCGCGGGATGCGCACCGTGAACACCGTCCCGGTCTTCTCGCTGGACTCGACGTCGATCGTGCCGCCGTGCGCGACGGCGATCTGCTGCGAGATGAACAGACCCAGACCCAGTCCGCGCGATTTGGTCGGCGTGTGCCCGCTGCGGAAGGGGTCGAAGATCGTCGGCAGCAGGGCGGGGGGGATCACCCCTTGGTTGTGTACGCGCACGATCAGCTCACTCGCTCCGCCGTTGACCTGCACGTGCACACCCGAGTCCGCGGAGCCATGGTGGATGGCGTTGGCGATCAGATTCGAGAACAGCTGGAGCAGCCGGTCGCCGTCGCCGCGCGTGATGCAGTCCCCGGCGACCTCGATCCGGATCTCCTTCTGAGGGTGTGCGCCGCGCAGCTCCTCCACGGTGCGCTGCACCAGGCTGGTCATGTCCACTCGCTTGCGCGCCCGCAAGAAGCCCAGCCCGCCAGCGAGGCGGGCGCGCGTGAGATCGAGCAGCTGCTCGATCATGTCCGTCATGCGCTGCCCGGCCGTGGTGATGCGCTTGAGCGTGCGCAGCTGCTTTTCGTCCGAGAGCTGGCGTTCGAGCAGCTGCGCTCCCAGGATGATCGCGCCCAGCGGATTGCGCAGGTCGTGGCCCAGGATGCCGACGAACATCTCGTTCAGGCGCAGCGCGTTCGCCAGCTCCTTGCGCTGGCGATACAGCTCGAAGAACACGTCGGCCTTGCCCTTGAGCACCAGCGGCTCGATCGGCTTGAACAGGAAGTCGACGGCGCCGCTCTCGTAGCCCTTGAAGATGCGCTGCGGGCTGCGCGCGCCGGCGGTCACGAAGATGATCGGCACGTGCTTGGTGCGCGCGGCACCCCGCATCAGCTCCGCGAGCTCGAAGCCGTCCATGTCCGGCATCTGCACGTCCAGGAACGCCAGGGCCACTTCATGCACCAGCAGCAGCTCCAGCGCCTCCGCGCCAGAGTGCGCCTTCAGGAGCTCCAGCCCGTCCCGGCGCAGCAACGCCTCCAGGGCCACCAGGTTCTCCTCGGCGTCATCGACGAGCAGGAATTTGACTAGCTCCGCCGCCATGCCTCTCCCTGGATGTTGCGGGCTCCCGAGTGGAGCTGCGCGAGGTACGGGCCGATCTCTGGCAACGGCAGCACCTGATCGATGGGGGCGAGGCGAAGCGCGGCCTGAGGCATGGTGGGCACGGAAGCCGTACTCGGGGCCTGCACGATCGTCAAACCTCCTTTTCTCTTGATCTCCGCGAGGCCGCGGGCGCCGTCCTCGCTGCCCCCGGTGAGCAGCAGCCCTGCCAATTCTGCCCCATAGGCGTCCGCGGCAGACTCGAAGAGCACGTCGATAGCAGGGCGAGAAAACAGCACGGGATCATCGACGGACAGGGACAGGCAGCGCCGCGGTTCCACCAGCAGATGGTAGTTGGGAGGCGCCACGTAGATCGTCGCCGGCGCCAGCGGCTCCTTGTCCTCGGCCTCTTTCACGGTGAGCTGGCAGCGGTTCGCCAGCAGGGGCGCCAGGTAGCTGGGTTTGCCGGGATGCACATGCAACACGAGCGCGATGGGAATGGAAAACCCCGCGGGCAACGCCGGCAGGATCTGGCTCAGGGCGTCGAGTGCGCCCGCCGAACCGCCGACCACGATCGCTTTCACGTCGCCCATGACCCCCTCAAGCGCGCTGGTAGATGCGGTCTTCGCGCACGAACTCGACGAAGGCGGGCGCGTGCGTCGAGAAACGCAGTGTCTCCTTCAGGCCCAGCCCCAGGAATCCCTTGCGACACAAGGAAGCGCGCAGCACGCCGAGCGCTCGATCCTGCAGCTCGCGCTCGAAATAGATGAGCACGTTGCGACAGGACACGAGCTCCACTTCCGCGAAGGCGCTGTCGGTGGCGAGGCTGTGATCCGAGAACAAGATGGCCTTCTTCAGCACGCGATCGAAGACTGCCGAGGAATAGCGCGCCGTGTAGTAGTCGGAGAGCGACGCCTTGCCGCCCGCGGCCAGGTAGTTTTCGCTGAAACGCTTGAACCGCTCCACGCCGTAGATGCCGGCCTCGGCGGTGCGCAAGCTCTCCGGGCTGATGTCGGTGGCATAGATCAGTGTCCGCTCCAGCAAGCCCTCCTCGGCGAGCAAGATCGCGAGCGAATAGGCTTCCTCACCGGTTGCACAGCCCGCGACCCAGATCTTCAGCGAAGGGTAGGTGCGCAGGTAGGGCACCACCTTCTCGCGCAGCGACCGATAGTAGCTCGGGTCCCGGAACAGGTCGCTCACCTGCACCGTGAGGAAGCGCAACAGCTCGCTGAACAGCTGGGGGTCGCGGACCACGCGCTCCTCCAGCACGGCCAGCGTGTCGTAGCCGAAATGCGTCAGGGCGGAGCGCACCCGGCGCTTCAGCGAAGCCGTGGCGTAGGCTCTAAAATCGTAGTGATACCTCTGAAAGATCGCGTTCAGCAGCGAGCCGAGCTCGGCGTCGGGCTGCAGGCCGCCGGGCGGCGAACGAGGCGGGTCTCGAGTCGAGGCGCTCATTTCGGCATCCACACCCGCGCCAGGGAGAGCAGCTTGTCCACGTCGAACGGCTTGGCGATGTAGTCGTTCGCGCCGGCAGCCAGGCACTGCTCGCGATCGTCGGCCATGGCCTTGGCCGTGAGCGCGATGATGGGCAGCTTCGCGAGTTGCGGCTGCTTGCGGATCTCGCGGGTGGCCTCCAGCCCATCCATTTCGCCCATCATGATGTCCATCAGCACCAGATCGACCCCGGGCTTCTGCTCCAGGTGGGCCAGCGCTTCGCGCCCGTTGCGAGCGATCTCCACCCGGGCACCCTTGGGCTCCAGCACGCTGGAGAGCGCGAAGATGTTGCGCACGTCGTCCTCCACCACCAGCACGCGCCGGCCTTCGAACACCGTCTCGCGGTGGCGGGCGTCGCGCAGCATGCGCTGGCGATCGGGGGGGAGCTCCGCTTCCACCTGGTGCAAGAACAGGGTGACCTCGTCCAGCAGGCGCTCCGGCGAGCGCGCGCCCTTGATGATGATCGAGCTGGAGAAGCGCCGCAACTCCTGCTCCTCATCGCGCGTCAAGGAGCGCCCGGTGTAAACGATCACGGGTGGGAACGAATATTGCTCCTGCTGGGACATCTCCTCCAGCAGCTCGAGCCCGGTACGGTCGGGCAGGGTCAGATCGAGCACCATGCAGTCGAACGTGGCCGAGCGCAGCTGCTCCAGCGCCTGGGCGGCGCTGCCCACGGCCACGGTTTGCACGTCGTCGCCCGCGAGCAGCCGGCAGGTGCTCTCGCGATGCACTTCGTCGTCCTCGACGACCAGCACGCGCCGCAGCTTCTGCGTGAACTTGAGCTCCAGGCGCTTCAGCGCATCCACCAGCGCCTCGCGCTGGACCGGCTTGATCGCGTAGCCTGCGGCGCCCATCTCCAGCGCCGTCTGGGCGTAGTCCGATACCGACACCATGTGCACGGGGATGTGGCGGGTCGCGGGGCGATGCTTGAGCGAATCGAGCACGGACAGGCCGGAGCGATCCGGCAGCCCGACATCGAGGATGATCGCGCTGGGCTTGCAGCGCTCGGCGAGGGCCAGCCCTTCCTCCGCGCTGTGCGCCACGACAGCCTGAAAGTCGAGCTCGTGCACGAGGTCGAAGACGACGCGCGCAAAGTTCACGTCGTCCTCCACGATCAGCACCACGCGCGCGCCGGCGCTGAGCCGAGCGCGATCGTCCTCGAACGCCGGCGCGGCGAGCGCCGTGCCCGCGGCGCTCGAGGAGCCGTTGGCCTGGCTGAGCTGGCTGGGCAAGCTGCGGCGCGGCAGCGCGGGCGTGGGGGCCGCCCGCGGTTCGCGCGAGTGCGCGGAGCGAGGCAGCTTGTCCGGCAGCAAGAGGGTGAAGGTGCTGCCGCGCCCCGGGGTGCTCACCAGCCCCAGCTCGCCGCCCAGCAACGTGGCCAGATCCCGCGAAATGGACAGCCCGAGCCCCGTGCCGCCGTACTTGCGGTTGGTGGTGCCGTCCGCCTGCCGGAACGCCTCGAAGATCACCTCATGCTGCTCGGGTGCGATGCCGATGCCCGTGTCCTTGACCTCGAAGGCGAGCCGCCCGTCTCCGGCACGGTGGATCGAGAGCGACACGCCGCCCCGCTCGGTGAACTTGATGGCGTTGGACAGCAGGTTCTTCAGGATCTGTTGCAGGCGCGTGGGGTCGGTGTGGATGGTGCCCGGTGCGGCCTGCCCGAGCTCAAAGGCGAGCTCCAGGCCCTTCTCGCGCGCGAGCGAGTTGAAGCTGTCTTCGAGTTCGTCGATCAGGCGCCGCAGCGAGACGTTCTCGGGCCGCACGTCGAGCTTACCGGCCTCGATCTTGGAGAGATCGAGGATGTCGTTGATCAGCGTGAGCAGGTCGTTGCCCGCGGAATAGATGGTCTGCGCGAACTTCACCTGCTCGGCGTTGAGGTTGCCGTCCCGGTTCTCCATCAGCAGCCGTGCCAGGATCAGCGCGCTGTTCAGCGGCGTGCGCAGCTCGTGCGACATGTTGGCCAGAAATTCCGATTTGTACGAGCTGGCGCGTTGCAGCTCGACCTGCGCCCGCTCCAGATCGTCCCGCTGCTGCGCCAGGGCCTGGGTCTGCTCCTCCAGCTGTGAGTTGATCTGTTCCAGCTCGGCCTGCTGGTTCTGCAGGCGAGCCTCCGACTCCTGCAACGCGCGCGTCTGCTGCTCCAGCTCTTCGTTTTGAACGCGCAGCTCTTCCTGTTGGGTCTGCAGCTCCTCGGCCTGGCCCTGCGTCTCCTCCAGCAGGTTCTGCACCTCGCGCCGGTAGCGTGCCGACCGCAGAGCGATGCCGATCGGCTCCGCGGAGCGCCGCAGCAGCTCGAGCTCCGCGGGCAGCGCGGCGCGAAACAGCGCCAGCTCCAGCACCCCCACGCACACGCCGTTGGTCTCGATCGGCGCCAGCACCAGGTGCCGGGGGCGGCTCTTGCCCAGGCCGGAGCTGACGGAGAAGTATTCCTCCGGCACGTCGCTCACCTGCATCAGCTTGCTGTCTTGAAACGCCTGCCGGGTGAGTCCGCGCGGGGTTCGGTCGTCGCCGTCCGCCTCCAGGGCGTACGCGCCCACGCGCTGCAGCTGCCCGGGCGTCTCCGTGTAGTAGACGGCCGCCAGCGGCGCCTCCAGGTAGTCGGCGAGAAAGCTCGCCAGGTTATCGGCCAGGCGCCGCACCTCCTGCTCGCCCTGCATGCGCTTGCTGAGCTCCGTTTGCCCGACCTGGAGCCACTGCGCCGTGCGTTGCTCGCGGAAGTCGCGCGACGACATCAGCGCGGCCGCGATCACCAGGAATAACAGCAGCGCCGAGCCACCCCAGGTGACGGCGGTCGAGAGCGTGACGGCGCTTGCCCACTCCTGCGAGCGCTCCTCCAGCTGCTTGCGCTCCGTCTCGGTCATCTCGGTGACCAGCGTGCGGATCTGGTCCATCAGGCGCCTGCCGCGCTCGGCGCGCCGCAGATCCAGGCCGGGCGTGGCCTTGCCCGCGCGCGCGAGCTCGATCGACTCCGCCGAGAGATCCATCTTCTGCTTGCTCAGGCTCTCCAGCGTGTTCAGTCGCTCGAGCTGCAGCGGATGCTGGATCGCGCGGCGGGCCGCCGCGAGCTCGGTGGGGAGGGCCGAGACGGCAGCGGAGTAGGGCTCGAGAAATGAGTCGGTGTTCGTCAACAGGAATCCCCGCTCGCCCGTCTCGGCGTCCTTCAACGAAGAGAGGACTGCCGTCAGCTGATGCGAGAGCTCCAGCGTCTGCGTGACGCGCCCGGCGCTCTCCGATCGACTCTGAAGCGAGCGGTAGGAGAGAAACGAAATCAGAAACAGAGCGACCGTTGCGGTCAGAAATCCCGCGAAGGTCTTGGGCGGAAGCGAGGAATCGAACGCGCCATCGCGGCGCAATCGCCGCAGCTCGCCGCCCCGGACGCTGAGAGGATCCTGTGAGCCCATTACAAAGACTCGATATCATTGATAAAAGATGCGGTCATGCGAGACTGCGTGCGGGCGCGCCGGTTTCGGCGGCGCGCCCGCCGGAGTGTTGCAAGAAGCAACGCGGACCGGGATCCCGCGTTGCCGCGCAGCTCGGCAGGCGCCCGGAGTGCCCCGGGGGCACATCCTGGGGAGCGCAGCGACGCGCGTCCCGAGCCCCTTGCTCATCGATGGCGCACCCGCCCTGACGCGCTCGGGCGGGCGCCTTGCGGTCGCGTGCGCGGCCGGCGATGATGCCCCCGTGCGTGTCGCCCGCGCCCGCTCCGAGCCTGCAGTCGAGCTCTCCGCCGCTGCGGACCCGGCAATGGCGGCCAGCGTGGCCGCTCGCGAGCTGGGCCTCGGGATCGAGGCGGCGCTGCAGTCGCTCGGGCAAGGTTTCCTCGATCATCCAGCCAACGAGGCGCTGCGCGCCGCCCTGCGCGAGCAGCGCTGTTCTGCCGAAGGCTATCTGCGCGAGCTGATCGTGGTCGCGTACCGCTGCGTGTTGCTTCGTGCTGCGCTCGCCCGCGGCCAGCTGCACCCGGCGGGCAGCACGCTGGAGGGGCGTTGCCGCTGCGCGCGCGGCATCGGGGCGCGGGCGGGCGCCCCGAGCTGGTCGAGCTTGCGCGCGGTGTTTGCCGGGCTCGATCAAGGCGAATCGCGCCTGGCCTTGCCCGCGCTGGGCGGGATCTTCGCGCGCTCGAGCTGCCCCTGGATCGAGGCGGCGGAGCTCGACGACGCGCCGCTGGCGTGCGCCTGGTCCGAGCTCGGCGGCGGCTCCCGGACGACCATCGCCTGGTCGGAGCTCGCGCCGGAGGTGCTCGGCAGCGCGTACGAGGGGCTGCTCGCGCTGCGCCCGTCGCTCGCCTTCGATGGCCAGCGGCTGCAGTGGTCGCTCGGCGAGGAACGAGTCGGCGGCGGCCGGCGGCGCACCGGCAGTTACTACACGCCGGAGCACCTGGTACGTGCGGTGCTCGATCGCGCTCTGGAGCCGCTGGTGCAGGCCACCTGCGCGGCTCATCCGGAGGCGCCGGCAGCCGCGCTGGCGAGCCTCGCGCTGGTCGACCCGGCGTGCGGTGCCGGTTACTTCTTGCTGGCTGCGGCGCGCCGCCTGGCGCGGCACATCGCCCGCCGGGCTCCGCCGGGCGACGTGCTCGGCGGGCAGCGCGCCGCGCTGCGCCACGTGCTGACCTCCTGCGCGTTCGGCGTCGATCTGGAGCCGCTCGCGGTCGAGATCTGCCGGCTGAGCGCGTGGCTCGAGGCGGGAGACGCCGGCTTGCCGCTGAGCGCGTTTCCGATCGTGCAGGGCCACTCGCTGCTGGGCGCGACCGCGGCGCAGCTGGAGCAGGGCGTGCCGAACGCCGCCTGGCGAGCGCTGCCGGGCGAGGACCGGGGCCGGGCGCGCGCGCTGGAGCTGCGCAATCGCCAGCTGCCGCCAGAGCCGCCTGCTGCGCTGCCCGCCGCGGCGCAGAAGCAGCTCGCGGACAGCTGGTGCGCGGCGTTCCTGTGGCCCGAGGAGCACGCGACGGCGGCGCCGACCAATGACCTGTGGTGGCCGGCCTGGCGCGCGCGCGCGGAGCTGCCCTCAGAGACGCGACGGCTCACGGCGGAGCTCTCCGCGCGGCACTCCTTCTTTCACTGGCACCTGGAGTTTCCGGAGGTGTTCGCGCGCGGTGGCTTCGATCTGGTGCTCGGCAATCCACCGTGGATCGCGCACGCCGGGCGGGCCTCCCAGCGCCTGCCCGCGCGCGTGAAGCGCTTCTACGAGCACAACTATGCCAGCTTCGCCGAGTATCCGACGACGCACGGCATGTTCGTGTACCTGGCGGCGCGCGTGCTGCGCGAGGGCGGCTATCTGGGCCTGGTGATCCCGTCTTCGCTCTCGGAGCTGGGCGGCTACTCGCCGACGCGCCTCGCGCACGATCAGCTGTGCGACTTTCCGGAGGAAATGGTCGACTTCGGCGAGGGCCAGTTCATCGGGGTCACCCAGCCCTGCATGGCGCTGGTCTCGCGGCGCTGCGCAGGCGGGCGCGGCGCGAGCGCGGGTCGGCCGTGGCCGATGCAGCGCGCGGATCTGAGCCCGCAGGCGCGCGAGTTGATCGCGCGGCTCTCGGCCTTGCCGACGCTGCCGCCGGAGCTGTTCGGCGAGCGCGGCGTGCAGTCCGATCGCGAGCTGCTGCGGCACTTCCAGCAAACGCCAGCGCCGAGCGGCCGCTTCGACACCGCCATCCGCGAGGGCACCGACGTGCGCGAGTTCGAGCTCCTGGCGCCGCGCTGGCACGTGGATCGCGTGGCGCTCGGTGTTCGGCTGCGTACGGCGGAAGAGTTTCGGCGGGTCGGGGTGCTCGTGCGCCAGACCGCGCGCTATCCGATCGCGGCGCTCTCCGACGGTCTCGCGTTCCGAAACTCGCTGCTGGCGGTGTTCGGAGCGCCGGGCTGGCCTGCCGCCGCGCTCGTGACCTTGCTCAACTCGGCCTTGATCCGCTGGCTGCACTACATGCGCTTTCGGGACGCTCGGCAACCGATCTTGCCCCAGCTCAAGATCGCGCACCTGCGCGCCATCCCGGCGCCGCCCGGGGCGCAGGCCGCGGAGCGCCTCGCGAGCGCCGTCCCGACGACGCAGGACGGGCAGCGGCACGAGTTCGATGCGCTCGTGTTCGAGCTCTATGGACTGGATGCGGAGGAGCGCGCGCTGGTGACGGGCTGGCACGCCGCTGCCGCGCCGCGCTGGCGGTCCGAGCGCTGACCGCTCAGCTGTCGGTCACGTGGCACTGGATCAGCGCAGCGACCACTTGCCGCCGCCGCGGCAGGCCATGAACAGAAACAAGAAAGCATACAGCAGTGCCAGCTCGCCCTGGTTGACCGCGGGCCAGAAACGCTCGCCCCAGGCCAGCTTCCAGTGGAACTGGGTGTACGCTACCGCCATCGTGCCACTCGCCAGAAACGCCGCCAGACGCGTGTGGAAACCGAGGGCAATGGCGAGCCCGCATACGAGCTCGATGATGCCGCCGATCCACACCTGGGAGCCGACCGCTGGCTGGTGTGCCGAGTGGAAGCCGAAGATCTTCTGAGCGCCGTGAAACGCAAACAGCAGGCCCGCCACGATGCGCAGCAGTGAGTAGGTGATCTCGGTGGGTGGGTTGGTGAAACGAACGAGCACGGCCGGCGCGGAGCTCCCTTGCCGGCGAGACTACTGGTCCGCGCAGCGTCCGCGCCAGGGATTTCCCGCCGCCTCGCTGGAGCACTTGACAACATGGCGCCGGGTTAGAAAAAGGAGTCATGATCCGGCCGAACTCTCGCGTTCCGGCCGCATCGGCGTGGCGGAGGGCGTGCCGTGAGGCGGCGCGTTGAAGCGCTCGCCCAGTGGGTGGGCCTGGGCATCGCGGTCGGCATCGCCTGCGGCTGCGCGTCCGCGCTGTTCTTGGCGCTGCTGGAGCGAGCGACGCGTCTTCGCATCCAGCACGAGTGGCTCGTGTACTGCCTGCCGCTGGCGGGGCTGCTGATCGGCGCCGCGTATGAACGCTGGGGCAAGCCGATCCGGGGTGGCAACAACCTGATCATCGACACCATCCACGAGGGCCGCTCGGAGCTGCCCCTGCGCATGGCTCCGATGGTGCTGCTCGGCACAGTGCTCACGCATGTGTTCGGAGGCAGCGCCGGGCGCGAAGGCACCGCCGTCCAGATGGGCGCCAGCCTGGCCGACTGGATCGCGCATCGGCTGCGTGTCGGGCGCGAAACGAGGTTGCAGCTGCTCGCGGCCGGCATCGCGGGCGGCTTCGGCTCGGTCTTCGGGACGCCGATCGCGGGCGCGATCTTCGGCCTGGAGGTGGTGTGCATCGGGCGCATCGAATACGACGCGCTCGCTCCTGCGCTGGTCTCCGCGCTGGTGGGTGACTACGTCACGCGAGCGCTGGGCATTCAGCACACGGTCTATCCCGCGCTGTCACACGTCGAGCTGACACCGCTCCTGCTGTCGAAGCTGGCGCTGATCGGGGTGGCGATGGCACTCGCCACCATGGTCTTCGTGGAGCTGACCCACCGCCTCAAGCACTTGCTGGAGGCGCGCCTGCCCAGGCTGAGTTACCGGATGTTCCTCGGCGGCCTGCTGGTGATTGCGCTCTGGAAGCTGGTCGGCAGCAGCGACTATCTGGGGCTCAGCGTGCCCTTGATCGAACGCTCCTTCGTGGATCCCGCATTGCCGGAGCTGGCGTTCGCCACCAAGATCGTGTTCACCGCCGTCACCCTGGGCAGCGGCTTCCTGGGCGGGGAAGTCACGCCTCTGTTCGTGGTGGGTGCCACGCTCGGCAGCGTGCTGGCGCGCGGGCTCGCGCTGCCGCTGGGGCTCGGTGCGGGAGTGGGGATCGCCGCCGTGTTTGGCTCCGCCGCGAACACGCCGCTGGCGTTGTCCGTGATGGCCGTCGAGTTGCTCGGATCCGCTGCCTTCCCGCACGTCCTGATCGTGACCGTGACGGCCTATCTGCTCTCCGGCCACCGCAGCATTTATCCGGCGCAACGCATCCTGCGCCGGAAGCAGGGCGGCGCGCTCGGGCGTACCGTCGCCCTGCGAGACCTGGACTCCTCGGTCGCGCCGCCAGGGCTGGAGCCGGCGTCTCCAAGGGGTGACGCGGACGGAGGCGGCACGGCAGGGTCCAGCTGACCGCTGTTGCAGCGGCCGCGCGAGCGTCTTATAGCGGAACAGGTGCTCGTGAAACCGCGGCTGTTCAGCTTCGACATCTTCGGCACGGTCGTCGACTGGCGGCGCGGGCTGGAGACCGATCTGCAGCGCATCGGCTTCACGCTCGGGCAGCACGGCTTTGACCGCATCGTGGACGTGCAGGGAGCCGATCAGCAGGCGGGCTTTCGCCCGTACCGCGAGATCACCGCGCGTAGCCTGATCGGTGTGCTCGGGGTCTACCCGCTGGACGCGGAGCGCATCGGCAGGGAGCTCGGGCGCTGGCCGGCGTTCAGCGACTCGGCGGCTGGGCTCGCGGCGCTGATGCAGCACGCCCCGTGCGTGGCGATGACCAACAGCGATCGCGAGCACGGCGCGGATGTCCAAGGCACGCTGGGGCTCGAGCTCTCGCACTGGATCTGCGCGGAAGAGGTCGGCGCCTACAAGCCGGATCCGCGCTTTTGGCACGCGGTATCGCAGCGGCTCGACGTGCCGCTCGATCGCTCCTGGTGGCATGTGTCCGCCTACGCCGACTACGACCTGGAGGTCGCCGGCGCGCTCGGCTTGACCCGGGTGTTCGTCGAGCGGCCACATCGGCGGCCCGGGCCCGCCGAGTATACTGTACGTGATCTGAACGAGCTGGCGCAGCTCGCTGCTCGCGTCCGGTAGCGAGCGCCGGCCGGGGGCCGCCGGCGCTGCCGTTGCATCGCGGATGCTGCATCGGATAGCGTGCTCCGAGCATGACCGTCGCACCGGCAGCTCGGAAGGGCGCGCGCTCGGCAGCTGGCTTCATCGTGCTGATGGGTGTGGTCGCCATGTTCGGCGACATGACCTACGAGGGGGCTCGAGGTCTGGTTGGGCCGTATCTGGCGCTGCTCGGCGCGAGCGCGACCGCGGTCGGTTTCGCGGCGGGGCTGGGGGAGTTCCTGGGCTACGGACTGCGCCTGCTCAGCGGCTGGGCGGGGGATCGCACTCGCGCGTACTGGCCGCTGGTGATCCTGGGCTACGCTCTGAATCTGGTGGCCGTGCCCGGACTGGCCCTGGTCGGCAGCTGGCAGGCGGCGGTCGGGCTGCTGCTGCTGGAGCGCATCGGCAAGGCCGTGCGCAGTCCAGCACGCAGCACGCTCATCTCGTTTGCCGCGCAGGAGGTGGGGGTGGGCAAGGGCTTCGCGATCGACGAGGCCCTCGATCAGCTCGGCGCCGTCGCCGGCCCCTTGCTCACCGCGCTCGCCGTCTGGGTGGCGCGCGGCGAGCCCGCCAGCGAGCAATACCGCTGGGCATTTGCTGTCCTGCTCCTGCCGGTGCTCGGCAACCTGGGCTGTGTGTGGGTCGCGCGCCGACGGTTTCCCAGCCCGGAGAGCTTCGAGACGCGCCGCGCCGCCGAGCAGGCGGACCTGGGTGCACTGTTCCGCTGGTATGTGCTGGCCGTCATGCTGACGGGCCTGGGCTTCGCGGACTGGGCGCTGATCGCTTATCACATGACGGAGCGCGCGGTTTTCGAGCTCGGCACGTTGCCCCTCGTGTATGCCGGCGCCATGGCCGTGGACGCGCTCGCGGCGCTGGTCTTCGGCGCCCTGTTTGACGGGTTCGGAGTGGGCGTGCTGGCGTTGAGCACGCTGCTCTCGGTCGGCTTCGTGCCGCTGCTGTTCCTGGGATCATCGAAGGCGGAGCACTTGCTCGGAGCCCTGTGCTGGGCCGTGGGTATGGGCGCGCAGGACTCGATCCTCAAAGCGGCGATCGCCCAGCTGGTGGACAAGGCTCGCCGCGCTCGCGCGTATGGTGCCTTCTTCGCTCTGTTCGGGCTGGCGTGGTGGCTGGGGAGCACCTTCATGGGCTGGCTCTACGGGCGTTCGTTGATGGGACTGGTGGCGTTCTCCATGGCGACCCAGCTGCTCGCGATACCGATCTTTCTGGTGGTCGGTCGCAGACTGAAGCGCGCACCCGCATGAACGCGACCGGCCTGATCATCTTCGCGCTGACGTATCTGCTGATCTCCACCAAGCGCTTGCGCTGGCTGGCTCTGGATCGGCCTGGCGCGGCGCTGCTGGGTGCTGTCGCGTGCGTGGCGGCGCGGGTGCTGTCACCGGCGCAGGCGCTCGCGGCGGTCGACGGCTCGACGCTGCTGCTCCTGTTCGGCATGATGGGCATGGGCGCGTTTCTGGCGCTCGACGGCTGCTTCGAGCAGCTGGAGCAACGCCTGTCCGCGCGGGCGGGCACTCCGGCACGGCTGCTCGGCTACGTGCTGTGGGGCGCGGGCTTCGCCAGCGCGCTGATCACCAACGACGCCGTTTGCGTGCTGGCCGCGCCGCTGGTCGTGCGGATGATCCAGCGGCACCGCCTGCCTGCGCTGCCGTTCCTCCTGGCGCTCGCCACCGGTGCCAACACGGGCAGCGTGGCCACCCTGGTCGGCAACCCGCAGAACATGCTCTGCGGCTTGCTGGGCGGGCTCAGCTATCGCGAGCACCTGGCGCTGCTCTTGCCGGTGGCGCTGGCGGGCCTGGGGCTCAATCACGCATTGCTGCATGCCCTGTTTCGGAGGCCGCTGAGCGCCGCGCGGCTGGCGGCGGCGCCGCCGCCGGAGCCGTTCGCGCCAGGCAGCGGCCTGACGCTCCTGGCCATCGGTGGCAGCGTGCTCGTGTATCTGGCCGGAGGCGACCTGGCCTGGACGGCGGCGGGCGGATTCGCGCTCTTGCTGCTGGTGCGGCGTGAGGATCCGCGCCGGCTCTGGCCGCGCATCGACTGGGCGCTGCTCGTGTTCTTCGCGGCCCTGTTCGCGGTTGTGCAAGGCTTCAGCGCGAGCGGCGCGCCGGCGGCGCTGTTCGCTCGCTTCCCGCTGCTCGTGGGCGGCGCGGCGAGCGGGGGCAGCACGGCCTGGCTGGGCTGGCTGCGCCTGGCCGGCATCTTCCTGATCGGCTCGAACCTGGTCTCCAACGTGCCGTTCATCCTGGTGGTGCGCGATCAAATGGCGACGCTGCCCGACCCGCGCCTGGGCTGGGAGTTGCTCGCGATGGCATCCACATTTGCCGGCAACCTGACCTTGATCGGCTCGGTCGCCAACGTGATCGTGGCTGAGGCAGGCCGCGATGTGGGCGGGATCGGCTTCTGGGAGTATCTACGCGTGGGGCTGCCGGTGGCGCTGTCCACGACGCTGCTGGGGGTCGTGTGGCTCGTGCTGATCCTGCACTGAGCCGCACCACCCGCGCCGGCTCAAGCGGTCAGCCCGGGCAGCGGCCCCGCCTTGCCGAATTCGGGGTGGCCGAAGGTCGTGGCTTCGACGCCCATCGCGTTGAGCAGCGAGATCAGCAAGCGATTGTTGGGGACGCCGCCAAACTCCAGGTAGCGGCCCGTCTTGAAGTAGCCGCCGGCGCTGCCGATGGTGAGGAACGGCACGTCCTTGTGCGAGTGCGTGTTGCCCACGGAGAGCTCGTTACCCCAGACCAGCACCGTGTTGTCGAGCAGCGTGCGATCGCCCTCGCTGATCGCCGCCAGCTGCTTCACCAGGTACGCGACCTTTTCGGCGTACCAGCTGGCGCGCGCGATCAACTGGTCGCGCGCGGCCGTGTCGCTCGGACCGCGGTGCGAGAGGTTGTGCCCCTCGGCGCTGCTGCCCAGCCAGGGGAAGGGGATGGCGTTGATGGCGGTGGAGAACTGGACGCTCGCGACGCGCGTGAGATCGCAGGCCAGCGCGAGAGCCAGCAGGTCCATCTGCAAGGTCGCGATGTCGGGCATGTCATTGGCGTCGTCCACCCCGACCTTGCGCGGCTGAGCCGGCTGACTGCAGAACGGCCCGGGGCGGGCGCTATAGTCCAGGCGGCGCACGATGCCATTCAAGAAGTCGGCGTGCAGCTCGAGCTTCTCGCGGTCCTTGACGCTGACGCGGTTCTTCAGGGCACCGTACTGCGCCTGCACGGCCGCCATCACCATGCGGCGCTGATCGCGCGCGGCAGCTTGGTCGGGCCCGTCGAGATCTTTGACGAAGCCGGAGTTGAGGCGCTGAAACACCTCGCCCGGATCATTCATGGGCGGCACGGGGGCGCCCGGACCGCTGTAGCTGATGCGGCCCATCACGTCCGAGGCGGTGGCCCGCACGCCCAGCTCCAGGCTGGGCAGGAGCGTGGGCGGGTTCAGGCTCTGCACGACCTGCTGATCGACGCTGATGCCGTTGGCCCAGCCCGCGAGCGAACCATCGCCGTCCGCCATGGTGCCGGTCTGCAGCTCGCGCCCCGTGAACAGGCCGCCGAGGCCCTTCTGGTGCGGGCCACCCGGGCCCACGTTGGCCTGCTCCGCCACCGAGATCTCGATGCCGTGTAGCAGCAGCATGCGGTCCTTGAAGTCCGCCAGCGGGGCCAGGATCGGGCCCAGGGTGAACTCCGTCTCCGTGGCGCCGGCGGCAGGCCAGAACGCGTCCGTGATGGTGCCGTTCGGGTTGAACAACAGCACCATCCGCTTGGGACCCGCTGCCGCCTGCTGAGCACGCGCCGGGAGCGCCTCGAGCAGCGGCAGGGCGGTAGCCACGCCCGCCAAGAGTTTGGTGAACTGCCTACGGGTCAGCGAACGGCGCATGTGTACGGAAGCTTCCCCCATACGCAGCCTGGGTGCAAGGCTGCCGCGGCCGGTGTGCCAGACTGGCAAGGCCGCCGCGAATCGGCGCGGAACGTCGCCCCTGCACCTCAGCGATGTCCGTCCGCTCGGCCGCCGAAGGCTGCGTTGCGGAGGGCGTGCGCGGAATCTTTCAGCTGGGTTCTGCGGGATCCGGTCCGTGTTCGTGCGGCTCGGACTCCGCGGGCTTGTCGCTCAGCAGCGAGGCGATCACGCCGATCGTGACGGCGCCCAGGATCACCGCCAGGGAGACCAGATTGGGCAGCACGTACACGTCGTGCAGCAGCATCTTCACGCCGATGAACAGCAGCACGAAGGCGAGGGCGACCTTGAGGTGCCGGAAGCGGCCCATCATGCTCTCGAGCACGAAGTACAGCGAGCGCAGGCCGAGGATGGCGAAGATGTTCGAGGTGAAGACGATGAAGCTGTCCGTGGTGATGGCCAGGATCGCGGGGATCGAGTCGAGCGCGAAGATCACGTCCGTACCCTCGACCGCGATCAGCACCAGCCCCAGGCGGGTGAGCATGTGCCGCCCGTTCTCGCGCACGGTCAGCGCGGAGCCATGATCGCCGGGAGCCACCGGCAGCACGCGCCGCGCGAGGCGGATGAAACGGCTCTGTTCCGGGTCCTCGTCTTCCTTGTCGCCGAACAGACTGATGCCCGTGTAGGTCAAATAGGCGCCGAAGATGTAGAAGATCCAGGTGAAGTGGTGAACTAGCCAGGAGCCGCCGAGGATCATGCCCGCGCGCAGCAGCACGGCGCCGACGATGCCCCAGAACAACACGCGGTGGCGGTAGCGCGGATCGACGCGGAAGGCGCGGAACACCAGCGCGATGACGAAGATGTTGTCGACGCTGAGCGACTCCTCCAGCACGTAGCCGGTGAGATACAGGAGCGCGGCGTCCCCTCCGCCGATGCCGTGCGCGCGAGAGAGACGCGCACCGAACCAGTGCCCCTCGTAGATCATGTACACGACGCCGGTGAACGCGAGACCGACGCCGATCCAGACCAGCGTCCACACCCCTGCTTCGCGCCAGGTGAGCTGGCGAGCTTGGCGATGGAAGACCCCGAGGTCCAACATCAGCAAGGCGACGATCAGGGCCGTGAAACCCAGCCAGAGCCAACCCATCACGACGTTCTTGGCACAAAAGCGCCCCGGCCGTCCGACAATCTGCCGGAAGCCGCGCTACAGCGCGATCTGCGTGCCAATCTCCATGACGCGATCGGGGGGGATGTTGAAGAAGCGGGTCGCGGGCTGCGAGCTCCGCGCGAGAAAGGAAAACAGGACGGCTCGCCAGCTGTGCAGGCTGCTGCGGTCTGCCACGATCAGATGCTCGCGCCCCAAGAAGAAGGTGACCTCATCCAGGCGCGTGATCAGCCCGGATCGCCGCACGAGATCGGGGGCGTCGGGCTGCTCCATGAACCCATAGCGACCCACCACGCGCCAGAAGCCCGGTGCGACCTCTTCCACCCGGAGCCGATCGCTGTCCAGCACGCGGGCGGCATCCTCCGTGACGATGGTCAGGAACACGACGTTCTCGTGCAGGACATGGTTGTGGTTGAAGTTATGGAGCAGCGCCGGGGGGGTGCCATCGAGCTGCCCGGTCATGAAGACCGCCGTCCCGGGTACGCGCGTGGGCGTATTTTTTGCGAGGATCGCAAAAAATTCGCGCAGCGGGAGCAGCTCGCGGCGGAACCGCTCGGCGAGCAGCTGCCGCCCGTTGTGCCACGTGGTCATGATCAGCGACAGCCCCGCGCCGAGCAGCAGCGGAAACCAGCCGCCGTGGCGCACTTTCTCCAGATTCGCCGACAGGAACGCGCCTTCGATCAGCAAGAAGCCGCAGGTGACGGCCCCGGCGCGTAGCGCGCTCCAGCCCCAGGAGCGCGCCACGCTGTAGGCCAGCAGCGTGGTGATGATCATCGAGAGGATCACGGCGATGCCGTAGGCCGAGGCCAGACTGCTGGAGGAGCCGAAGCTCAATACCAGGCCGATCGTCACCAGCATGAGCATCCAGTTGATGAAAGGGACGTAGATCTGTCCCTCCTGCTGGGCGCTGGTGTGCAGCACATTCACGCGCGGCAAGAGCCCCAGCATCGAGGCTTGGCGGGTGAGGGAATACACGCCGGAGATCAACGCCTGAGAGGCGATGACTGCCGCCGCCGTCGACAGCAGCACCAGGGGGTAGAGGGCCCAGGTCGGGGCCATGCGGAAGAACGGGTTCTGTGCCGCTTCGGGCACGTCGAGCAGCAGCGCTCCTTGCCCGAAGTAGTTGAGCAGCAGGGCAGGAAACACCACATAGGCCCAGCCCAGCCGGATCGGCCGGCGACCGAAGTGCCCGAGATCGGCGTACAGCGCCTCCGCTCCGGTCACGGCGAGGAACACGGCCCCCAGCACGCCGAGGCCCGCCATGTGCCCTTGCAACAGGAAGGAGAGGCCCAGCCAGGGGTTGAGCGCGGCCAGGATCCGCGGAGCCGCGACGATGTGCCCGATGCCGAGCACCGCGAGCGTGAAGAACCAGACCAGCGTGATCGGTCCGAAGATCAGGCCGACGGTGGAGGTGCCCCGGCTCTGCACGGCGAACAACGCCACCAGCACCAGCACCGTGCTGGGCACCACCACGTGCTCGAGGTGTGGAGCAGCCACGGCCAAGCCCTCGACCGCACCGAGCACGGACACGGCAGGCGTGATGGCGCCGTCTCCGTAGAGTAGCGACGCCCCGATCACGCCGAACACCATCATTGCGCGGCGCGCCAGCGGGCGCGGCTCTCGCGACATGGCGAGTGCCATCAGCGCCAGGATGCCGCCTTCGCCGTGATTGTCGGCCTCCAGCACGTAGCGCAGGTATTTGATCGTCACGATCAGCGTGAGCGACCAGAAAATGAGCGACAGCACCCCGAGCACGCTGCGCGGCTCCACGGCGACGCCGTGGGGTCCGAAGCACTCGCGCAGCGCGTAGAGCGGGCTCGTGCCGATGTCACCATAGACCACGCCCAGCGCCGCCAACGAGAGCCTCAAGACCTGGCTCTTGCTGTTGTCGGAGGGCTTCAGTGCGGCAGCGGCACTCGTCGACGCCATCGTTGGGGGATTTCGGAGACGGCTTCTACCCTGGTCCCGCGAGATCGTTCAGCAAATGTGCACGATTCTGTACGGACGACCGCGGCGCCGCCGAAGCCCGGAAACGCACAAAACGCCACGACGCGAGCGGGTGATTGGCCGATTGGCCCCTCGGGCATCAGCCCGAGGCATCACAGTCCGCCCGCGTCGGTACGCTGGCACTTGGCGCGGGGGGAATCCCCGCTCGAGCGCTCTACTCGGTGACGATCGCCAGAGTCTCCGCACCCGACCCGCGCGCGATGTCGAGCAGGCGCACCACCTCGCCGTAGGGCGCCTTGTCTTCCGCCTTGAAGAACACGACCTTCTGACGGCGCGCCTTCAGACGGTCCTGCAGCTTCGCGGCGAGGGCCTCGACCGCCACCGCTTCGCTGTTCACGGTGAGCTCACGGTTGGCCGTGTACTCCACCATGATGGCCGAGTCCGGCGGCATGGCGGGGGTGTCGTCCTCGGCCTTGTCGGGAACCATCATGGGGATGTTCTTGAGCATGGAGGGGGTGAGCACCATGAAGATGATGAGCAGCACCAGCACCACGTCGATCAACGGTGTCACGTTGATCTCCGACTTGGGGCCGGATTTTTTGCCGCCGACGTCCATTGCCATGGGGAGACCTCTCTACTCTTTCAGGGCTTCTTCGGTGCCCAGCACCACATCGTCGATCTTGGCATCATGCAGTTGCGCCAGCACCTGGCGCACCACGCCGTAGGGGGCGCGCGAGTCGCCCTTCAGGAATACGGACTTGTCAGGGAACTTCCGGCGCTCGGCAGTCATCGCCGTCCCGACGTCTTCGAGCCGAGGAACAGGAACGCGACCGATGTAGACGCGTTCCTCCTTGGTGACCGAAACGATGATGTCCTTGCCGTCGTCCGGCTTGCGTGCGTGGTGCGCGGTGCGAGGCAGATCCACTGCGATACCGCTCGCGATCAGCGGGGTTACCACCATGAAGATGATGAGCAACACCAGCACCACGTCCACGAGCGGCGTGACGTTGATCTCGGCGCGGATCGGCGGTTTTGCCCGCTCCTCGTGCTCGCCGAAGATCAGGGTGCGTGCGGCGCGCCAGCGCGCCTGCCGATCGGAGCTCGGAGCCTTCACGCGTGAACTGCTCCAGCCAGCGGGGGAACGTGCGCCGGAACCGACGGCGTGTGAGACGCGCGCGCCGATTGCGACGCGAGTCGATCCGCGAGCTCGCCGGTCGAGTCGTCGATGATGCCACCGAACTCATCCAGCTTGGCCGCGAAGAAGTTGTAGAACCAGACCGCCACGATGGCCACCGCCAGACCCACCGCGGTGGTGAGCAGAGCTTCGGCGATACCGGCGGACACGGTGGCGAGACCACCGCCGCCCTTGCTCGGATCGGCCATCTTCTCGAAGGCGGTGATGATGCCGAACACCGTACCGAACAGACCCACGAACGGGGCCGAGGAGGCGATGGTGGCCAGCAGCGGGAGGCCGCGGCCGAGGCCCGCCAGCTCGCGCTTCTTGGCGCGGTCCATCGAGCGGCCCACGCCGTGCCCCAGCACCTCGAGCTCGATGGTGTCCGTGGCATGCGAGCCCAGGCGCTCCAGACCCTGCCGGTACTCGGAGAGTCCAACGCCCAGCACGCGCGCCAGCGGCGCGTCGTTCCAGCTCTCCGGCAAGCGCAGCGCCTCGTGCAGGCGACCGGGCGTGCCGATCAAGGGCTGCAGCGCGGCGATGTACTCCAGCGAGCGCCGGCGGCCCTTGCGGAAGGTGATCAGGCGCTCAACCGAGACCGTGATCGCCATAATCGACATAATCAACAGCGTGATCACCACGAGCTTGGCGATCCCGCCCATCTGGGCCCACAACCCCAGCAGCGAAAAATCCATGTCCGTATCCTTTTGAATGGCTTCGAATTAGTTGTGCGTGTGATGCCGCGACGCGCCGCCGAGTCACCTTACGCGGTAGTTCATGTTGTAGCAGAAGCCCTGAGGCTGACCGTCGACGATATAAGGGCGATACTTCCAGAGCGGAATCACTTTGGGAATTTGCAAGTCGATCGCCGGGTTGCCAGATGGCTTCAAGATTCTCACGCTCGCCACCGATCCGTTCGGGGCAACGCAGATGCTGATCGTGTCGACGAACTCGTCGCCACGAGCCACGTACTCTTCGGGAACGTTGACCTTGTAGGGACGGATCTGCGGATTGATGGCCAGCAGGGAGTGACCCGCCTTGGCGCTCAACAGCTTGGGGCCTGTGCTCTTCGGGGGCGGTGGTGCCACACCGCCGAGCACGCCGCCGACGACGCCACCCGCGACGCCGCCTTCCACGCCGCCCTCTTGGCCCTGGTCTTCTTCTTCGCTCTCCTCTTCCTTCGCCTCGGGCTCAGCCTTCGGAGTCTCCTTCGGTGCGGTGATCACCTTGGGCTTCTCGATCGGCTTGGTCTTCGGCTTGGTGCTGGAGGAGCGCTTGGGGGGGGGAGGAGGGGGTGGTGGCGGAGGAGGAGCGACGGACAGCGTCACCTCGATCGCGGGCATCGGCAGCTCATCGACATGCCAGATGGATTGCACGATCAGGAACGCGAGACCGACCGCGTGCAGCAGGATCACGAATGTGGTGACCCACACCTTCAGGCTGCCGAATTTGCCACTCGGCCGTGCCTGTTGCTGGGACAGGATTGCTTCGAACGCCATGACTGTGAACCGTTATCAGCCCGAGGTGGCCGCGGAAGGTGCAGCCGCGGGGGGCGAGGCACCGGCTGGAGCTTCGTTGCTGCCAGTGGCTCCGTTGCCAGGAGGAGGAGTGCCGGCAGCATTGCCGGTGGAGTTGTTGCCGTTCGCTGGAGCGGGAGTTCCCACCGCGTTCGCCTTCGCGAGCCACTCGTTCGCCAGGTTGACCAAGGGCTCCCACTCGGCGGGCTTCTCGAGATAGGCGTACGACTTCTGCCGGTAGAGCATGCTGATGAAGCCGATGGCCTCACGATAGTTCGGCCGCAGCTCGATCGCACGCTGCAGGTACTTGAGCCCGATATCGGCGAGCCGCACGCGCTCGTTGCCCACCACGTCACCCACCGCGAACGGCGGCGGCATCTTGGTCGGCAGCGGCGGAGGCTCCGCCTTCGCGTGCCTCTTTCCGCGCCGCTTGCTCGGCTTGGGCGGTGGAGGAGGTGCCTCGTTCGGATCGGGACGGGGATCGTAGCCCGCCTTGTCCGCGCCGCCCTTCTGGTACAAGCGCGCGAAGATCATCGCGCCGACCGCGTACTGCTCTTCCGCGTCCTTGTCGTCGATGTCGGCGCGCGTCATCGCCCAGCGCAGCGCCTCGTTCCAGTGCTCGGCGCGCGAGTGCACGCTGATCAGGCCGTTGATCGCGGCCATGTTCTTGGGATCGGCCTTGACCTGCGCTTCGTAGATTTCGACCAGCTTGTCGAACCGGTCGCCGTCGAACAGCGTCTGGACATACAAGCGATCACCGCGCGGATCCTCGGGTGCGAGCTCCTTCATCTTGAGGAACGACCCGGTCGCACAGTCCACGGCCTTCTGCTGCTCCGGGGACTTGCTGCCCGGAGACATCATCTGGCGACAGGCCAGGCCCTTGTTCAGCGCGACCACCGCGAGATTGGGATACTTCTGCTCCGCGATCTCGTACTCGCGCACCGCGCCCGCGTAGTCCCCCTCGAGGAACCTGCTGTTGCCGGCGCGGGCATGGTGACGAGCCTGGAGCTCGGAGCAACCTGTTGCCAAAAGCGCCAACGCCACGGCCCCGAGCAAGCGCACGCCACGCCCACCAGCACAGCTTCTCAAACCCTGTCTCGTCTCCATCTTGGACTGTGTGGAGGGACGCTCCACTTTTTGCCCAGCTTTCTCTAGTAGCCGAGCTTTCTCTCGAGTTTCGCCCGGTCTTACAGCCGAAGCTGCGTTCACGTTGGCATTGCAGGAAAACACGCGGTCTGACGCCTTGGGAAAAATGGGCCCGGAGGGCCGGCACTATACGTGCCCGGAGGCCTTGCGCAAGTGTGAGAAACGCCGGCCGAAAGCGCTATTCAACTCTTTCTGCGAATATTCCGCTAGGGGAAAAGAAGCGTGGCTTCTCCGAGAGCGCTGCGGTACATGGGCGCTCCAAAATAGCGCGCACTGCGGGCTACGTGCGGTTTGCTCGTGAGGAGGAAGAGCCTTGCCCTCGTTCATTACAGTTTCGTCTTCTCGTCTCTGGCAGCTAGTCAGGTGGTTGGCTTGCTCTGTCGCCCCGGGAGTTGTCTCCCTGGCAGTTCCGTTGGCGATTCTGCTTCTGCCCCGAGGGGCGCAGGCGGCAGCCGAATCCGCGGGAGGGGGTGAAGCCAATCTCATCTTGCCGGACCTGGGGAGCGTGACGGTCATGGGCACCAGCGGCCGCTCGATCTTGCTCGTGGGGCTGCTGATCGCGGTCGCCGGCATCGTATTCGGTATCGTCGCCCTGAATCAGGTGAAGAGCCTGCCCGCGCACCGCTCGATGAGTGAAATCTCGCAGCTCATCTGGGAGACTTGCAAGACTTACCTGATCACTCAGGGCAAATTCTTGCTCTGGTTAGAGGCACTCATCGGCCTCGTCATCGTGGTCTATTTCGGCGCACTGCGCGGGTTCCCAGCGCTGAAGGTCGTGACCATCCTCGCGTTCAGCGCGATCGGCATCGCCGGCAGCTACGGCGTGGCGTGGTTCGGCATCCGCATCAACACCTACGCCAACTCGCGCACGGCCTTCGCCAGCCTGTCCGGTGAAGCTCACCCGGTGTACGCGATCCCGCTGCGCGCGGGCATGAGCATCGGCATGCTGCTGATCAGCGTCGAGCTGGTGCTGATGCTCATGATCCTGCTGTTCGTCCCCGGCGACTACGCGGGGCCGTGTTTCATCGGTTTCGCGATCGGCGAGTCGCTCGGCGCCTCGGCGCTGCGCATCGCCGGCGGCATCTTCACCAAGATTGCGGACATCGGCTCCGATCTGATGAAGATCGTCTTCAAGGTAAAGGAAGACGACGCGCGCAACCCGGGCGTGATCGCGGACTGCACCGGCGACAACGCCGGCGACTCCGTCGGCCCCAGCGCGGACGGTTTCGAGACCTACGGCGTGACCGGCGTGGCGCTGATCTCGTTCATCCTGCTGGCCGTGCACAGCCCGGCGGTGCAGGTGCAGCTGCTGGTCTGGATCTTCACCATGCGCGTCGCGATGCTGGTCGCGAGCGTGGGCTCGTACCTGGTCAACGAGGTGGTGCAGAAAGGCGCGTTCAAGTCGCCCCAGCGCCCGGACTTCGAGGCCCCGCTCACCGCGTTGGTCTGGATCACGTCGATCGTGTCGATCGCGCTGACGTTCGTGGTCTCCTACTTGATGATCAAGGACCTGGACGACGGCTCGCTGTGGTGGAAGCTCTCGCTGATCATCAGCTGCGGCACGCTCGCCGGCGCGGTGCTGCCCGAGATCGTCAAGGTCTTCACCTCGACGCACTCTGCTCACGTCTCCGAGGTCGTGACGGCCTCGCGCGAAGGTGGCGCTTCGCTGAACGTGCTCGCGGGGCTCACCTCCGGTAACTACAGCGCGTTCTGGATCGGTGGCGTGATCGCGCTGCTCATGGCTGCGGGCTACGGGACGAGCGAGCTCGGCCTCGCGCACCTGATGCTCTCACCGGCGGTCTTCGCCTTCGGTCTGGTGGCGTTCGGCTTCCTGGGCATGGGCCCGGTGACGATCGCGGTCGATTCCTATGGCCCGGTGACGGACAACGCGCAGAGCGTCTTCGAGCTCTCGACCATCACGGAGCTGCCGGATGCGCCGGCGGAGATTCAGCGCGACCACGGCTTCAAGGTCGACTTCAACAAGGCCAAGCACCTGCTGGAGGAGAACGACGGCGCCGGCAACACGTTCAAGGCCACGGCCAAGCCGGTGCTGATCGGCACGGCCATCGTGGGCGCCACGACCATGATCTTCTCGATCGTGGTGTCGCTGACGCACGGCCTGGAGCGGGATCTCGACAAGCTCAGCATCCTGCACCCGCCCTTCCTGTTCGGTCTGCTCGCAGGCGGAGCGGTGATCTACTGGTTCACCGGCGCCACGACGCAGGCGGTGGTCGCGGGCGCGTATCGCGCGGTGGAGTTCATCCGCCGCAACATGAAGCTCGAGGGCACCACCAAGGCCTCGATCGAGGACAGCAAGAAGGTCGTGGAGATCTGCACGGTCTACGCCCAGAAGGGCATGACCAACATCTTCCTCACCATCTTCTGCGCCACGCTGGCCTTTGCTTGCCTCGACCCGTTCTTGTTCATCGGCTACCTGATCGCGCTGGCCCTGTTCGGGCTCTTCCAGGCCCTGTTCCTGGCCAACGCCGGCGGCGCCTGGGACAACGCGAAGAAGATCGTGGAGGTCGAGCTGGGCGACAAGACGTCCGAGTTGCATGACGCGGCCGTCGTCGGTGACACGGTGGGCGATCCCTTCAAGGATACGTCCAGCGTGGCGATGAACCCGGTGATCAAGTTCAGCACGCTGTTCGGGGTGCTGGCCGTGGAGCTGGCGGTGGAGCTCGAGCGCTCGACCAGCACGACGCTGGGCGTGGTGTTCGGCCTGGTGATGTGCTTCTTCGTCTGGCGCTCCTTCCACGCCATGCGCATCGGCGGCGACGCAGCCGCTCCCGCAGCACAGCATCCGCACCAAGTGGCGGTCTCGAGGGAGTAGCCACGTCACCGTCCACTGCCGCCGGGGGGCTGGCTTGAAGGTAGTCCTCCGGCAGCTGCGTCACAGCTATGGGCCGCACGCGAAGCGTGCGGCCCTGGCCGTTCGTGAGCTCGACGTGGCCTCGCAGTCGAAGCTGTGCGTGATCGGCAGCTCGGGCTCGGGCAAGACCACGCTGCTCAACATCCTGGCGGGGGTGCTCGCGCCGGCCGCGGGCAAGGTCGAGATCGGCGGGCAAGAGCTGTTCGCGCTCTCCGAGGCGCAGCGAGATCGTTTTCGCGCGCAGCACATCGGCTGCGTGTTCCAGACGCTCAATCTGCTGCAAGGACTGAGCGTGCTGGAGAATCTGACGCTCGCACAGCGCTTCGCCGGCATCGCTGCCGCCGCGGCGCGCCGCAAGGGGCTGGAGCTGCTGGAGACCCTCGGGCTGGCGGAGCGGGCGCGGGCGCGCCCCGCACAGCTTTCGCTCGGCGAGCAACAGCGCGTCGCCATCGCACGCGCCGTGTGCAAGAGCCCAGGCCTGGTTCTGGCGGACGAGCCCACGGCGAGCCTCGACGACCAGAACGCCTTTGCCGCCATCGATCTGCTGCTCGAGAGCAGCCGTCAGAGTACGCTGATCCTGGCCACGCACGACGCGCGCGTGCTGGGACGCTTCGAGAACGTATGTTCGCTCGCGGAGCTCGCCGCCGCTCCCACTGCTGAGCCATGCGCGCGTACCAGCTGATCCTGCGCAATGTGTCGCAGCACCGGCTGAGCTCGGTGCTGACGCTGCTCAGCGTGGCGCTGGGGGCGCTCCTGCTGAGCGCGATCTTGCTCTTGCGCGCCGCCACCGAGAACAGCTTCTTCGGCCCGAGCCGCGGCTTTTCGCTGGTCGTGGGGCCTCCCGGGTCGCGGCTGGAGCTGGTCTTGAACACGATTTTCCAGATCGGCCAGAGCCCGGGCCTGCTCGCCTATGACGTGTTCGAGGAGCTGGAGAAGAACCCGTCCACGGAGCTGGCCGTGCCGTACGCGGTGGGGGACGCTTTTCGAGGGTTCCGCGTGGTCGGCACCTCGGACAGCTTCTTCTCCCCGAGATTTCCACATCCGGCCGCAGCTGCCACGGCCGACAAGTTCAGCGCGGGGCGGCCCTTCCGATTCGATCCGGGCGCCTTGCGGGCGCAGCTCGCCGAGCTGGCCGCGGGTGCGGCGACCAGCGGAGCAGGTTTGGCCGCGTCCAACGAGGGCGTGGCCGAGGCGGTTCTGGGCGCGAACGTGGCGCGCCAGCTCGACATTCGAATCGGCGATCAGATCGAGCCGACCCATGGCGTGGACGGCGCGGGCGTCGCGCACGAGCATGCGCAGCTCTGGACCGTGGTGGGCATCCTCCAGCGCAGCGGCACGCCCGTTGATGACCTGGTGCTGATCAATCTGGACTCGTTCTTTCGCATTCCGGATCACCGTGGCGGCATCATCCCCGAGAGCGGCAAGCCGGCCATCTCGGCGGTGGTGCTGTTCCCCAAGCCCGGCGTGCACAAGGCTTTGCTGCTCGGGCAGCTCAACAAGCGCACCCAACTGCAGGTAGCCGACGTGGACGGGGAGGTGAGGCGGTTGTTGCACATCGTCGGCAACGTCGACCGCGTGTTCTTCGTGATCGCGGCGCTGGTGGTGTGGATCGGCGTGGTGTCGGTCGCGGTCGGCATCTACAACACGCTGGCGGCCCGCCAGCGTGAGCTGGCGATCCTGCGCATTTTGGGGGCGCGGCGCCGAACGCTGTTCGGCATGCTGGTGGGCGAAGCCACGCTGCTCAGCGCGCTGGGCGGCGCGCTCGGGCTGTTGCTCGGCCACCTGATCGTGGCGGCGGGGGCAGGCCTGATCGAGCGCAGCTCCGGGGTCAGGCCACGCGCCTGGCTATTTCTGCCTGAAGAGGCGCTGGCCTATCTGTTGCTGATCGGGGCGGGCGCGCTATCTGGCTTGTTGCCCGCGACACGCGCCTACCGCAGCGATGCCGCAGCGAATCTGGCGCCACTATCCTGAGCGCGCCCTCTCGAGAGATGTTCTGGTCATGAGCGATCCACAATCCAAAGCGCGAGGGTTGCGCTGGAGCACGCTGGCCGAAGTGCTGGCCCTGGGCGCCGGCTGCGTGGTGTTGTTTTACTACACGTGCCGCGATGACTCCGAACGCCCATCCGCCGAACGCAGCGCGCGCGTATTCTCCGCGCCGCGCGATCCCGGCGCGGCCGCGAGCTCGGACGCGGAGCGCAGCCGGCGTGAGATCGAGCTCTGGTTCACGGGAATCCTGACCGGTGTCGCCACGGGTGAGGTGCAGGAGCAGCAGCGCGCGGAGATCCAGCGCCATCTGTTGCAGGTGCTGGAACAGCGCGGCTCCGGCCGCCCGGAGACGCGCGCGAACGCGGCGGGTATGATCGTCCAGCAGCTGTTCGATCGTGCCAAGCTCGCCAACGTGACGCCGGAGCTGAGCGGGCGTCAGCGCGAGGCCATCCAGGCCATGGCGCGGGAGATGACACGGCAGTTGCTGCTGCTGGCGGTGGGGGCGTCGCCCGGCGCGGATGCGCTGCCCGTCACGCTGCCCGAGGGCTACACCAAGCTGGATTGGAAGCACATGGGCGGGTTCCGCTACGTCGAGGGCGGCCCGTTGCCGGCGGACATCAGCGCGCTGGATGGCAGCAACGTGGGCGTGGCAGGCTTCATCCTGACGCTCGGGGAGACCGAGCGCATGCATGAGTTCATCTTGCTCGAGTCACTCTGGGGCTGCTGCTTCGGGGCCGTGCCGGAGCTGAATCAGACGATCGTGGTGCGGCTCGCGCCGGACCACGCCTTCGACTACACGGCGGCGCCGGTGTTGATCACCGGAAAGCTGGAGGTCGGCGAGGAGAAGCAGGGCGGCTTTGTCGCCAGCCTGTATCGCATCGTCGACGCCAGCGCGACGCCGCTGCAGGCGCCGAGGCAGTGAGCGCTCAGCGCGGCGCCTGGGGATGGCCGGGCCAGGCGTGCACGTGCTCGCCGCCGCCCGCTCCAGCGGCGCCGGGCGCGCTCGCATGAGGCCAGTCGCGTACACCGTTTCGCCAGAGATCCAGCGCGACGCACGCGGCGAGCCCGAGTAGCAAGACCCACTGCGCGGGGTCCGGCAACAGTGCTGACCAGGCGGTGCTGCCGCAGCGATCCCAGAGCACCGCGATGGCCAGTGTCGCTGCCCCGAGCGCTGAGACGAGTGCCGGAGCTCGTCCTCGGGGCGAGGCCGGCACTGCCAGCGTGCGAGCCAGTGGCGCGAGGAGCAAGAGGCCGGCCGCCGCTGCGCCGGGGACGCCCTGCGCCACCAGCACGGCCGCGAGCGGCGCTGCAGCGGGAGCGCAGGCGTAGGCCAGGGCCGCCGCCACGAGCGACCAGCCCAGGCGCGCTGGCGTGGACAGCAGCCCGGCTGGGCCCGCTTGGACCGCGGCCGCGTAGGTGGCCGCCAGCAACCCGAGCACGGTCCAGCCCGCGAGTTGCACGACGCCTTGCTGCAAGGCCGCCCGAAGCCGTGGTCTGCGCGAGCTGCTGGCCTCCGAACGCAGCTCCAGGAGCGCTCGCCCGGCGAGCCCCAGACACAGCCAGGGGGAGAGCTCCAGGGCGAGCCGGAGCAGCCGGCGCAGTAGATCGGTCGCGCCGGGTCCGTCGTCGCCATCGAGCGCCAGGACCAGAACGCAAGCCAGCAAGCCTGCGCCCAGATCGAGCGCACGCTGGGCCACGGAACGCCGGGGCGGATGAAGCAAAGGGGCGCCGACCCGGTGGGCGCCGCGTTCCGCCAGGCCTTCGTGCCCGACGATGTGGACGAGCACGCCGGCAGCAATGGCGTCGGCCCAGCCGTGCAGGTTGTGCCAGGTCGCCGCGGGCAGGGCGCTCACCAGCCAGTAGCCGAGGGAGCTGCTGAGCCCCAGGGCGGCGGCGCGCAGCAGCGCCGTACGCAGGCCGCGCCGTGCGAAAGCCAGCGTGACCAGAGCCACGATCGGGATCTCGTGCGCTCCCAGAGCCCAGAGCACACCGTAGCCGTGACCGTCCACGGACATTGCCACACCATCGCCGAAGCGATGCAGCAGCAAGCCCGAGTAGCCGAGCTCGAGCCGCATGGCCTCGGGATCGGCGCGCCGAAACAAGAGCAGCCCCACGCGCTCCAACGCGGGGATCGCCGCATAGCCCAGGCCCGCTCCCAGCAGCCCCGCGATGCCCTCGCAGGCCAGGGCATGAGGCAGCAACGAGAGACTCACCACCAGCGTGGCCGCGACCACCGCAAAGGTGCGGATCGGATCCGTGACACGCGGTGCCCAGCGCTGCCCGATCCCGAGCGCCGCGCCCAGCACGACGGAGAGCCAAATGGCGGCCAGGGCCGGTTGCACGGCGCCATACGAATGCAACAGTGATGCAGTTGCAAGTCAGATGTGATCGCGCCCGGCCGGCGGGCGTGTGCAGCCTCAACCGCTGCAGGAGGGGCAGCGCCCCACGAACTGCACTTCGGCGGCGCGCAAGGACTTGCTCCAGCGCGTGTTCTTTTTCTTCGTCACCACTTCTGCCTCGGGCAGACAGGAGACGACGCCGCAATCGTCGCAGACGAAGTGCGGGTGTGCGCAGTCCTTGGCTGCTTTGACGATCTCGTAACGACAGATGCCGCCTGCATGGCTGGAGATGCGCACGAGGTCCACGCCCACCAGCGCGACCAGGTTCCGGTACACGGTGGCGCGGTCCCAACCACTCTGGGTGCGCGGGGTGCCAGGAGAAACGGCGGGTGCCAGCGGACCGGCGCCCACTCGCGCCACGACTTCCGCGTGCGAGAGCGGGCGCTCCGCCTGCTCCAGCACGCGCAACACAGCAACCCGCGGCGCCGTGACCTTCAGGCCCAGACTCCGCAGGCGCTGCTTCGCCTCAGTCAGCCCACCTGCCGTCGCCACGGGAACACGATAACGCATTTTTCGGGAGTGGGTCGCAAGCCGCAGGGCGGTCAGGAAAAGCACCCCGAGAGTGGAAATGTACTTGATACTCAGTATCAGATCTGTCAGATTGGGATACAGGTGAGCGCAAACGAGAGGGGGCGGGAGACAGGCAACCCTCCCGCCCCCTGCGTTTTCTCGGCTCCCTGCTCGCTTCAAGCGGCGGTTGTCCCTTCAACCGGCGTCGTGTTCGCGAGGGTCCCCGTGCTCCTCGAGGTCGGCTACGGTCCGCGGCGCGTTCCGGCGGCTCAGAAGCGCTCTTGTCCGGTATTCCGGACGGAGTCCGGGAAGTCGCGATAGAGGGCGAAGCTCAGATCCTGTACCAGCGAGTTCACCGCGTGGTGCACCTGCTCGACGGGATCGGTCCGGGCCGCAACCGATGAGAATGCTGCATCCAGCTGAGCGAGGTTTTCAAACTCGAGCATCAGGTGAAATTCCGGCAGCACCGCCGGACGAAGTCCCAATTTGCAGCGTGTGATCCGGTAGCGCGCGAGCTGTCCCTGCTGCTGGAGGCGGTCGAGATAAGCGCGCGCGCTGCGCACGAACTCCAGGTCCGCTACGCCTGGCTTCAGATTGCACCAGATGTGATAGATGTCCATTTGCGGTCGAGCGTGCATCGCACGTCGCTGCTTCGAGATGCTGCCGCGAGGCGTTTGCTGTCAGGCGCTTGCTGTCAGGCGTTTGCTCCCCGGCGCTTGCTCCCCGGCGTACCCAGGGCAGCATCATGGGTGCTCGATCTCGCGGCTGGAAACCAGCGGGAAACGACAACGACGAGTCAGTCAGATTCGGGCACGGAATCTTCGCTCACGGCCTCGATCACAGCGTCGACCAGCGACGCATGGTTCTCGAGACGTGATGCCAGGTCCTCGGCGTGGACGCGCACGGCCTTGTTGTCGCCGCGTTCGGCGGCGTGCCGCAGGTACTTCACGTCGCGCCGCAACCGGGTTTGCTCGCCCTCGAGCTTTTCAATGACCTGCTTGGATACGAACATGGCTCCCGTACCGCCTGAGCTCGGGGATGCGGGCCCTTCCGCAAAGACATCTGCGGGGCTTCTCCCGCAAAGCGCATCCCGAAACGCGTGATGCAAGACCCAGCTGATGATTCCCCGGGTGCACTGCAAAAGCACAGGCTGTGCCAGCGGCGCAGCTAGGTCCGTTGGGCCGCGAGCACCCGCAAATCGAGCGACGGCTCGCGCGCCGGCGCTGATCCGACCCGCAGGTTTGTGGATAGCCTGTGCAGAGTTTGCGCTCGACGCGATGCAGCTTTTGCACCGCGCATGCAATCGAACCCCCTCACTGATTCGGGAACGCATTCGCCGGCGGTGGCGAGCGCACTGCATGCGAGCCCGTGCGGCTACCCCGGATCCAAGCGCTGCCTCGATCGTGCCCGAAGCACCGGCCATCGCAAGTCCAAAAGCGCCGCGCCGTCCGGCTTGGGCGCCGGCCACCGGGCCATGCAGGTGCTTTGCGGCGGTGTGACGCGAGCTTCAGGCGAGGGAGAGCAGCGCCTCGGTCAGGCGCAGGGGGTCGGCGTGTGGCCTGCTGCTCTCGGTAACCAGCTCCAGGCGCGCGACCTGCGCGCCCAGGCGTTCGATCCGCTCGAGCTCCAGCGGCATGCCGTAGTGACGCGGGTCCCGATCGAGCAGCACCAGATTGACGACGCGGCCCAGCGGTACATCCTGCCCGGCATCGGCGCGCACATAACGCAGCAGCTCTTCGAGGCTGTCGGCCACGCTCATCCCGTGCTGCTCCGGATCGTGCCCGGTATTCGGGATGTACACGCGGGGCCCACTCGCGCTGGCGATGGCGCGCCCGACGCCGCGGGGCAGCAGATTGGCGACCACGCTCGAATAGAAGCTGCCCATGGGGTAGCAGATCAGATCGGCCGCCGAGAAGCTGCGCCGCACCTGCTCGGCGATATCGGTGCTGGCGCGCCGGGGCGCGTCCAGGCAATCGACGAGGTAGAGCTCGCGGATCGCCGAGCCGATCGGGGTCGCTTCCTTGCCGGTGATCAAATGCTGGCCGACCACGCGCGTTCCGTCGGCGAGCTCGGCGCACAGGTGTAGGTCCTGATCGACGATGCAGCGCACCATTCCGCGCACCTCGAGCAGCTTGGAAAACAGAAGCAGGACGGACTCCAGGTCGCGCGAGTGGCTCAGATATCCGCCTGCCAGCAGCAGATTGCCCAGATTCGCGCCTCGCAGATCAAAGTCGCGGGGCATGCGCTCCGCGAACAGGCGCAGCAAGGTCTGCACGATGCGGCGCATGGGCTCCGGAACAGCGGCGACCAAGCTGGCCTCGCCGGAGATCAGTTGCTCGAGCTCGCGCACCAGGGCCGCGGCGGGCGCGTCGTGCGCCAGGCGGTGGGTGAACAGGCGATAGATCTGAGGATTGCCGCGCACGCTCTCGTCAGCCAAGGCCACGATGCGGTTGCGCAGGTCACCGATAGCGGGCATTCGGAAGGCGCGCCGCAAGTGCGCGGAGCTGCCGCCGGAATCGAAGGCCGTGATCAGGTGCTCGGAGTTGTGGGTATACTGCTTGAGCACGCGGCACAGCGCCCGCAGCGCGCTGCCGCCGCTCAAAAACAGGATACGCGGACCCAGCTCCGGTGCCCGCAAGCTGCGCGACACACGCAGCTCATCCGGAAAGGTCGTGAGGCGGGTGGTCTGAAATGGCGTCCCCATGGTTGGTCAGCCCTCGAGCAGCGGTCGGCAGAGGCTCACGACGAGGTCGAACCGGGGCTGCCTGGTGGTTTCCCCAAGCCCGAGAGCGGCCCGATGCAAGTGCCGTTTTTGCCATACAACGCCTCCGCGAGCACGTCGTACTTTTCCTCGACAGGACCAGAGCGTCTCGACAGGGCCTGTCACCGGAATGTCACTCTGCGACGTCACGATCTGAAGCGGGCCGGCCCACGCCCGCACTGAGGCGGAGCATAGAGCCGGGCTTTTGTCACGAAAATCAGCGCGGATACGCCTTGACGTCACCTGGGCGCCACGCGGATCCTGTACGCAGCACGCCCTATGTCAGGTGTGATCTTGGTGATTGAAGACGAGAAGGATCTCGTCGCGGCTCTCGAATACAACCTGGAGCGCGAGGGCTATCAAACGCGCAGCGCGCTGACGGGGCGCGCAGGGCTGGAGCTGGCGGAGGCGGAGCCAGCACCGGACGCGGTGCTGCTCGATCTGATGCTTCCGGATATCTCCGGTATCGAGGTTTGCCGGCAGCTCCGCGCCAGCAAGCGCACCCAGCAGGTTCCCGTGCTGATGCTCACCGCCAAGGGCGAGGAGATCGATCGCGTGGTGGGCTTCGAGGTCGGCGCGGATGACTATGTGGTCAAGCCCTTCAGCGTGCGCGAGCTGATGCTGCGCGTCCGTGCGCTGTTGCGCCGCCAGCAACGGGACGAAGCCGACGGGAACGAAGTGGCGTTCGGTCGCCTGCGGCTGGACAGCGGCGGGCACCGTGCGTGGGTCGACGATCAAGAAGCCGTGCTCACCGCCCTGGAGTTCCGGCTGCTCACGACGCTCCTGCTGCGCCGCGGCCGCGTACAGACGCGCGAGCGGCTGCTGCAGGACGTCTGGGGGATCGAAGCTGACGTGACGACGCGGACGGTCGACACGCACGTGAAGCGGCTGCGTCAGAAGCTCGGCGGAGCCGGCGAGTATATCGAGACCTTGCGCGGCGTGGGTTATCGGTTTCGCGAGTCGCCCGCGGGGGCGGGGGCTTGAACGCCGGCGTTCGTCTGAAGCTCTTCGCCATCTCGCTGGCCCTGGTGGTCGGAGTGGGACTGGTCAGCGGCCTGTATCTCGAGCGCCAGCTCCGCGACTGGTTGAGCGATCGCATCGAGCTGGAGCTGCTGGCCCAGGCGCGGCTCGCCCGGGATCTGATCGAGACGGCGCCGGGCTCGAGCGAGACAGGGCAGGTCGACGCGCTGGCGGATCGCATGGGCGGTTCCACAGGGGTGCGCTTCACGATCGTGGGCAGCGATGGCAAGGTGCTGGGCGACTCGGGCCTCAATCCGGCTGAGCTCGCGCGCGTCGAGAACCACCGGGAGCGCCCGGAAATCCGCCAGGCGCTCGCGCTGGGGCAGGGAGAAGACACACGCTACAGCACGAGCGTGCATACGGATATGTTCTACGTGGCGGTGCCGTTTCGGCGCGCCGAGTTGCAGGGCGTCGTGCGGGCGGCGATGGCGCTCTCTGACGTGGACTCGGTGGCTGGGCGGCTGCGCGTGGCGGTGTTCGTCGCGGGGCTGTTCGGCCTCGGGCTGGCAGTGTGCATCAGCGGGATCGCCTCTCATATCGCGCTGCGGCCCTTGCGCAGCCTGGTGCGCAACGCCCGGCTCGTGACCAGCAGCGGCGAGTCCATCACCCAGCGGCTGCCGGTGTCGTCGAATGACGAGCTGGGGCGCCTGGCGGGGTCCTTCAACGAGCTCGTGGATGAGCTGGACCAGACCCTGAGCAGCCTGGCGGGCGAGCGCGATCGCCTGGAGACCATCCTGGGCGGTATGACGGAAGCGCTGGTGGCCTTGGATCCAGACGATCGCGTCACGCACGCCAATCAGGCGGCGATGGACCTGCTCTCGCTTGCACAATCGCCGATCGGCCACTTGCTGGTCGAGCTGGTGCGCGTGCCGGCGCTGGGCGAGCTGATGGAACGTGTGCACGGCGCTTCCACAGCGGTGGTCGAGTCCGAGCTGGCACTACCGCCGGCGCGCACGGTGCTGGCGCGAGCGGCCTCGATCAAGTCAACGGGCGGCACGATCCTGGTGATGCTCGAGATCAGCGAGATGCGGCGCCTGGAGCAGGTGCGCCGGGACTTCGTCGCCAACGTGTCTCACGAGCTGCGCACGCCCGTCAGCGTGATTCAGGCCAACGCGGAGACGTTGCTCGACGGCGCGCTCGCGCACCCCACCAGAGGTCCGGAGTTCCTGAACGCCATTCTGCGCAACGCGCAGCGCCTGTCCCGGCTGGTGTCCGATCTGCTGGACCTGTCGCGCATCGAGTCCGGGCATTTCATCCTGGAGATCCAGCCCACGGCGGTGTCCGCTGCGGTTCAGCGCGCGCTCGAGTCGATCCGCGGCCTGGCGCAGCGCAAACGCCTGACGGTTGCCGCGAACATCTCCTCGGAGCTGTCGGTCATGGCAGACAGCACGGCATTCGATCAGGTGCTCACGAACTTGATCGTGAACGCAGTCAAATACACGCCCGAGGACGGCCATGTGGAGATCCGTGCCGATCTCGCGCTGGGGGAGGCCGCGGGCTCGCCCGTGATTCACATCGACGTGTGCGATGACGGAACGGGCATCGAGCCCCGACATCGGCTGCGCATCTTTGAACGCTTCTATCGCGTCGACCCCGGGCGATCACGTGAGATGGGCGGGACGGGGTTGGGCCTGTCGATTGTGAAGCATCTGGTGGGAGCGATGCACGGGGAGGTCGGGGTCAGTGATAATCCAACGGGCGGCTCCGTGTTCCGCGTCACACTTCCGGCGGCAACGTGACGTCCGCCGTCTGGCCAGGCTGGCTCTGCCGGAAGGCCGGCCCTGACTCGGACCGAGTTCGCGGCGCCTGGCGCCATTCGGGAGACAAATCACCGCCGCGTTGACCAAAAGTCGGGTGAGCAGACACAGATCCCTCGATGACGAAGAAATCTGCGGCGGTACGCGGCTCTGGCGGCGCTTGGACCGCGGCGTGGACCCTGGGAATTGCGGCGTCGGTGTGGGGATGCAGCGCGGGCGGCAGCCGCCTCGACGCGTTGCCGGAGAACAGTGCGTCCGCGGACGTGCCGCCCCAGCGCGAACCGGAGCTGAACTCGCCCCCGCCGCTCACGGCGCAGGCGATGGAGCCGACGAGCGCCGATTTCATCGGTGACGCGGAGGTGCCGGTCAGCAGCACGCCCGCTCCGGCATTGCGTCGCGGGCTCACCCAGCGCCAGGTGAGCTGCGACGGCGGCGCCACCACGAGCGTCTCGGGCACCGTGTACATCCCCTCCGGCAAGCTGCCTCTCTACAACGCGATGGTGTACGTGCCGGACGGCACACTGAAGCCGCTCACGCCGGGCGTGAGTTGCAACTGCGAGGTCTCGGGAGAGCCGATCGCCACGGCCTTGACCGACGCCAACGGCCATTTCGTGATCGAGAACGTGCCCACCGGTCCCAACATTCCGCTGGTGGTTCAGGTAGGTGACTGGCGTCGCGAGTTCAACATTGGAAGCGTGCAGGCCTGCGCCGACAATCCGGTGCCGGATCAGACGTTGCGCCTGCCCTCGCGCCAGTCGGAGGGGGACATCCCGCGCATCGCGGTGGCCACCGGGCGGCTGGATGCGCTGGAGTGCCTGGTCCGCAAGCTCGGCATCGCCGACTCGGAGTTCACGGGCGAGCGTGGCGGCGGGCGAGTGACGCTCTTCGCCGGCGAAGGCGGAACACGGAGCTACGCCACGCTCAATGGCGGGCAGGGGTTCCCGCCTGCGCAGGCCCTCTGGAACGATGTCGACTCGCTCTCGCAGTATGACGTCGTGCTCATGTCTTGCGATGGCGAGCGCGAGAACGTCGCCAACAAGAGCGAGCAGTCGTTCGAGGCGATGTACGAATATCTCAACCGGGGCGGCCGCGTGTTTGGCTCCCACTATCAGAGCGTCTGGTTCTCGAACGGGCCAGAGCCGCTGCCGAGCCTGGCGGAGTACACGGATCCGGAGGATGGCAATGCTCGCGACCTGGGCGACGTCGATGCCCGGGTGATCACGTCGTTCCCCAAGGGAGAGGCCCTCCACCAGTGGCTGGCCAACGTGGGCGCCGCGTCCGGGCAGGGCGACCTGACCATCGAGGGGGCGCAACACAATATCTTGCGCGAGAACCCCGCCTACGCTCAGCGCTGGATCGCCACCGACGCCCCGAAGGAATCGGTGCAATACATCTCCGCCAACCTGCCGCTGGGAGCGACCGACGCCGAACAGTGCGGCCGCGCAGTGCTCAGCGACATCCACCTCTCCGAGGGCATCCAGGGCGATGACATCTCGGACGAGAGCCCTGACTTCAATTTCCCCAAGGGCTGTGTCACCTCGGAGTTCACGCCGCAGGAGGCGGTGCTCGCCTTCATGCTCTTCGATCTGTCGGCCTGCATCGTGCCGGACGACGTCGCGCCAGTAGCGCCACCGACCATCTTGCGCTGATTCTTGCGGTTCAGATCCGGCTCCAGGCCGTGTCGTCGTCCCAGCTCTCCAGAGCGATGTCTCCGAAGGCGACGCGCGTGGCCGGGCCGGTCTGGACGACGTGATAGCGTTCATCGATCTCGACCTCGAGCTGCCCGCCCGGCATGTGCACCGTCAGGTTGCCGCCGCAGAGCCCGAGCCGTTTGGCCGCGCAGGCCGCCGCGGATGCCGAGCTACCCGAGGCCAGCGTGTAGCCCGCTCCGCGCTCCCAGATCTGGATCTCGATGTTGCGGCTGTCGATCGCGCGCATGAGCTGCACGTTGGTGCGATTCTGGAAGCGCGCATCTCTCTCCACGCGCGGCCCGAGCGCCTGCGCTTCAGCCTCGGTCACGGCCGCCTCGACGATCACACAATGTGGATTCCCGACGCTCACGCAGGTGCATTTCAGCTGGCGCCCGCCGAAGTCCATCAGCTCGGCGACGATCTCGCGGCGCGGCCCGGTGACCCCCACCACCTGACTGTCAAAGCTCGCTTGCCCCATGCCCACCCGGATCGACTTTGCGCCCGGGGTCACGCTGGCTTCGGCCAGGCCGCCCTTGGTCTCGATCACGAAGCGCGCTTCGGATACGCGCCCGGTGTCCCACAGATAGCGCGCGAAGATGCGCAGCCCGTTCCCGCTCTTTTCCGCCTCGCTACCGTCGGGATTGATGATGCGCAGTCCGAAGTCCGCGCGCTGACTGGGCAAGGGCCCGATCAACAGGCCGTCGCTGCCGACGCCGAGATTGCGGTGGCAGAGCCGGGGGGCGAGGCGAGCCAGCTCCGCGACGTCGAACGGAACGCCGTCCAGGATCAGATAGTCGTTCCCTAAGGCCTGGTATTTCGAGAACTTCACGGGCCGAAGACGCTACACCAGCGGCAGGCCGCAAGTCATGCTCGAAACAATTTGGTGTAGGCTGGGACCATGTCAGCGCCACTCCTGCTTCGACGCCTGCGTTCCTTTACCTGTCTCCTGGTGCTCGCCGTCTGCGCCTGCCATCGGCCGGCGCCCGCTGGCGCTCCCGCTGAGCCTGCCAAGAGCCCCAGCGCCGCGCCAGCGAGCACTGCACCGGAGGCTCCGCCGGCTCCGGAGAACCCCGGCACTGAGGCGCCCACCGCGTCGGCAGCCGCACCGGGAGTGGCGATCGGCACCCACGGCGCGGTGAGCAGCGCCGAGGGGGCGGCCAGCGATGTGGGGGTGGAGATTCTGAAGAAAGGAGGCAACGCCGTGGATGCGGCCGTCGCCGTCGGCTTCGCGCTGGGCGTGACGCATCCAGCGGCCGGCAACATGGGCGGCGGCGGCTTCATGGTCGTGCGCTTCCCGGACGGCACCAGCACGGCGATCGACTACCGCGAGACGGCGCCGCGCGCCGCCAACCGCGACATGTACCTGGACGCGAGCGGGCAGGTGACAAAGGACGGACGCATCGGCCCGCGCGCAGCGGGCATCCCGGGCGTCGTGGCGGGCCTGGCGATGGCGCACAAAAAATATGGCAAGCTACCCTGGGCCGACGTGCTCGCGCCCGCCGTCGCGCTCGCGCGCGACGGCTCGAAGCTCGACAGCTTCCACGCTGACGACATGAAAGGCGCGCTCGCGCGCATCGGCGACTACGCGAAGGACCCGGCCGCCAAGAATTCACAGCTGCAGGCGGCGCTCAGGGCCACGCTGGCCGATTTCGGCAAGCCCGACGGTAGCGCATACAGCGAGGGCGAGATCTGGAAGCAGCCCGACCTGGCGCGCACGCTGGAGGCGATCGCCAAGAACGGACCGGATGCCTTTTATCGCGGCGCCTTCGCGGCGGACATGGCCAGCAAAGTCAAGGCTATGGGCGGCATCTGGAGCGCGGAGGATCTGGCCAGCTACAAGGCGATCGTCCGCGAGCCCATCAAGTTCTCCTATCGCGGCTACGACATCGTGACCATGCCCCCGCCCTCGGCCGGCGGCGTGGTGCTGCGGCAAATTCTCGCGGCAGCCGAGTACCTCCAGATGTACAAGCTCGATTGGGACTCGACCGCGCGGATTCACCTGTACGTGGAGTCGCTGCGCCGTACCTATGCGGATCGCAACGAGCTGATCGGCGACCCGGATTTCGTCAAGATCCCGCTGAGCGAGCTGCTCGATACGCGCTACGTGGCCAAGCGCATGGCGGGCATCGACCCCAAGCATGCGACGCCGTCGAGCGAGATCAAGGCGGGCCTGCAGCTGAAGGAATCGGAGCACACCACGCACTTCTCGGTGGTCGATAGCTCGGGTATGGCCGTGGCCAACACCTACACGCTCAACGGCGGCTTTGGCGCCAAGGTGGTGGTGCCGGGCACGGGCGTGATCTTGAACAACGAGATGGACGACTTTACGTCCAAGGTCGGTGCGCCCAACATGTTCGGGCTGGTGCAAGGGCCACAAAACGGGATCGAGCCCGGCAAGCGCATGTTGAGCAGCATGACGCCGACCATCCTGGTGAAGGACGGAAAGCTGCGCGCGGTCATCGGCTCGCCCGGGGGGCCCACGATCACCACCACCGTGGCGCAGATCGTGATGCAGCTGATCGATCACAACCGCTCGCTGCAGCAGGCCGTGGCGGCGCCGCGTGTCCATCATCAGTGGTTGCCCGACCAGATCTGGCACGAGTCGAGCTTGCCCAGCACGACGGTGGCGGAGCTGCAGGCGCTGGGGCACAAGCTGGTCGGCCGCGACCGCATCGGTCATGCCAACTGCATCGAGATCGATCCCAAGAGCTCGGCGGTGATCGCCGTGGCGGATGTGATGCGGGACGGGGGCAAGGCGAGCGCCTACTGAGATGGTAGCGCAGGTCCAGGTTGCCATCATCGGGGCTGGCCCCGCCGGGCTGTTGCTCGCGCAGTTGCTGGCGCGGCGCGGCATCGGGTCGCGCGTTCTGGAGCGCTCCTCGCGCGAGCACGTGGAGAGTCGGATCCGGGCTGGGGTTCTGGAGCAGCCGACCGTCGACACGCTGCACTTCGCCGGCGCGGGCGAGCGCCTCAGCCGCGAAGGCATCGTGCATCATGGCATCGAGCTGCGCTTCGGCGGCGCCGCTCACCGCATCGATTTTCGCGAGCTGGTGCCCGGGCGGAATATCACCGTCTACGGTCAGCGCGAGGTCGTGCGCGATCTGATCGCGGCGCGCCTGGCCGACGCCGCCGCCGGAGCCGAACACCTGTGCTTCGAGGTATCCGAGCTCGCGCTCGACGGGCTCGAGCAGGATCGACCCTCGCTCAGGTTTGCCTATCAGGGGCGGCGCGAGGAGCTGCGCTGCGACTGGGTGATCGGCTGCGACGGCTCGCACGGCGTGGCCAGGCACTGGTTTCCGGCCGGAGCCTCTCGGCAGTACGAGCACGTGGTCCCATTTGCGTGGCTCGGCATCCTGGCAGCCGTGGCTCCCTCGACGGAGGAGCTGATCTACGCGCGTCACGAGCGCGGTTTTGCGCTGCACAGCTTGCGCTCTCCGGAGCTGTCCAGGTTCTATTTGCAGGTGCCGGCCGGCGAGGATCCGGGCGCGTGGACCGAGCAGCGCATCTGGCAAGAGCTGCGCACGCGCCTGGAGACAGTGCCGGGGTGGCGACTGGAGTCCGGGCCGATCCTGGAGAAGAGCATCGCCGCGTTGCGTAGCTTCGTGCACGAACCGATGCGCTACCGGCGCCTGCTGCTGGCCGGAGACGCGGCGCACATCGTCCCGGCCACCGGCGCCAAGGGCCTGAACCTGGCGGTGGCCGACGTGCGCAGGCTCAGCGCCGCGCTGGGCGCCTGGTACGAGCACGGCAGGGAGAGCGCCCTCGATGGGTACTCCGCGGCCTGCCTGGAGCGTGTCTGGCGCGTGCAGCACTTCTCCAGCTGGATGACGCGCCTGTTGCATGTCCTGCCGGGCGCCGACGCCTTCGAGCGCCGTGTGCAGCTGGCCGAGCTGGAGGCCTTGGTGAGCTCGCGAGCGGCCTCCACGGCGCTGGCCGAGAACTACGTGGGGCTGGCACTGCCCGGAGCGCTCGGCGCATGACAGAGATTCCGCGCCTGGAGACCGGATTGCTCGCCGCCTATGGCTGTGATCAGGACGGCGGATTCCTGGTGGTCGACGACTTGAGCCACCCCGGCTGGCAGCGCACTCGCCTGACTGTGCGCGAGGCGCAGCTGACGTTGCAGGCCCTGGCGGGCCGTTTCTGCACCGGTCGTTTCGATCTGGCGAGCGGCAAGAGCGAACCGTGCCCGGAGCGCGCCGCGCTGCGCGACGAAAGTTTTGAGCAGTGCCTGGCCTGCCACCGCGCAACCGGCTTCAATCCTGCATTCTACAACGCCCCGGAGCTGTCGGCGCAGCAGCAGCTGCGCAATCTCGAGCCGCATTTAGTGTACCTGGCTCATTTCGGCGCGGGCACGCTCAAGGTGGGGATGACCCATGCCCGGCGCGGCATCCATCGGTTGCTGGAGCAGGGGGCGCGCATGGGTGTGCTGCTCGCGCGCTTCGAGGATGCCTATCGCGCTCGCGCGCTGGAGGAGCGCATCGCTCGCGATCTGGACGTTCCGGAAGCGATCCGTCCCGCGCGCAAGCGCCACCTGCTCGGAGTGCCGTTCTCCGCCCCAGTGGTGCAGGCCGAGCTGCGCGCGCGCGTCGAGCAGATCCAGCTGCTCGAGCCGGAGCTGCGCATCGAGCCGGAGCTGGTCGAGCTCGACCGCTTCTACGGGGGCTCCGCCTTGCTGGAGAAAACCTTCACGGATCTCAGCGAGACCGAGCCGCTCGCGATCTCGGGCCGCTGCGCGGGCATGATCGGAGATGTGCTGCTCACGGAGCAAGCTGGTCAGCGCTACATGCTGTCGCTCGGAGCGCTGGTCGGGCGCAGAGTTCGGCTGGCGCCCGGCGAGCAAGCGAACCGCGTGATGGGCCAGATGCGGCTGCCATTCTAGCGGGGCGCTCCCGGCTGCGGTTCGAGGTGCCGCGCCACCCCGTGCTGAGCGTAGACGACCGGCAGCAACAGCAACGTGAGCAGGGTTGCGCTGATCAGCCCGCCGATCACGACCGTCGCCAGGGGGCGCTGGACTTCGCTGCCCGGCGCCGTCGAGAGCGCCATCGGCAGAAACCCCAGCGCCGCGACCAGGGCCGTCATCAGGACCGGTCGCAGGCGCCGCTCGGCGGCCTGGCGAATCGCCTCCGCCGGGGAGAGCCCACGCTCCTCCTGGAGCTGCCGGGCTGACGAGACCAGGACCAAGCCGTTCAGCACCGCGACGCCGGAGAGCGCGATAAAGCCGACTCCGGCCGAGATCGAGAACGGGATGTCTCTCAGCCAGAGCGCGATCACGCCGCCCACGATCGCGAAGGGGATCTCCAGGAAGATCAGCAGCCCGGTGCGCGCCGAATGAAACGCCAGCCAGAGCAGGAACGCGATCAACGCCAGGGCGAGGGGGATCACCAGCGACAGTCGCGCCTTGGCCTGCTCGTAGTGTTCAAACTGGCCACCCCACACCGCACGATAGCCCGTGGGCAGCTCGATGGCCTGCGCCACCGCTGCGCGCGCGTCACGCACGACCGACTCCAGGTCCCGGCCGCGCACGTTGAGCTCGACGCTGAGGCGCCGTGACTGGCGCTCTCGGCTGACCTGAGCGGGTCCGTCCGCGAACCTCAGCTCGGCCAGGTCGCCCAGCGGCACGACCTGACCGCTCACCGAGCGCAGCGGTAGCATGCGTAGCGGCTCGAGATCGCCGCTGAAATCGTGACGCGTCTTGACGCTGATGCCGAAGCGCCGTTCGCCTTCCAGCACCTGACCCGTGTCGTAGCCCACGGCCATCGTCTCGGTGAGCTGGTTGATATCCTCGATCGTGAAGCCGTAGCGCGCCAGCTTCGCTCGATCGGGGATCACGCGCAGATAGCGTAGCCCTTCCACCTGCTCGACGCGCACGTCCACGGCGCCGGGCACGCGGCGTATCACCTGAGCGACACGCTCTCCGAGCTCGCTGAGCTCTCGCAGATCGGGGCCATAAATCAGCACCGCCACGTCGGAACGTACGCCCGCGATCAGCTCGTTGGTTCGCATCTGGATCGGCTGCGAGAGACCGGCGCCAATCTCGGGCACGCTCTCCGCGGCCAGCTCCGAGATCTCCTGCGCCAGCTGATCCTTGGTGAGCCCAGGGCGCCAGGCCTCTCGTTCCTTCAGGCCGATATATACGTCGGACTGCTCCATCCCCATCGGGTCCGTCGCGAGCTCGGGAGCGCCCGTGCGGCTGACCACGTGCCGGACCTCGGGCAGCTCTTGCAGCGCCCTTTCCAGACGCAGCGCCGTGGCCACCGATTCGTCCAGCGCGATGCCCGGCAGCCGCCGTGCCTCGAGCAACAGGTCCCCTTCGTCGAGCTGCGGAACGAACTCGGCGCCGATCCGGAAGAACAGCACGATCGCCAGCGCGAGCGCGAGCACGCCGGCGCTCAGCGTGACGCGGCGGTGGCGGAGGGCCCGTGCCAGCGCGGCCGCGTAGGGCGCGTGCAGCTGGCGCAGCAGCCACGTCTCTCGCTGCTCGGGGGACGGGCGCACCAGGTAGCTCGTGAGCACCGGCACGACGCTGAGCGACAGCACGAACGCTCCGGCCAGCGCCAGCAGCACCGTGAGTGCCATGGGCCGGAACAGCTTTCCCTCGACGCCGATGAAAGCCAGGATCGGCAGATACACGATGGCGATGATGGCCTCGCCGAACACGCTGGCGCGGCGCACCTCCAGCGTGGCATCGCCGACCGTGTCCACCCGCTCCTGAGGCGTGAGCTCGCGGCCCAGGCGCGCGCGCTGCTCCGCGAGCCGGAGCACGGCATTTTCGACGATGATCACCCCACCGTCGACCAGCAGCCCGAAGTCGATCGCGCCCAGGCTCATCAGATTTCCGGACAGGCCCAGCGCGTGCATGGCGATCAGCGCGAACAGCATGGCCAGGGGAATGATCGCTGCCACGACCAGTCCCGCGCGCAGCTCGCCGAGCAGCAGAAGCAGCACACCGATCACGAGCAGCGCGCCCTCCAGCAAGTTGGTCGCGACCGTGTCGATGGTGCGCTGCACCAGCACAGAGCGATCGTAGAACGGCTCGATCTTGGTGCCGGGCGGCAGCGTGGGCTCGATCGCAGCCAGCTCGGCCTTGACCGCAGCGGTCACCGTGCGCGAGTTCTCACCCAGCAGCATCATCGCGACGCCGATCACCGCCTCGCCCTCGCCATTCATGGTGGCGGCGCCGCGGCGCAGGCGTGGCCCGAACTGCACATCGCCGACAGTGTCGACCGTGATCGGTACACCTTGCGGCGTGGCCCCGATCACCACCCTGCGCAGATCGTCCAGATTGGTGACCAGACCCTCCGTTCCGATCACAAACTGCTCGCGGTTGTGCTGAATGTAGCCGCCACCGGCGTTGCGGTTCGACTTCTCCAGCGCCTCGATCACCTGCGCGACAGATACGCCCGCCGCTTGCAAGCGCTTGGGGTCCAGCACGACCTGATATTGGCGATCCTCCCCGCCGAAGCTGTTGACCTCGACGACCCCGGGCACGCTGCGCAGCTGGGGAGCGATCTGCCAGTCCAGGATCTCCTCCCGTTGCATCAGCGAGAGCTGGTCGTTCTGGACCACGAACTGGTAGATCTCGCCCAGGCCGCTCGTGATGGGGCCGAGCTCCGGCTTGCCGAACTGCCGCGGCACCGCGTCGTCGGCCTCGCGCATGCGCTCGTTGATCAGTTGCCGGGCAAAGTAGATGTCCGTGCCCTCAGCGAAGACGACGGTCACGACGGACAAGCCGTACTTCGAGATCGAGCGGATCTCGCTGCTGTGAGGCACGCCGGCCAGCGCGCGTTCCACCGGGACGGTGACATATTGCTCCACTTCGACGGGCGAGAGGGCTGGAGCGGCCGTGATCACCTGGACCTGCACGTTGGTGACGTCCGGCACGGCGTCGATGGGCAAACGGTAGGCGGACTGGATGCCCGCCAGGATCAACAGCAAGGTGGCAGCCAGCACCACCGGGCGGTTGGCGAGCGACCAGCGGACGATCGCCGAGAGCAGACTCACCTCACTCCTCCTCGGCGAGCGAGTCCCGCAGCACGGAGCTCTTCAGTGTGAAGACGCCATCCACGACCACCGCCTCGCCCTCGCGCAGCCCGGAGAGCACGCGGATGCGGCCCAGGTTGGACTCGCCCAGCTTGACCTCGTGCAGCTCGTAATCGCCGTCGGGCTGCTGCACGAAGACCACGGGCTTGCCGCTGATCTCGGTCACGGCGCTGCGCGCGATCACCAGCACGGGCTCGCGCTGCTCGTCGCCGCTCGCGATGTGCGCCGTGCCGAACAGGCCCAGGCGCAGCAGCCCGTCAGCGTTCGAGAGCCGGATGCGCGCCGTCAAGGTGCGCGCGACGGGGTCGATCTGGCGCGCGACATATTCGACGCTGCCGGGAAAGCGGTGCTGTGGAAAGGCGTTGAGCTCCACCTCTGCGGCAGATCCCGTGTGCACCTTGTCCAGATCTTTCTCAAAGACTCTGCCCAGAAACCAGACCTCCGAGAGATCCGCGATGTCAGCGATCACGTCTTCCGCGCGCACCGGTTGACCGACGACGGCGGCTCGCGAGATCACGACGCCGCTGATCGGGGCGCGCAGCGCCAGCTCGGAGCTGCCGCCGCCGGCGCTGCCGAGCAAGCGCAGCTGCTCCTCGGTGGCGCGCGCCTCCGCTTCCAGGCCCTCCGCGGCCGCGCGGGCGTCGAGAGCCTCCTGGCGCGCGGCGAGTCCCTTGCTCGCCAGCTCCTCCAGTCGCGCGCTGTTGGCGCGTGCGACGCCGGCCTTGGCGCTCGCGGTGGCGTGCTCGGCTCGCAGCCGGCCCAGATCCGGGATGCGCACGCGCGCGAGCAGCTCTCCGCGCTTCACCGAACGCCCTTCCTGGAACCCGACCATCGACAGCTGACCGGGGACCGGACTCGAGACACGCGCGTTCTTGTCCGGATCGACGGCGATTTCGCCGGGCAAGGCGAGGGTGATCGCGAGCACCTCCCTGCGCACCGGCGCGGTCTGGATTTTAGCGGCGGCGACCACCTTGTCCGAGAGCCGGACGCGGCGCGGCAGCTCCTCGTGCTCCGGCTCGTCACGGTGTTCCGGCGGGGCGGCGCGCTCAATGTTCGCCGGCGCGACTTCGTCACGGCGCGGGCGGTCGCAGGCGAGCGCGAGCAGGACAGCGAGCAAGCAGCGCAATCTCATTGGAGCCCCTGCTCGAGAGGCAGGTCGAGAGCCCGAGCCAGCTCCACCGAGGCCAGGCACAGGGCTTCGAGCTCCTCCAGGTGGGCCCGCAACAGATCGATCAGAGCCTGCTGCGCCGGCAACGCATCCCGCACGCTCAGGCGCCCCGCCTCGATCTGGGCGCTCAGCTCGCCGAGGGAGCGTTCGGCGCGCTCCAGCGTGGGCCGATCCAATGCCCGCACCGCGCTCCGATGGGCGGCGTAGCTGGAGCCCGCGCGCGCCAGCTCCAGCCCGGCGCGCGCCACTGCGCGCGCTTTCTCCGCCTCGGCCTGGCGCGCCAGCGCGTCCAGCTCGGCGATCTCACCCGCGTGGGCCTGGCCCACTGGACCCGGCAAAGGCAAGGGGAGCGAAAGGCCGAGCCCGTACACGCGCTCGCCATAGCCATCTTGCTCGGCGAACGCCGAGAGAGTCGGATTGGGCACGCGCCCACGCCGCAGGGCCTGGGCGCGGGCGGCGAACGCCGAGCGCTCGGCGTCCCACGCGCGCACCTCGGGGCGCGCGGCGAGCGCGGCAGCGGGCTGGTCCGCGGGATCTGGCAATCCGGTGAGGGGGGTCAGCTCGCCCGCGACGGCGAGCGGCCGCAGCGGGTCGGCGCCCAGGGCGAGCGCCAGTCGTGCGCTGGCTACTGCGGCGGATTGCTCTGCTGCCAGCCGCTGTTGCAGCACCCGCAGAGCGGCCGCCTGCGCCACGTCCGCGTCGACCGGGGCGAGCAGGCCTTGCTCCGACTTGGCCCTGGCGACCTCAGCCACCCGCTGCGCCGCCGCCAGCATCCGCTGCGCGAGCTCTCGCTGCGCCTGCGCCGCGCTCAGCTCGAAGAACACGCTCCAGGCCTGGGCCACGGCGTCGCGCTGGCTCGCCATGAGCCGGAGCTGCCCTGCCTGCTGCTCGGCTTCCGCGGAACGCACCCGGCTGCCGCGCTGACCCGCCAGCTCCAGCTCCTGGGAGAGGGACGCCGACCAGTTGAAGACGGCGCCGCGCTCCGTGCCCGGTGTGGTGCGCCGAGCTCCCGTCAAAGCCAGCACCGGGTTCGAAGGCAGCAGCGTGCTCGCGCTCGTTCGCCGCGCGGCGAGGGCGGCGGCGGCCTCACGCTCGACGCGCAGGTCCGGGCTGGCTGCCAGCGCGCACGCGACGAGGTTGTCACGGCGGATCTGCGCCGTGCAGTCGCGCGGTACCGCGGCCGTTGGATCTGTTGCTTGCGCCGTCCAGGGGACGGCCAGGAGCGCGGCGCACACAGCCGCCCCCGTCCAGGACCCTACCATCATTTCAATGCTCCCACTCGAGCTCGCGAGTCCTCGCGAGCGAACCATCAGCAGAGACACCGGCAGCTAGCGACTGCGCGAGCGCCCGTATGCTCGCCAGCACGCGCGCAGCTCTCCGCACGCCGCGCCCGGACGGCCACGCGCCGCTTCAGCCGTGCGCCGGTGCTCGGGGGGGACGGTAGATGGAGGACAGAAACGGCGGGCGGGGCGCTGCGAGGGCTCTCACGCCGGACATGCCATCCGACTCAGGCCCGGGCAGCACCAAGGGCGTGCGCTGCACTCCCGGCAAGTGTATTGCGCCCGCTCGATGGCAATGACAGGAGCGGCAGCCGGGAGGGCAGCCGAAGCCGGATTTTTCAGAGTGCGGCCCGTCCTCTCCAGAGCTCATCGGGCAGTCCGAGCAACAGCCCGGATCGTCGAGGCAGCCGTCTCCAGCACAGGCCAGGGCATCGCCCAGCTCGCCCAGCTGAACGCAGAGCACCAGGAACAGGAGCTGGAAGAGACGCCCGAGCACCACCGGGGAGTCTACACCGTGCCGCAGCAAGCTGACTACTCCCGCGAGCCGACCGAGCTACCGCGACGGGCGGGGGGCGCTCGGTGCTGCGGGCTGCTCGGCTAAGCTTTCTTGGCGCCGGCTTCCTTGCTGCCGCTGGGGTGCTGCGCTCGTTCGTTACGCTCCGTCTTGATCAGGCGCTCCGCTGCGCGCGGGCCCCAGGTGCCGGGCTCGTACTCGTAGAGAGGGCCCGGATTCTCGAGCGCGGGCGCGACGATCGACCAGGCGGCCTCCACCACGTCCTGGCGCGCGAACAACGTGGCGTCACCGGCGATCACGTCGCCCAGAAGGCGCTCGTAGTCGCCCATGCGCCCGTCCTGGCCCGGGGGCGGCACTCCGACCACGGACAGCTCGAGCGGGTCGCCCACCATCAGCTCACCGCCGCGCTTGGCGCGCGCACCGATCGCGATCATCACCTCCGGGCTGAGCCGGAAACGGACGTAGTTGGACTCAGGCGGAGTCGGCTCGCTGAACACCACTTGCGGCGCCCTGCGCAGCTTGACGTTGACCTCGGTGTAGGTCGTCGCCAGGTTCTTGCCGGCCTGCACCAGGAACGGCACTCCATCCCAGCGCCAGGAGTCGACGAACAGCTGCAGCGCCGCGTAGGTCGGCACCCTGGAGTCCTTGGCCACGCCGGGCTCATCTCGATAGCCGCGGAACTGGCCGCATACCAGGTGATCGGGGCTCAGCGGTCGCACCGTGCGCAACACCTTGGCCTGCTCGTCACGGATCGCCTCCGCGTACATGCCCGAGGGCGCCTCCATGGCCAGGTAGCTCACGATCTGCAACAGGTGGTTCTGGATCACGTCGCGCACCACGCCCGTCTCTTCGTAGAACTTGCCGCGGCCCTTGACGCCGAAGTTCTCCGCCATCGTGATCTGCACGCTCTCGACGTAGTGCCGGTTCCAGATCGGCTCCAGGAAGGCGTTGGCAAAGCGGAAGTACAGCATGTTCTGCACGGCTTCTTTGCCGAGATAGTGATCGATGCGGAAGATGCGCTCCTCGGGGAAGGCTTCGTGCAGGGTGCGGTTCAGGGTTCGCGCGGACTCCAGGTCGCGTCCAAACGGCTTCTCAACGATCACGCGCGCGTCCTGCGTGCAGCTGGCGACGTGCAGGTTCTTGACCACCGCCGGGAAGACGCTGGGCGGGATGGCCAGATAGTGAGCGGGGCGCTTGGCGTGCCACTTCTCCAGCACCTGGTGGATCTTCTCGAACGAGCGCGGATCGTTGTAGTCGCCATCGACGTACTCGAGCCGCTCGGCGAGCACCGAGAACGCCTGCGGATCGTAGCCGCCGTTTTCGCTCACGCTGGCCTTCGCGCGCTCGGTCAGCTGCTCCCTCGTCCAGCCCGAGCGCCCGAAGCCGATCACCGGGAAGTCCAGCTTGCCACGGCGCGCGAGCGCTTGAAACGCCGGGAAGATCTTCTTGTACGCGAGGTCGCCGGTGGCGCCGAAAAACACCAGCGCGTCCGAGCGCGGGCGCCCATTGCTGCTCTTGTAGACGCCGCTCATTTGCCGCCTCGCGCTTTGTCCGGGCCCTTTTCGACGTGCCCGCCGAAGCCGAAGCGCATAGCGGAGAGCACCTTGTTCTGGAACAGGTCGAGATCGCGCGAGGCAAAGCGCTCGAACAGCGCCGCCGTCAGCACGTGGGCGGGCACGCCGAGGTCATTGGCGGCCGCCACCGTCCAGCGCCCCTCGCCCGAGTCGGAGACCTTGCCGCCAAAGCGCTCCAGATCCGAGTCCGTGGCGAGTGCCTGCGCCGTGAGATCGAGGAGCCAGGAGGTGATGACGCTGCCGCGCCGCCACAACTCGGCGATGTCGGCCAGGTTGAAGTCGTAGGAGTAGTGCTCGGGATGCCGCAGGGGAGTGGTCTCCGCGTCCTCGCCGCCCTCGTGGCCCTTGCCGATGCCGGCGTGGCGCAGGATGTTGAACCCCTCGGCGTAGGCGGCCATGAGCCCGTACTCGATGCCATTGTGGATCATCTTCACGAAATGCCCGGCGCCGCTCGGACCGCAGTGCAGGTATCCGCGCTCCGCGGTGCTCGGGGCCTTTCTGTCCGGCGTGGGGGCGATCCCGGCGCTGCCCGGAGCCAGCGTGGCGAAGATCGGATCCAGCCGCTGCACCACTTCGCGCTTGCCGCCGATCATCAAGCAGTAACCGCGCTCGAGGCCCCACACGCCGCCGCTGGTCCCCATGTCGATGTAGTCGATGCCGCGCTCGGCGAGCTTCGCGGCGCGCGCGATGTCGTCCTGGTAGTTGGAGTTACCGCCGTCGATCAGCACGTCACCGCGCTCCAGCAGCGGGGCGATCTCCGTGATCGAGGCGTCCACGTAGGCAGCAGGCACCATCAGGCACACGCTGCGCGGAGGCTTCAGCTGCTTGACCAGCTCAGCGAGCGATGCCGCGCCGCGCGCTCCCTCTTTGACGACCGCATCGATCGCGGCGGCGCTTCGATCATAGACCACGCACTCGTGCCCGCCCCGCACCAGGCGGCGCACCATGTTGGCGCCCATGCGCCCGAGACCAATCATGCCAAACTGCATCGCGTCTCCTCCGATAGGGCGGTCTTGGGCGGGAGCGCCCGCGCCGTCAAGGGTAGAGGCCGAAAAAGCGCCCGCTACGGCTTTACGAGCGCCTAGTCCCGCGCCCCCTCATGACAGTGCGGCTGCTTCTGCGTCGACGAACCATTCCAGCTCGCCGTCGGTAGGTTGGACGCGTTGCGCCGGCAGGAGCGGCGTGCTGCCCGGGGCGGCCGTGTCGCGCGGGCTGGCGCCGGGGCTGACCTTCGCCAGCGTGCCCGCCTTGTCGCTGCCGGCGACCAGGAACAACACGGTTCGCGCCGCGTTGATCAGCGGTAGCGTGAAGGTCAAGCGCGCCGGGCCCGGTCCGCGCATGCGCGCGGCCGCCACCCAGCGCTCCCGCTCGTCGAGCGCCTCATCTCCCGGGAAGAGCGAGGCCGTGTGACCGTCAGAGCCCATCCCGAGCAGGATCAGGTCCAGTCGCGGCGGAGCCGTTCCGGGCGAGCCCGGCGCGAGGCCGCCCAGCTCGAGCTGGTAGCGGCTCGCCTCTGCCAACGGCGGTTGCTCGCCGCGCATGCGGTGTACGTGCTCCGCTGGCGGCCGCACACGATCGAGCAAGGCCTGCCGGGCCATGCGATAGTTGCTCTCGGCGTGGTCGGGCGGCACGCAGCGCTCGTCGCTCCAGAAGAAATGCACGCGCGCCCAGTCGACCCGCCCCGCGTAGGGCGGCCCGGCGAGCAGCCCGTACAGCTGCTCGGGAGTCTTGCCGCCCGCGAGCGCCCAGTCGAAACGCCCTCGAGCCGCGATGGCGCGCTCCGCGAGCTGCGCGATCCGACCGGCGGCTGCGCGCATCAGGTCGTCACGATGGGGAAGCACCGAGAGCGGCATGATCCATCTCTATCAGTGAATGTGGTGAGCCCCGCAGCATCAATTGCTGAGGGAGTGCGGTTGCGGCAGGATCGAGTGGGTGGTGAGCCACTCGATGATATCCGCCATGACCCGCTCCTTGTCGAGGTCGTTCAGCAGATCGTGGTAGTGCCCCTCATAGAGTTTCAAGGTCTTGTCGGCCGAGCCGGCGGAGTCGTAGAAGCGCTGGCTGCCGTGGGGCAGGGTGGCGCGATCCGCGGTCCCGTGAAGGATCAACACGGGCAGGGTGATGCGCGGGAATTCGCGGCGGAGCCGCTCGTCCGCTCGGATCATCTCCGCGATCGTCTGCGATGCCCCCGCGGTGTGCACGATCAAGGGGTCGCTCTTCATGCGCCGTACGAAGCTCTCATCGCGCGAGAAGTCCTCGTCCCTGAGGCTCAGCACATGGGCGTGGGGCGCCACCCGGCTCAGGCCCTTCAGCAAGGTGAGAGCGAGCTCCGGCGCAGGAACTTCATGCGCAAAGCTCTCGCACACGAGGCCCTTGAGCTCGCTCTGGTGTTCCAGCGCATACAGGCAAGAGATCACGCCGCCGGCGCTGTGCCCGAGCAGGAACAGGGGCAAGCCCGGGTGGCGCGCCTGGGCGCGGGCGACGAGCTGGGCGACGTCTGCGACGTAGTCGCTGAAATGTTGCACGTAGAAGCGCTCCCCCTCGGACTTGCCGTGGCCGCGCAAGTCGAGCGCGTGGACCGCGATGCGGCGCTCGATCAGCCGTTGCGCCGGCCACTCGTAGAGCCCGCTGTGCGACTTGAAGCCGTGGACGATCACCACCGCAGCCGCGGCGCTGGTCTGCGGGAGCCAGGAGCGGGTGAAGATCTTCACACCATCCTCGGCCTCGAAGAATTCTTCGTTCATTTCCATTTCCCCCTCTCGGCAGCCTGAGGTTTCGCCGCCGTGCCGCGATTGTGAGGGACCTGCTCACGGGCTGCCATGGTCATCGCATTCCGCGCTGCGATCGGCCACCAGGGCTCGCCCAGCAGCCGCAGCAGCGCCGAAACCTGGCTCCGGGCGTTTCCGCAACTTCACGTTCGCCGGCGCTGCGCCGCCGCGCCGCGCGCGGCGGCTCAGCCCTTCGCAACCGCCGCGCGCTGCGCGCGATAACGGCGAATCAGCGCGTTGGTCGAGCTGTCGTGGTTCAGTGCGCCGCTGGCGGGCAGCTCGCCGGTGATGCGCTTGGCCAGCACTTTGCCCAGCTCCACGCCCCACTGATCAAAGGAGTTGATGTTCCAGATCACGCCCTGGACAAACACCTTGTGCTCATAGAGCGCGATCAGCGTGCCCAGCAGGCGCGGCGTGAGCTGCTCGCCGAGCAGGGTGTTGGTGGGGCGGTTGCCTTCGAACACCTTGTGGGGCGCGAGCTCCGCCGGCACCCCTTCGGCCTGGACCTGCTCCAGCGTCTTGCCGAACGCCAGCGCCTCGGTCTGCGCGAAGAAGTTCGCCATCAACAGATCATGATGATCTCCCAGAGGGTTGAGGCTGCGCGAAAAACCGATGAAGTCCGCCGGGATCAGCTTCGTTCCTTGATGCAACAGCTGATAGAAGGCGTGCTGCCCGTTCGTACCAGGTTGACCCCAGATCACCGGGCCTGTCTGTTGCGGCACGCGCGTGCCGTCCACGCCAACGGACTTGCCGTTGCTCTCCATGTCGAGCTGCTGCAAGTACGCGCTGAAACGGCTCAGATACTGATCATAGGGCAGGATCGCGTAGGACTCGGCGCGGAAGAAATTGTTGTACCAGATGCCCAGGAGCCCCAGCAGGAGGGGCAGGTTGCGCTCCCAGGGAGCACTTTTGAAGTGCTCGTCCATGTCATGAAAGCCCGCCAGGAATTCGCTGAACGCCTCAGCTCCGATCGCCACCATGAGCGAGAGCCCGACGGCGGAGTCGACCGAATAACGCCCTCCCACCCAGTCCCAGAAACCGAACATGTTGGCGGTGTCGATCCCGAACTTCGCGACCTCCTCGGCGTTGGTCGAGACGGCGACGAAGTGGCGCCGGACCGCCTGCTCGGCCCCCAGTCCTTTCACCAACCAGCTGCGCGCTAGGCGGGCGTTGGCCAGCGTCTCCTGGGTGGTAAAGGTCTTCGAACAGATGATGAACAGCGTCTCGCTCGGGTCCAGGCCGTGCGTGGCCTCAGCGAAATCGGTCGCGTCCACGTTGGAGACGAAGCGCAGGCTCAGGCTGCGGTCGCTGAAGGCGCGCAGCGCCTCGTAGGCCATCACCGGCCCGAGATCAGAGCCGCCAATACCCACATTGATCACGTTTCGGATGCGTTTGCCGGTATGGCCCAGCCAGCGCCCCGCGCGCAGCTCGCGCGCGAAACCGGCCATCTTGTCCAGCACCTCGTGCACGTCGGCCGTGAGATTGCGGCCCCCGACCAGCAACGCCCGATCGCGCGGCAGGCGCAGCGCCGTGTGCAACACCGAGCGGTGCTCGGTAAAATTGATCTGCGCGCCGCTGAACATGGCCTCGATCGCAGCCGGCAGCTGCGCTTCCCGGGCCAGCCCCAGCAGCAGCTCCAGCGTTCGCGGCTGGATCCGATTCTTCGAGTAGTCGAGGTAGAGCCCGCAGCCTTCCGCGCTGAAGCGCTCACCGCGCTGAGCGTCTTCCTGGAACAACTGCCGGAGGTGCAGCGACCCGACCTCGCCGAAGTGCCGTTCGAGCTGCTGGACGGCGGGGCGCTCGGACCAAGGAGGCGCGGGGGTGTCTCCCGCGAAGCGCCGGGGAACGGAGGGGCCCTGAGAAGAATGGGAGCTGGTCACGGCGCGCATCTTATCGAAAGAGCTTTTCCGACAACCACAGCAGATGCACGGGAGCGCGCAAAAACTTGTCCGAGTGCGGCGCTTCCGTGCAGGAACGGGCCGCCATGACCGATGCCGATCGCCTCACACGAACCCTGAACGCAGCTCTGCACAGTCCGGACTTCGCCCTGCGCCTGCTCACCCAGTCGCGGCCAGCGGAGCGCGCCGAGATGTTGCGGCGCTGGAGCCAGCTACCGGGTAGCTCGTGTAACGGGGCGGCCCCGGAGAGCCCTGCGCCGAGCGCCCAGCCGAAGCCCGCGCCGGCGTCGCTGCCCTTGCGTCCCGGCCTGCGCAAGTGCGGCACGCTGCGGCACGCAACCCAGAGCCACGATCTGGCGCTCCAGCTGGCGGCCTTCTCCCGCTCCATCGGCCGCGTCGGCTGACGCGAGCCTGGGCTCAGGCCGCGCCGATCAGGCGCCGCAGCAAGCTCAGATCGAACGCCTGCCGGACGGTCGCCGCCAGGCGGTCGTACTCGGCGTCGCGGGCAGGCAAGGCGGCCGCGCTCGGGGCGCTCAGGCCGCGCCGTTCGCGCAAGCCCAGCAGCAGCGAGCGGCGCAAGCTCTCATTCGCGAACAGGCCGTGCAACATCGTGCCGATCACGTTGCCGGTGGCATTGATCGCGCCGTCGCGGGCCTCCACGGGCTGCCCGTTGCGGCTCGAGAGGCGAAACGGGCTGCGCGTGGTGGGCCCGAGCGTGATGCGCCCCATGTGGATCTCGTAGCCAGTCAGCGGCACGGCAGAGGGAGCCCCTTCACCCAGGAAGCAGGCCAGCTCACAGCGCGCTTCGACCTGGGTCGTGCGCTTGTCGGCAGCAAAGCGCGTCGACGAATCGAGCAATCCCAGCCCGGGCACCAGCGCTTCCCGTGACTCGACGCGCTCGGGATCTTCGATCCACTGGCCGAGCATCTGGCAGCCGCCGCAGATCCCCAGCACCAGACCACCGGCGTGGGCTTGGCGCGCGATCTGCGCGGCGAGCCCGCTGCGCCGCAGCCAGCTCAGATCGGAGAGCGTGCTCTTGCTGCCCGGCAGGATCAGCAGGTCCGCCCCGCGCAGCTCGGCGGGCTCCTGCGCGAAGCGCACCGTCACCCCCGGCTCGTGCTCCAGCTCGAGCACATCGTCGTAGTTGGACAGGTGCGGCAGTCGCACCACGGCGACGTCGATCTCGGCCCGGCCCGGGCGCTGCCGCGCCATGCGCTGCTGCAGCGATACGGAGTCTTCGTCGGCGATGCGCAGCTGAGGCACATGCGGCACCACGCCCAGCACGGGCTTGCCCGTGCGCCGCTGGATGAACTCCAACCCTGGCTCGAGCAGAGCTGGGTCGCCCCGGAAATTGTTGATCACCAGCGCCGCCACCCGGGCCCGCTCGTCGGGCTCGAGCAGCTCCAGCGTGCCGACCAGCGCGGCGAATACGCCGCCGCGATCGATGTCGCCGACCAGCAGCACGGGCGCCTCCGCGAGCCGCGCCACGTGCATGTTGACCAGATCGCGGGCCTTGAGATTGATCTCCGCGGGACTGCCCGCGCCCTCGATGATCACCAGCTGATGGCGCCGGCGCAGGCGCTCGAGCGAGCGAGCGACCACGCCCTGCAGCTCGAGCTTGTACTCGTGGTACTCCCGCGCGCTCAGCGTCGCCTGGGGCTTGCCCAGCACCACGACCTGTGAGCGCCGAGAGCCCTCGGGCTTGAGCAGAATCGGATTCATGTCGACGCTTGCGGGCAGCCCCGCCGCTTCGGCCTGCACGGCCTGCGCGCGGCCGATCTCGAGGCCGTCGGGGGTGACGGCGGAGTTGAGCGCCATGTTCTGGGACTTGAAGGGCGCGACGTCGAAGCCATCCTGGCGAAACAGGCGGCACAAGGCGGCGACCAGCAGGCTCTTGCCCACGGAGGAGGCCGTGCCCTGGACCATCAAGGTGCGCGCCAGCATCAGTGCTGCTCCATGCGCAGCGCCTCGAGCAGCCGCGCCCGCTCCGGGGCAGGGCGCGCGGCGAGGCGCAAGAAGTTGGGCAGGCCGAAGGAGCTGCAGTCGCGCACCAGGATGCGATGGCGCTCGAGCAGCCGGGCCCGGAGCTCGGCCGCGCGCGGCGCGCGCGCCAGCAGAAAGTTCGTGTGCGAAGGCAGACTCTCGATACCGAGCGTGTTCAGCTCGCGCGCGAGCTGGCGCCGCTCCTCGAGCAAGCGCTCGCGACTGCGCGCGACGAACTCGTCCGAGCGGCAGCAGGCGAGCGCCGCGGCCTGCGCCAGGGCGCTGGTGCTCCACGCGGGACGCGAGCGTTCAAGCCGCGCACACAGCTCGGGGCTGGCGATCAGGTAGCCCAGTCGCACGCCCGGGATCCCGTGATCCTTCGTCAACGAGCGCACCGCCACGACATTGCGCGGCAGCTTCAGCGCGGCGTCCTGCCAGCGCTCGCTCAGGCTGAGGAACGACTGGTCGAGCACGATCGTGGAGTCCTGGCGCTCGGCCCACCCGGCGATCTCACTCGCCGGCAGCGCCGTCCCGGTCGGGGTATTGGGCGAGCACAGGTAGGTGGCGCGCGCGCCGTTGGCCGAGAGCGCCCCGAGCTCGAGCGCGAAGCCGCGTTCCGGCGTGGCGCGCCACTCGCGCACCCGTGCGCCACAGCAGCTCGCCGCGCTGCGGAACTCCGAGAAGGTGGGCTCGACCACCAGCGCGCTCGCCCCGGGCTCGAGCAGGCAACGAGCCAGCGACCAGAGCAGCTCGGCCGCGCCGTTGCCCAGAACGATCTGTTCCGGGGCCGCGCCGCAGCGCTGCGCCAGCGCCTCGCGCGCGCGCAGCGCCGTCGGGTCGGGGTAGCGATCGACGCGCGCGCCGAGCAGTGCCCGGGCGACCTCGGGGTCGGGCCCGTACGGATTGGTGCTGGAGCTGAAATCGAGGACTGTCTCCGGGTCGATGCCGAGCGCGCGCAGCTCCGCTTCCTGCAGCCCGCCGTGGCGGGTGGGTTCCGATGAGGGCAGGGGCGAGGTCGGCACGCTGCGGGCCTAGCCTCACCAGGCCGCCAGCGCCAGCGCAGACAGCGCCGTCAGCGCAAAAGTGAGCCGCACCACGCGCCAGGCGTCTGCGATCAGCGGCTCCGTCAGCGACGTGTGAGCGTCGCCCAGAGCGTAGTGCCCCGCCTTCTCCAGCCGCACCCCGAGCAGCCCGGCCATGGTTGCCATCGGCCTGCCCGCATTGGGGCTGGCGGTCGTGCCGGCGTCGCGCCGCCAGATCGAGAGTCCGGCGCGGAAGTCCTTGCGCAGCAGCGCTCCGGCCAGCAACAGCCCGAGGGCCGTGAGGCGCGCGGGGATGAAGTTGAGCAGATCATCCAGTCGCGCGCTGGCCTTGCCCAGATATTCGTAGCGACCGCGGTAGCCCACCATCGCGTCCAGCGTGTTCACGGCCCGGTACGCCACCGCTCCGGGCAAGCCGAACAACGCATAGTAAAAGAGCGGCGCTACGAAGCTGTCGGAGGCGTTCTCTGCCACGGACTCGATCGTGGCTCCGATCAGCTCCGGCGCGCTGAGCTGACTCGCGTCGCGGCTGCACAGGCTGCGCAGACCGAAGCGAGCGCGTTCGAGCTGCCCCGCGCGCAGCGCCCGCGCCACCTCGCGCGCGGCGTCGCCCAGCGCGCGCGCCGCGAACATCGCGGTCAGAATCGCTACTTGCAGAAGCCAGTGCGCGATCGGCCAGGGCCGCGCCAGGCGCGACAGAGCGAGGCTGGCGCCAGCGAAGCCGAGCGGCAGGAGCAAAGCCAGAGCCGCTCCGCCGAGCAGCTGGCGCGCCGCCCCCGAGCGCGGCAGGGCCCGTTCGATGGCGCGGGCGACCTTGCCCATCCACACCACCGGATGCACGGCAGCGGGCAATTCGCCGAACGCGAGGTCGATCAGCAGCGCGGCGCCGAGCACGCTCGCCGAGCCGCCGAGGCCGAGCAGCTCGCTCACGGCGCCTCGTCGCGCGCCGAGCGGCGCGGCTCGAGACCGAGCTCGGCCCAGAGGCGCTCCAGGACCCGCTCGGAGCTGGCGAGCTCCTCCGGGTCGAACACCTCCAGCGTCACCACCCCATCGAACCCCGACGCGACCAGCTTCGACAGCAGCGCTCGGGCGCGGTCGACGGGGTAGTGGCGCAGCGAACGATGGTCACGGCCGCACGGCTCCGTGCCGTGCCACTGCAGAAGGCGCGCGCGCGGCAGGTAGTGATCGAGCTCACTCAGCTCATCCCGCCCGTCGCGCACCCAGTGACCGACGTCGAGCGCGATCGACAGATCCAGCGCCTCGATCACCGGGTAGAGCAGGGCAAGGTCGTAGTCCAATGCTTCCACGCACAGCTGCCGAGCCGCTCCACCGTGCGCCAGCAGCTGCCGCAGGGAGCCCGCGGCGCGCTCGCGCCAGGCCTCGAGATCGCGTGGCGGGCACGGATCGCGCTCGGCCTCGCCCAGGTACACGTGGACCACGTGGTGCTCGGGCTCAAACTCGGACGCGGCATCCAGCGCCCGCCGCACGGCGTCCACCCCGGCCTGACGGTGCCCCGGGTCGGCGCTGGCCAGGCTCGGGGCGAGTGGTGTGTGCAGCGAGTAGCTGAGCCCGTACTGCTGCTTGTAGCGCGCCAACGCGCGGCACTCCTCTGCGTCCGGAAAACAGCCCGCTTCAAAGAACAGGATTTCGATGTCGTCGAAGCGCGGCGCGAGCCGCTCGACGTTGTACCGCCAGCTGCCGGGATAGATGAAGGAGGTCGTGCCGACGCGCATCCGCTCTCCCGGCGGCATCAAGGAGCCGCGTAGCTGAGCACGCGCGCGCCGTGGCTCAAGCTGAGCTGATTGCTCCCGCTCTCCGAGCGCTCGGTGCGGCCGATCTGCTGCGCTGCGATGCCGAACGAGCGGGCTGCCTCGATCACGTGCTTGGCGTCGCGGGCGGTACAGTAGACCTCCATGCGGTGGCCCATGTTGTACACCTGATACATTTCCTTCCAGCTCGTCTTGCTGGCGCGCTGGATGGCGCGGAAGATCGGCGGCAAGGGCAGCAGGTTATCCTTGATGAAATGCACGCCGCGACCGAAACGCAGGCATTTGGTCTGGCCCCCACCGGAGCAGTGCACGAGGCCTTTGATCTTGCGCCGGTCCGCCTCCAGGAGCGCGCGGACCACGGGCGCATAGCTGCGCGTGGGGCTGAGCAACGCTTCCCCGACGGTCTGGCGCGAGCCCGGCAACGGATCCGAGAGCCGGAACGGCCCCGTGTAGATCAAGGAAGGATCGATGCCGGCGTCGAACGTCTCCGGATAGTGCTCCCGGTAGTGCGCGCCGAGCAGGTCGTGGCGCGCGCTGGTCAGGCCGTTGCTGCCGATGCCGCTGTTCTCGCTGTCCTCGTAGCTCGCCTGGCCGGCGCTGGCCAGGCCCACGATCACCAGCCCCGGGCGGATCTCCGCGCCGCTGATCACGTCGCTCTTGCGCAGCACGGCGCTGCAGCAGCTGTCCACCACCACGGTCGGCGTCAAATCACCCACGTCCGCGGTCTCCCCCCCGCCGCTGTGGATCGCCACCCCATGCTCGCGCAGCCGCGCGAGGTAGGCGTCATTGCCCAGGATCAGCTCTCGCAAGGCGTCAGCCCCGATGCGCTTGGCGTTGCGGTTGATGGTCGCCGAGACCAGGATCCTGCCCGTGACGCCCACGCACAGCAGGTCGTCGAGGTTCATGACCAGGCTGTCCTGGCTGATGCCGCGAAACACGCTCGCGTCACCCGTCTCCCGGTAGTGCAGATAGGCGATGATGCTCTTGGTGCCGCTGCCGTCCGCGTGGATGACGTTGCACAGATCCGGGTCGCCGGTCAGGTAGTCTTCGGTGATCTTGCAGAAGGCGAGGGGAAACAGCCCTGGATCGAGCGTGGCGATGGCGCCATGCACCTCCTGCTTGGTGGCGGACACGCCGCGCGCCTGGTAGCGCGAGGCGTTGGCAGCCTTGGCCGGACGGGGCGTGGCACTGCCCGCAGCGCCGGGGCCGACCACGCGATAGCCGCTGCGCGGACCGGCCTGCACCAGACCACGGCGCTCCAGCGCCTTGAACGCTTTGACCACGGTGTTGATCGCGACCCCATGGCGCTGCGAGAGCTCCCGCAAGCTGGCGAGGCGCTCGCCGGCAGCCAGCGCGCCGGTGTTGATGGCAAAGTGGGTCTGATCGATGATCTGCCGGTAGACCGGCAGCTTGGCGGAGGGGTCGATCTGGAGCCTGAACACTGTATCACACCCATAATACAGTGCGCCGCCGCCGAGCAAGGGCCGCGGGCAGCGGCGCGCGCCGCCGGAGAGCGCGGGGCGGGCAGCGGGCTTGATGCCGCCCGTCGCCGCTCCGCGCCCGCTCTCCTCAAATCCATGCCCGATCTGGGCGCCTGGCTGGCGAGTCAGGCATTTTCCGTTGTCCGGTCGCCGCCGTAGACGCTGGATGTGCCGAAAGCACCGCTGCCGATCAAGGAGTTCGACGAGCTCACGCTGCTCGTCCGCGCGCGCCAGCCCCTGATCCGGATCGAGGCGCAGGACCCGGAGCGGGTCGACGTGCTGGTCGAGTATCTGTGCGGCTGTTTTGGTCTGCCGCTGTTCGAGTGGTCGCCTGCGAGCGGCCTGCGCCGCAGGGGCGCCCAGGGGGCGGTCTACGGCACCCAGCAGTTGCTTGGCGCGCTCGGCCACGTGGACGCGAGCCGCGTGCCGGCGATCTATCACCTCAGGCTGGCCGGGGAGACGCTGGACGACGCGCGCGTGATCGCCAAGTTGCTGGAGCTGCGCGAGGACATGGTGAAACAGGGGGAAGCGATCGTGGTGTCCGGGGCCGAAGAGCTGCCCGAGGAGCTGAACCACGCCTTCGCAGCGGTTCGCCTGAGCCCACCCACGCGCGAGGAGTATTACCAGTACCTGCGCGCAATCCTCGCGGACGTGCGCCAGCGCCACAGCGTCGCGCTGCGGCTGGGCCGGGAACAGCTGCATCAGCTGCTCTCGCATCTGCAGGGCTTGACCCTGATGGAAGTGCGGCGGCTGCTCACTGCTTCATTGGTGGAGCACCAGGCCCTCGACCAGCGCGCGATCGCCAGCCTGGCGGAGGCCAAGGGCAAGAGCGTGGCGCAGAGCAGCGTGCTCGAGTACTTCCCGGTCAAGAGCGGCTTCGAGCAGCTGGCGGGCATGGCCAACCTCAAGAACTGGCTCGCGCAGCGGGCGCTGGTGTTTCAGGATCCCGAGCGGGCGGCGGAGTTCGGGCTGTCGGCGCCGCGCGGCATGTTGCTGCTCGGTGTGCAGGGCTGCGGCAAGAGCCACACGGCGCAGGCGGTGGCCGCGAGCTGGGGGCTGCCGATGTTGCGCCTGGACGCGGGGCGCCTGTACGACAAGTTCGTCGGAGCGACCGAGCAGAACTTGCGCAAGGCGCTGGAGACGGCGGAGCGGCTGGCGCCCGTCGTGCTCTGGGTGGACGAGATCGAGAAGGCGCTCGCCTCCGGCGGCGACGGCGACGGCGGCGTCTCCCAGCGCGTGCTCGGCACGTTCCTGACCTGGCTCGCGGAGCGCAAAGGCAATGTGTTCGTCGTGGCGACTGCCAACGACATCTCGCGCCTGCCCCCCGAGCTGCTGCGCAAGGGCCGCTTCGACGAGATCTTCTTCGTCGATCTGCCGAGCGCCGAGGTGCGCGCGCAGATCCTGGCGCTGCACCTGCGCCAGCGCGGTCGCGATCCAGCCCCGTTCGACCTGGCTCGGCTCGCGACGCTGGCGCAGGGGTTCAGCGGCAGCGAGCTCGCGCAAGCGGTCACCTCGGCGCTATTCGCGGCGTTTCACGCGGGAGGTACCCTCACTCAGGAGCTGCTGGAGCGCGAGATCCTCGCCACCAAGCCGCTCAGCGTGATGCTGGCGGAGCAGGTGCAGTCCTTGCGCGATTGGGCGCGCGAGCGTACCGTTTCGGCGGACTGAGCGGCTCTCGAGCGCGAACTCCCCGGCAAATTTTGGGGAAACTTGGGGTCTTGCTCGGGGGAGCGGCGCGGCATAAGACGTCGCGTCATGAGATCCTTTCTGCTGGCGGTCGGCTTCACGGTGGCGGCCTCAGCGCTGCTGGCTTGCAGCGGTGAGCAGGACGCGCGCACCACGGGCCGTGGTGGCTCCGGCGGCGGAGGCGGCAGCGGGGGGATGGCCGGCAGCGGGATGGGCGGCTCCAGCGCAGGCACGGGCGGCGGCACCGTGGTCGTCATGCCGGAGCCGGACGCCGGAGCCATGACGGCGGACGCGGGCACGACGCCGGGCGAGTTCACCTATCCCGCCGGTTGCCCCACGCCGAATCCCGTCGGGCAGCCCGGGCAGAAGGTCGCGATCCAGAGCTACAATTTCGACACCAGTGAAGTGGTGCTGAAGAATATCTCCAGCACGCCTCAGACGATCGTGGGGCAACGGCTGGGGTGGCAATGGTGCAGTTTTCCTGCGTATTGGAACATTGCCCCGCAGGGGGACGTGGTGCTGCCTCCCGGCAAGACCTACAAGTTCATCCTGATCTACAACACCATGGGGCTCTGGCTGGTCCCGCCCGAGGGTGGAGAGCTGGCGATCTACGTGCAGTCGGGCACCTTCGACGAGCCCGATAAGCTGGTCTCCTTCGTCAGCTGGGGGGAGGGGTTGGCCACCGCCGGGCGCGAGTACGTGGCGACCATGGCCGAGCTCTGGACCTTCGATGATCGCGTGGTGATCCACGACGGCGATTCTGGCTTCATCGCCACGGGCGATACCAAGGTGGCTTCTGGCTATCAGTCCGTGCCGGCGCGCTGTCTGGTCGCTCCCGAGAACGGCGAGTGAGCACCCCGCTCCGGCGCGGACGGCGGGCTCAGCTGGTCTTGGGCACGTACAATTCGCGATGAGTCTCGCGCAGCATCTCGATCAGCGGGATGCCGTGCGGGATGCGCGAACGGTCGATCTTCTCCAGGTTCTCGTCGCTCGCGAACTCGCCCCAGAACCACTCGCTGTTGGGCTGAAACATGTTGTAGCGATAACGCCCGAACTCGCGCATGTCGTAGCACTTGAGCATGCGCCGGAAGCGCAGCACCTCGGGGATGTTGATACCGCTGGGGTCGTCCGCTAGCTCGAAGCCGTCGTAGCCGCTGAGCGCATCCACCTGCGCGTCGAGCCGGCGCAAGATGGCGAGCTCGCTGTCCGTCATGGGCATGGAGACCGGCAGCGATCCCAGCATCTCGCTGACGTGCTCGGGCTCGGTCATGCCGAAGCTGAGCGTGTGCACGTGCGGCGAGCGCAGGCAGAAGCGCGCGTTGAATTGGATGGGCGTGAGCGGCGCCGTCAGCTCGCGCAGCTTCTGCGGCGCATGAAACAGCTGCCCGCCCTTGTCATTGGGCGAGATGATGAACACGCCCATGTCGTGACCTGCCGCCTGCAAGACGCCCGCCCAGTTGCGCTGCCAGAAGTAGTAGTAGTGCAGGTTCACGAACTCGAACAGGTCGGTCGCGATCGCGTCGGAGATGGTACGCAGGTCGCCGTGCGTGCTGAAGCCGATGTGGCCGATCACGCCTTGCTCCTGATAGCGCTTCAGCACCTCCACCGGCCCGCCCTTGGCCACGGCCACCTGGAAGCGACGGCGCGTGTTGACGCCATGCCAGGCGTACAGATCGACGTGGTCCATGCGCAGCGCTTTCAGCTGCGCCTCGATGCTGCGGTGCGTGTCCTCTGCCGTCTCCGGCGCGCCCTTGGTCATGAAGTAGTAGCTGTCGCGCGGCACCTTCAGCACTTGATTGAGGACCTTGCCGTAGCAATGCTCGCTCTTGCCGTAGCCCTTCGCCGTCTCGATGTGGTTGATGCCGGCGGCCAGGCTGCGCTGGACCATGTCCGCGCACTGATCGATCATGCGCTCCGTCAGCTCGTCCGGCGGTGAAGACCAGCCGTCGTGGTAGCGCATCCCTCCTAGCGTGATCACGCTGAGCGGCAGATTCGTCTTGCCGAAGCGCCGATATTGCATGCCGGGCTTCTGGTTGCGGATGGGAGCGGAGGCGCTCGAAACAGACATGGCCGAGACGGTGGCACAGAGCGGGGCCCGAGGCGAGAGCCCTGCCGCACCGCGGGCAGCGGAAGCAGGCGGGTGCGAGAATTTCAGCCTTTCGGCCAGCGCCCGCTCGCGCCGGGCTCGGAACTGCTCCGCGGCGGCCAGCCCTGGCGTAGGCTCGGCGGCGATGAACGCCCCCACGCCAGACACGGTCGTATGGCAACCGCAGCATCTGACCCGAGCGGTGCGCGCGCTGGTCGAGGCGGGCGGCTCCGCGCCGCGAGAAGCAGGGCTGGTCGCCGAGAATCTGGTGCTCGCGAACACCAGCGGGCACGACTCCCACGGCGTCGGTATGCTGCCCCGCTACGTGCACTCGCTGCAGGACGGCGCGCTGCGCATCAATCAGCACGTGCAGATCCAGGTCGACACGGGCCCGCTGCTGCGGCTCGACGGCGCGTCTGGCTATGGGCAGGTGGTGGGGCGCGAGGCGATGGAGCTGGGCAGCGAGCGCGCGCGCCGGCACGGGGTGTGCGTGGTGGCGCTCGCCAATGCCCATCACCTGGGGCGCATCGGGCACTGGGCGGAGCAGTGCCTCGAGCAGGGCCTGGTCTCCTTGCACTTCGTCAACGTGCTGGCCCGCCCGATCGTCGCGCCCCATGGCGGGCTCGACGCGCGCACCGGCACCAACCCGGTGTGCATCGGCATCCCTCGGCCCGGGCAGGACCCGGTGGTGCTCGACTTCGCGACCAGTCGCATCGCCCAGGGTAAGGCGCGCGTCGCCTACAATCGAGGCCAGCAGCTCGCCCCGGGCAACCTGCTCGATGATCGCGGCCAGCCGACGACCGATCCGAAGTATGGCGTCACGCCGCCGTACGGCGCGCTGCTTCCCTTCGGCGAGCACAAGGGCTTCGGCCTGAGCCTGGTGGCGGAGCTGCTGGGCGGCGCGCTCACCGGCGGCAGCACGTGCCGCCAGCCCGCGGGCGGTCCGCGTCGGATCTTGAACGGCATGTTCTCCGTGCTGGTGGATCCGGCGCAGCTCGGCACGGCGGAGCACTTTGCCAGCGAAGCCGAGGCGTACATCGCCTGGCTGCGGCAGTCGCCGAGCGCTGACGGCATCACGCTCGCCGGCGAGCCCGAGCGCGCGGCTCGGCGTCGGGCCGCGGAGCAAGGCGTGCGCATCGATCTCGCCACGTGGCGCGAGATCCAGGAGGCGGGAGAACAGCTGGGGCTGCCCGCGGCGCGCCTCGATCAGCTCGCGGCGGGCGGTACCTGATCGGCGCAAGCGAACGCAGCAAGGGTGAGCGCGGCGGCCGGCGACGGGCTCAGAAGGCCTCGCCCACGCCCACGTAGAGCGCCGGACCATCGCTGCCGACGCCCGCGTCGGCGCGCAGGTTGAGCTTCTCCGCGCGAGCGACGTTGAGCCGCAGCCCAGCGCCCATGCTCGGGTGCCAGCCGTCGAGCTTCAGGTCGGTGAGATCCCTGCTCACCTGGCCCACGCCGCCGAACACTGCCGCCCCCAGCCGCCACACGAAGGGAGTTCGGTACTCGAACTCCAGCGCGCTCAGCGCACGGTCCTGGAAGCGGCCCTGGTAGTAGCCTCGCAGCAGATCGGGACCGCCAAGCTGAGCCATCATGTAATAGGGAACCTGGGCCGAGTTGCGCACCAGCAGGCCGCGCAGCGCGAGCACGTGCCCGCTGCCCAGCGCGAGCACCTCGCGCGCGTCCGCGACCAGGCGCCAGAAGGCATAGTCGCCGCCCAGCTGACGCAGATAGGAGGTCGCTTGCAGCGAAAGCAGCGTGCCTTGCGACGCGGCCAGCGCGCTGTCGCGCGAATCCCAGGCGATCTGCGGGCCCACTCCGACCGCGAGCCCGCCGTCGCGCCCCGAGACATCCGCGAAACCGGGCGCGGCTGCGCCGTACACGGGCTCCATGTACATGGCCTCCGAGTAGCCGCCGAGCCAAAGGCTGCCGAGCAAGCGCCGCTCGAACAGCAAGCGCCCGCGCAGCATTTGCCTGGTGTACGAGAGCGGACGATTCGGGACGTCATTGCCGATGCCGAAGAAGCGGTCCGGGTAGTACCGGTACTCGAGCTTGTTCCACAGGTGAAAGCGCTGGTCGTCCCAGTAACGATCGGGCTGCAGCTCGAACAAGAACTGCCGGCGGGCGGTCGCGATGCCCAGCGTCTCCAGGCTCGACGGGCGTTCGCCCGAGTTCTTCACGTCCGTGAACAACACGAACATCAGGCCCAGCGCCACGCTCGTCTCCGGCGCGTAGGAGCCCAGAGGCACCAGCGCGGTGCTCACGGTCGACGGCTGGGCCTCGGCGACGGCGGCGCTCCGGGAGACATCGACGCTCGTCGCGTCCTCGCTCGGCGGCGGAGCGGCGGCGTCCGGCGAGGACGGCTCCGCGGGCAGCGTACGGACGGCTCCGAGCACCATGCAGCAGGCACAGATCGCCTGCTGCACGCGCCGCCGTCGTGTCGCACCCGTCATCGCCTTGCCTGCTTGCGGTCGCGCGCCCGCTCAGCTCGCGACCACGCGCAACCAGGTGTCCGCCAGCAGCTGGTGCCCCGCTGCGGTGGGGTGGACACCGTCCGCCGCCCAGTACGACGGCGGGGATCCGTCGGTGAGCGCGCGCTCGAAGCTGCTCTGGAAGGGCACGAAGCGGGTCTGAAACTCGCGCGCCAGCCGCCCTGCCACCTCGCGCCGCTGGTCGAACTCCGGAAACCATCTGGAGCTCACCACGCCGCAGCGCAGCACAAAGGGCTCCCCGATCACGATCTCTGCCCGGGGCAGGGCCTGGCGCGTCTGCTCCAGCAGCTCGCGATAGCCTTGCTCGTAGTCGGCGACGGTGCCGGTGTAGCGGCCGTCGAACTTGTGCCAGAGGTCGTTGACGCCGATCAGGATGCTGACGACGTCCGGCTGTAGATCGAGGCAATCCTCCTGCCAGCGAGCCAGCAGATCGGGCACGCGATGGCCGCTGATCCCGCGGTTCCAGATCATCAGCCCCTGGCGCGGCTGGTCGGCGAGCAGGCGTGCCGCTGCCAGGTAGGCGTAGCCCCGGCCCAGCGCCTGCGCATCGTTGACCTCGCGCCGCGTGCGGTCACGCCCCGCGTCAGTGATGGAATCTCCCTGAAACAAGATGCGATACCCTGCAGCAAACATGCCCCAGGGCTAGCACGGAGCGCGTGTGATCGGCGAGTCTCTGGGCGCTTCTCGGCGTCTACGCAGGCACGCCCTCGCGGCCCCAGTCAGCTGACGAGCTCGAACACGCTGGTGCCGTCATGGATGGCTTCAATGGCCCGAGCAAACAGACCCGCCACCGAAACCTGGTCCACCTTCGGGTGCTGGACCGGCGCCGCGCCCTCGGCGGCGCCGGCGTGGAGCGCGCTGCCCAGGGGCAGGGAGTCCGTCACCAGCACGGACTCGATCGGCGAGGCGGCGATGCGCTCCAGCGCCGTGCCCGAGAAGACGCCGTGCACCGCCGCCGCGCGCACTGCCCGCGCCCCGCGCTCCAGGCAGAACGCGGCCGCCTCCAGCAGCGTCCCGCCGCTCGCGATCTCGTCGTCGATGATCAGCGCGGTCTTGCCCGCGACGTCGCCCACCAGCTGGCGCGCCACCGGCTTGGCGTTGTCTGCGTACCGACGCTTGTCGATGATCGCCACGGGCAGGTCGAGCCGGCTGGCGTAGCGCTCGATGTCCTTGCCTTCGCCGATGTCCGAGGCGACCACCACGTGGTTCGCCAGCGAGCTCTGCGCGAGGCGCTGGCAGATCAAGGGCGCCGCGATCAGCTGGTCGACGGGGATCCTGAAGAAGCCCTGGATCTGAGGAGCGTGCAAATCCATGGTGAGCACGCGGTCGGCCCCCGCGGTCTCGATCAGGTCCGCCATCAGGCGCGCGGTGATGGACACGCGCGGGCGGTCTTTCTTGTCGGAGCGGGAGTAGGGGAAGTAGGGCACGACGGCCGTGATGCGCCCGGCGGAAGCGTGCTTCAGCGCGTCGATCGTGATCAGCATCTCCAGGATGCCGTCGGAGACCGGCGGGCAGGAGGGCTGAATGAAGAACACGTCCGCCTCGCGCACGTTCTCCTCGATCTGCACCAGCATGTTCTGGTTCGAAAAACGCACCAGCTTCGAGTGCCCCAGCGGCAGGCCGAGGTGGCTGCAGACGAGTCGCGAGAAGGCGGGATGACCCGAGCCCGAGAAGACCTTGACGTTACCGTGCATCGGGCGTCGCCTTAAACAAGAGCACTCCGCAGTGCAAGCCCCACGTGGCGCGTTGCGTCGGTGGATCGGTCAGATCAGCCGCGGCGCTGCTTCGCGCGACCGACGCGGCGCAACGCGGCGCAACGCAGCGCGCCGCCGACGAAGCGCGGCGCGCCGCTGACGAAACGTGACCAGCCCGTGACGGAAGCCATGGCCCTCGCCAGCTAGAAAATAGTGCATGCACCGTACGTTGAGGGCCGCTGAGACGCGTGTGGGCTGGTCCGCGTCTGTTCCGTTTCTGCTCATTCACCTGGCCCCGTTGGCTCTCTTCTGGACCGGAGCGCGCCCGATCGACTGGGCGGTGTGTGCGGGTTTGTACTTCGCCCGGATGTTCTTCATCACGGGCGCCTACCACCGCTACTTCTCGCACCGCACCTACAAGATGGGGCGCGTCATGCAGTTCTTGATGGCGCTGGGCGGCACCATGGCGGTGCAGAAGGGGGTGCTGTGGTGGGCGGCGCATCACCGCAAGCACCACAAGCTGTCCGATCAGCCTGGCGACATTCACTCCCCGAAGGACGGGCTGGGTTGGTCGCACGTGGGCTGGATCCTGAGCCACCAGCACGACGAAACCGACTGGAAATGGATCAAGGACTTCGCAAAGTATCCCGAGCTGGTCTGGCTGAACCGCTACTACCTGGTCCCGCCGATCGCGCTGGCCGTCGGCCTGTGGTTGCTCGGCGGCTGGAGCATGCTGTGGTGCGGCTTCTTTCTGTCCACCGCCCTGCTGTATCACGGCACGTTCACCATCAACTCGTTGGCCCACATCTGGGGCCGCCGCCGCTACGTCACGCGCGACACGAGCCGCAACAATTTCCTGCTCGCCCTGATCACGCTGGGTGAGGGCTGGCACAACAATCACCACTACTACCAGTCGTCCACCAACCAGGGCTTTTACTGGTGGGAGATCGACATCACCTACTACGTGCTGCGCATGCTCAGCTGGGTCGGCCTCACGTGGGATCTGCGCAGGCCGCCGCAACACGTGCTGGACGGCAACCGCGCGAGCGAGCACGAAGACATCGGTCTGCGCCCCGCGGCGCTGCCCGTGCCCGATCCGGCAGAGTGAGAGGGGCGCCGCCCAGGCAACCTCTGGCCGCCTGCCGGTTGTTCTTCCTCAGGCCTTGCTGGCCTCGAAGGCCTCACGCTTGGACTCCAGCTCCTGCCAGCGATCCATGAGCTGGGAGACGCGCTCACGCGCCGCGCCCAGCTCGGTGCCCAGCTGGGCGGCCTTGGCGGCGTCGCGGCGGTACAGACCGGGGTCGTTCAGCTCTCCTTCGAGCCGCGTCACCTCGGCCTCCGCGGCCAGAATGGTGTTCTCGATCTCCGCCAGCTCCCGCGTCTCCTTGTAGCTGAGCTTGGTCGGCCGGGCCTTGGCCGCGGGCAGATCGACCGGGGCTGCCGGCGCGGCGGAGGCGGCAGCAGCCGCCAGGCGCTCGCGCTCTGCGCGCAGCCGTGAATAGCTGGTGTAGTCGCCCTCGTAGTGGCCGACGCGGCCCTCGCCCTCGAAGGCCAGGATCGAGGTCGCCACGCGATCCAGGAAGTACCGGTCGTGGCTCACCACCAGCACCGAGCCGGCGAAATCGAGCAACAGCTGCTCCAGCGCCCCCATGGTCGTGATGTCCAGGTCGTTCGTCG
>DASTRX010000115.1:0-26870 GCA_035760985.1 Polyangiaceae bacterium
CATTACCGATCGGTAGGAGCCATTACCGATCGGTAGGAGCCATTACCGATCGGTAGGAGCCATTACCGATCGGTAGGAGCCATTACCGATCGGTAGGAGGGATCGAGCCACGTAAAGGCACGCGCCGGGGCTTCGGCGGGAGACATCGCTCCGATGCATGCCTGGCCTGTCCGGCGTGAGAGCATCGGGCGTTGGGCACATTCTGAGGCCGCGCGCGGACGGGCGGGGCCGAGCTCCAATCCTTCCTGGAGCCTGGGGGGCTTCTTCAAACGGTGCCGAGCAGCAGCGATACGTTGGTCCCGCCGAAGCCGAACGAGTTGCTCAGGGCGTGCCTCATCGCGCAGGGCCGGGCCTCGTTGGCGACGACGTTGACCCGGCATTCGGGGTCCGGCGTGTCGTAGTTGATGGTGGGAGGGATCACCTGGCGCCTGAGCGACAGCGCCGTGATCGCGGCTTCCACGGCGCCGGCAGCCCCGAGCGTGTGGCCGAGCATGCTCTTGGGCGCGGTCACGGGCACGTGCTCGCCCAGGATCGCGCGGATCGCGTTGGCTTCGCCGACGTCGCCCGCGGGCGTCGAGGTGGCGTGCGCATTGACGTGGCCCACCTGCTCCTTGGAGATCTTGCCCGAGTCGAGCGCGGCGCGCAGGGCTCGCATCACTCCGCGCCCCTCCGGATGCGGTGAGGTGATGTGGTGCGCATCGCAGCTGCGGCCGTAGCCGGTCACCTCGGCGTAGATGTTCGCGCCGCGCCGGCGAGCCGCCTCCAGCTCCTCCAGGATCAAGATGCAAGCAGCTTCCGCGATCACGAAGCCGTCGCGATCCGTGCAGAAGGGCCGGCTGGCGCGCGCGGGCTCTTCATTGCGCGTGGAGAGCGCGTGCATGGCGCAGAAGCCGCCGACGCAGAGCTCCGTCAGCACCGCCTCGGCGCCGCCGGTGATCACGGCGCTGCATTCACCGCGCCGGATCAGCTCTGCGCTCTCTCCGATCGCATGCGCACCGGAAGCGCACGCTGAGGTGAGGGTGAAGTTGGGCCCACCCGCGCCATGGCGGATCGCCAGCAGGCCCGGCGCCGTGTTGGCGAGCATCAGCGGCACCATCAAGGGCGCGAGGCGTTTCGGGCCCTTCTCGAGCAGCGCCACATGGTTCTCTTCCAGGCTGCGCAGCCCGCCGAGCGCCACGCCAAGCAATACGCCCACCTCGTGCTCGCGGCCCTCCGGAACGCGATACCCGGAGTCGGCCATCGCCTCCTCCGCGGCTGCGATGGCCAGCTGCGAATAGCGATCGGTGCGCCGTTCGTCCGGTTTGCTGAGGTACTTGCTAGGGTCGAAGCCGCGCACTTCTCCGCCGAAACGCGCCCGCAGCCGCGAGGCGTCAAAGCTTTCGAAGGGGCGAATTCCGCTTTTGCCCGCGAGCAAGGCGTTCCACGAGCTCTCTCGATCGAGGCCCAGTGGTGTCACCATGCCAATTCCCGTGATGACGGCTCGGCGAGTCACACGGCCCGCATATTACGAACGCATCAGCCTGGCAAGGCGGCTGTGGCCAGAGCGGCGCTGTGGTAGGCTCTCGGTGCTCGGGCCGCTCAGTTTTCGCCGCTCGGGCACGGACAAACATGGTGCAAATTGAAATCGCGTACCTCGGGCAGCTGCGCTGCAGCGCGAAACACGGCCCCTCGGCGACGCAGCTGGTCACGGACGCTCCGGTCGACAACAACGGGCGCGGTGAGTCTTTCTCTCCGACCGACCTGGTCGCGACGGCGCTCGGCACCTGCATGCTGACCTTGATGGGCATCCGGGCCCAGGAACGCGGTTGGGCGCTCGACGGCACGCAGGTTTCCGTGAAGAAGCACATGCAGGCTTCGCCGCGGCGCATCCAGACGCTGGAGGTGGAGATCCGTGTGCCCGGAGGCGCGCGGCTGTCGGGCGAGGCGCGCGAGCTGCTGGAACACGCGGCGCACACCTGCCCGGTTCGGCTCAGCATTCTCGAAGCCATCTCGGTCCCGGTCCGCTTCGACTGGGCAGAGCCTCCGCGCAGTTAACGTCAAACGGCGCGGTCGCGATTCAGTGGTCTCCATTCAGGTCGAGCGAGTCAGCAAACGCCTGGGGTCGACTCTGGCGGTGGACCGCGCAGAGATCGAGGTGCGTACGGGGGAGCTCTACTTTCTGCTCGGCCCGAGCGGCTGCGGAAAGACCACGCTGCTGAATCTGATCGCCGGCTTGCTCGAACCGAGCGATGGCCGCATCCTGTTCGGAGGCCGCGATGTCACGCGCTTGCCCACCCACGAGCGCAACGCGGTGATGTGCTTCCAGAGCTACGCGCTCTGGCCGCACCTGAGCGTCGCCGACAACGTGCGCTTCGGGTTGGATGTGCGCAAGCTCGACGCCAGGCAGCGCGAGGCCCGCGTGCAGCAAGCGCTGGAGCTGGTGCGGATGAGCGACTATCGCAACCGCAAGCCGACCGAGCTCTCCGGCGGCCAGCAGCAGCGCATCGCGATCGCGCGCGCCGTCGCGGTGCAGCCGAGCTGCCTGTTGCTCGACGAACCGCTGAGCAACCTGGACGCGCGCCTCCGGCAGCAGATGCGCGGCGAGATCCGCAGCATCTGCAAGGCGACAGGGCTGACCACGCTCTACGTCACTCACGATCAGAAGGAGGCGCTCAGCATCGCTGATCGCATCGCGCTGCTGGAGGCGGGGCGTGTGGTCCAGGTCGGCACTCCACGCGAGCTGTACACGCGCCCTTGCAGCCCGTTCGTCGCGGAATTTCTGGGCCAGGCCAATCTGATCCCCGGCACGCTGCGCGAGCGCACGCCGGCGCAGGGTGCGGCCGGGCGCGAGCGCTTGCGCGTCGAGACGCCGCTCGGTGAGCTGGTGGCGTTCTCCGAGCAGCTGCCGGCGGCGGCCACGGGCGTCGTGCTCAGCATCCGGCCCGAGCAGCTCTCGGTGCTGGAGCAGGGGGCCGCGCCGGAGGCCGCCAACCGCGTGCCGGCGCGCCTGCTGGAGACGAGCTTTCTCGGCGATTCGAGCGAGCACCGCCTGAGCGCGGGCGGGCTCTCGTTGCGCATGCACAGCGTGCCACCGCGCCTGGACCTTCCGGAGCAGCTCAGCCTGCTGTTTGCGCCGGAGGAGTTCGTGGTGCTGGCGGCGGCCGAGTAGGAAGGCGCCGTGCTGCGGCTCTACGTGTATGTAGCGGCGTTCTTCGGGTTGCTGGCGGCGCCATTCCTGCTGCAGAGCGTGGTCCGGGAGCGCAGCGAGCTGCGCCCGGAGCAGGGCGGGGAGATGCTCGAGCTGCGCATTATCACCCCGCACAACCAGGAGATTCGCAGGACCTTCGAGCTGGCCTTCTCCGACTGGCATCTCCAGCACTTCGGTCGGGGTGTCGCCATCACGTACCTGTCGCCGGGCGGCAGCAACGACATCGTGCGCTACCTGCGCGATCTGTACGGCAGCTACCGGGACGCTGCCGGCAAGCTGGTGCCGGAGGAGCAAGTCAGCTCCGGCATCGATCTGGTCTGGGGGGGAGGGGATTACACCTTCGAGCGCGACTTCAAGCCCATGTTGAAGCCGCTGCTGCTGAGCCCGGCCCTGCTGCAAGCGGCCTTCCCGCGCTCGGATCTGGCCGGGGTGGCGCTCTACGATCCCGACACCATTGCCCACGGTTCCCCTCCCCGCTGGGTGGGCATCGTGCTCAGCAGCTTCGGGCTGATCTACTCGCCCGATTTCTATGCGGCGCTGCGGCTGCCTGCGCCCGACGCCTGGGAGGATCTGGCCCGTCCCGAGCTGAAAGGGCTGCTGGCCCTGGCCGACCCGACCCGCAGCGGCTCGGCCGCAGTGGCGTACATGATGGTGTTGCAGCGCGCGATGGAGACGGCCGAGCGCCGCTGGCTGCGCGAGCATCCGGAGCTCGGTTATGACGAGCAATCGCAGCTGCGCCCGGCCGACGAGGCTTCGCCGAGCTATCGGGCCGCGCTGGCCCGCGGCTGGAAGGAGGGCATGCGCACGCTGCTCCTGATGGCGGCCAACGCCCGCTACTTTGGCGACAGCGCCAGCCGCCCGTGCGTGGACGTGGGCGACGCCGAGGCGGCGGCGGGCGTGGCCATCGATTTCTATGCCCGCGTGTTTCAGGACCAGATCGGCAAGCGCCGCATCACCTATCACGCGCCGCGCGGCGCGACCGCGATCACCCCGGATCCGATCGGGGTGCTGTACGGCACGCGCGGCGAGCGCGAGCTGGTGGCGAATCGCTTCGTGGAATTCCTGCTCACCCCGGAGAGCCAGCGGCTCTGGAACCTCGACGCGGGACAGAGCCCGTACGTGCCGCGCAGCTTGCGCCGGCTGCCGGTGCGGCGAGACGTGTACCTGGACCGCACGGGCTGGGCCGATGATGAGAACCCCTTCGAGCTGGCGCAAGGCTTCAACATGCGCCAGCGCTGGACCCGCCAGCTCGGCAAGCTGGTGCCGATCTGGGCTGCTGCCTGGATCGATGCCAAGCCCGAGCTCGACCAGGCCTACGCGGCGCTGCTGGCGCTGCCCGATCCCGCACGCCGAGAGCAGCTCCGCCAGCGGCTCGCCGATCTGCCGATCGAGCTCGACGAGCTGACGCGTCCGCCGGCGCCCGCGTCCGAGCCAGACGCGCGCACGCGAGCGGCGCGCGAGCGCATGGGCTGGTCCACGCGCTTCCGGGAGCACTATCTGGACGTGCTGCGCGCCGCGCGGGAGGCGCGATGAACGCCCCCTCAGGCGCCCGTGGCGTCTCGCTGCGCGAGCGCATCCTGGGCCCCGATCTGCGGCACGCCGCGCTGGCGATCGGCTTGCTGCTGGTGCTGGGGGTCGTGCTGATCTGGCCGCTGCTGGAGGTCGTGGCCGCGGGCTTTCAGCGCAGCGACGGGCGCTTCACCAGCGAGTACCTGCGCCTGGTGCTGGCCAACCCGGTCATCACCCGCGGCCTGCTCAAGGCCACGCTGATCGCCGCCGCCACCACCGCGGTCGCGCTGACGCTGGCCCTGCCGCTGGCGGTGCTGGTGGCGCGCTACGAGTTTGCGGGCCGCGATCTCCTGTCCTCGCTCGTGCTCGTGCCGATCGTGCTGCCACCGTTCGTGGGCGCGATCGGCATGCGCTCGCTGCTCGGCCGGTTTGGCCCGTTGACGCAGCTGCTGGGGCAGGGCCACGGCAGCGGGGTCGACTGGCTGGGCACGCTGCGGGTGTTCGGCGTGGTGGGGGTGGAAGCGCTGGCGCTGTATCCCATCATCTTCTTGAACCTGCGGGCGGCGCTCGCCAATGTCGACCCGCTGCTGGAGCGCGCCGCAGCGAATCTGGGCGCGACACGCTGGACCGTGCTGCGCCGGGTGACGTTCCCGCTGGTCCGCCCCGGGCTGTTTGCCGGCTGCACGCTCGTGTTCATCTGGAGCTTCACCGAGCTCGGCACGCCGCTCATGTTCCACGTGTACGATGTGACGCCCGTGCAGGTCTTCAATCAGATCATCGAGGTGGACAATCCGCTGCCCTACGCGCTGGTGGTGGTCATGCTGGCGGGCTCCAGCGTGCTCTACGTGCTGGGCAAGGTGCTGTTCGGGCGCAGCATTCGCGTCGCGGGCAGCAAGGCCGCCGCGCTCAGCGCGTTGCACCCGCTGCGCGGCCCGCGCGCCCTGCTCGCGGCGTTACCCCTGGTGCTGGTGACGTTGGTCGCGCTGCTGCCGCACGTCTCCGTGCTGTTGACCAGCGTGAGCGCCACCGGCGCCTGGTACCGCTCGATCGTCCCGCGCGAGTTCACGGGCATCCACTACGTCTCGGCATTGCGCGAGGACCTGGTGATGCCCTTGGCCGGTCACGGCCCGTTGCAGCTCGGCGCTGTCGGCAATTCGATCGTCTACGCCGGACTGGCAACGTTGCTCGGCACCTTGCTGGCTTGCGGCATCGCGCTGATCGTGGCGCGCTCGCGCGTGCCGTGGCGCGGCCTGCTGGACGTGCTCGGGGTGCTGCCGCTGGCCGTGCCCGGGTTGGTGATGGCCTTCGGGTATCTCTCGATCAGCGTGCAGTGCCGGCGCTTGTTTGGCGACGCCACGCCGGCGTGGCTGGACGTACAGCGCTTTCCGGTGGTGCTGCTGGTGGTCGCGTATGCCACGAGACGGCTGCCGTATGTGGTGCGCAGCGCAGTTGCCGGGCTGCAACAGGTGCCGGAAGACTACGAGCGCGCCGCTGCCAATCTGGGCGCCGGCTCCTTGCGCGTGCTGTGGCGCATCGTCTTGCCGCTGGTCTTCGCCAGTCTGCTGGCAGGCGCGTTGATGGCGTTCGTGTTCGCCATGCTGGAGGTCAGCGACTCGCTGATCCTCGCGCAGAGCGCGCGCTATTTCCCGATCACGCGCGCGATCTGGGAGCTCTCTCAGCGCCTCGGCGACGGCCTGTACGTCGCCAGCGCCCTGGGCGTTTGGGCGATGGCGCTGCTGATGCTCACGTTGCTGCTGGCGAGCACGTTGCTCGGTAGGAAGCTCGGCGCCATGTTTCGGCCCTGAGCAGGCGCCGAAGAAGCGCTGCGCCAAGCCTCCCGGCGCTGGGCGGTCCAGCGCAAATCTGCCCGTAAATAGTCGATGTGCTTGGAGATCTCTTTGCGGCCAGCGCGCGTCACAGGGCTGCAAATCTGTGACTGCGACCAGCATTCGCCCTATGGCTAGATCTCTGGGGGCATGGTACCCTGGCGCGGCCTGCTATCGGAAGAGAAGCATCGGCCGGCTGGGTACGCTCGCGGACTTCGCAAACTCGAAGACTTCATGAGAGACTCATAAAAAGAGACTCATAAAAAGAAGAGACTCATAAAAAGAGACTCATAGAAGAAGTCCAGAGAAAGCAAGGTCAGTGAGAGCTCAGGCTCGCTCGACTGCGTGTTTTGCTGGCTGGCTGCTTCCAATGTATGGGGGCATTCGGATTGTGGCTCAGGGCACCGAGGCCGGGTTCGAAGCAGAGCGGATACGGTGCCACGCAATCGAGATAGAAGAGAATGGGAAACCGGCTGTATGTGGGCAATTTAGCGTATTCGACGATGGACCAGCAGCTGCAGGAGGCCTTCGCCGAATTCGGTGAGGTCGTCTCGGCGAGTGTCGTCATCGATCGCGCTACGGGCCAGTCCCGCGGTTTTGGGTTCGTCGAGTATGGCTCAGCCGAGGAAGCGGAACGGGCCATCGAGTCGCTGAATGGCTCCACGTTGGATGGCAGGTCCATCACCGTGAACGTCGCGCGCGAGCGTCGTCCCACCGGCGGCGGTGGTGGCGGAGGCGGCGGCGGGCGGCGCTTCGAGGGCGGTGGCAGTGGGCGTCCGTCCGGTCCCCCTCGTGGGGGTGGCGGCGGCCGCGGCCGTCGCTGATTCGCACCGCTGACCGGATTCCCGTCCGAATCTTGCGCCCGGTGCCAGGCGAGTCGCAGGACCATCCCGCGCGCGCGGGCCGCCGGGCGCAAACCATTCAGCACTGACGTTGGCTGAACGTCAGCTGAATAACTCGAACCTGCCGGGGGCGGATCAGGGGACTACCAGCTGTTGGAGAGCTGGGGGAAAGCTGGCCGCGTCGGGCGACTACTGGCTTCTGGGCCGGGGTGGCTCGCGTGAGTTGCGCAACGAGGTACAATACTCGATGCGCCACATCATGAGGGGAGCGTTGGGGGTGGCTGTGGTGTACCCGCTGTTCTGGCACTACTCGTCCGCGGAGGGAGAAGTGTCGCCAGGGCGGGAGGCGCCACGAGCCGTCGCCGCAAACGCGGCCTCCGGGCGAGCGGAAGCGGAGCAAGCCCCACCCGCGGAGGCGCGCACGCTCCGCGAGCGGCTGCCCGCCGCCACGGTGGGCGCGCCCGGCAGCGCGCAGCCTCGTGTGTCCCAGCCGGTGCCAGCGCGCGCGGCGGAGGCTCCGCAGCAACCTTCCGTGCAACAGCCGGGCGACCCGCTCGCCGAGCTCGTGCAGACGCCGGAGCTGAAAGAGGCGCTGGCGCGGGCCGCCGAGATCCAGCGGCACGCGGCGAACCCCGCGGAGCTGGAGCGCGCGGTTCAGGAGCTGGACGCCGATCCGGCCAAGCTCGCGCGCTTGAAGGCCCTGGCAGACATGTTGGTGCAGCTGCCGGCGCCGCGAGGCGAGGCCTACTTGCCGTCGTCGGGCAGCCCGGGGGCGGGGACCGGCGCGCGCTGAGCCCCCTGTGGCTCGCGCGGCGAGGGCGCCTCGGCCGCGCGCGCCGCTTGCCAGGGAGCCAGCGCCATCAGGGCGAAGGCCAGCGCGCTCGAGAAGAGCACGTCGGAGGCGTAGTGCGCGCCGATCACGACGCGGCTGGCGGCGACGAAGGTTCCCCAGGCGAGGCTCGCCGCGAACATCCAGCGGTAGCCGCGTGATCCCGGAGGCCAGAGCAGCAACGCCGGGAGCAGCAACCAGCCCACCGCCGCGTGGCCCGAGGGGAACGAGACGTGACCGGTCCAACCCTGGGGCGAGTACCAGGGCGTGTACTCGCTCGCGAGCGGGCTCAGGTCCCGGAATCGAACGCGGCCCCAGGCCAGCTTCATGAGCGAGACGATGAGCCAGACGCTGATGGTCAAGCGCACCGTCCAGCTGCAAGCTCGGCGCGCGCGCGGGGACAGCGTGCGGCCTTCCGCCAGCGAGCGGCGCCAGATGCGGGTGGTGGCCGCGCAGGCCATCAGCGTGCACCCCCAGCCGAGCGGCCTCAGCCGCTCGCCCGAGAGCCGGTAAGCGATCAGCGCCAGCGCCACACCCAGGGCGATCGAACAGAGCAGCCAGGGGAGCTCGCGCAGCGGGCGCGAGCGCGGCAGCGGCGCCGCGGGTTCGGCGTACAGCGCGAAGGCGGCGAGCGCGAACGCGGTCACCCCGGGCAGCTCACCGAAGCGCTGGCCGAACGCGGCCCAGGCGCAGTCGGGCCGCACCAGGGCGCGCGAGATGGCCAGATCGTGGCTGGTGCAAGCGATCGCCAGGCCAGCCCATACGAGCGCGATCCCGGCCATGGAGGAAGCCGCCGGAAGCCTCGCCCGGAACATCCCGCGATGCTAACAGAGTGCTCGCCGGCACTGAATTGCGTGCTCCCCGAAAGCACTGCCGGTCGCGAGACTCGACGATGACGGTGTATGCGGTCGGTGACGTTCAAGGCTGCCACGAGGCCTTGAGCTGCGTGCTGAAGCAGGTCGATTTCGCGGCTGGGCGGGATCAGCTCTGGTTGGTGGGCGACCTCGTGAACCGGGGGCCCGGCTCGCTGGAGGTGCTGCGCTTCGTGCGCTCGCTGGGGAGCTCCGCGCGCCTGGTGCTCGGCAATCATGAGCTGCATCTGCTGGGCGTGGCGGCCGGTGTCCGCCGCCTGCGCGCGAGCGACACGCTCGATCCGGTGCTGGCAGCGCCGGATCGCGACGAGCTGCTGACCTGGCTCTCCGATCAGCCGCTGCTGCATGTCGATCGCGAGCTCGGCTACTGCATGGTGCACGCCGGCATTCCGCCTCAGTGGGACCTTGCGCAGGCGAGCGCAATGGCGCGCGAGGCGGAGCCATGGCTGAAGCCCGCCCGACTGGGAGCGATCCTGGGGCCTGCCGAGGCCGACCCGGAGCTGTTCCACGAAGAGCTGTCCCCCGCGCAGCGCGCGCGGGTGATCGTGGCCTACTTCACGCGCATGCGGGTCTGCAGCGCGGAAGGGCGGCTGGAGTCGAGCTACAAAGGGCCTGCGGCGGGCAGCCCGCCGGGCTTTCTGCCGTGGTTTGCCCACCCCGCCCGCAAGACCCGGCAGGAGCGCGTGATCTTTGGGCACTGGGCTGCGCTGCAGGGGCGCGCGGAGGTGCCCAACGTCTTCCCGCTGGACACGGGCTGCGCCTGGGGGCGTTCGCTCACGCTGATGCGCCTGGGCGATGAGCGGCGCTTCAGCTGCGCTTGCACCGGCGTCACGCGCGGCGACTGAGCCAAGCCCGTTCGCGGGGCGCTGCTGCCCGCAGCGATCCCCCCTCGCGCGAGCGCGCTCAGCCTCCGTCGAGCGAGCGCAGCCGGATCAGACCGGGCCCCGGCTTGACGATCGCCTGGCACGCCAGGCGGCTGTTGGGGGGACCACCGATGATATCCAGCAGGTCCTGCTCGGCGTCCTCGGGCGGCTCGAGCAGCTCCCCACCCTCCAGCACCTCGATGTGACAGGTGGCGCAGCTCGCCGAACGGCAAGAGAACGGGATGGGCGCCAGAGCATCGTCGCAGATCTCCAGCAGCACACCCCCGTCGGGTGCGTCGGCCTGCTTGGCGCTGCCGGCAAGTGACGCCAAAAACTCGATCTTGGGCACGGGTCGAGACTACTTCTCGCTCCGCGCTGACGCGACCGGATTTTTGGGTTAAATCCCGCGAGCTGCCAGGGCCTGAGCGGCGATCTCGCGCAGCTCGGAGCCGCGTTCGCGGACCTGGCGCGCAAGGGAGAACTGCCCCCGCGCTCGCACCAGATTGTGGACCCGCCGCGACGGGAAGCGGGTCGCGTCCCAGCCGAAGTAGCTGTCCAGGATTGCGTCGGCGGCGAAGCGGCTGGCGAGCTCCAGCGACACCGTCTCCAGGCCGTCGATGGCCGAGCCGATCTCGGGCGAGGGCAGCTCGGCGGGGCAGGCGCGCGCATATCCGGCGAGCACCGCGCGCACTGCTTCGGGGTCCAGATCCGCCTCCAGCTGATCCTCGCCGGCGCGGTTGGTCCAGGAGCGCAGCGCGTCGCCCAGCTCGTACGCCAGGAAGCCGCGCCCCAGCGTATCGAGATCGATCATGCAGCGCGCGCGCAGCGGATCACCCGGCTGGAACAGCAAGTTGGAGAGCTTGGGATCACCGTGCAACACGCGCCGGGGGAACTCGCCGAAATCGAGGCGGAGCTCGCGCGCCTGCTCCAGGATGGCTTCGCCCAGCTCGCGCGCCTCGGCGTCGCTCCGGCCTCGCTCCGAGGCCAGGGCGGAGCGCAGCTTGTGCAGGTGCTGCGCGGTGTCGTGCAGCGGCCGCAGGTGCACGAACTCGTGCTGGAGATCGAACAGGGCACCGTGAAAGCGCCCCAGCAGCTCCGCGGCGCTGGCCAGCTGGATGGGATCGCTGGAGCGGTGGATGGTCACGCCCTCGATGTAGGTGATGGCGCGCCAGACCCCGGGCGCTGCCCCCTGCGCCGCGCTCTCTTCCAGCGCCGGCTCCTCCACCGTCCAGAGCGCGCCGGCCCGGTTGCGCAGCAGGCGCGGCGTCTCGATCTGGCGCTGCTCCAGGTGCCGGGTCACGGCCTCGATGTCCAGGTGCACGTCGGCCGCGAACACGTGGTGCAGGCGCTGCAACACCAGCTGGCGAGGGCCGTCTCCCAGATCCCCGCGCACCAGATAGGTGCGGTTGATCAGGCTCGGCAGGTGCACGACCTCGCCGCTGGAGCCGCCCGAGCCGAGGCCGTACGCGGCCCGCACCTCCGGCGGGATCGCCGCCGCGCTCACGGAACCCTGCGCGCTCTGCATCAGCTCAAACTCCAGGCCGGTTGCCATACAGGTGGATGTGCAGGCGATCGGAGAAGCGATATCCGTGCTGCAGGCACGCCTGCGCGACCGCCGGCCGGCGCGCGCCGAGCTCGGCCGGGGTCGTGCCGATCGGCATGAGATAGATGCGATCCGCCTCGATGCCGTGAGCGGCGGCCAGCTCGCGCACCTGCCGCGTGTCATCGCCCTCGCCGACCACGAACTTGAACACGCTCTTGGGGTTCTGCGCGAAGGCCTGCAGCGCTGCCGGCCGCAGCCGGAGCGAACGCTCGACCCGCGAGTGCTCCAGCTTGGGAGAGACCGTGTACTGGTCGACGACCGCGTCCAGCTCCGCCGGCGGAGCGATCGTGCCGTTGGTCTCGATCTCGATCTGGTAGCTGCTGTCCAGGGTGCGCAACGCGCCCGCGAGCGCCGCGCACTCGCTGGCTTGCAGCAGCGGTTCGCCGCCGGTCAGCACCACGCGCCGGCACTCGAAGCGCCGCACGCTGGCCACCACCTCGCTCAGCTCCAGCTCGATGGTCTCGCGCTCGCGCTGGTACTCGCGCCCATCGGCGTGCGCGAAGCCGGAACCCTGCCAGTTCCAGGTGTAGGGCGTGTCACACCAGAAGCAGTACAGGTTGCAGCGGCTGGTGCGCACGAAGACGCTGGGCGCTCCCTGGTTCTTGCCTTCGCCCTGCAGCGAGAAAAAAATTTCCGGCCCCCCGTCGAGCCGCGCCAGTTTCATCGCCGGCAGTCTAGCGCTTGGCGACGCGGGGCGAACAGAGTTCTTGCTGGCTTTCGGGGCAGGCGATGCGCACGTGAAAGTGGTCGTCGTGCGGCAAGCCCTTGGTGGGCTGATGCAGGAACTGCGCGGCGTCCTCCACGTAGCGGCGGAAGGCCGGCCGCGCGCGCGCAAAGTCCAGCAGGCGCTTGCGCAGGTGGCTGGCCACGAATACATGCTCCAGCGAGGCGCGCTCGTCCTTCAGCCAGAGCTGCACCAGGAGCCAGTTGCGGTAGTCGTCGAAGCGCAGGCCGCTGCCGTCCCTGGCCCTGCCGGCGGCGTCAAAAGCGAGCAGCCGGCGCGAGTTCTGCGGGCGCCCCTTGGCATCGAGCACGAAGAAGCCGACGTCCGCGTCGCGGCCGCTCTGGTGTGACTTGTGCCCGGAGAGGGGCCCGCCGAACTCGCGCGACAGATCGCCGACCAGCAGCCGCGAGCCGGGGCTCTGCTTGGCGATCTGCTTGGCCGTGCGATAGAGCATCAACACCAGGGACGGATGACCGTAGGTGTAGGGAACGCTCTTATCCTGGACCCAGAGCTGCGCGCTCGAACGCAGCTTTCTGGCTCGCAGCTGCCAGCCCGCGTTGGGCAGGCCGACGCTGAGCGACATCATCGCATAGGGAGATTTGCGGTATTTCTCGGGCAGCTCGCTGTTGTTGCGCTCGCGATCCGGGAGCTCCCGGCGGATCTCGCGCGCCGAGCTCGCGTGCGGCGAGCCCGCGAGTGCCGCCGCGACCAGCGCGCACAGCCAGAGCGGGGAGCGAGCCATGATAGGCCCAGTCTAGCCAACGAAGAGGCTTGCGCCAGCTTCGCCGAGGGCTTCAGCGGAGAGTCGCTGCTGCCGCTACTTGGAGGACGCCTTCCGGCGTGCCATGGTTCTGAGCATGCGATGTCGGCCCCGCTGGGGGGCGTTTGGGGTGTGCTGCAGCGTCGCGCTCGGGTGTGCCGCAGGCATCCATCGAGGGCCGCTGCCGAGCCCGCCAGCTCTGCCCTGGGAGTCGCAGCCGGCGGTGGTGAGCGACGTCGAGTCGCCGCAGATCGCGCTGGTCGGGGCCACGCTGATGACGGGCGCGGGCAGCGAGATCCCCGACGGAGTGGTGCTGTTCGAGGACGGCAGGATCGACGCCGTGGGCCCGCGCTCGAGCGTGAAGGTGCCCGCGGGCGCGCGGCAGATCGACGTGCACGGCTCGTACGTGACGCCGGGCTTGATCGACACGCACAGCCACCTGGGCTTGTTCGGAGTGCCGGGGCTCACGGGCAACGACGACGGCAACGAAGCCACGCGCCCCGTGACCGCGAACGTGCGCGCCGCCGACGGCTTCTGGCCGCAGGATCCGGCGCTGCCCCGCGCGCTCGCGGCGGGCGTGACCACGGCGCTGATCCTGCCGGGCTCGGCCAACCTGATCGGCGGCCAGGGCGTCGCGATCAAGCTGATTCCCGGTCGTAGCATCGAGGACATGAAGTTCCCGGGCGCGCCGCCGGTGCTGAAGCTGGCGTGCGGGGAGAACCCGAAGCGCGTCTACGGTGAGCGCAAGCAAGCTCCCTCGACGCGCATGGGCAACCTGGCGGGCTACCGCGAGGTTTTTCAGGCAGCCCTGGAGTACGGCGCCAAGTTCTCCGACTGGCAAGCCCGGCAACAGACCTGGCAGCGCGAGCAGCGCTCGCACGACAAGCCGCCCCAGCCCGCGCCGCTGATGCCGCCGCGGGACTTCGGGCTGGAGACGCTGCTGGGCGCCCTTTCGGGGCGCGTGCTGGTGCAGATGCATTGCTACCGCGCTGACGAGATGCTCGGCATGCTGGAGCTGGCGCGCGAGTTCGGCTTTCGCGTGCGGGCCTTCCACCACGCGGTGGAGGCGTACAAGATCCGCGACGTGCTCGCCGCGCGCGGCGTGGGCGTGTCGACCTGGTCGGACTGGTGGGGCTTCAAGCTGGAGGCGTACGACACGATCCGCGAGAATCTGGGCCTGCTCTCCGAGGCCGGCGTGCACGCCGCGCTGCACTCCGACAGCGCCAGCCTGGTGCAGCGCCTCAACCAGGAGGCGGCCAAGAGCCTGAACGCCGCGCGCCGCGCGGGCGTGCAGATCGATCGCAACGTGGCCCTGTCCTGGATCACCTCCAACGCCGCCTGGACGCTCGGCATCGAGCAGCAGACCGGCAGCCTCGAGCCGGGCAAGATGGCGGACATCGTGGTGTGGTCCGGCGATCCGCTCTCCGTCTACTCGCGCGTCTCCGAGGTGTTCATCGACGGCTTGCCCGTGTACGAGCGAGGCGCGCAGCGCGCGACGGATTTCGAGCTGGGGCAGGGCGCGGAGCTGGGCCAGCCGCAAGAGCGGAAGCCCGAGCCCGCCAGGCCCGGTGCAACGGAGGCCGCGCCGTGAGGCGCCGCGACTTCCTGCGGGGCGGAGCCTCGCTGGCCTGCGCGAGTGTGGCGGGCAGCTGCGGCGCGGCTCGCGCTGCGGAGCCCGCGCGCGCCTGGGTGGGCGCGACGATCTGGCTGGGAGACGGTCAGATCATCGATGACGCCACGCTCGTCACCAACGGCGAGCGCATCAGCGCGCTGGCTCAGGGCGCGTCCGTGCCGAGCGGAGCGCAGGTGATGCAAGCGCACGGCTTCATCCTCACGCCGGGCTGGGTGGCGGTGGAGACGGCGCTCGGGCTGCTGGAGATCGAGCTGGAGCGCTCGACGCTCGACGCCGAGCCGCGCGCCGACGAGCACGGCGAGCCGATCCACGCCGCGTACTCGGCCGCCGACGCCTACAACCCGCTCTCTAGCCTGATCGGCGTCGCGCGCCGCGAGGGCGTCACCAACGCCGTCGCCACCCCGCGCGGCGGCCTGGTCTCGGGCACCAGCGCCTGGGTGGAGCTGATCGATCATTTCCCGGGCCGCGCGCTGGTGCGCGAGGACCTGGCGCTGCACGCCAACCTGTTCGAGTTGCGCGACAACAGCCGGCCCCTGGCGCTCTCACGGCTGCGCAACGCGCTGGAGAGCGCGCGGCTGTACGCGCGCTCCCCGCAGGCCTTCGATCAAGGCCAGACTCGCGAGCTGGGCCTGTCGCCGCTCGACCTGCGGCGCCTGTCCCAGGTGCTGGGCGGCAATCTGCCGTTGGTCGTGCGCGTGGCGCGCGCCGCGGACCTGCTGCGGCTGCTGGAGCTGGGCGAGAGCTACCAGCTGCGTCTGATCCTGTCGGGGGCCGAAGAGGCGTGGACGGTCGCGCCTCAGCTGGCGGCCGCGCGCGTGCCGGTGGTCATCGACCCTTCCGACAATCTACCCACGAGCTTCTCGGCGCTGAACTCGCGGCGCGAGAACGCCGCGTTGCTCGCGAGCGCGGGCGTGCCGCTGATCTTCAGCAGCTTCGACCCGTACAGCGTGCACAACCTGCGGCAGCTGGCCGGCATCGCCGTCGCTTCCGGCGCGAGCCGCAGCAGCGCTCTGCGCGCGCTCGCCTTCGAGCCCGCCCGCGCCTTCGGCATGGGCAACGAATACGGGCTGCTCGCGCCCGGCAAGCTCGCCAACTTCAGCGTCTGGACCGGCGATCCCTTCGAGCTCGGGACCTGGGCACAGGAGGTCGTGATCCGCGGCCGCTCGGTGTCGACGCGCTCGCGCCAGAACGAGCTATTCGAGCGCTATCGCGATTTGAGCCGCGTGCCGCGGGGGCGGGCGGGGTTGCCGCCGGCGGACGGGCAGACAAAACGCTGAAGGGCGCGTTCGAACAGAGTCGAAACGCGCCCCGAGGTTTCGGACGCTGGGGCTGAGCGCAGGCCCGGCCCCAAACCGAAAAGATTCGTCAGAGGTTGTTCAGGCGGCCTTTGCGCCCCCGCCAGCGCCGGGCAAGGACAGAGCGACGAGCTTGCTGAAGCCGGCTGCGTCGTGCACGGCGAGATCGGCCAGGACCTTGCGGTCCAGATCGATGCCCGACTCCTTGAGCGCGAACATGAACTTCGAATACGTGGTGCCCTGCTCGCGGCAGGCCGCGTTGATGCGGGCGATCCACAGCGCGCGGAAGTCACCCTTGCGGTCCTTGCGGCCGACGAAGGAGTACTCCCAGGAGCGCATGAGGCACTTCACGGCCTCACGGAAACGATTGCGGCGGCTGCCGACGAAGCCCTCGGTCTGCTTGAAGACGCGGTTATGGCGCCGGCGGGGGTAGGGGCCTCTCTTTACACGGGACATGCTTCAACGATCCTCAATCAATAATAGGCCAAATGGAACGGCAGGCGCTTCAGCAGCCGGGCAGCAGCAGCTTGATGCGATGCTCGAACGCCTTGGCGACGAGCCCGTTGTCACGCAGGCGACGGCGGCGCTTGCGCGGCTTGCCGATCATCCCGTGCTGTCCACCGCACTTGGGGCGGCGCACCTTCCCCGAGCCCGTCAGCTTGAAACGCTTGGCGGCGGCTCGGTTCGTCTTCATCTTGGGCATGAGATTCCTCTGGTTCCTCGAAAGGAAGGGGGGCGGCTGTATAGCATCCGGCCTGAAGTTGGGGCCCTTTTTCTTCACCGCCCTTGCGAATTTCTGAGGGGCTCGGCTGGGGATCCGGGCGGCACCGGCCGAGCACTGTACGGCAGGTGCCCCGCGCGTCCCCAGGAGGTCCCGCCGCACGCGCGGATTTTCGAAAGCAATCGGGCCTTTCGCTGACGCACTCGCCCGTTGCCCTCGGCGGCGGCATGCGGTACTGCGCGGGTGGCCGACGACCCCTGGCGCGACGTCGCTATGCGTCAAGCCGCTCGGGCTGGGCCGGCACCGTGATCTCACTCTGGTGAATTGTAAGGAAGAAACGGGTAGCAAATATGGCACGCAAGAAGATTGCCTTGATCGGCTCGGGGAACATCGGCGGTGAGCTGGCGAACATGCTCGTCAGCAAGCAGCTGGGCGACGTGGTGCTGTTCGACATCCCCCAGAAGGAGGGGTTCGCGAAGGGCAAGGCGCTCGATCTGGAACAGGCGAGCGCGCTCTCCGGCAGCGACTCCCGTGTGATCGGCTCCGCCAACTGGTCCGACTGTGCCGGCGCCGACGTGCTGATCATCACCGCGGGCATCCCGCGCAAGCCCGGGCAGTCGCGCGATGACCTGGTGGCGGTCAACGTGCCGATCATCCGCAACGTGGCGGACAACGCCAAGAAGCATTGCCCCAACGCCTTCTGCATCGTGGTCAGCAACCCGCTGGACGCGATGGTGTACGAGTTCCAGCGCCGCACCGGCTTCCCCTCCGCCAAGGTGGCGGGCATGGCCGGCGCGCTCGACAGCGCCCGCTATCAGCTGTTCCTGGCGCGCGAAGCCGGGGTCAGCGTCAAGGACGTGCGCGCCCTGGTGCTCGGCGGCCACGGTGACGACATGGTGCCGATCGCCAGCGCGACCACGATCAACGGCGTGCCGGTGGACCGCCTGATCGCGAAGGACAAGCTGGACGCGATCGTGGCCCGCACCCGCGCCGGCGGCGGCGAGATCGTGCAGCTGATGGGCACCAGCGCCTACTACGCGCCCGCGGCTGGCGCGATCGCCATGGCGGAGGCCTATCTGAACGATCAGAAGCGGCTGCTCGCCTGTGCGGCCCTGCTCGACGGACAGTACGGCTACAAGGATCTATACCTGGGCGTTCCCGTCGTCGTCGGCGCCGGCGGCATCGAGAAGATCGTGGACATCAGCCTCAGCGCGGACGAAAAGGCGGCTCTCGAGAAGAGCGCCAACAGCGTGCGCAAGGTCGTCGAGGTCGTGAAGGGCGTCGCCTGAGCGGCGTTCGCCTGTGAACCCCAGCCCCTACCCAGCCTGTATTCCAACCAAGAGAGCGTGAGATGAAGATTCACGAGTATCAAGGCAAGGCGTTGTTCGCCAAATACGGCATCGCCGTGCCCAAGGGCATCCCCGTCTTTCGGTTGGACGACGTAGCGGGCGCCGCCGAGAAGCTGATCGAAGAGACCAAGATCCCGGTGGTGGTCGTCAAGGCGCAGATCCACGCGGGCGGCCGGGGCAAGGCGGGCGGCGTGGCGGTGGTCAAAGGGGGGCCTGCCGCCGCGCGCGCTGCCGCCGAGAAGATGTTCGGCAAGCCGCTGGTCACGCATCAGACGGGCCCCGAGGGCCAGACGGTGCGGCGCCTGTACGTCGAGCAGGGGCTCGACATCAAACGCGAGCTGTACCTGGCCCTGGTGGTCGACCGCGAGACGCGGCGGATCGCGGTGATGGCCTCCACCGAGGGCGGCATGGACATCGAAGAGGTGGCCGCGCACACGCCCGAGAAGATCGTCACCGAGTACGTCGACCCGTTGCACGGGCTCGCGGGCTACCAGGCGCGCAAGCTCGCCTTTGCCCTGCGCGTGGGCGAGGGCAGCCCGGACCCGAAGGCCACCACCAACCAGTTCGTGAAGGTGGTCTCGGCGCTGGCGCGGCTGTTCGAAAAGGAAGACTGCTCGCTGTGCGAGATCAACCCGCTGATCGTCACGAGCAAGGGCGAGATCGTCGCGCTCGACGCGAAGATCAACTTCGACGACAACGCCGAGCCGCGCCACAAGGAGTGGGCGGAGCTGCTGGACACGGATGAAGAGGATCCAGTCGAGCTGGAGGCGCAGGCGGCGGGGCTCAGCTACGTGTCGCTCGACGGCAACATCGGCTGCCTGGTGAACGGAGCGGGCCTGGCCATGGCCACGATGGACATCATCGGCCACTACGGCGGCACGCCCGCCAACTTCCTCGACGTGGGCGGCAGCGCCACCCAGGAGCAGGTGACGCAGGCCTTCCGCATGATCCTGCGCAGCCCCAAGGTGAAGGGCATCTTCGTCAACATCTTCGCCGGCATCGCCAAGTGCGACGTGATCGCCAGCGGCGTGGTGGCGGCGACCAAGGAAGTCGGGCTCAAGGTGCCGCTGGTCGTGCGCCTCGAAGGCACCAACGTCGAGCTCGGCAAGCGGATTCTGGCGGAGAGCGGCCTCGCCGTGCAGTCCGCCGACAACATGGCGGACGGCGCGCAGAAGATCGTCGCCGCAATCTCCAAGTAGCCCCAGGTCCCGGGAACGAACCATGAGCATTCTAGTCGACAACAGTACGAGGGTCGTGGTCCAGGGGATCACGGGCGGAGCCGGCTCCTTTCACGCCCGGCAGTGCATCGCGTACGGCACGCAGGTCGTGGCCGGCGTCACGCCCTTCCGCGGTGGTGAGCAGTTCGAAGCCAAGGGCCCGAAGGATGCGGCCGTCAACGTGCCCGTGTTCGACACGGTCGCCGAGGCGGTGAAGAAGACGGAAGCCAACACCTCGATCATCTTCGTGCCCGCGCTCGGCGCAGCCGATTCGATCCTGGAGGCGCTCGACGCCGGCTGCCGCCTGATCGTGTGCATCACCGAGCACATCCCGGTCACCGACATGATCCGCGTGCGCCGCGCCCTCGCGGGCCGCTCGGCGACGCTGCTGGGCCCCAACTGCCCCGGCGTGATCACCCCCGGCCAGTGCAAGCTCGGCATCATGCCCGGCCACATCCACAAGCCAGGCAAGTTCGGTGTGGTCTCGCGCTCCGGTACGCTCACCTACGAGGCCGTGGGTCAGCTCACCGCGCTCGGCATGGGGCAGTCGACCTGCGTCGGCATCGGCGGCGACCCGGTCGCAGGCATGGACTTCGTCGATGTGCTGAAGCTGTTCAACGACGACCCTCAGACCGAGGGCGTGATGATGATCGGTGAGATCGGCGGCTCGGGCGAAGAGCGCGCAGCCGATTGGATCAAGAAGAACATGAAGAAGCCGGTAGCCGGCTTCATCGCCGGCAGGACGGCTCCGCCGGGCAAGCGCATGGGGCACGCCGGCGCGATCATCTCGGGCGGCAAGGGCACCGCGAAGGAAAAGATCGCGGCCATGGAAGCGGCGGGCATCCGCGTCGCGCCCACGCCGGCGGAGATGGGCAAGACCTTGCAGAGCATGCTGAAGGGCTGAGGGGGGAGACATGTCGAACGATACGACCGAGTGGACGCTGTGCATCGTGAAGCCCGATGCGGTCGGCAACAAGCATCAGGCGAAGATCCTCCAGCGCATCATCGACGAGCAGTTCGAGATCCATGCGCTGCGCATGGCACAGCTGAGCCGCAAGGAAGCCGAGGGCTTCTACGCGGTGCACCGCGAGCGGCCGTTCTTTGGTGAGCTGTGCGACTACATGACCAGCGGCCCCGTACTGCTGGCCGCGCTGCGCCGCAAGGACGCGGTGGCGCACTGGCGCAAGGTGATCGGCGCGACCGATCCGCGCAAGGCGGACGAGGGCACGCTGCGCAAGCAGTTCGGCGTCGACCTCACCAGCAACGCGGTGCACGGCTCGGACTCGGCAGAGAACGGCCTGCGCGAGACGGCGTACTTCTTTCCTGGCGCCGAGCTGGGTCGTTGAGGAGTGTCGCTGAGGAGTGGCGCTGAGGAGTGTCGCTGAGGAGTGGCGCTGAGGAGCGGCTGAGCCCGAAGGACGGGAGGGGGCGCATGCACGTCAGCGGTGGATGTCATTGCGGAGCCATCCGCTACGAAGCCGAGATCGACCCCGGCAGAGTCGGGGTGTGCCACTGCAACGACTGCCAGAAGCTTTCGGGCACGGCCTTCCGCGTGACCGTGCCCACGGTGCTCGGCAGCTTCCGGTTGCTGACCGGCGCGCCCCGCGTCTACACCAAGACCGCCGACAGCGGCCGCCTGCGCGAGCAGGCGTTCTGCGAGCGCTGCGGCAGCCAGCTGTATGCGGTATCGCCCGGAGCGGAGCCGCGGGTGTACAGCCTGCGCGTCGGCACGGTGGATCAGCGCGCCCAGCTGGCGCCGAAGCTCCAGAACTGGACGCGCTCGCGGCTGCCCTGGAGCGACACGATCCCAGGATTGCCGAGCGCCGACGGCGGTCGCTGACGCCCTCGGGGCAGGCAGCGCCGCCGCTGCGTCCGCTGTGTTTCCGCGCTCTGTTTCCGCCGGTACGCGCTCTGGCTCAGCCAGACTCGAAAGGAAACGGTGGCGTGCGCTTAGCGCTTGGGATCGTCGCGCCGGAGCACGTACAATCCCGGCCCCGCAATTCATTTCCCCCCAGCTGATCCCCCCAGCTGATCCCCCCAGCTGATCTCCAGTTGATCCTGCATCGAGGACGCCGTGGCAACACAAGATTCGACCATCATTTACACGAAGACCGACGAGGCGCCTGCGCTCGCCACTTACTCTCTGCTGCCCATCGTCGAGGCGTTCACGCGGGCCGCAGGCGTGCGCGTGGAGACGCGCGACATCTCGCTGGCGGGCCGCGTGCTCGCGAACTTTCCGGAGCAGCTGCGCGAGGACCAGCGCGTCGCGGACCACCTGGCGGAGCTGGGCGAGCTGGCGAAGACCCCGCGCGCCAACATCATCAAGTTGCCGAACATCAGCGCGTCCATCCCGCAGCTGAAGGCCACCATCAAGGAGCTGCAGGAGCAGGGCTACGCGGTCCCGAACTTCCCGGACGAGCCGAAGACGGACGCCGAGAAGGCGATCCGCGCGCGCTACGGCAGGGTGCTGGGCAGCGCCGTGAACCCCGTGCTGCGCGAGGGCAACTCGGACCGGCGCGCCTCGCCGGCGGTGAAGGCGTACGCCAAGAAGCACCCGCACTCGATGGGCGCCTGGTCGCGCGACTCGAAGTCACATGTGGCGCACATGAGCCGGGGTGACTTCTTCGGCAGCGAGCGCTCGGTCGTGGTGCAAGGCGCGGGCGATCTGCGCATCGAGCTGGTGGCCGCCGACGGTAACGTGACCGTGCTCAAGCCGAAGACGACCGTGCAGGCGGGCGAGGTGATCGACGCCTCGGTGATGAGCGCCCAAGCGCTGCGCGAGTTCTTCGCCGAGCAGATCGAGGACGCCAAGAAGAGCGGCGTACTGCTCTCGGTGCACCTCAAGGCGACCATGATGAAGGTCTCCGACCCGATCATCTTCGGTCACGCGGTGTCGGTGTTCTACAAGGACGTGTTCGACAAGCACGCCGCCACCTTCCAGAAGCTGGGCGTGGATCCGAACAACGGCATCGGCGACGTGTACGTCAAGCTGCAGAGCTTGCCTGCCGCCGAGCGCGAGGCGATCGAGGCCGACATCCAGGCCGTGTATGCCCAGCGCCCGCAGCTGGCCATGGTCGACTCCGATCGCGGCATCACCAACCTGCATGTGCCGAGCGACGTGATCATCGACGCCTCGATGCCGGCGGCGATCCGCTCCTCGGGCAAGATGTACGGCCGAGACGGCAAGCTCTACGACACCAAGGCGCTGATCCCGGATCGCTCGTACGCCGGCATCTACCAGGCCACGATCGAACACTGCAAAGAGCACGGCGCCTTCGACCCCGCCACGATGGGCAGCACGCCCAACGTGGGCTTGATGGCGCAGGCCGCGGAGGAGTACGGCTCGCACGACAAGACCTTCAAGATCCCGCAGACTGGCACGGTGCGCGTGGTGGACGCCGCCGGCAAGACGCTGCTGGAGCACCCGGTGGAGGCCGGGGACATCTGGCGCATGTGCCAGACCAAGGACGTCGCGATCCGCGACTGGGTCAAGCTCGCGGTCAGCCGCGCGCGGGCCACGGGCGCCCCGGCGGTGTTCTGGCTCGACGAGCAGCGAGCGCATGACGCGAACCTGATCAGCAAGGTCAAGGCGTACCTGCCCGAGCACGACACCAAGGGTCTGGAGCTTCCGATCCAGTCCCCGGTGAACGCGATGCGCTACACGCTGGAGCGCATGCGCGCCGGCAAGGACACGATCTCGGTGACGGGCAACGTGCTGCGCGACTACCTGACGGATCTGTTCCCGATCCTGGAGCTGGGCACCAGCGCCAAGATGCTGTCGATCGTGCCGCTGCTGGCCGGCGGCGGCCTGTACGAGACGGGCGCGGGCGGCTCGGCGCCGAAGCACGTGCAGCAGCTGCAGAAGGAGAACTACCTGCGCTGGGATTCGCTGGGTGAGTTCCTGGCGCTGCAGGTGTCGATCGAGGACCTGGCCAACAAGACCAACAACGCCAAGGCCAAGGTGCTGGCCAAGGCGCTGGACCAGGCGATCGGGCTGTTCTTGGAGAACAACAAGTCACCGGCGCGCAAGGTGGGCGAGATCGACAACCGCGGCAGCCACTTCTACCTGGCGCTGTACTGGGCGCGCGCGCTCGCCGCGCAGACGGAGGATGGCGAGCTGGCTGGCAAGTTCGCACAGCTGGCCAAGACGCTCTCGGACAACGAAGCGAAGATCGATAAGGAGCTGCTCGCCGCGCAAGGTAAGCCGGTGGATCTGGGCGGTTACTATCACTTCGACGACGCCAAGACGTCGAAAGCGATGCGCCCGAGCGCCACGCTGAACGCGGCCATCGACAACTTCCGCTGAAGCTTGTCCCGCTGCGCGCGGGGCTGCCGCCCCGCGCGCAACGGAACGCACTGGGGGGCAACAAGCAGCCTGCAGCAAGTCACGCGTCCCGAAAGCTCGAGCCAGATGCGCCGAGTCGAGCGAGAACCGGAGCGGAGCGTACTCTGGTACGCGAGCACCGGAAGCGCAGCGAGACCAAGCAGATGGCCGAGATCTCGGGACGTCGCTGCAGCATGTGACGAGTCCCCAGCCGGATCAGCCTTCGCTGTGGGTACCCGGCAGCTCGTATACCTCTGCCGGCACCTCGGCGCCGGCGTCGAGGTTGCACTGCATGGTGCGATATTCGATGCGCGTGTCGCGCCGGGAGGTGTCGGGTGCCACGCGAAAGAGCCAGGACGGGCCGTCGGCGCTGAGCAGGACGCGCTCGCGTGCACCCGGCACGGACTGCGGCGTGCGCACCGGCTCGGAGTCGAACGCTACGGCGCAGGCGGAGTCCGGGCCGCCGTGCATCACCGCCGCGTCGCTCAGAAAGATGCGCAACGGCTCGACCGGGTCGTGCACCAGGATGGGATGCCGCGTGCCGGGTTGTTGAGGAACGATCATGCGCGGCGTGGTCTGGCGATCGTGCTGGGAGCAACCGAAGGAGTTCTCCGGCAGCTGCGCCTGCGTGGGGCCGGCGGTGGGTGCTCCGAGCACCGCGCCCTCGACTTGCAGCGGAAAAAGTCGGGCGTCGCTGCTGCCATCCGCGAAGCGCGTGCTCACGTGCAGCGTGGGCAGCCCCTGCGCGTAGGTGAGCTCCCGGTTCTGGCGCAACGGGAAGCGCTCGGGGTCGGCGAAACCAAAGGACATGGCGTCGAACGCCCAGCGGCCTTTCTGGTGCCTGGCGCGCACCAGGGTCGCGCCGGGGAGGAACAACAGCACCAGGTTCTCCTGGCCGATGCGCACCATCTCGCTGGCCGTGCCCTTGTGGGCGAGCAGCTCGGAGCTGAGCGGCGGCACCTCCTGCACGGAAGAGCCATCCAGATAATAGGTGATCTGGTCGTGCTCGGGCTGGCGGTGCAGGCGCGTGTAGATCCCGCTGCCGGAGATGGTCAGCAGATCGACGCGCGCCTGGCGCGCTGGCCCCGGCGATTTGATGTAGTCCCCGGGCAGCTGTGCTCCCGCGTCAGCGATGGTGGCGCGCCCGCGGCGGCCTTCGAACAGGTTCTCCCAGGCGACTTCCACGCGCGTGAGGTGCGTGCCTGGAGCGCCGGAGCTGCCGGGCAGGGGATAGCGCAGCGCGGCCGCGCCCTCCACCTGCTGGATCGCAAAGTACGCGCTCTCCGCGGCCCGCTCGCTCGCCCGCAGCAGCTCCGAGTGGCGCACGCGGGGTGCGCCCTCCGGGCGCGCGCGCGGGCTGTCGGCGATCCAGAGCCCGGCGGCGGCAGTGGCGTCGTCCGTGGACAGCGCGAACCAGGCGGCCTTGCCGAGCGCGGCCTGAGAGGCGTCCGGCAGGCGATCCACCCCCGCCAGCTCGGCCCACTCCGAGTCCCTGAGCTCGCAAGCGAAGCTCCTGCCGAGCGCCCGTCGCGCGGCTCGATCGCGCGGCGCCGCGGGAGGTAGCACCGCGAGCGCCGCGCTGTTGGCGTCCGCGCGCCAGCCGAGCCGGGTCAGCGAGTCGCCCACGCTGCAGCCCTCCTGCTGGCAAGAGATCGGCGTGTTGCAGCGGCTGCGCGAGGGGGCGCACGTCGAGCGAGGTAGGCGGCCGATGTCGTTCCAGTGTGCCCCGCCATCGAGCGACTCCCAGACCTCTTCCGGGCCGATCGCCAGCGCGTGCGTGCCGTACGCGCCGATCGCGGCGATGTCCAGCGGCGCGGAGTTGACCGAAGTGGTGCGGCCGTTCGCGTCCAGGATCACCAGCTGCTCGGGGCCGGAGCTCTGGCTCGTCACCAGCGACAGCTGGCCGTCACGCGCCGCGGTGAGGCTCTTCACCTGGCGTGGAGACGAGGAGCTGCCGGGGTCGAGCCGCGCGATCTCGCGCGCGGAGAAGCCGTGCGCGAGGTCACTGGCGACGAAGCTGAACAGCGCGTCGCTCTTTGTGCGCTGCCCGACCGCAAAGGCGCTGCGGCCGTCCGCCGAGAAGGTCAGGGCGAGCGCCGTGTCGTCCAGCGCGGGCGCGGCCACCGGCTCCAGGCCGACGCCCGCGCCGGCATCGCCGGCACCCTCGCGCCGCGCCTGGATCCCGCGCGCGTGGCAGCCCGCCAGCTCATCTCGAGCCGGGCAGAACCCCGTCGCCAGGAACGCGCCCTCGTCGCCGACCGCGAGCTGCACCAGCTCCGGGTTGCCGCGCGCCGTGTACGGCTCGCGCTCGAAGCTCTCACCGGCGTCGACGCTGCGAAAGAACTCGAAGCCGCGCGCGCTGCCGGTCCGTTCGCGCGTGCAGGCTGCGTACACCCAGTTGCGGAAGCCCGCGACGGCGACCTCGACGCAGGCCGAGAGCGCAGGTTGAGCGCGGCGCGTCAGGGCGCCGCTGAACCTGCCGGACAGGCTCTCCGCGCGCACTCCCAGCTCCAGCTCGAAATAAAAGCCGTCGCTCACGAAGGCACGGCCTGCGCTGATCGCGCGCGCGCTCGGGCCTGCCACAGGGGCGGCGCTCAGGCTCGGTTCGTCGCTGCGGATCTCCCGCCCGAGCGGCAGGAGCCGGGGCGCGCCGGCGCCCGGCTCGAGGCGCACGCGGCGCGCACCCAGTGCGGCGCGCAACACCGGGCCCGCCTCCTCGTCTCGATCGAAGCTCGCCGCGCCGAACGGCGGCGCGTCCAGCTGCGCCCAGCTGCGCCCCTCGCTATCGGACCACCAGAGCCGCTCCGGCACGGCCAGCGCGAGCCCGTAGGGCGGCCACAGCAGCACGTCGCTGAACCGCTCCGCGGCGGGGCCCACCGCGTGCCAGCTCGCGCCCGCGTCCTCGCTCGCGAGCAAGCGCCCGGTATCGCTGACGCCGAGCAGGTTGTGCTCGCCGCTGCTGACGCGGGCGAGCCTCGACGGGGGGGAGCTGCTGGACACGAAGGCGCCGAGCGGGGACTCGGCTTCGTAGGTCGTTCCGCTCTCACCGACGAACACCCATGGCTCGCTGCGCGCGGCCAGCATACCCACCAGGCCTTCGGGGGCCAGCGTGCTGGCGGGGCGCGCGGCGCTGTGCGCCCCGCGCTCGACCAGCCAGCGCTCGCCGAGCCCACCCACGAACAGGCTCGCCCCGCCACCCAGCTCATACGAGCGAGCCAGATGCGCGGGGCGCCTCGGGTGATATCGCCACTCCGGGGGCGAGACCGCCTGCTCGAGCGGTCGCGTCGAGTCGAGCAGGGAAGGGCGCGGCGGAAGC
>DASTRX010000116.1:0-52241 GCA_035760985.1 Polyangiaceae bacterium
GCGTCCCGCGGTCCTCTTCTGGGGAGGTATTCATCATGATAGATCATCGACTTTCGGTGTGACTGATGCACACGGTTGCTGAAGCATCGGAGCATCTTTGCCGCAGAGGCTCACAGCTCCTGCCGCTCCTGCGCGGTCAGACATGCCTGCCCGGGTGGAAAACTGGCCTCGAAGCGCGGCCACCGTTCTCCGCGTCGGCTCCCTCAGCTCGGCGCACCGTCAGGTCGGCGCCGAGCGTTGGTCCCAGTCAGCGTTCAGCCCCGGGCTTTCGTGCGCTTCAGAACATGAGTGAAGTCGCTTGCCAGTAGCTCGGCCGCTGCCCTGAGCGAAGCCACGCAGCCTTACAATAGCACTTCTTCTGCCTGTTGATCCGCAAAAGGTCTCCGTGCGCGCCGATTCGATCGGCGGAAGCACCGCGGGCACGCTTCCGGAGTGCAGTTCTGACGATTTGGCGCGGTTTGCATCAGTGAGCATCGATGACCAAGGGCTCGCAGGGGCTGGGGACATCCAGGGCCACACTTGCTGCGAGAGCTTGGAATGCGGGCCGCGCGCATTGGGAGCCAGAGCGAACGGAGCATCTCCGACCCGGAGATGTTTCTCGTTCACGCTCGAGGAAGCGGCACGCGGTTCAGCGCTCTCGCCTTGGCGCGCCTCGCAATGACGCTGGGTACGATCGCGCCCGCGAGAACGGCAATGATGGCAACGAGCGAGATGAACTGAGGCACTTGGAAAAACTTGGATCCGAGCATCTTCACTCCCGCGAAGACGAGAATCGCTGCCAGTGCATAGTGCAGGTACTTCAGGTCCTGCAGAAGGGTGGCAAGAACGAGGTACAGAGCACGCAGGCCCAAGATGGCAAAGATATTGGAGCTGTACACGATGAACGGCTCCTTCGAAATGGCGAAGACCGCCGGCACCGAGTCGACAGCGAAAAGAATGTCGGTTGCCTCGATGGTGATGAGGGCCAGCAGCAAAGGGGTCGCCACACGTCGTCCGTGCTCGATGGCGAAGAAACGGTGACCGTGGACGCGCGGCGTAAACGGCAAGTGACGCCGGAGGAAAGGCAACACCCGCCCTTCTCCCGCGTCAGCGGGATGGGCGCTGGCAGTCTTGACTCCAGTGTAGATCAAGAACGCGCCGAGCACGTAGATCGCGCCGTGCCAGCGGGCAAGCAGCCCGGCTCCGGACGCTATGAACAGCGCCCTCGACGCAAGCGCTCCGATGATTCCCCAGAAAAGCACTCGATGCTGTTCGTCTTCAGGAATTCGTAGACGAGCGAAGAGAACCAGGAAGAGGAAGATGTTGTCGACGCTGAGGCTTTTCTCGATGAGATACGCCGCGCCAAAATCCATTGCAGCTTCATGTCCGAATTGAATGCCAACCCAACCGGCGAACAACATGGCCACGGAGATCCATGCAATGCTCCACGCAATTGCCGGCTTGCGTCCAAGGTTCCGCCCGCCTCGATGCGCAACGAGGTCCACGAGGAGACTCACGAGAATGGCGGCTCCGAATACGAGCCATGTCCAGAACGGAACCTCTAGAGGAACTCGGACGCTCGACATGGGCTTACTGCCGGATGGTCGCGATGATGGAGGAGGTCAGAAATGATTGGACCGGCTAGCCTGTTGTGAGGAGCGCGGTCCTCGTGGGGCACAGTACGCATCATTCGTGCCGGGAAAAGCGGCGCCCGTGGTTGCCAGAGGACGGTCGGTAGACGCTGGGAGGCGAGGCTGTAAACTGCCCTGAGCTCAGCGCGTTGACCCGCTCGAAGCCTGACGGTCCAGTGGGACTCGAACGTGCAGGTGAGGCATCTCGGCGACCTCACGGCCCCGGTCCTCTTGCGCTTGCTGGTGTACGAGAGCAAGGTCGCTGCATGCTCGATGACTTCCTCACCACGCAGCGCGAAGCGATCATCGCCCATGCAAAAGCGCGCGTCGCCCAGCGGACCTGCCCGAAGCCCAGCAACATCGAGCTCACCAATGGCATCCCAATCTTCTTGGATCAACTTGGCGATGCGTTGCGCCTCGCCAAGTCCAGCGTCACCGTCGATCATGGCCAGATTGGCCAGAGCGCGAGGCGTCACGGGCACGACCTTCTTCGCTTGGGTCTCACCATTGCGCAGGTCGTCCACGACTACGGAGACATCTGTCAGTCGATTACCGCGCTAGCAATCGAGCAGAAGGAGCCGATTTCCGGGGACGAGTTCAGGACGCTCAATCTCTGCCTCGACGATGCCATCGCGGAGGCCGTCACCGAGTACTCACGCCAGCGTGAGCGCTCCCTCGCCGCGCAGGGAACGGAGCGCCTCGGTATCCTCGCTCACGAGCTGCGCAATATGCTCAATACAGCAATGCTTTCGTTCGACGCGATCAAGAATGGCCGGGTCGCGGCCGGTGGTAGTACGAGCCTCGTGCACGCTCGCAGCTTGATGGGCCTACGCGGTCTGATCGATCGTTCGCTGGCAGACGTACGGCTCGATGCCGGGTTGGAGCGTGTCGAACGCATCTCAGTTGCGGAGTTCATCGAGGAAGTTGAAGTCGGCGCGTTGCTTTGGGCGCAGGCGCGCAGCCTTCGCTTCTCGATACCTTCCGTGGACCCAACTGTGACGATCGAAGGCGACCGGCAGATCATCGCCGCGGCCATATCGAACCTGCTTCAGAACGCGTTCAAGTTCACTCCCGAGCAGGGACACGTCGCGCTGACCACGCACGTGACTGCTGACCGTGTTCTCTTCGAGGTCGAGGACGAGTGCGGCGGCCTTCCTCCAGGAAAGCCAGAGGAGTTGTTCCGCCCATTCGAACAACGAGGTTCGGACCGTACTGGCCTCGGCCTCGGGCTATCCATCTGTCTGAAGGCCGCCAAGGCGAATGGCGGCGAGCTCCAGGTCCGTGACCTTCCGGGCAAGGGTTGCATTTTCACGCTCGCCTTGCCGAGAAAACCGCCACCGCCCTTGTCCGTTGTTGATGGCGCGAAGGACAAGCAGGAGCCGTTAGGAGCCAAACGAGCGGCTCCGCCAAAGACTCAGGCCGCAGTCTGAGCGACGAGGCTCGTGTCGCGGGGGCTGTCTTCGTACCTCAGCCTCGCCTCGCCGCCCCGCTCTCTGCGCCGCGTGCTAGCTCGCTGGGTGCCATCGCCGCTCATCCCGGTCGGCCCAGTGCCAAACGCCCGGTGGGGTGCCTTGGCGCTGCAATCGAGCAGGCGTACCCCTTATATTGATCGCATGCAGCGCTACGGGATCCTCCATCGGACCTACTACAATTTCGCTGGCAACGTTCGACTCGGACCGCACGCATTGCTGCTGCGCCCGAGAGAGGGCCCGGAGCTCCGCATCGAATCGTCAACTCTGCACATCACGCCTCCGGCGGCCGTCCGATGGAATCGTGATGTAGAGGACAACGCAGTCGCCATCGCAACCTTCGACTCGCCCACCAATCAGCTCGCGATCATCAGCGAGGTGATTGTCGAGCGCGATCAGCTTGCATTCGTCGACTCTGTTGCCGGCGAATCGATCGAGTATCCTTTCGCCTATGGGGTCGCAGATCGAGCAGCGCTAGCGCCCTATATGGAGGCCCCTGCGGCGATGGGTGAGCGCAGCCGGCTCTCGGCATGGGTCCAGTCGCTCTGGCAGCCCGGGGAAAGAATCCAGGCGTGCGCGCTGCTGCACCGCCTCGCCGCGCGCATTCATGATGACTTGTCTTATGAGCGGCGCGAAGAACCGGGTGTGCAGGCCACGGAGGTCACCTTGAGCCGGCGCCTGGGCTCGTGCCGCGACTCGGCGTTTCTGTTCATGGAAGCCGCACGCTGTTTGGGTTTCGCCTCACGCTTCATCAGCGGCTATTTGAACGTTCCTGCGTCGTCACTGAACTTTGGGGCCACCCATGCGTGGGCCGAAGTCTACGTTCCGGGTGCCGGTTGGCGCGGGTTCGACCCCAGCAATGGTGCGCAGGCAGGCCCTGGCCACATCCCCGTAGCAGTCGCGCGGTCTCCAGAGTTGGTCCCCCCCGTCGCCGGGACGTTCATCGGGCCTACAGGAGCAAGCCTAAACGTCGGCGTCTGGGTTAATCTGCTGACCTGACGTTGTGCGAGTCCACGGTTACCAGCAGGCGAGGCGGCCTTCGACTGCTCGTTGCAGCTACCGCGCCTCGATCTGCCCGACCTCTAGTTGATGCATCAGCCCCACGATGAGGTGCACAGGTCCTTCAAGGTGTGGGCAGGATCGGCCATCACGTCATGCCTCGAGCAGATACACGCTGGCAGCTCGCGGGCCCTGGTCACCATCCTCGGGCGCGAGCGTGAAGCGCACCTTGCTGCCAACGCTGAGCTGTGAAAAAGGAACTTCGAGGACGCTGTTCCGGTGGAAGTACACTTCGTCCCCTGCGGACGTGGCCAAAAATCCGTAGCCATCGTTCACGAACATCCTAACCACGCGAGCGTGTGGCGAATGTGCGTGAGTTTTCGCGTCGCCTTCTCGGCGCTGCGACTTGCTTTCCAGATTCCGGAGAGTGGCATCGAAGGCGTCGCGCAACACGGACTGAAAGTCCTTGTGGGAATCGTCGAGGGACGCGTCGCGTGTGACGAAAACCTCACCGGTCGGTGCCGTCACCTCGACGCGCACCGCATAGTGGTTACCCTTGCGCCGATGGTGATGAGGCATGTCGACGATCACGTGGAACCGCGTGATCCGGTGAGCAAAGCGCTCCAGCCGGGTCGCCCGCTGCCGAATCGCCGACTCGATAGCATTGGACTGGCCGATGCCTCTGAAGGTGATCTGAATCGGGATCTGCATGAACCATCTGGAAGCAGATTGCGTGCCAACGGGCAGCGGGCGGTCTGGTCCGCTGCGCTGCGCGGGCCCGTTCTCGGTGATGGCGAGCGGTTGGTCAACATCTTGCATTGAGGGATGGAGTGAACGTCGCGTCAGCTCGCGCGAACTGCACAGAACCACCCATGACCTTGCGCAAGATTCCGCAGCAACAACGTGACGCAAACTGCCATTGGAGCCCCGCGCACGCGCGGCGCCTATTGGAGGTCGCGCGTGAAACGCATAATGACGCCGAAGACCCAGAGTCGAGATTTGCGTTCTTGGCCAACGCTAGAAGCTCTGATTCGTTGGCAGAAGGGCTGGGCGAGGCGTTCATCGAGTCGGTGACTTCTGGACAAGGAAGCGCGACCCATCGTCAAAACCAAGTTACAACGGAGGAAGACGGTGGCCCATTCTTGATTACGCCAGCCGGCGAGGAATTCGCGGCCAGGGTCGACGAGTCTAACGTCAGCGACGCCACCCGCGAACCGTTTCCAACTTCGTCCGACGAGGCACCGGGGCCGCCCCAAATCTTTCGGAGTGGGAGAAGGTGAGGGCTCGAGAGTCGGACGCGCTCTGCCGGTCTGCGCACGAGGGCCGGCAACGCCAAACGTGACGGATTGGCAGAGCAGAAGCGGCGCACCTGAGGCGCCGAATGCATTGCAAGGGTCAGGTTCTGCGTCACACGGCGTTCTTCCTGCCAGGTGAACACGCGATCGAGCGTCTCGTGAGGTAGCAGCGGGCGGTGGGCGTCGTAGGCGCTCTGGGGCTCACGCGCAAAGCGCCGGTTGTAGTCTGCCATGAACTCTGGGGCGAAGGCGTTGGCCCCGTCCATGTCGGAGATCTTCCGAAGCTGGAGCTCCTTGACGAGCCGATCCTGGAGGGTTTGATGCGCCCGTTCCACTCGGCCCTTGGCGGCTGGGCTGTTTGCACAGATCACGTCGATGTTCAGATCGAACATGGCACGCCCGAACTGCGTGTACCCATCACCGGCACGCGGGTCCTTCGCATTGACGCGAAAGATGGCTGCCTTGTCGCTGTAGAATGCCACTGGCTTGCCGTGGCGGTGCAGGTAGCTGCGGGTCGACTCGAAGTAATCGAAGGTCGACTCCGACCTCACGAAGCGCAGCTCCATCAGGCGCCCCGTCGCATCATCCACGTACACGAGCACCGTGCACTGTGGGCCGCGCTCCTCGAACCAGTGGTGCAGGCACCCATCGATCTGAACAAGCTCGCCGCGGCAGGCGCGCCGGCGACGTGGCTGCTGTACGCGCTTCTTCCGCTCGCGCCGCGTTGCCCAGACGCCGTCGCTGATCATCCACTTGCGAATGGTCGTCACGGAAACCGGAATTCCATGGACCTCGAGCAACTTCTCATGTGCTAGAGTCGGTCCGAAGTCCGCGTACTGACCGCGTACGAGCTGGATCGCGAATGCGCGCAGCTCTGGTGGCAGCCGTCGGTTACTCGGCGCGCCGCGCTTGCGCGATACGAAGGCCTTCGGCGCCGTGTGCCTTGTATGCGGCATATAGTCGCTCGACCTGGCGCACGGTCAGACCCAGCTGCTCTGCAGCCAAGCGCTGTGTCGTTCGTCGCTCTGCAATGCGTCTCATCAGCGCGAGGCGCTCCAATTCGTTCGGACTCATGGTGACCAGACCCATGGGTTCCGGTCTCTGTCGGCCCCGACATTTCTAAGTGCCGCAAACCCGACATCTCTATAAAACTTCTACAAAGTCACTGCGCATAAGATACATTATGTTAACTTTTCGGTTTGCCCTCTAGTCGCCGCCGCAAACCACCGCGCCCAGCGTTTCCGGGAGGCCACATCTGGACTGGCACCTTTAAGATTCCACTTGACTGGAGCCTTTAAGGTACCATACTGAACCGGATTCGGTGGAGAAGCTCAAGCCGCACTACGACCTGAAGACGATTCAGGCGACGTTCTGTGAGGTCCGCGCTCTCCGCCTTACACGCACGGCGACGAAGTGCGCGGAGGAGCTCGGGATGTCCCTCACGGACGTCGTGCTCTGCATCCAGGGCATCGTCTCCACCCACTTCTACAAGTCGATGACCGCTCACGCTGACCACCGCATCTGGCAGGACGTCTATCACGTGCCCCATCAGGCGACGGTCCTTTACGTGAAGTTCACGACGGACTCCGCCGGTTACCTTCTCATCTCCTTCAAGGAACGCTGATGGCCTCGACCAAGCAATCGAAGAAGATCCCAGCCAACACTTGTCCCGAGTGCGGCTCGCCCATGGTCTACGAGACCCGGCCCGATAAGATCGAATACGGAGGGAAGGAGCGCGTCTTTCCGATGCTCGCGTGGTGGTGCACCGAATGCGATGAGGCGATCTTCGAGGGACAGCCTCTGGCCGATCGGGAGAAGGCGTTCCTCGAGCTGAAGGCCGAGGTCGACGAGGTTCTCTCTCCAGCCCAAGTCGCCGCCGTGCGCGCCAAGCTCGGGCTCAGCCAGCGCAAGGCCGGCGAGCTCCTGGGTGGCGGACCCCGGTCGTTCTACAAGTACGAAAGTGGCAAGCAGGCCGTCTCAGTACCGATGAGTCACCTCCTCACACTTCTCGACCATGACGTGTCTCGCCTCCAGGAGCTGAGGGGCGCGGCAGAGCACGTTGCCAGAGCCGAGCCTGTCTTGCGCGCTCAGAACGATTCTGCGCCCATTGCTTACACGAAGCGTGCGGCCCCACCTGCTCGCACCGGGACCGATCCGGTTCAATCCTATCCGAAGCGCACCGTCTCCAAGAACGAGCCGCCCCGTCGTTCCGTACGCAGACCTCGCAAGAGCAAGGGCTGACGCTCCGGCCGCTGCCCCCCCGGCAGCACGGAGTGGTCTTTCGGCACCCGGCTGCCTCAGCTAGCCTAGCGCGCCAATGCCGCTCGTCCCCCGTCCCGAAAAGACTCTCGCCTTCGAGGATGCCACCGCCTTCGAGCGCTGGCTGAGCGCGCATCATGCCAAGGAAACCGAGCTCTGGCTCAAGATTCACAAGCGGGGCTCCGGCCTCGCGACGGTGAGCTATGCCGAAGCGCTGGAGGTGGCGCTGTGCTGGGGCTGGATCGACGGCGTGAAGATGCCGTTCGACGCTGACTCGTTTCTGCAACGCTTCACGCCGCGCAAGCCGAAGAGCCGCTGGAGCCGAATCAATTGCCAGCACGTCGAGCGCCTCACCGCCGCCGGGCGCATGCGCCCGCCGGGGCAGCGGCAGGTGGACGAGGCCAAAGCCGACGGACGCTGGGAGGCGGCCTACGCCGGCCAGCGCGCGATGGAGCTACCCAGCGATCTCGTGGCCGCGATCGAGGCCGTGCCGAAGGCACGCGCCACGCTCGCCACCTTGAACCGCCAGAACCTCTATGCGCTCAGCTACCGGGTCCTGAACCTGAAGACGGCCGACGCGCGCGCACGCAAGATCGAAGCGTTCGTCGCGATGCTCGCTCGCGGCGAGACCCTCTACCCCAACGGGCGGGGCGCGCGAGGCGCGGCCGCCCAGCAAGCGGCGAAAGCGCGAGCGCCCGCCAAGAGCGAGAGCTCCAAGAAAAAGAAGAAGGCACGCGCCAAGAGGCGCCCGGGCGGGCGCTGACAGCACCGGCTCACCGTGGGCGAACCCGTTCGGCTGAGCAGCGGAGCTGGGTGCGAGAAAGCGTCGAGCTCGCACTGCCCTCGCAACGTGTACGCTCCCCCATCAGTGCTGCACGATACGCCCCTGGGCGGTTCCGTAGCTGCTCGGCACGTCAGGCGTGCCATCCGCGTCGGTATCCGGGAGCTTCGAGACGTAGTCCAGGAGCGCCTGCCAGTGCTTCAACTCCTGAACTCCAGGTGATGTCGGATCGATGTCCACGTAGCGCGTCGTCGGATCGATCAGTGTTGCGCAGTCGGCGTCCTTGGCGCTCACCGAGAGCGCGCCGTTGGTGGCGCTGCTCACCAGGCTCAGCAAGCCCGCCACGTAGTTCGTGGTCACCACGCGGTAGCACGTGGTCGTGTCCGTCACGTCGAGCTCTTGCTCACCGCTGTCCGTGACCAGCGCCAGCCGCGAGACGCGCTGGAACGGCGGCTTGCTGGCGTCCAGCTCGACCTTCATCCCCGAGATCTCCAGGAACAGGTCGCTGCCCACCAGCTGTGGGACCCCATTCAGCTCCAGCCCGGAGCGGATGTCCTTGGGATTGAGATAGAAGCTCACCAGCGGAAAGCCCGGCACCTGGTCGGGGCCGATCCCGATCGGCAGCACCTGGAACAGATCGGTGAACCAGATCTCGCCCGTCTTTCCCTCGAGAATCGGCGCGCGGATCTGGCCGTCGGCGTCGAAGGCCAGCGCTGGTGGCTGCATGGGATCGAGCGCGCTCACCACGCTGCGATAGGCATCGGTGACCAGATCGCCGATGGGCGCTTCCTGGTAGAGCGGCAACGGCAAATCCACCGGCGTCTCGGCGACCACCTGGCGATAGCCGAGGTGGCGGATGCCCAGGGCCGCGTCGAGCCCCTGTACGAACTGCTCCAGCCCCGCCTGCGTCGTCGCGTCCCCCGGTATGCTGTCGTCGATGTCGAGCAGCATGTAGTCGTCGAGCGCCACCCTCGCGCGTCCGCCGGGGCTCGCCGCCGGCGTCACCGTCAGCGCCAGCTCTCCCAGGTAGCCGCTGTACGAGCCGGCGGTCACGATCAGCGTGTCACCGACCTGCGCGGGCTGAGGCAGCACATCATGTGTATGGCCACTGACGATGATATCGATGCCCGGCACAGCCGCCGCCAGGTCCGCGTCTTCCCCATGCCCCTGGGCATCGATCCCCGAATGCGAGAGCGCGATCACCAGATCCACGTCGTCGACCTCACGCAGCTCCCGGACCATCCGCTCGGCAGCATCGGCGATGGGCTCAAACGTGAGCGGCCGAGCCTGGGGCGTCACCTGCGAGGCGTTCGCACCGAGCAAGCCGAACAGGCCCACCTTCAGCCCGCCGACGTTCTTCACCAGCTTGGCCCGCAGCGCCCCGGTGCTCTGCACCAGCGCCGCCAGCGCGTCGTCGCCCGGATCGCTGCTGCTGAACTGCAGGTTGCTCGACAGGATCGGCAGGCTCACCTGCCTGGCCCCGGCAGCCTGCAAGATCGCCGCCAGACCCGCTGGGGTCCAGTCGAACTCGTGATTGCCGAGCGTCGTCGCGTCGTAGCCGAGGGCTTGCATCATGCGCAGCTCGGGTGCCTCCAGGGTCCCGAGCAGCTCGAACAGCGTGCCCATCATGAAATCGCCTGCGTCCAGCTGCAGCACGGCCCGGTCCGCAGCGGCCGCGCTGGCTCGGGCTCGACCGATGGCACTGGCGAGCCGCGCGAAGCCGCCGTGGGTTGCGTCATCGTTCGTGGTGGCGGGCGTGTAGTCGCGCTCCGGTCCGAAGCCCATCAGGTGGGAGTGGATGTCGTTGGTGTGCAGCAGCAACAACTTCTGCGGCGCCCGAGGGCCGTCGTCCGGAGCTCCGGCAGTGCCGCCGAGGCCCGCCGTGCCGGCGCCCGCGGCCGGCGCCGAGCTGTTGCCCCCGGCGCCGCCCGTGCTCAGCTGCGGCAAGATCTGCGTGCGATCCTCGCCGCCGCACGCCGCCATGCCGAGCGCCAGAGCGACCAGGCATGCGGCGCAGCGCCGCTGCTGATCAGAAGCTGAAGACTCGGCTGAAGACAGGGAAATGCTGCGCTCGCTCCACCGCCGGCTCGGCATGCGTGTTGGGCCCCTTTCGCTTACAGAAGTGCACCGGTACTGTACCGCGCGGCACGCGAACTAAGAAGCGGCGGACGCTCGACCGCGAACGTTCTGCGCGCGGCGCTGAGACAAAAGCACTCAGCCCCGCCTCGCTGCTCCGTGAGGAGTGCGCCGGCGGGGCTTCCGAGTTGTGGGATCGCGGGAGCGGGCGGGTCAGCCCATATCGAAATCGTCGCCCATACCGCCCATACCGCCCATTCCACCCATGCCCATGCCGCCCATGCCGCCCATGCCGCCCATGCCGCCCATTCCACCACCGTGGCTGTGGCCGTGGTGGCCGCCAGCGGCCTTGGGCTTGGGCTTGTCCGCGATGGCAGCCTCGGTCGTGAGCATCATGCCCGAGATGCTCGCGGCGTTCGTGATCGTGGTGCGCACCACCTTCAACGGATCGATGATGCCCGCGCTGAGCAGATCTCCGAACTGGCGCTTGGCAGCGTCGTAGCCGAAGGCGTCCTTGCCGTTCTTGACCTCGTTCACGATCGTCGAGGGATCGCTGCCCGTGTTCGAGATGATCTGCTTGATCGGCGCCAGCAGCGCCCTGCCCACCAGCTCGATGCCGGCGCGCACGTCGTCGGTATAGTTGGTGGCCGCGTGGGACAGCCCCTCCGCAGCCCCGGCGGCTCCGCCCTCGGCCTTCTTGCTCTCCACGAGCTGGCTCAAGGCGCTCGCCGCGCGCAGCAGAGCGACGCCGCCGCCCGGTACCACGCCCTCGGCGATGGCCGCACGGGTCGCGTTCAGCGCGTCGTCGAAGCGCGCCTTGCGCTCCCGCATCTCCACCTCCGTGGCGGCGCCCACGCGGATCACCGCGACACCGCCCGCCAGCTTGGCGAGGCGCTCGTTCAGCTTCTCCTTGTCGTAGTCGCTGTTGGTCTCCTTGACCTCGCGCTTGATCTGCTGGATGCGCCCTGCGATCGCCGCCTTGTCACCCTGCCCGCCCACCAGCGTGCAGGTCTCCTTGTCGAGCACCGCGCGCCGCACCTGGCCGAGATCCCGCACGTCCACCGACTCGAGCTTGCGCCCCAGCCCGTCCATGAACGCGGTGGCGCCGGTCAGGATCGCGATGTCCTTCAGCATCTCCTTGCGCCGATCGCCGAAGCCGGGAGCCTTGACGGCAGCCACCTTCAGCACGCCGCGCAGCTTGTTCAGCGTCAGCGCCGCGAGCGCCTCGCCGTCCACGTCCTCGGCCACGATCAGGAGCGCCGTCTGACGCTGGTTCGCCAGCTCCAGCACCGGCAGCAGCTCCTTCAGCGAAGAGATCTTCTTCTCGTGCACCAGCACCAGCGCGTTCTCCAGCTCGCACACCAGCCGCTGCTGATCGGTGATGAAGTAGGGCGACAGATAGCCGCGATCCCACTGCATGCCCTCCACGACGTCGATCTCGGTCTCCAGCCCCTTGGCCTCCTCGATCGTCACCACACCGTCGGCGGAGACCTTCTCCAGCGCGTCCGCGAGCATCTTGCCCACCGCCTCCTCGCCGTTGGCGCTGACGGTGCCGATGCGCTGGATGTCTTCCTTGCCGCTGACCTTCTTGGCCTGGCCCTTCAGGTGCTCGACCACGGCCGTACAGGCCAGATCGATGCCGCGCTTGAGGTCCATCGGGTTGAAGCCGGCTTCGATCAGCTTCAGGCCTTCACCATAGATCGCCTGGGCCAGCACCGTCGCCGTCGTGGTCCCGTCCCCGGTGTCATCGTTGGTCCGGGAGGCGACCTGGCGCACCATCTCGCAGCCCATGTTCTGGAACTTGCCAGCGAGCTCGATCTCCTTGGCCACCGTGACCCCGTCCTTGGTCACACCGGGAGCGCCCCAGCTCTTCTCGTAGGCGACGCAGCGCCCGCCGGGGCCGAGCGTCACCTTCACCGCGTTGGCGAGCGCATCCAGCCCGAGCTTCATCTCTTTTCGGGCCTTGCTGTGATACGCGATCTGCTTGCTCATCCGAACGACTCCTGTGGGTTCATCGACCGAGCGCAGCTCGGCCAGCGGTCAGGGAAAATTTGGTGCGGAAGTTATGACCTCTTCGCGCGGGGTCAACCCCCCAACCCGCTGAATCCCACCGAAAACAGCCGCGCCGGGCCACCGCTCCCCTCCCTGCCCCCTCCCCTGCCGATTCTCGTGCACGGATGCTTGCTTTCCGGAGGAGATATGGGTATCTGCCTGCGCCGCAAACGGCCCCCGACTTGAAGGGAAGGGGCCCGGAGTGTATGGTTAGCGGAAGATAGGTTGAGCGGAAGCGTTCCCCTGAGCGTTCCCACCCAGCCGATCCGGCAGCTCCCAAAGAGCTGCCAATCCGGGTAGATGTAAGGTTATTGGGTGATCGTCTAATGGTAGGACACAGGGTTCTGGTTCCTGTTATCTAGGTTCGAATCCTAGTCGCCCAACCAACTTCTTCGCCCGCGGAAACCAGAGCCGCGGGCATCGTCAGAAAATTCAGGGAACGGCCCCATCGTCTAGCGGTTAGGACATCGGCCTCTCACGCCGGTAACACGAGTTCAAGTCTCGTTGGGGTCGCAAGTAGTGAGCAGCGGTAGCCGAGGCAGTTCGGGCAAGTGATTTGCCCGACAGCCTCGGCAGCGCAGCTTTGTGAGTTCGAAGCGCTCTCCCGCGCGATGCGGGTGCGGCTTGCCTGGAGCTCGCCGGGGCTACCCGATCCGTGGTTGGACTGGGCTGCGCCTGGTGGCGTGCTTGGCTCCGCGCGCCAGCTCGTTCCATGCTGCCGCCGCTCCGTGAATGACCTACAGCGCCCCGGCGTTCCAACCTGGCTCACCCGGCATCGGCTGGACGACGCGCACTCCCTCTACTCCACGCACCTGCCCCCCACCGTCGCCCCGAACCGGGACGCCCTGCAGGCGATCTGGGAGCTGCATCCAGCGGAGCCCCCGGAGATCACGATGCGCGGGCGGCTCGTGAAGATTCCGCGCTGGCAGCAGGCGTACGGCAGGGACTACCGCTTCAGCGGGCGCGTGAATCACGCGCTGCCCGTGCCGTCCGTCCTGGAGCCGCTGCTCGCGTGGAGCAGAGAGATGCTCGATTCACGGCTGAGCGGTCTGGTCTTGAACTGGTACGACGCTGCCCGCGAGCACTACATCGGGCCCCACCGGGACAAGACGAAAGGTCTGGTCGTGGGCGCGCCGATCGTGACCATCTCGCTCGGCGAGGAGCGTGTCTTCCGGCTGCGGCCGTGGAAGGGCACGGGCGTCGTGGACTTTCCCGCGCCGCACGGCGCGGTGTTCGTGATGCCGTTCGAAACGAATCAGGCGTTCACGCACGAGGTCCCGCACTTCGCCAGGTACCAGGGCCGGCGCATCTCCGTGACAGTGCGCGCCTTCGACGATGCGCGCGGATGACGCGAGCGCCGGCCCGCAACGGATAGGGCTCAGCCAGCCGCGGCTGCAGCCGAAACGGCGCCGCCCTTCCAACCCCGCCGCGCGAGCAGCGCACCGCGCGCCCGCTGGGCGAGGTGCGTGAGCAGCGCCCGCGCGATCGCCGCGATGCGCGCGCGGTCGAGCCTGCCGGTCGCGCTGTCCAGGAGCCGCTCGAGCGCCGAGGCGACCAGGCGGTTCATGTCCAGGTTGCGATCCATGCAGTGCAACGAGAGGTCCCGCGCCAGCTGCTCGGGCAAGTAGACCGTGAGCTCGCGGTAGCCCGCCGGGCCCCGATCGAGCAACTCCAGCAGCTTGGCTTGCGGTACGTCCCCCACCGCTCGCTCCAGCGCCGCCGCGGCGCCGTTGACGAAGGTCTCGATGCTCATGGTCTCGGGCACGGCCTGCGTCAGGGGCGCCACCGGCGTGGCCGCGACGGGCTCTTTGCTGGTCATCGCGACCGGGCTGACCTCGGCCACTACGCTGGGCGCCGGATTCTCGACGGCAGGCGCCGTGGACGGAGCTTCGACCTCAGGCGCTGGCGATGGCTTGCGCAGGGAAACAGTCGCTCTTCTTTTCGCCATAAACGAGTCTCTCCACTTCTTCGAACAATGCCCGCATTTCGCATGCAGCGGGGTCGCGATGTCGCTGGCCGGTGACGCCGGCGCCCCCCGCGAGCGCTTCCTGATACGCGACTCGGTAAAACAACTCGCTGCCGAGCACGGGCACTCCCGATTGCTCGAGCACCCGGCGCGCCTCCTTGCCGAGCTGGGTGCGGGGCTGCTTGCGCGTGATCACGATGCACGCCTGCAGGGACTCGCGAACCTCGCGCGCGGAGCGCACCAGCTCCAGACTGGTGCTGAGCGCCCACACGTCCGAAGCGGACGGTCCGCAGGGGAGGATCGCCAGATCCGCGACCATCAACGCCGAGCGTTGCACCTCGCCATGCCGCGGCGGGCAGTCGATGAAGGTCCAGTCGTAGTTTCTGGCCACGGACTCCAGCTGCCCCGGGCGGTGCATGGCCGCACCCATCGCCACGACCGTGGGCGCCGGGCGCTGCTGCTCCGCCGCGACCTCGCCCCAGGTGCGAATGGTTCCCTGTGGATCCGCGTCCACCAGGAGCGTGCTCTGGCCCCGCTCGAACGCCACCATCGCCAAGCAGATCGCGGTGGTGCTCTTACCGACGCCGCCCTTCTGGCCCATCAAGGTCACGATCATGACCCTCCGGCACTAAGCACGTTGGCACGCAGCCAGCCCAGTTTGTGACGGTTTTTTTTGCGCGCGGCGCCGTCTCCGGGCGCGGCAGGCCGCGGGTCGCGCTGAAGCGCGGGCGCGGCGCTGCCGTTCCGCCGGTATGCAGCGGGGCATCTCCATCGCGATCGGGTTCCTGTTGGCGGCCTGCGGCGGCTCCGATTCTGACGCGGATCTCGCCAGCGCCCATCGTCTGACGGCGGCGGATGTGGCAGCGCGCGGCACTTACTGTTGTTTCGATAACGGTAGCGCCAGCGCGAGCTCGCCCGCCGTCTGTTCCTCCGGCGCGAAAGATTGCGCCTGGAGCGAGACCTACAGTGACGTCAATGCCGCCGGGCGCGGCACGATCTGCGGCTATCTCCTCTGCCGCTGACGCCTAGAAGGCATAGTCACCGGCGCTGGCGAAGCCATCCGCCCAGTGCGTGGCGTCGAGGTCGTACGGGCTGAGCTCGAAGCCCGCCGGGTGTTCGCAGAAGCCAGGGCGGCCCAAGAGCGCCGTGATCGCCGCGCGGCCCCGTTGTTCCGAGGAATACACGCCGATCAGCTTCACGTCGTCGGTGCCGTCGGGCAGCTCCCGCGTGTGCTGCAAGAGGAAGACTCTCATCTCCGTTCGGAAATTTTACCACGCATCGGGCGCCGATTCATGTCGCACACGGACCTCGCCAGCAGAGTCGGAAACTGCCGGCGGCACGGCCCCGATAGTCCTGGGCGGGCGACAGAGCCCGGCCGCCCCCGCCAGTCCCCGGGGGCGGCTGGGCCGCCCTGGGGCGCTCGCTCTGGCGCTAGAGCCCGCACAGGCGCGCGAACTTCTGCATGCCCTCTCGGCGCGCCGCGCTGAGCTCGGAGTCCGCGAGGTACGCCCGCAGCCGCTGGCTCGCGCGCTCGCGCTCCGCCAGTGCACAGGCGGCGAAGACGCCGGTGCGCAGGGCCTCGCGCCGCACGCTGGGGAGCCGTAGCTCGCGCGCGAGCGCGCGCTCCAGGCGCTGGTCCGCTTCCTTCCAGCGCCCGCGGGAATACAAGTTCTTGCCCAGCAGGTAATCGGCCAGGCCCTGCTGCGGGTCGCGGGCACTCCACTCCCCGAGGGCCGCACTCGACTGCATCAGGTCGCTGCCGCGCTCCGGATCACCGATCAGGAGGTCGGCGATCGCCTGTCGTCCGTCGCTCTGGATGGCGTAGCGCTTGACCGCCACGGTGCGCATGCGAGCTTCGTCGAGCGCGTCGCGCTCGGCGGCGGCATACTGCTGCTCGGCCGTGGCCAAATCGCCCGCGCGCAGCGCCATGTCGCCGAGGCGCTCGGCCACCGTCGAGCGCTGTACGCGCGTGAGCGCCGCGTCGAGGCTCATCTCCGTGTAGCGCGCCGCAGCCACGCGCGCCGCGCCGCGGCGCTGTTCACACACCGCCAGCCCGACGCGGGCGCCGAAGTTGGCCGGATCGAGGCGCAGGCTCTCGGAGTAGGCGCGATGAGCCGCCGTGATGTCGGAGCGCTCGAGCGCCGCGCCGGCGTCCTCCAGGAGCTCGTCGACGTCATGCGGGCAGCGCCGACCGAAGATGGCGGGACGATCGAAGCGAGCCTTGGCCAGATCGAGCACGTAGGCGGGCAGCTGCACCCCGTCCAGGCGCGCGCGAAAGTCGTGCTCCAGCGCCGCGAGCGGCTTGCCGAAGGCGGTCTCCAGCTCCGCCCCGGCGTACCAGGCGCGCAGCGGGTCGGCGCCGTAGCTGTCGTGCAACCAGCCCACGACCGCACCCGCGACGGTGTAGGCCGTGGAGTGATTCTGCCCCAGAAAGCTCAGGCGAAACACGCTCGACAGCGGCGGCAGGAGCCCCAGATCGCGCAGCGCGCGCGTCCACTCGAGCTGCGTGTATTCGCTCTCCACGGAGGGCCCCGCCGCTGCGACCGCGAAGCCCTCGATGCGACCCGGGTCTGGGATCCAGCCGCCCAGCGGCCCCGCCACCGCGAACGGGCCGCGCGCGAAGCTGCCCGCGACCACGTGCGCCAGCTCATGGCTGAGCACGGGATGCGGATAGTTGTCGTTCTGGATATACACCTCGTGCCGCCAGGGCTTGGCGATGTAGGTGTTGGAGGCGCCCATCAGCGCCCCCTTCTGCTCGGCTGACGCAAACAAGAAGACCGTGATGCGCCCCGGGAACGCGCTCTGGAAGTAGGCCTCGTGCTCGGCGATGTGGCTGTCGCACTCGACGCCCAGCAGCTGCACGCGGTCGATCGGGATGGTGCTCGGATAGACGATGTCGCAGCGCGCGCTCGACCAGCTCTGGCCGAGCGCGGCGCGGATCGTGGCCACGTTCTGGTAGTGCCCGAGCTGCGGTCCCCAGGCGTACACGCCCAGGCCCGCGGCGAAGCCGAGCAACACGAGCCCCACGGTGCCGGGGCGGCGCCGCGGGTCCGCCCAGCGCAGCCGGCCCTGCGCCGAGCGGCGCAGCAGAGCCGCGGCGCAAGCAGCGCCGAGCAGCGTGCCGCACGAGCCGGCGCGGTACGTGAGCAGGCGCGGCACCGCGTCGATCACGGTGTCGTAGAGCGTGCCCGCGAAGAAGCCGACGAAGGGATCGAAGGCGAAGATCATCGGGCTGGACCAGAAGCGCCACAGGCTGAGCAGCACGCCGCCGAGCGGCCCCGCCGCCGCCAGCACCAGCGCGTGCCAGGGCGCACGACCGACGTGCACGGCGAGCAAGCCGGCGAGCGTGCCCCAGGCAGCCGCCAGGAGGGCACCTAGAGCCGGACCGAGCAGACACAGGAGCAGGCCCTCTCTCCAATCGCAAAAGCCCGCCCGGGCTCCGTGCAGGAGCAACACGCACAGCTGGGCGAACAGCACGAGCAGCCCGAAGCGGAGCGCGCGCGAGAGCGCCCCGAGCGGCGAGTCCAGGCCCGCTCCAGCTCGCGGATACACCGCCAGCGAGCACGCGCAGGCGACCGGCAGCGGCAGGAGCAAGCCGAGCGCCAGCGCGGACTCGTAGCCGGGGCCGCCGAACAGCGGCAAGAAGCCGAGCAACAGCGCCGCCAGCGTGGTGCCGGCGAGCACGTAGCCCTGCCCGCGCGTCAGGCCGAGCACGTCAGGCGGGAGGGAACGCCGGCGCGGGCGTGGAGGGCCGCGAACGGCCCTGCTGGCCCGAACCCTCGAGGCACAGCGCGAGGGCTTCCTCCACGCGCCGGATGAAGTGGATCTCGAGCGCCTCGAGCACGACGCTGGGCACCTCGGCCAGGTCGCCGCGGTTCCGGTCGGGCAAGACCACGCTCTTGATGCCGGCGCGATGCGCCGCGAGCAGCTTGGCCTTGACCTCCGGGATCGGCAGCACGGCCCCGCGCAAGGTGAGCTCGCCCGCGACCGCGACGTCGCTGCGCGTGGGCACGCCCGAGAGCAGCGACATCACCGCCACGAAGATCGTCACGCCCACCGAAGCCGCGTCACGCGTGGCGGCGGCCTTGGGAATGTGCACGTGCAGATCGATCGACTTGATCCACTCCGGATCCACCGACAGGCGCGTGGCACGCGAGCGCGCGTACGAGACCGCCGTGGCCGCGGCTTCCTTCATGATCGCCCGCAGGCTGCCGGTGACGCGGATCTTGCCCTTGCCCGGCATGCTGGTGGTCTCGATGAACAGGATGTCGCCGCCGGCGCCGCCCACGCCCAGGCCCGTGGCGATGCCCGGCGCGCTGCGGCGCTCGGCCAACTCCGGACGATAACGCTGCGTGCCGAGCACCTTCTCGATGTACGGGCCGCTCACCTGCTGGCGCTTGACGTCCTCGCCCTCGGCCAGGCGCACCGCGAGGTCGCGGCACACGGCAGCGATCTCGCGCTCCAGGCTGCGCACGCCGGCCTCGCGCGTGTAGTGGTCGACGATGGCCTCCAGGCCCTCGTGCGTGAACTCCAGCAAGTCGGGGGTGAGGCCGTGCTCGCGCAGCTGCTTGGGCACGAGGAAGCTCTCCGCGATCGAGAGCTTCTCGCCGCGCGTGTAGCCCGGCACCTCGATCACCTCCAGGCGATCCATCAGCGCCGCCGGGATCGCGGAGCGGTTGTTGGCGGTGGCCAAAAACATCACCTGCGACAGATCGAACGGCACGCCCAGGTAGTGATCGACGAAGCTGGAGTTTTGCTCCGGGTCGAGCACCTCGAGCAGCGCGAAGGTCGGATCGCCGCGCGCATCGGTGCCCATCTTCTCGACCTCGTCCAGCACCAGCACGGGGTTCTTGCTCTCGGCCTTCTTCAGGGCCTGGATGATGCGCCCCGGCAAGGCGCCGACGTAGGTGCGGCGGTGGCCGCGGATCTCCGCCTCGTCGCGCACGCCGCCGAGCGCGATGCGCCCGTAGCGCCGGCCCATGGAGCGAGCGATCGAGCGCCCGAGCGAGGTCTTGCCCACGCCGGGCGGGCCCACGAACAGCAGGATCGGGCCGCGCTTGTCGCTGCGCAGCTGGCGGATCGCGCTGTACTCGACGATGCGGCGCTTGACCGTCTCGAGCCCGTGGTGGTCCTCGTCCAGGCACTGGCGCACGCGCTTGACGTCGAGCTGATCCGGCGTGCTGCGGCTCCAGGGCAAGTCCACGAGCCACTCGATGTAGTTGCGGGTGACATTGTACTCGGCGGACTGGCTCTGCATGGAGCGCATGCGGCCCAGCTGGCGGCGCGCGATCTTATCCGCCTCCGGCGGCAGCGCCGCGACGGCCAGGCGCTCCTGCAGCTCGTCGGCCTCGTCTTCCTCGCCGGCTTCGCCCAGCTCCTCCAGGATCGTGCGCATCTGCTGGCGCAGCACGTACTCGCGCTGCGAGCGGCTCATCTCTTCGCGGATCTGCTGCGCGATCTCGTCCTTCACGCGCAGCACGCGCAGCTGGCGCTCGACGATCGATTTCACCAGCTTGACGCGCGCGATCGGATCCAGCGCCTCCAGCACCTTCTGCCGCTCGGGCAGCTTGGCGTGCTCGTCCGGGAAATTGGCGGCGATCAAGTCGGCGAGCGCACCGGGCTCGCTCACGTTGTCGAGGATGCCCGCCGTCTCCTTGGGCAGCTCCGGGAGCAGCGTCAGGATCTGGCGCATGCGCGAGCGCAGGTCCTTGCCCAGGCTCTCCAGCTCCTCGGTGGAGACGCGCGGCGGGCGCAGCCGCTCGATCTCCGCGCGCATGTACGGCTCGAGCCCGAGCGGGCGCAGCACGCGAAAGCGGCCGAGGCCGTTGAGCACCACGCTGTAGTTGCCTTGACCCAGGCGGATCACCTTCACCACGCGCGCCAGCGTGCCGACCTCGTACAGGTCCTCGAACGCGGGCTCGACGACCTCGGGATCGCGCTGCGCGATCACGCCGACCACCGTCTGTTCGTCGTCGCTGAACTCCTCGACGAGCCGCACGCTGCGCGGCCTGCCGACGTTGATGGGCACGACGCTCATCGGCAGGAGCACCGAGTTCCGGAGCGGAAGAATCGCGATGCTTTCGGGCAGAAAGCCTTCCGGCGGCGTGCTGTCGAAAGCCGAGCCCGGGGGGCGTGAAGTACTGGCCATGAGTCCCCTACCTAGTACGGATCCGTCGCCCCCGTACAATAACCCAACATTTCCGTTGGCTCGGTCGAGGCTGTGCTAAGGCTGCCGCGATCGGATGGCCCCACGTCCTGAGCTCCGGTATCCCCACCCGGCATTCGCGCGCGCCTCGAGCCGCGGCCTGCTCCTCGCCTGCCTGGCGATGCCCGCGCTGGCGGCGCCCCTTGGCTGCGCGGCCGGCGGTTCTCGGGGTCCCCGCGAGGCGCTGCGCGAGTACGCGCTGGCGCTGCGCGAGCGGCGTGTCGAGGACGCTTATGCCCTGCTCAGCCGCGACGCCCGCGCCCGCGTCTCGTTCGCGGACTTCAGCCGGATGGTGAGGGAAAACGCGCGCGAGATCGAAGACATCTCGGCGAGCTTGCTGGGCCCGGCAGAGCCGCCGAAGATCACCGCCACGCTCACCTCTCCGGACGGCGAGGCGCTCCTGCTCGTGTACGAGAACGACGCCTGGCACGTGGACGGGTCGGCGTTCGACCTGTACGGCCAGAGCACGCCGCGGGCCGCGCTGGAGTCCTTCGTGCGCGCCTTCGACAACAAGCGCTACGACGTCCTGCTGCGATTTGTCCCCGAGGAGAAGCGCCAGGGCTTGACGGCGGAGCAGCTGAAGCAGGCCTGGGAAGGAGATCAGCGCCCGCAGGTGGAGCGCCTGACCCAGGCGCTGAAGGCGTCGCTGCCGAACCTGCACATCGAAGTGCTCGGCACGCGCGCGACCGTGGCGTATGGTCCCGGCGGCAACGTGGAGCTCATTCAAGAACAGGGGACCTGGAGAATCGAGGACTTTTGATGTCGACGAGTTCTGCCCCCCCCACCCGCGTCGGAACGGTGGAGCGCCAGACGGCGGAGACCCAGATCCGGGTGAGCATCAACCTGGACGGCACCGGCCAGTACAGCGTCCGGACTCCCCTGCCCTTTCTGACGCACATGGTCGAACAGCTGGCACGCCACGGAGGCTTTGACCTGGAGGTCGAGGCCAGCGGGGACATCGAGATCGACGGTCATCACACCACCGAGGACCTGGGCATCGTGCTCGGCAAGGCGGTGCTCCAGGCGCTCGGCGATCGCAAGGGCATCCAGCGCTATGGCTCCGCCACCCTGCCCATGGACGAGGCGCTGGTCCGGGTCGCGCTGGATCTGTCGGGGCGGCCCTTCTTCGTGTGGCGGCTCGATCTGCCGAAGGCGAAGCTGGGCGAGTTCGACAGCGAGCTGGCGGAGGTGTTCTTCGAGGCCTTCGCGCGCGCCGGGCAGGTCAACCTGCACGTGCACAAGCTGGAAGGCTCGAACTTGCACCACCTGATCGAGATCACCTTCAAGGCCTTCGCCAAGGCGCTGCGTCAGGCGACGAGCATCGATGCGCGCGCGGCGGGCAGCGTTCCCTCCACCAAAGGCAGCTTGGACTGATGCAGATTATCCCTTCGATCGACCTCTGGCAGGGCCAGGTGGTGCGTCTGCGGCAGGGCCGCTACGACCAGGTGACGGTCTACGGTGAAGACCCGGTGGCGGTGGCGCGGGGCTGGCGCGGGCTCGCCTCGCGCCTGCACGTCGTCGATCTCGCGGGCGCGCAGAGCGGCCACGCGGTTCAGACGGACCTGATCCGGAGCATCGTGGCCGCGTTCGGCGCCGGCGTGCAGGTGGGCGGCGGCGTCCGTTCGCTGGAGACGTTGCACGGCTACTTCGCGTTGGGCGTGGAGCGGGTCGTGCTCGGCACGGCGGCGGTCGACAATCCCGAGCTGATCCGCGGCGCGGCCGCGGCCTACCCGGGGCGCGTGGTGGTGGCGCTGGACGCGAAGGGCGGCTTTGTGGCGGCGCGCGGCTGGGTCGAGGTCTCGAAGCAGCGCGCCGTCGACCTGGCGCAGAGCTATCGCTCGCTGCAGATCGGCGCGATTCTCTACACGGATATCGAGCGGGACGGCACCGAGGTCGGGCCGAACGTCGCCGCCACGGCGGCGCTGGCGCGCGAATCCGGGCTCGACGTGCTGGCGAGCGGCGGGGTCGGCACGCTCGACCACGTGCGGCAGCTGGCGCGGGCGAGCCGCGAAGTGGACGGACGGATCCGTGGCGTGATCCTGGGCCGCGCGTTGCACGAACAGCGCTTCACGCTCGAACAGGCGATCGCAGCGGCGGAAGAAGCGGCAGGCTAACGAGCCAAGCGCTCGTACCCGATGGAGTTTTCCCGGGCGAGCCATTAACGTCGCGCCCGTGCCCAGCCCCGACGACGCTCACTCTGCGGGGTCCCCCCGCAGCGCGCGGCAAGCGCTGGACCGTGAGGTTCGTGCGGCGCGGCGGCGCTCCATGCGGCAGGACGCATTCAACCTGCCCAACCTGCTCACGATGGGCCGCATCGCGATCATCCCGCTGGTGCTCTGGCTGTTGCAGCGCGGCTCGCCCAACGACTGCGTGGTCGCTGCCCTGGTGTATTCGGGCGCCGCCATCACCGACCTGCTCGATGGCTATCTGGCGCGCAAGATGAACATCGTCAGCGTGCTGGGTCAGTTTCTCGACCCGCTCGCGGACAAGCTGCTGGTGATGGCCGTGCTGGTCTGGATGGTGCCGCTCGGGCGCATCCCCGAGTGGGCGGTGGTGCTGCTGCTCGGGCGCGAAATCTCGGTCACGGGGCTGCGATCGATCGCCAGCAGCAGCGGCCTGGTGATCTCGGCGGGCAGCGGCGGCAAGACCAAGACGGCGCTGCAGATGGTCGGCATTCTGTGCCTGGTCATCGGCTACCCGTACCACCTCTCGCTGGGCTTCATCGACCTGGGCTGGGTCGACCTGGTGAACGTCGGGCGGGTGCTGGTCTACGCCTCGCTGGTCTTCTCGCTGGTGAGCGCATTTCAGTACGTCTCGCTGTTCGCCGAGGCGGTCGAGGCCAAAGACTAGGACTGACGGCGGGCTGCGCCTCCGGCCAGGGCTCCGGCGCCGCAACGAGCGGATGGACAGCGCCACGTTTTGCGGCTAGTTAGGCCCCGAGGATGCGCGTGCCCTTTCTTTCTGCCTGCCTGTCTCGCGGTCTCGGCCGCGGCGTTGTGTTCTTGTGTCTGGCGCTCGCCGGCTGCTCCAAGCAGGGAGAGGGCGAACGCTGCGATCAGAACAACGGCAATCTGGACTGCGAAACCGACCTGATCTGCAAGGGGGAGACGCAGCTGAGCTTGCAGGGGAACACGCGAGGCGTGGGCCTGTGCTGCCCTCCGGTCTCCAACGAGAGCACGGTCGAGGCCTGCCGGGCGACGGCCATGTTGCCCCCGGAGCCCGATGCCGGCGCGATCGATGAGGTCCCGCTGCCCGTGCCCACCCCGGAGCCCGACGCCGGCGCGCAGCCGGACGCCGCCGCGCCGGCACCCTGATCGGCGCCGCCCCGGCGAGCGGAGAACCAGCGCGGTGCCACTCGTGGAGCTGATCTCGATGGCACAGCGCGCGCTGCTCTTGTGCGTCTGGGTGTCGCTGCCCGTGCTGGCCGTGGGCGCGCTGGTGGGCTTGCTCCTGGCGGTCGTGCAAGCAGCGACCCAGGTGCAAGATAGCGCGCTCAGCCACTTGCCCAAGTTCCTGGCCGTGTCGCTGGCCCTGGCGCTGGCGGGCCCCTGGATGGGTCGCCAGCTGGTCGCGTTCGCACTGTACGCGTTCGGGGCTCGCTGATGGCGGAGCCAGCGGCGGATCAGGTCCGCGCTCCGCACGACCTCGTCGCCGATCCCGCCCTGCTCGAGCAGCGGCTGCGCGTGGGAGGGCGCGTGCTGTGCGAAGGCGGCCGGGTCCGCATCGCCGACGCCTTCGCGGCGCTCGACGTCGATCTGCCGCAAGCCCCCGCGGGCGCGCTGATCGTGGTCTCGGGGCGCTGGAACGGCCAGGCGCTGGTCGAGAGCGAGCTGCTCGAACAGCAGCTGCCGCTGATCGCGGGCTCGCCCCCGGAGTTCGAGCGCGCCTTCGAGCAGGGCGTCGGCCGCCGCCTGCAGCTGCGCGCCCGCGTGCTGGGCGAGATCCGCCGCTTCTTCCTGGAGCGCGACTTCCTGGAGGTCGACACCCCGATCCGCGCCAGCGAGCTCGCCGTCGAGCCCCACATCGAGCCGCTGCGCTCCGGCGAGCGCTACTTGATCAGCTCACCCGAGCTGCACATGAAGCGCATGCTCGTGGCGGGCGTGCCCCGCCTGTTCCAGCTGGTGCACTGCTTCCGCGCCGAGGAACTCGGCCACCTGCACGCGCCCGAGTTCCTGATGCTGGAGTGGTACCGCGCCTTCGCGGGCTGGCAAGACGTGCTCGAGGACACGGAGCGGCTGCTGGCGCGCGTCTGCGAACGAGTTTTGGGGGGCTCGGAGCTGAGCCTGCCGAACGGCACCAGGATGGACCTCCGTCCGCCGTACCTGCGCCTCAGCGTGCGCGAAGCGTTCGCGCGCTTCGCCGGCGTGACCGACGCGGCAGAGCTGGCCGAGCGCGACGAGGACGCCTTCTTCCAGCTGCTGGTCGATCGCGTCGAGCCGGCGCTCGCCGCCTTCCCGCGGCCCGTGTTCTTGCACGACTACCCCAGCAGCCAGGCCGCGCTCGCGCGCCGCTCGCCCAGCGATCCCAGCGTCGCCGAGCGCTTCGAGCTGTACGTCGCCGGCATCGAGCTGTGCAACGGCTTCGGCGAGCTGAACGACGCCGCGGAGCAACGCCGCCGCTCGGAGCTCGACCGCGCGCGCCAGCGCGCGCTCGGTCGAGCGGTCACGGCGCTGCCCGAGCAATTCCTGCGCGCGCTGGAATACGGCATGCCGCGAGCGGCGGGCAACGCGCTCGGGGTGGATCGGCTGGTGATGCTGCTCGCCGGGCAGAGCAGCATCGAAGCGGTGCGGCCGTTTCCGAGCGAAGCGGTGTAGGCGAACGAAAGCTCAGAATGTTACGCGCATCAGCGCCTTCCCGTCGTCGAAATCGTTGTCGCCACCGCACGATCCGCTGCAACAGCTCGCATCCCAGTCATCAAATCCTAGGTCGAGGTGAGTAGCGCTCTGTGCGAGAACCCTCTGGTGGGCGTCCGTTGCAATACGCCAACCGGTGCTCCAACACCCAAACATGCAGAAGCCAATGCAAACCTTCTGGCTGAAGGCATGGCGGACAGCAATCGTCCAATCGGACGATGTTCCGTTCTTCTCTGACCAGGTCCCGGCCCCTTTACCTCGGTTGTCGAACTGCGCGACAACAGATCCATCCCGAAGCACCTCAATTCGGTTCTCGTCTGCTGCATTGAACGAGCCTGCAACTTGTATCGTGGCGCCGGGTGGCACCTGTATGCTGGTCGGGGTCGTCAGCACCTCACCGTCGCGACAGGAGGCCCCCAATCGGGGTGTGCGAACGCACGTCTGACCGTTCTTGCAGCATAGCTCCAAGACCGTCCCTTCGATTCTGTCGTCTCCTCCGTAGCGGCAGATGAACTGGTCGGCTGGGCACTGAACGATCGTATCCGCGGTCGACAGCGTCACGTAAACAACGCCAGCAAGCGAGAGGCACGACGCTGCCCAAATGCCAGCTCTTCTCAGCATTTTTCGCCGGGCTTCGGATCTTTGTCGCCGGGGCTACAAGCTCCGGCCGCGGACTGCCATTTACAGCTCTTCGTCGCGGCATCAATGGTGCATCGATACCGCTTGCCGTCCTTGCAACCATAGTCGCCGTTACAATCGGGGTCAGCTGCGCCCGCCTGCTTGGTGGTGTTCCACGGAGTTGGAAAGTCTGCAACTCCTCCCGATGCGACCGAGGCGCCCAAGAGTGCTAAGCCTAATAGAGCCCGAATTAGTCTACCCGCCATGACTTCTCCTTCAAGGGAACGGTAGAGATTTCAGGGGCGCGACTCTATACGGGGAAATGCGTAGCTAACCGCTCGTCATTAGCGAGCTGCGCACGTGGCAGGAGCGCAACTTGCTTCGGCGAGCTGGGTGCCGTTGAAAGCTCCTGGAGAGCAATGGCAGTTGTCCGCCACACGTATCCCAGCAATCCTCAACGGCAACAATGCAGGCTCGATACTCCCTTTATGGGTGCAGCCCCGCTCGGAGATGATGCGAGCGACGTTGTCGTCTGGGAATTGCAGCCACGATCTGACCGATGACGCTACGACGCACGTAGCCCGATTGAATGGCTCTCGAGTGCAAGTGGCTGCTCGACGCCAGAATGTGCCGCCGCCAGGCTCTCAACGTCTCATCTCGCGCCGACACGCGCCGCGACCTCGGCGAACGGCGCCTCCGGCCGCTCCAGCCCGACCAGCGCGAAGCCGTTGCCGGCGCCGCGGTCGTAGAGGTGCACGGCCAGCGGGTATTTCGCCTGTCCGTTGTCGACCAGCACGATCGTGTAGCGCCGGCGATCGTCGGCCGGCACCCCGTCGAGCCGCGCGTGCGGCAGAGGCACGCACAGGCGTCCGGCGTCGCGCGCGGAGGGCGCGAGCGCGCTCGCGCCCTCCGCCCGCCACAGCTGCGCCCGATAGCGGAAGTCGCTGCTCTGCCACTGCCCGCGGCGACGCGCCAGGTCCGTCAGGCACAGCTCGTCAGCACTCTCGAAGCGCGGGTCGGCGAGCGGTGAGAGCCGCGCGAAGTAGCGCGCCGTGATGCGCTGCAGGCGCCTGTCCAGCACGTCCGCCAGATACGTCGCGTGCTCCGGGTGCGTGAACTCGCCGAGCTCGACCAGGGCGTCGATGTCCGCTCGATCGAGCCGCGACAGGATGCGCGTCATCCAGGCGTTATCATGCTCGGTGGCGCGGCTGAACGCTGGATTCGGGTACTCGTTCCTCCAGCTGTCTGGGTCGAAGTCGCGATCGCTGAAGTAGCCGAAGAGCTCGAAGCCCGGCTTGCGCTGCGCCCGCTCCCAGGGGCGCTCGATCAAGCCCAGGGTCGCGAAGTCCGCGGCCAGGTAGCCCCAGTCGAGCAGGTACGAATGGCCGAGGCGCCGCGAGATCTCGTCCCAGTCCCACTCGCTGCCGAAGGAGTCGCTGGTATCGAGGTAATAGTGCCGCACGTGGCCCGGAGACGAGTCGGGGCGCTCTGGATCGCTGGCGATCCAGCTGTCCATCGTGTTCTGCTCGCGCGCGTCGAAGTGGTGGATCCAGGCCGCCAGCACGCGCGCGCCGCGCAGCTCTCGGCGATCCTGGTGCGGGATGATGTCGTTGGGGTCGTCGCCGCGCGTGCCCTCGTAGCGAAACGGGCCCAGCAAGCTGCCAGGCAACCATGCGCTCGCCTGCATGCGCAGCAGCGGCCCGCGCTGGCCCGCCTGTTCGAACACCTTCTTCAGCGCTGCCTGATCAAAGGGCCTGGGTACGCCGCTGTTGTCCGTGACGATCAAGCCGGGCTCGAGGAACAGGACCTTGGGGTCGAAGTAAACGATCTGTTCGCACGAGGTGTAGAAGCCCACCGCGTGGTAGATGGCCGCGCCGATCGCGCTCGCCGCCGTGGGGCGCTCGGGCTGCAGCGGCGTGTCGGTCTTCATCATGAACTTCTGCTCGCCGTTCACGCGGATGCGGAAGCCCGCGGAGGCCCCGTTGGGCTTGCCCTGATCGATGTGCCAGGAGCCGGGCGTGGCCTGCTCGCCGTCGAGGATGTCCTCCGGGCGGCAGGCGCCGGCGAGCAACTCTTCTCGGCTCAGCTTGCGCTTGCCGAGGCGATTGGTGAACCAGGCGCTGTCGGGCACCTCGTCGATGGCATTGACGTTCACGGCGGGCCCGGCCGGATCGACCTTGAGCACCTCCGCGAGCGGACGGAACACCGAGTTGTCGAGACCATCCCAGACCAGCGGCGAGACGTACGGCTCGGGCGCGCACGCCTCGTGCTTCGGATCCTTCTTGGTCGGGCGCTCCGAGCAGGAGACGTAGACCGGCTCCAGATCGGTGTCGCGCTGCAGGGGCTCGCGCAACGGGAAGCGCGCCTCGGTCTGGGCGCAGGCGGCCAGCATCCAGCCGAGCACCGCCCACACCCGCCGCCGCTCAGAAGCCACTGGTCGCCCCCGCGGCGATGCGCAGCGAATCGATCTTGCCGCCCGACTCGAACGTCTCCGTGCCGACGCCGATCAGCAGCTGAAACTGGCTGTCGGGAGTGCCCTTGCTCTCGACCCCGAGCGCGCCCGACCAGCGCAGCCGCCCGGCGCGGAAGCCATCGAGGTGCGGCCCGAACACATTGCCGAACTCGCTGTGCAGGGAGCCGTCCAACCAGATCCAGATCGGCCAGCGATAGCTGAGGTCGAGCACGGCCGAGCTGCGATCGTAGAGACGGCCCGGGTACAGGCCGCGCATGGGCTCGGTGCCGCCCAGGCTGACCAGCTCGGTGAACGGGATCACGCCGCCGCCGGCGGGGTCGACGAAGCGCGCCGTGGCCGTGAGCGAGAGCACGCGCTGGCGCTGATTCACGTCCCAGAAGGCGCCCACGCCGGCGCCATAGCGCACGAACCCGCCGCGCTCCCGCAGGTCGAAGCTGTAGCCGGCGCCCGCGCCCGCGCGCAGGCCCGAGCCCGATGCGGGCGGCGCCCGGCGCGTGTCGAACGCTGCGATCAGCTCGGTCGCGAGCAACTCGTAGCCGTTCGCATAGCCGGGCGGAGGAGCGAACGTGCCCTGCGCCACTCGTTCGACCAGCGTGGGATCGCCGTCGTAGCCGCCGGTGCGGAAGTCGACGCTGCGCAGCACGACCTTGGCGTGGAGGAAGTTGCTGCGCCAGCCCCGCTGATCATACAGCAGGCGCGCCTCCAGCAGATCTTGGCCGTAGCGCGAGAGGTCGGACTGGCGCGTATCCGGTCCGAGCCCGAAATAGGTGTAGTCGGGCCGTTGCAGCAGCGCCGCCTCCAGCGCCAGGCGATGAGAGCGCTCGGCGTCGAAATAGAAGCGCTCGGAGACCGCCGCCGAAATCCACTGCCGTCCGCCAAACCCCGCGCGCAGGCGCAGGTCGTGACCCTTGAAGAAAGCGTCGTTCCAGAATCCATACAGCCCGACGCTCGGCTGGAAGTCGAAGGAGGCGTAGGCGGTCGGCACGATGCCCGCCTGGTGCTCCTGGCCGAAGGTGAAGAACTCGTAGAGCGCGGCGGGCCAGCCGTTGCGCTCCGCGCCCGCGATCAGAAAGCCGAGCGGCTCGCGGATCACCACTTCCGTCACGAAATAAATCGGAAACAGCAGCACGCGCGGAACCCACAACAGCACGTCGCCCGTATCCGGGCCGGGAGCGGGGCGGCCGTCGTAGTCGGGCAAGGCGCGGCGCGGCGATTCCTCCCGACGCGCGGGCGGCGGCGAAGCTGCCGGAGCAGGCTCCGGTGAAGCTGGCGACGGCGCTTGCGCCGGCGGGGCTGGCGACGGATCCGCTGCCAGCGCTGGCGCGCCCCGGAGGGCGAGCGCCAACAGTCCCGCAGCGGCGAGCTCGGACGCTCGAGACAGGGTCGTTGGAAGGCCGGAACGCATGTGGATCGGTCCTCGGCGCAGGGCGCGGCCGCAGGAAGATCTAGTAACGAATCAGACTCACGACCGGCACCGGCTCGAGCTTGGCACGGCCCTGCAGCGCCTCCAGCTCCACCACGAACGCATAGGCGAGCACGCGCGCGCCCAGCGCCAGTACCAGCTCTCCCGCGGCCGCCGACGTCCCGCCGGTCGCCAGCAAGTCATCGATCACGATCACGCTGGCGCCGTCGGCGAGCGCGTCCTTGTGCATCTCCAGCGAAGCCCTGCCGTACTCCAGCCCGTACTCGACGCTCAGCGTCTCCGCGGGCAGCTTGCCCGGCTTGCGCGCGGGCACGAAGGCCGTGTTGAGCCGCGAAGCGAGCGGCGCTCCGAAGATGAAGCCGCGCGAGTCGATCGCGACCACCGCGTCCACGCTGTGGCCGATGAAGCGCTCCACGAAGGCATCGATCACCATGTGAAACGCCTTGGGATCGGCGAGCAGCGGCGTGATGTCGCGAAACAGGATGCCCGGCTGCGGAAAATCCGGGATCGCGCGCACGCGATCCCGCGCATAGGCGAGGCGCTCGGGCGGCAGCGGAGCACCGAGGCTCTCCGCTGCGCCGGGGCCCCGTCCCGCTCCACTGGACGCCACTGCTCCGGGCGCGCTGCCCGGTGGCGAGGAGATGCCGCGCGGCGTGGGCCCGCGCCGAGCCGGTGCCGGTTTGGCGATCGAGCGGCGAGTCATGGGCGGACAGGTAGCACGCGCAGCGCGCCCTGAGCGATCCTTTCCGCGAGCGGCTGTTGCCCGGACTCCCACATCTCGAGCGAGAGCGGAGTCACCCCCACGACCCCCGCGTCGTAGGCTTCGGTATCCGAGCCGGCTGCTTCGCCGTGGACCACGCTTGAGCCGCCCAGCCAGAGATACTCGCCGCCGCGCGGATCGCGCCGGAACTCCGCCCGGTCCTCGTAGCGGCGCAGACCCAGCCGCGTCGCTCGGACCGGCCAGCGATCCCCGGCGGGGAAGTTGACGTTGAGCAGAATCCCCTTCCCTCCTTCCGGCAGCGGCTCGGCGAGGAACGCCTGCGCCAGCTCGACCGCGCAGCGCGCGGCTCCGGCGAAATCCGCGTCGGGCCCTGCCGAGAGCGCGAGCCCGCGCAGGCCGCGCAACGCGCCCTCGCGGGCGGCGGCGACGGTGCCGCTGTAGAAGACGTCCGCCGCCAGGTTCAGCCCGTGGTTGAGGCCCGACACCACCAGATCGGGCCGCCGCGGCAGCACGCGCCCGATCGCGCAGAGCGCGACGTACACCGAGTCCGCCGGTGTCCCATCGAGCGAGAACAGGCCCGGGCCGTGCTCGCGCAGCCGCAGCGGGGTGGTCAGGCTGATGGAGTGGCTGGTGCCGCTCTGCTCGCTGTACGGGGCACACACCACCACATCGGCCACGGTAGCCAGGGCCTCCCTGAGCTCGTTCAGACCCTGAGCCCGGAAGCCATCGTCATTGCTCAGCAAGATCAACGGGCGCGCAGCCATGCCCGAACCAGCCTAGTCCCTGATACCAGAGGGATCGAGCCCAAATCCGCCGCCCTTCGGCGCGCCGTTCTGGTGCCGTAACCCTGAAGCATGGAAGACGTGCTGCCCGAGATCCAGCGCGCCGTGGAGGCCAAGCTGGCGCGCTATGGCGCCGTGGGCAAGGTGGTCATCGACGGTCTCGGACAGACCATCTCGCTGCTCGGCAACGGTCCCCCGGTGACCTTGCCGGTGGGCGCTCTGGCGCTGCGCTGGAAGGAGATCGCCTTCGAAGAGCGCGAGCGCGAGTGCACGCACCTGGCGCGCTCGCTGGTGCGCGAGCGGCGCCCCGTCGCTCCGGCGAAGGTGCGCCGGCAGGTGCCGTATTTCGCCTTTGCCGTGTGCGGCGGCTTGCTGCTCGCCGGCGCGGTCGGCTACCGCAAGCTGCGGCTGGTGCTGGAAGAGCGCGCGGGCGCGGCGGCGAACGAGGCCACCCCGCCGCAGGAGGATCCGGACGCGGAGCGGCGCGCCCACGCGGCGCAGGTGTGCAACGCCACGCGCGCGCGGCTCGCGCAAGGTGGTACGGTGGGCCCCGCGGACACGGAGGGTTGGGTCGTCGAGCTGGCCCTCCTGAAGCCGGCGAGCGAGCCTGAATGGCCGAGCCTCTCCCCTTTCTTGACGCTCGGCGAGGGCGCCTCGAGCGGGCGCGTCGCCTGGTCGGGAGCGCCGGAGCTCTCTCAGCTCCAGGGGTACGGCACGCTGGTCGAGGTGCACGACAGCGTGCTGCCGGAACAGGCTCCGCAGTATCGCCAGCGCACGCTCACCTTCAGCGGCGCCTACGTGCTGCCCTACTTTCGCGAACGCGAACAGATCCAGCTGATCCGGCTGGCGCACGCGCTCGCGGAGTCGCACGGCGTGAACCTGGCGGGGCTGTATGCGCGCTGCGCCGAGCGCAGCGAGCATCACATGGGCTCCTGGTTCGTGGGCACCTCGCCCGGCGCGGCCGCCGCTGCCGTGCTGCTGTTCATGGGCGCGTACGCGCAGCCTCCGCTGCTGCCGCACGAGGTGCTGTCCTCGCGCGCCGACCGCGATCTGGAGCTGGAGTTCGCGCTCGGCAATCTGCTGGGCACCACGCAGCGCCTGAAAAAAGCGGATCTGGTGTCCACCGTGGGACCGCAGGACGGCACCGTCGCGGGCACCACCGGCTTCATCACCATCGCCTTCCCCTTCGTGGAGTCCGATCGCGCGCTGGTCGCCAGCCGATCGCTGGCCAGGCTGTTCGAGCCCGGCGCCAGCCCGTCCGCGCCGTCCTCCACCCGGCGCCGCGGCGCTCACTGAGCCGGCGCGGACGTCTGCAGGCTGAGCGCGTGGATCGCGCCGCCCACGAGCTCGCCCAGCGCGCGGTACACCAGCCGGTGCTGCTGCATGCGCGACTGGCCCCGGAAGGCCTCCGCGACGATGCTCACCTGGTAGTGGTCGCGGGTGCCGGTCAGATCCGTGATCTGCACCTGAGAGCCGGGAAATGCCGCCTCAAGCGCGCGCTGCAGTGCATCCGGTTCGATCATGGGCAGCGGGATAGCGCCGCGGCGCACGCTTGTCCACCCGGAGCCACCCGGCGGATCACAGCGCGCCCAGCTCCAGGCGATAGGAGAGCACCAGCGAATTCGCGCCCATGGTGTTCAGCGGGTTGTACGGGGGATGGACGCTGCCGAGCGCGCTGGTGTGATCGACCACCAGCACATACTGCCCGGGCGGCAGGCGAAAGCTCTGATTGCCGTCGCCCGGCGAGAGCGCGAAGCCGAGCAGCGGGGGCACCGGCGGCGGCCCGAACGGGGCGCCTTGCTGCAGCCCCTGGCGCCAGGCGTCCGCGTCCGAGCGCGCGTAGAGCAGCGCCTCGGCAGCGGGCCCGCTCAGCTGATAGCGAAAGAACAGGCCCTGCCCTTCGCCGCCCACCACGATCGGCCCCAGGAAGTCGACCTGCTCGACGCGGACTTCCACCGTCTCGCTCGCGATCAGCTGGCGGTCGTCGCCGCCCGCGCCGATCGGCTCCGGCGGGCGCTGCGGCGGCTGCAAGATGCCCAGCGCGAAGGCGTCGCCTTGCTCGCTGCGCACGACGGTGAAGCCGCTCGCGAGCTGGCTGGTGGTGAGCTGCGAGCCGAACAAGCCGGTCAGATAGGCGCCCACGCTCTGCTGCGTGGCCCAGTCGACCAGGCGATTCTGGATGCTGTCGACGTGAAACTGCGCGGGAAACAGCATGCGCTCTGCGCGCGCCCAGACGTAGATGGCGTCCGACTGCAGCGAGAAATCGGGCCGGTACTCGACGCCGGCGTGCAACGAGAAGCCGACGCGCCCCGCCAGCGGCGTCCAGGCGTAGCCGTTGCCCGTGAAGTCGAGGCTCACCACCTGGCGGCTCTCGTCGACCTGCGCCTGGCAAGAGGTGGGAAACAGCCGCCCGGTGACGTTGCCGCCGGGCGTGAGCCGCAGCGGCGCCGTACGGCGCTGCATCTCGGGGCACATACGATCGGCGCCGTAGTGCGAGAACAGCCACCAGCGCAGCTGCGGGCTGTCATTGATCGCGCTGCGGAACAGCGCGCAACCGGCGAGCGCGCCCAACGCGAGCCAGGCGACCGCCCGCGCCGTGCGTCGCAGGCCGCCCCACATCTGCCGTGTCCTCCTCACGCCGCGCCCCCCACCGCCCGGGTCCGTTTGCTGCATCGCAGCCAGCTCTACTAAAGTTCAAGGCGGTTTTCTGCGTCTGTACGTAGACGAACGATGCGCGGCCGCCACAGTCCGATCGATGCCTTGACCCGGCTGGCGTCCGTCGAAGATCCCGAACAACGCCGGGCCAGCTGGCGCCAGGCCCTGGCCGCGCTGGGCGAGTTCGGGCGGGTGGAGCGCCCGCCCCCTCTCGACGGCCTGCCTCCGGGCTTGCTATCGAAGGCCGCCCAGGTGGCGCTGGACACGGGCCTGGTCGAGGACCTCGACTGGGCCGCGCCCGAACGGGCCGCGGTGGCGCTCTACGAGCTGACCAGCGCGCTGCCGCCGGGGCGTGAGCGCACGGCGCTCGGGCGGCGCGCCTTCTCGCGCCTGTATCAGGGCACCGCCTCCACCTTCGCCGCCGTGGCCACGCGCATGGCCATCAACTCGTCCAAGCGGCTGGAGATCCCCGCGCTGCAGGCCCGCGTCCATTTGCTGTACTCGCTGCCGGCGGGCAGCAGCGTCAACGCCGATGCGCTGGCCCTGACCCTGATCGCGCGCCGCGACTCCTTCCAGACCTGGGTGGCCGAGCCCGCTCAGAGCACCCTGCCCTCGCGGCGCATGGCCGCGATCATCCTGGAACGCGCCGCGCGCGAGGTGGTGCGCAGCACGGAGAGCGGCGATCCCGGGCCGCTCGGACGCTTCCAGCACCCGAGCGTGCAGGCCAGCTACCGGCTGCTGCTCGCCGATCGCGAGCCGCTGGTCTGGCGGCACGCGGCCGTCGCGCGCGGCTTGCTCTCCGCGGTCGAGCCGCGGCTGCGCGAGGAGATCGACCTGGAGCTGGACCCGTCGCTCAGCCCCACCGAGTGGCGGCGCGCGGTGGTCTCGCTCGTGGCCTGCCTGGTGAAGGATCCGGAGACCACGCTGCCGCAGTGCAAGAGCCTGCTGCGCAGCGAGCTGTTCGAGAAGCACCCGGCGATCCTCTCGACGCTGCTCTGGGGCCTCGGGCCAGTGATCGACGCCGAGCCGGAGCTGGCGCGCGAGCTGCTCGACTTCCTGAGCTGGGTCGATCGCAACGACGTCGCCCAGGACCTGGTCGCGCTGCTGCGCGACGTCCACAACCCGAGCTTCGGTCGCGGTGCCGCGCAGCGCATGAAGAACGCGCTTCTCGACCGCCTGCCGCGCGCCGACGCGGACACGCGCGTGATGCTGGAGATGATGGCCAACGAGCTGGCCATCGACCGCCACGACGACCTGAGCATCTGGGGCGGCGTGCGCTCCGCGCTGATCGCCTTCGAGAGCACGGGCGCAGAGGCCGCCTATCACAGCGCGACCGAGGCGCTCTCCCGCGCCTACGCGGTGCTCGATCAGCTCGAAGGGCACAGCCGCTCGACGCTCTCGCCCGACGCTTACCGGCTGTTGATGGAGCTCGACAGCGGCGTGGTCGAGAGCTCGCGCCTCTACGATCTGCTGCTGCTCGGCAGGAGCCCGGGCGACACCAACGCCTCCGTCGTCGAGATGGAGCGCCTGTACGATCGCCTGGGCAGCTGGTTGCTCGCCCAGGGGCCGCCCGCGCCCGGCACGCAGAGCACCGATAGCGCCGTGCAGCGCCAGAAGTGGCTGGCGCTGTTGCACGTGATCGACGTCGAGACCTCCACGCGCAGCGGCAGCGAGCACGTGGCCGCGCGCGTCGCGTGGCGCATCCGGCGCTCGATCCACACGCTGCTCGGGCACCTGAGCGTGGAGCCCTTCTCGGCGCTGCACCGCGTGTTCTGCGCGGCCCTGGCGCGCAGCTTCGACGCGGCGATCCGCGAGGGCGTGGCCGACGTGAGCGACCTGCTGCTGCTCACCGTCCAGGGCTTGCAGCACTCTGCCAGCGTCAGCGCGATCGTCGACGCCTCCACCACCGCGGAGGTGCGCGAGGCCCTGCAGGCCTACGTCGACTTCCTCGATCGCGACCCGATCTCGCAGAGCTTCGAGCGCGGCGATGGGCGGCCGCTGGAGCCGGTCTCGAGCCATTTCGCCAAGCTGAGCGCCGGCATCCCGCTCAGCTGCTCGTACCGCGGCGAGGCCCTGCGCCAGACGCTGCTGCGGCTGGGCCACTGCATCGAGGATCTGGAGAGCGCGCGCAGCCTGGGCGATCTGCTGGAGGGGACGCCCAGTGACATCGCCGAGCTGGAGCGCGCCTGCCTGGACCTGAATCAGCTGCAGCGCGCTGCCAGCGTGCGACTGCTGGGCGAGGACGCCCGCACCGCGCCGGCCCCACCGACGCATTTGGCGCGGCTGATCCAGCTCGCCGTGAGCTCTGGTGAGCGCCCTGCCCCGGAGCTGCTGGCGGACACGATCGTGGCGCTGTGCGCCCACGTACCGGGCGCGCTGGCGCAGCCGCTCGCGGAGCGCCTGCGGACGCTGGAGCGCCTGCAGATCGAATCCAACCCGGACGTGCCCTCGCGCCGCCCGCACGGCCAACAAAACGCCCTGCCCGACTGGCTCTTGCCACGGCGGACGATCGGTAGCTTCTACGTGGTGCAGTCGCTCGGTGGCGGCGGCGCCAGCTCGGTGTTCGTGGCGCGGCGCGTGGAGGCGCGCCACCAGTCGAACGCCGAGCTGTACGCGCTCAAGGTGCCCAAATACGACGCGACGGTCGCGCGCAGCTTGTCCGAGCAGGAGTTCCTCGATCTGTTCCGGCAGGAGGCGGGCGCGCTGCTCTCGCTGCCCAAGCACCCGCACCTGGCGCGCTTCGTCAACTTCGACGCCGAGGCCCGCCCCAAGCCGATCCTGGTGATGGAGCTGATCCCGGGCAACTCGCTGGAGCGGGTGATCCGGCGCGGCTCGCTCAACCTGAAGGCCACCTTCGAGTTCCTGAACGGCATCCTGCTCGGACTCGAGGCGATGCACTCCGCGGGCATCGGCCATCTCGACGTGAAGCCCGCGAACGTGATCTTGCGCGACGAGAAGACGGCGGTGCTCGTGGACTTCGGGCTCAGCGGGCGCCACATCCGCCCTGGCTGCGGCACGCTGGAGTATTGCGCGCCCGAGGTGCTGGGAGTGGATCCGGACAGCTACTCCTCCTCGCCCGCCTGCACGGACATCTACTCCTTCGCTTGTCTCGCGTTCGAGACGCTGACCACCAAATTCTTGTTCGATGGCAAGGACGAGGCTGCGATCATCTCGCAGCACATCGATCACGACGGCTGGCCCAAGCGCCTGAGCGACTTTGCGCGTGTCGACGGCTGCCGCGACCTGGCCATGCTGCTCGCACGCTGCCTGCGCCGGGACCCCAAAATCCGCCCCTCGGCGAAGGACGTGCGCCGGGCCCTGGCGATGCCCGCGCACGATCTGGAGTCCCGGCCCTGGCCGCTGCCGAGCCGCCGCGACCAGCCCCCCGCGAACGAGACGCCGAGCGAGATGCCGGTGCCACTGGTGGCGGCGCGCCGCTGACAGCTCGCGGCCGGTCGATGGGGCGGCGCACGGACCGCTCGGATGCGGCAGCATGGCAGCTTCAACCATTGCGAGAGGTTCCCCGAAGACGTTAAGAGAGGGTCGATTTCTCCATGGGTAGGCCCCCCCTCTCGGAGGCCCGTAGAGGGCCGTTGGAGCGTTCGGTGGCTGCCCCGCTGATCCCGCCGGACGATGCAGCGCGCCGGCTGCCAGTAGCGTTGCGGCTCGCATCGGCGGACGCCCGTGAGCTGCGCTTCGTGGGCTGGTCGCCCCTGCGCGCGCCCGCGCTGCTGTCTCCGGTCTGGCTCGTGTTGAGCAGCCTGACCTGGCTCGCCGCTCCGGGCGCGACCGATGGCCCGCGCGCGCTCGCGAGCCTGGCTTGTCTGGCTGTTGCCCTGGGTCTGATCTGGGGCAGCCGGCCGCGCCGCAGCGAGCTGCGGCTGTTGCCTGCCCAGCGCCGTCTGGAGCTGCCGGACGGGAGCGCGTGGGCCCTCGCGGGCGCGCCGCGCTGGCTGCTGACGACGGACCATCCCGCGGAGTCCCCGCGGCCTCGCTACCTGGCCGTGCTGCTGGACGGGGAACGACGCTGGCCGCTGCTGAGCAGCGACGATCCGGCGCAGTTGCTGCGCGACCTGCGCGTCGTGCTCGCGCACTGTCCGGGCGAGGTCAGCGACGAGTGGGCCCTGCCGAGCGGGGCACAGCCCTGGTCGTTTCGCGCCGCGTCAGCCCCGCCGGACTCGGTCCGAGCTGCCGCGCAGCGATCCCTGCGGGGGTTTGGCTCGGACCGCGGCCTGCGCTGGGTGCTGGGGATCGCCAGCGCCCTGGTGCTGCTGGACCTGACCTTGCTGGTTCTGTCCGCGAGCGCCCACGTGCCCGGCGTCCATGCGTTGAGCCTGATCTTGCCGGCGCTGGCAGCGAGCTGTCTGCTGGCGGTCACCGCCGCCGTGATCACCCGTCACCCGCGCCTGTCGCTGGGCTCCCAGCTGGTGCTGGAGCAGCGCGTGCTCGGCCTGCGCCACGCCGCCGTGCAGATCCCCGCCGCCAGCGTGCGCGGAGTCTATCTGCTCGCGGCGCGCGGCGGGCTGCAGCACCTGCTGGTCGACAGCGCCGAGGGACCGCTGGCGCTGCTGCTGCGCGTGCGCGACGCCGAGAGCAAGAAGCGGGAGCTGATGCAGGGGCTGGCGCGGCTCGGCTCGGAGCCGCGCGCTAGCGAATCAATAGCGTCCGCCCCTCACAGGTGGCAGAACGGGTGATCAAGCCCTGGTGCGCTGGCACCACCTCGATCCGGAGCGGCTCGCCAGCCTTGCAGGTGTAGTCACCGAGGTACGGCGAGAGCCCGAGCCGCGATCCGTTCACGAACACCTCCGAGCGCTCCGGCCCTGCGACGACCGACAGCATCAAGCGCAGCGGGGCGCCGGAGACGGCGCCATTGCGTTCGGGCGCGGGCACGTGCCGAGCGCGCGCGGGAGGAACGCTGGGGCCCGCGCCACCCGGCGCGCTCACGCCGGCCGCGAGCTGCACCGGAGCACGCCGCGTCCGAGCGTCGCTGATCGCGAGCGTCATCACGCGCAGCCCGAGCGCCGCGCACAACAGCCCGCCGAGCAGCTGCGCCCCCTTGCTGGCGCGTTGGAGCAGGGCGGCCGTCATCCGGTCACCCGCAGCACTTCCGCCAGCGAGGTCTGCCCGCGCACGGCGCGATCCAGGCCGTCTTGCAACAGCGGCGTCAGGCCGAAGCGGCGCGCGGTCTCGAACAGCTCGGTCGTGGGTTTGCAGTCGATCACCGCCTGGCGCAGCTCCGGGCGCATGATCAACAGCTCGCTGATCGGCGCGCGGCCGGCGAAGCCTTCGCCCGCGCAGGAGTCGCAGCCCACCGGCACGTGGTACTGCGCATCGGGGATCGGCACGCCCAGCGCCGCGTAGCGCTGGCGCAGCCCCGCATCCGGCGCTTCTTCGCGCGCGCACAGCGGGCACAGTGTGCGCACGAGGCGCTGGGACAGGCAGCCCACGGTGGCGCTGGCGACCAGGAACGGCTCGATCTGCATCTCCGCGAGGCGCGAGAACGGGCCGGCGGCGCCGTCCGCGTGCAGCGTGGTCAAGATCAGGTGACCGGTGAGGCCCGCCTGCGTCGCGATCTCGGCGGTCTCGCGATCGCGGATCTCGCCGATCATGAGCACGTTGGGATCCTGGCGCAGCACGCTGCGCAGCGTGCCGGCGAAGGTGCGCCCCGCGCGCTGGTGCATCTGCGTCTGCGTGGCGAAGGGCAGCTCCAGCTCGATCGGATCCTCCAGCGTCACCACGGAGGTCAGCCGCCCTCGCGTGTCGACCACGTGCTTCAACGCTGAATACAGCGTGGTGGTCTTGCCGCTGCCCACTGGCCCGGTCACGAACAGCAGCCCCTGCGGGCGAGCGAGCGCGTCCACCAGGCCGCGGTAGGTCTGCTCGGACAGCCCGAGCGAGGCGAGCTCCGGCACCTCGCGCGTGCCGCGCACGATGCGCAGCACCAACCGCTCGCCCACCTCCGTGGGCAAGCTGGAGACGCGCGCCTCCACGGTGACGCCGTCGAGCTGCATCGTCAGGCGGCCATCCTGCGGGCGCTGGCGGACGTGAGTCTCCAGGCCCGACAACACCTTGATGCGGGTCGAGAACGGCTGCGACCAGCGCAGATCGATCTCGGCGGCTTGATACAGCACGCCCTCGACGCGATAGGTGATGCGCAGGGACTCCGGCGTCGGCGAGAAGTGCATGTCGCTGGCGCTCACCTCCAGCGCGCCGCGCACCACGTCTTCGAACGCGCGCACGACGCTGGGTTCGGAGCCCGAGAGGTTGCGCGTGATGCGCTGCCCGATCTCGGCGATCCGCTCGGCACGATTGCGCTGACTGCCCCCCGGCGCGCGCAACGAGCCGCGCCGCCCGCGCGGGCGCTCCAGCCAGAACGTGACGGCGTCCAGGCCCGTCGCCAGCGCGATGCTGCCGCCCAGCACCCAGCAACCCCAGCGCCAGAGCGGTGGTGTGAGCAACGCACGCTGCGTCAGCTCGCTGAAGGAGCTCAGGGCCGCGTCAAGGCCGGTCCACTCGCTGGTGAATGCGATGGTGCCCAGCGCTGCCGCGACACAGGCCAGCCCGAACCCCACGAGGACGCGCGCCGCAGCGAGCATGGCCTTAGGGACCGGCCATCTCTCGCGCCCGCCTAAGGTTCCCGGGTGCGAATTTCGCCGGGAACCACCATTATCCCACACCGCGCACCCGGCAGCAGGCCACGAGGCCTACTACCGTGGGCGGGTCACTCTGCCATCACGGACGCCAGGTCCTGATCGATCTGCTCGGCGCTGCTGCGCAGCACGGTGGCGAACCAGCGGCTGCGCTCGCTGCGCGCCAGATACTCCGTCTTGTCCTTGGGGTCCTTGGCGGGCTGGCGCACGAGCTCCAGGAAGCCCAGCGGCTTGCCCTTGTCGCTCAGGTATTCGAGGCGGACCACCGTGTCTTCGGGCTTCGGCGGTGACTGCGGGGCTTCGACGTAGTTGGTCACGCGCAGCCGGTCGATTTTGCTCATCCAGTTGCTGACCGTCTCGTCCTTGGTGTCGGCGCTGTCGGGGCGGGCCCAGAAATCCTTCTGATCGCCCTGGCGCACGATCTCGCGCTTCTTGCCGCCGGCCTCCAGCACCACCTTGCCCAGCTTCTCGTCGGCAAAGTCGTGGAAGTCGCGCTCGATCAGCCGGCTGTCGGCGGACTGCAGATCGTTGGCGATCGAGCCCGCCATCACGTACGCCTCGCCCGTCTCCGGGTCCTGCACGTAGCGATCGCTGCCGCCCGGGGTCTTCTCGCCCAGCTGCAGCGCGTGCTTCTTGCCGGCGATGGTGACCTCGAGCGTGCCCTGGTCCGCCTTGTCCAGGCCGAACTCCGCGAGCCGCTCCTTGGCGACCTTGCCCAGCACGCGGCTGACCTTCATGGTCGCCACGCTCTTGGCCAGATCGTCGCTCTTGGTCAGGCTGACGAAGCGCTTGGTGCCCTCTTCCTCGGCGGGCGGCGGCGGCGCGTGCGGCGACACGGGACCCGCGTCGGGGCCTGACGCAGGCGGCGGCGCCGACTTCAAGGTCTCGATCGAGCCCACGTAGTAGCGCCCAATGGCGTCCTCCTTCGGCTCCAGCGACACCACCTTCTTGTCGGTGCGGAACTCGATGCGCTGCACGTCCGAGAGGCGCCCGGACCAGAGCTCCGCCGCCACGGGGTTCTTGTTCGGCTCGTCCTCGGAGGTCCAGGCGCGCAAACCGAGCGCGCCCGCCACCGCGAACAGAACCAGGTGAATGCCAATGCTTCGCGTGATCACGCCGTCACCGCCTTGCTCGTGCGGCGCGCGCGCCGGGAGATCCCGAGCCCCGCGCCCAGCACCAGCGCCGGAACGCCCACGATGGTGCTGTAGAACCAGACCTGATCGCCTTGCTTGCTGTGCTCGATGCGCACGTCTTGCTCATCGTTCACCTCACCGGCAAAGCTGTCCTCGCCGCCCAGCCAGCGGACCGCATCCATCAGCAGCAGGCGGTTCGGGCCGAAGTTGGAGAGCAGCAGATCGGTCATGCCGTCCGCGTCTGCGAGCACGAACGCGCGCATCTCCTTCGGCTCCTTCTTCGCGTCCTTGTCCTTGTCGTCGGCCTTGGGAGCCTCCGCGCCCTCGACCGGCTTACTGACAGCGGCCACCAGGTTGTAGGTGTCCTTCTTCTCCGAGTCCTTGTCGAAGTCGTAGTTCTGGTTCAGGTCCGCGAAGGTGCCGCCCATGGCCTTCAGCGCCATGTCCACCTTGTAGCCCGGCAGGTTCAGCGCCGAGAGCGAGCCCGTCCGGGCGAAGATGATGGCGGCCCGCGCCGCATTCCGGCTCAGGGTCGAGACCGAAGCGTGCGAGGAGAAGCGGTTGCTGATCAGCAGTGCGCGATCGGAGTTATTCGCGCGCCGGCGCACGTGCTGCGTGTCGTTGGCGAGCAGCGTGGGCGAATACTCGAGACCCACCACCTTGGCCAGGGCCTGCAGCCCCTGCACGGTGCGCGAGACGGGGGCGCCGCCCGCGGGCAGGGCCGCCTGCTCGGTGGCACCGGTCGGCACCTCGTTGATGATCGAGTCGGCGTCGAGCGCGATGAACAGCTTGCCGCCCTTGTCGGCATAGCGCTGCAGCGACTCCACCTCTTCGGGCGCGAACGGCTCGGTGGGGCCGAGCACGAAGACCACCTCGGCGTCATCCGGCACCTCTCGCCCCAGGCCCTGCGCCAGCCCGAGCGTCCGGATCTGGTAGTTCTGACCGCGGATGATCTCCTGCACGATGTCCGCCGAGCGGCCCTTCTGCTTCTCGTCCTCGGAGGGCGCGTTGAGCTCGCCGTGGCCCACCGTCAGATAGGCGATGCGGCGCGAACGCAGCAGCTTGTACAGCTGCTCCTGCACGTCCTTGTCGAGCGTCTTGAGCTTGGGCCGCGCCGCCTGCATGTCGGCGCCGATGGTGAGCGTGCGCGTCGTGTCACCCTTGCCGAACACGATCGTGCCATCGCTGAACACCTTCATGTCCTTGGCCAGCTTCGGCTCCAGGTAGCGGTCGACCATGCGGAGCTCGACGTTGGGCACGCCCTTGACGAGCTCGGTGAGGTATCCCGACACCTCGGTCCGCACGTCGCTCACCTCGGGGAAGAACGCGGTGATCTCGAGCGGCTCGGTGAACGACTCGATCATCTTCCGGGTCGACGAGCCCGGCTCGGAGGTCTTGAAGTAGGAATAGTCGACGCGAGCCTTGGTCTCGCTCGCGGCGAACACGAACAGCGAGCAGTAGCCCGCTGCGAGGGCCAGCGCGAGGCCGGCGGCCGCGGCTGCTTGCACGCGCCGCGCCTCGAGATGCACGGCCCGGCGCATCGACGCCAGCGCCACCTCGGCGAACAACATCGGGATCACGCTCACGGCGATCAGCGTGACCCAGGTGATGAGCAGCAACGTCTCGGCGCGCTCGCGGCTCTTGACCCCGAGCTGGGAGATGCCCAGCAAGTCCTCGCCGCTGCTGGTGGTGGCCGAATACACGAGCAGCCCGAGCAGCCCCAGGATGCCCAGCACCCCGAACAGCTTCTGGATCGAGGCGCGCTGGCCCTGACCGCGATACTGGGGCAGGAAGTGCACCACCGTGGCCGCCAGCGCCAGCAGCGCGCCGATCACGCTCAGCACCAGGCTGACGTGCTCCAGCGTCACGATCACGCGCTGCGCCAGGTACACCAACACCAGGCCCGCCACGTAGGCAGGCACCGCCCACGCGGGCGTCTTGGCTGGCGCCTTGCTGCCAGCCGCTGGGGAGCCGCCGCCCCCCGGGGACGGCGCAGCCGCCTGTTCGCTCTCTACCGCCATCGCCGAGCCTCCAGAATCTTCACTGCCCCCAGCAAAAACAGATACGCGACGCTCAAGTAATACGCCGTGGCCCCCAGCTCCAGGATACCGAACTGGAAGGGCCGGAAGTTGGCGTGATGCAGCGCAGCGGCCGCCAGGAACTTGTTCAGCGGCGGATCGATCGCCTGCGCCAGCACCCAGAACACCAGCATCACCACCACGATCGCCGCGCCGACCACGATCGACACCAGCTGCGAACGGGTCAGCGTCGAGGCGAACAGCCCGATGGCCGCGGCGGCGCCGCCGATCAGCAGCTGCCCCAGATAGCCCACCACGATGTGCCCGAAGCTGACCTTGCCGTTCACCAGCAAGAGCAGCGGCATGTACACGGAGAGCACGGTCAGCAGCAGCACCATGCACCAGACCGAGATGTACTTGCCGACCACGATCTCCCACTCGCGCAGCGGCGAGGTGTTGAGCAGCGTGAACGTGCCCGTCTGGCGCTCTTCCGCGACGAGCCGCATCGACAGAAACAGCGCCGCCGTGATCGTGACGCCGCTGGTCCACCAGAAGTACTCGGCCAGCGCTTCACCCGAGAGCAGGCGCTGCGAGAGCGAGCGCCAGTAAAACAGGATGCCGTCCAGCAACAGCGCGCTCGCGATCACCACCGATCCGAGCGGCGAGCGGAAATACGCCCGGAGCTCGCGCCGGGCGATCAACATGGCGCGACTCACGCGGCCCCCTTCTCGGCCGCGGGAGTACCGCCGGCCAGCTTCAAGAACACGTCCTCCAACTCGCTCTCCGTCTTGGCCAGGGTCAGCAGCGGAAAGCCCGCCTGCAGCAGGCTCGCGCCCAGCTGCTCGCGCACGTCGCGCTTGGCCTGCACCTCGAAGCTCTGCACCTTCGCGCCGCGCTCCAGGGCGGGGATTGCGCCTGCGTTGCCGACGCCCGGGATGGCCCGGATCACGCTCAGGATGCGCGCCAGGTCGCCGCTGTCGGCCCGCACCGTCAGCTCGATCCGCAGCCCCTCGAGCAGGCTCTGCGAGAGCTCTTCCTCGGTGCCCGACGCCACGACCACGCCGTCTCGCAGCACCAGCAGGCGGTCACAGGTCTCGCTGATCTCCGACAGGATGTGGCTCGACACCAGTACCGTGTGGTTCTCGCGCAGCTGCCGCACGAGCGCGCGCATCTCGACGATCTGCACCGGGTCGAGACCGCTGATCGGCTCGTCGAGCACCACCAGCTCCGGGTCGTGCACAACGGCCTGGGCGATGCCCACACGCTGCCGGAAGCCGTGCGAGAGCGAGAACATCGGCTCCTTCAGCACCGAGCTCAGGCCCAGCTTCTCCGCCACCGCCGGCACCCGCTGGCGCCCCTCGGCAGCGGGACGGCCCCGCAGCTCCATCGCGAACTGCAAGTACTCGCCCACCCGCATCTCGTCGTAGAGCGGAGGCGTGTCGGGCAGGTAACCGATCTTGCGCCGCACCTCTTCGGGCCGCTCCACCACGTCGATCCCCTGCACCCGCACCGTCCCGGAAGTGGGCAGCAGATCGCAAGCCAGGATGCGCAAAGTCGTGGTCTTACCGGCACCGTTCAAGCCCAGCAACCCGACGACCTCGCCCTTCTCGATCGTAGCGGACACAGGACCGATGGCTCGGCTCTGCCCGTAATACTTGCATAACTCTTGTATCTCGATCACAAGCTTTCCCGTCTCGAAGGTTTGGAGGGGTTCCAAGGACTCCCGCGCGCCTTGGACCGACGAGCGGACGCGGTTATTCCCTCAACCCCTTGCAAAGCGCAAGAGATGGCGTGCAAGTCCCGAGCTAGCTTGCCCTTGGACACATTCCCCCAGCGGGAGGCCCTGTCGCCGGACAACGGCACCGCACGTCACCGCCCGATCGGCGGCGGGCTGCAGAGCACCCCGGCGCTGTCCGCGCAGGCCTTGGCGACGGCGATCCGCGACGCCGCGCTCGCGCTCGGCTTTGCCCGGGTGGGCTTCTGTCCGATCGAGCCCTTCGCACAGGCCGGCGAGGCGCTGCGGAGCTGGCTCGAGCGAGGCCTGCACGGCGATATGGACTACCTCGCCGGCGAGCCCCGGCACGATCCGAGCCGGCTCCTGCCACAAGCCCGCAGCTTGATCGTGGTGGCGCTGCCGTACGGCGGGGAGCCTGCGGGCAACCAGCGGCGCTTGCCGCTGACTGGGCAGATCGCCCGCTACGCCCGCGGCGCGGACTATCACTCCGTGCTCAAGGAGAAGCTGCGCCAGCTCGCCGATCAGTGCGCCGAGCTCACTGGACGCAGCGTGCTGGCGAGGCCCTGCGTGGACAGCGCGCCTCTGCTGGAGCGCGAAGCCGCGCGCCGCGCCGGCATCGGCTTCACCGCGAAGTCGACCTTGACCATCGCCCCCGGCCTCGGCAGCTACGTGCTGCTGGGAGAGCTCTTGCTCGATCTGGAGCTCGCCCCGGACCAGCCGCTGCCGGCGCGGGGCTGCGGCAGCTGCACGAGCTGCCTGACGGCGTGCCCCACCTCCGCTTTTCTGGACGCCTATACGCTCGACGCGCGCCGCTGCATCTCCTATCTGACCATCGAGATCAAGGGGCCGATCCCGCGCGACTTGCGCCCGCTGATCGGCGACTGGGTCTTCGGTTGCGACGTGTGCCAGGAGGTCTGCCCCTTCAACCACTCGCGCCGCCCGCGCCCCCACGACCCGGAGCTGGCGCCCCGGCCTCACCTCAGCGCGCCGGCGCTCGTGAGCTTGCTCGAGCTGAGCGCCGCCGGCTACCGGCGCTTCGTCAAGCGCACGGCCCTGCGCCGCGTCGGCAGGATTCAGCTGCAACGCAACGCGGCAGTGGCGCTCGGTAACTCCGGCGCCGCGGCAGCCCTCGAGCCGCTGGGGCGCAGTCTGGCGACCAACCCCAGCGAGCTGGTGCGCGCGCACGTGGCCTGGGCACTGGGTCGCTTGCCGGGCAGCGAGCCGCGGCGCCTGCTGCAGAGCCAGCGCGAGCGCGAGCGCGAGGCCTCGGTGCTGGAGGAGATCGATTTCGCTTTGTCCCAGTCAGTACGCGCACCTGCAACCTCACTCGAGATCTGATTTCTGATGTCCGTGAGACCCCCTCCAGAAGGCCGCCGCGAGCGCTTGCCCTGGCTGTCCCTGGGTCAGCTGGGGGTGGTGTTGCTGCTGGTGTCGATCAGCGTGCTGTTCGTCGCCGCCAGCGTGGCGGTGCTGATCACGCACGCGCAGGCTCCCGCGTGGCGCGCGTCCGAGCAGCACGGGTTGCCCTGGAGCACCGCCCTGAGCACGGCGTTGCTCGCGCTGGTGAGCGCTCAGCTGCAGCTGGGCCTGGTCGCGATCCGCAGCAACCGCTTCACGACCTGTCTCACCCGCCTGCGCCAGGGGAGCTACGCGGCGGCGGGCTTCTTGTTCGTCCAGGCCTGGAACGCACGCCAGCTATTTGCGCTGCAGGCCCAGAGCAGCAATCGGGCTCTGTTCCTGTTTTCTTACGGCCTACTAGTCGGCCTGCATGCGTTGCACGTCCTGGGGGGGTTCGTCCCGCTCTTCCTCGTGCAGAACAAGGTGGCGCGTCGCGATTACTCCAGCTCCCGCCATGCGGGGCTCACGTTCTGCGTCCAGTACTGGCATTACTTGGGCGTGATCTGGCTGGGCCTGCTCGCCACGCTCGCCTGGGTGGCCTGAATTCCGCTATGAAAGGCGGCATGGCAGAAGCGGCCGGCCTCTCCTTCTCTCAGGTCCTCAGCGAGCTCGAGCGCGCGCGCGCCCTCGATGCGGACGGCGCGCGACGAGTGTTCGACGCGATCTTCGCGGGCGAGTGGAATCCGGCGCAAATCGCCGGCTTGCTGGTGGCGCTGCGCGTGCTCGGCGAGACGCCGGAGATCGTCTGTGCCGCAGCGGCGGCGATGCGCGCGCGCATGGTCGCGGTCGAACACACCCTGCCGCTCGTGTTCGACACCTGCGGCACCGGCGGAGACGGCCAGGGCACGGTAAACGTCTCGACCGGCGCGGCGCTGATCGTGGCCGGTGCCGGTGTGCCCGTGGCCAAGCACGGCAACCGCGCCGCCTCCAGCCGCTCCGGCAGCGCTGACGTGCTGAGCGCGCTGGGCATCCCGCTCGACCTCGCGCCAGGCGCGCAGGGGGGGTTGCTCGCGCGCAACAACATCGCCTTCCTGTTTGCGCAGGCGCACCATCCAGCGATGAAACACGCCAACCCGGCGCGGCGCGAGCTCGGCGTGCGCACCATCTTCAACGTGCTCGGGCCGCTCGCCAACCCGGCGCGGGCCACCCATCAGCTGGTGGGCGCGTTCTCCGACGAGGTGCGCGGGCTGATGGCGCGCGCGCTGCGCCAGCTCGGCTCGCGCTCGGCGTGGGTGGTCCACTCCGAGGACGGGCTGGACGAGATCAGCCCCTACGCGCCCACGCGCGTCAGCGTCGTCACGCCCGAGGGCGTGCAGGAGCGCAGCGTGGCCCCGGAGGACTTTGGCCTGCAGCGCAGCCCGGCGGGCGCGCTCGCCGGCGGCGATCCCGAGCACAACGCCGGCATCTTGCAGCGCATCCTGGCCGGCGAAAAGCACCCGGCGCGCAGCGCGCTCGTGCTGAACGCGGCGGCATCGCTGGCGATCGCGCGCGGGCTCGAGCTGCGCGCCGCCGCTGCCCTGGCCGAGTCCGCGCTGGCGAGCGGCGCCGCGCTGAAGACGCTGGAGACCTGGCGTGAGCTGGCACGCGCCGCGGCAGCTCCGAGCGCGAGCCCCTGAGCATGAGCACGCTGGCCCGCATCCTGGACACCAAGCGGGGCGAGCTTGAGCAGCTGCGCCGCGAACGCTTGCCCGCGCCTCCCGCGCTGCGCAGCTTCGACCTGCGGCGCGCCCCCGGGCAGCCCCTGCGCTTGATCACGGAGATCAAGCGCCGTTCCCCCTCGGCGGGCCCGCTGTCGCGCGCGCTGTCCGTCGCCGAACGCGCCCGCGCCTACGAACGGGCGGGCGCCTCGATGCTGAGCGTGCTCTGCGACGCCAGCTATTTTGACGGCGCCTATCAGCACCTGGCGGAGGCGCGCGCGGCCAGCTCGCTGCCGATCCTGTGCAAGGAGTTCATCCTGGACGAGGTCCAGCTGGATGCGGCGCGAGCACACGGGGCAGACGTGGTGCTGCTGATCGTGCGTTGTCTCGAGCCGGCCCAGCTCGCGCGGTTGCTGCGCGCGGCGGTCGAGCGCGGGCTGGGTGTGCTCACCGAGGTGTATCTGCCCGAGGAGGTTCCGCTCGCGCTCGACGCCGGCGCGGAGCTGATCGGCGTCAACACGCGCAATCTCGACACGCTCGAGCTCGATATCGCGCGCGGCGAACGCGTCCTGGCGGCGCTGCCGGACAGCGTCGTCCGCGTGCACCTGTCGGGCATCCGCGACGAGGCTCAGGTGCGGGCCTGCGCCCGCTCGCGCGCCGACGCGGCCCTGATCGGCGAGACCTTGATGCGCCAGGACGACCCTGCGCCCCTGCTCTCCCGGCTGGTGGCCGCCGCTCGCCCGGAGTGAGGCTGTGATCTTTGCCCGCCGCATGGGGCACCGCTAACCTCCCGCCGTGAGCCTGGAGGCGCTGGTCGATGCGTACCTGAACCACGTGCGCGTGGAAAAAGGGGCGAGCCGCAACACCATCGACGCCTACGCCCGCGACCTGGGCGGCTTCCTCGGTTTCCTCGCCGAGCAATCGATCAGGGACTTCGAGCAGGTCGATCTGGCGGTGGTCAGCGAGTGGCTGCAGTCGCTCACCGCCCGCGGCCTGTCGCCGCGCAGCTCCGCGCGCCACCTCTCCGCCCTGCGCGGCCTGATGCGCTTTCTCGTGCACGAGGACGAGCTGCGCAGCGACCCCACCGAGCTGGCGGCCCGGGCCCGGCTGGGGCGGCGCCTGCCGCGCCCGCTCAGCCAGGAGCAGGTGCTGCGCCTGCTGGAGATGCCGGACCCGACCCGCGCGCGCGGGCTCAGGGACCGCGCCATGTTGAGCCTGATGTATGCGTCCGGGCTACGCGTCAGCGAGCTCCTGTCGCTCCGGTTGCGCGACGTGGACCTCGCGCGAGGCGTCCTGGCGGCCTACGGCAAGGGCAGCAAGCGCCGTCTGGTGCCCGTGGGCGAGGTCGCCCTGCGACACCTCGAAGCGCATCTCGAAGCGCAGCCCCTGGCGCGCCGCGCGAGCTCCGAGGGCTGGGTCTTTCATCGCCCCAACGGCAAACCCTGGACCCGGCAGATGGTCTGGAAGCTCGTCGCCCGCTATGCGCGCAGCGCGGGCATACCGGGGCGCGTCCACCCCCACCGGCTCCGCCACTCGTTCGCCACCCACCTGCTCGCGGGCGGAGCCGATCTGCGCACGGTGCAGACATTGCTCGGCCACTCGGATATCGTGACAACCGAGATTTACACGCATGTGTCCCCCGCGACCCTCCGAGCCGAGTTCGAGCGCGCGCACCCCCGAGCGCGGGCTACCTAGGGGAAACGCGCGGCGAGCGGCGATCGCGCCCGCGTCGGCGCGCCTGGCATCCCGACAGAAGATTCCCGTCGCGTCACCGGACGCTGGGCAGTAGAACGTGGTCGTGTCGTTCCGGGTGATGGAGCCGAGGGCGGCGGAAATCCCCGTCGTCGTAGAGGTGCCGCATGCAGGTCTGGGGCTCGATCCGCTCACCATTGCGCAGCTCTCCGCGCCGGTGCGCTGCGTGGGCAATGACGCCGACTTGTATGTCGACGAGCTGTACGCCGACGCTCCCAGCGTCGGCGCGACCCTGCTCGCCGCCGAGATCAGCCGCTACGTCTGTGATCTGAATCGCAGCGAGCACGACGTGGATCCGCTGGCCGCGGTCGGCGGAACCGCACAGCGCGCGCCGCACGGCTTGATCTGGCGGGACACCACCGAAGGGCAGCGCGCGCTGTACCAGCCGCTCTCGCGCGCCGAGCTCGAGCGCCGCCTGGAGCGCTTCTACCGCCCGTACCACGAGTGCCTGGCGCGCCTCCTCGATGCCAAGCGGGCGAAGTTCGGCTACGTCGTGCTGCTCGCCGGCCACTCCATGCCGAGCCGTGGACGGGCGGGGCACAGCGATACGGGGAAAGAGCGCGCCGACGTGGTGCCTGGCAGCCGCGGCCGCACGACGGCGCACGGCGAACTGATCGAGGTACCGGAGCGGCTGGCGCGCTCCCGCGGCTGGACGGTGGTGCACGACGATCCGTATCGCGGCGGCTTCACCACCCTGCACTATGGCCGCCCCGCGATCGGCCAGCACGCGCTGCAAGTCGAGCTCTCGCGGCGGCTGTACATGAACGAGAGCACGCTGGAAAAGCGCCCCGGCGGCTTCGAACAGACGCGCGCCTACTGCACCGATCTGGTGCAGGCCCTGGGCGCCGTACGCCTGTCGTGAGCGCTGCCAGCTCGGCATCGCCACGCGCCGCCGGCCGCCAAACCCGACCGCTGGATGAAACACCCGACAACCGGAGACGGACCCTGGCCGATACTCCAGGACACGCCGGGCGAGAGTGCAGAAACCATGACCCATGAGAAGCAGCAGGGCAGCGCAGGCGGTCGCCGGGAGCGTTCCACGCTCGTCGGGGACGAGCGCGGGCTATCCACCATCGAGTACGTGATCATCCTGGTCCTGGTCGCCGCGGTGGGCATCGGCACCTGGACGGTATTTGGGCGCTCGGTGAAGTGCGCCCTCGGCATCGCGAACGACACCATCGGTGCGGGCATCGGCGTCGAGGGACAGATCGGGCCCCAGGCGTGCGCCAAGGGCGGTCCGAGCCAGGGCGGCAACGCCCCCGGCGCGGCGGGCGGCGATAAACCGGCTGCGGAGGCGCCCGAGCACAAGAAGAAGCGCGTCAACTGAGCGCACCCGGCCTGGAAGAAGCCCGATCCGGTTCACACTGAACGCCTGCCGCTTGACGATGCTTGCCGAGCTGACTAGGGTGCCGGCCCCCATGGCTCGCAGTCAAATTACCGGCAAGCGCAAGCTCCGCGGCAACAGCGTCTCCCACTCCAACATCAAGACCCATCGCTGGCAGAACGTGAACGTTCAGCGGCGCCGTCTCTGGGTGTACGAGCTCGGGCGCTTCATCACGCTGCGCCTGACGACGCGAGACCTGCGCACGATCGACAAGGTCGGCGTGCTCGAGTTCGCGAAAAAGCACGGCATGCGGCTGAACTGATCCGCGTTCGTCGCGGCGCCCACCACGTCTCGGCA
>DASTRX010000117.1:0-35888 GCA_035760985.1 Polyangiaceae bacterium
GGGCCAACTCGGGAACACGGTGCCAACTCGGGAACACGGTGCCAACTCGGGAACACGGTGCCAACTCGGGAACACGGTGCCAACTCGGGAACACGGGTCGCCCGGAGCGGACGGGGTTGTGTTACGCGGAAGGTGTTGGGCGTCGTGCGGAAGCGGTCGCGCGGCAGCGGACGATCGCCGTGCCCACGTGGGCGCGTGGTCGGGCGTGCTGGTTGAAAAAGCGCTGCGGGTTCGGAACGATGAGCCTCGAGCTGCTCGCCAAGCTTGGAGCGCACTGCGTGGACCGGCTCGTGGGCGCCAGTGTGAAGCGCGGCATGACCTTGTGCACTACGCGCGCCCGCGCAGGGGCCGGTTCGGCACGATACCGTCCGGCCCACTACGGCTTCGCGTAGCGCAGGCGCGCGGGGGCGGCCGCGCTCGTAGCATCACATGTGCGGTCGATCTTGCTTGACGCGATCGGCGCGTCGCGAGCGGCTGCGATGGGCGCTGGGGCTCGAGAGCGCGTGTTGCTCCGCCGCAAAGCGCGCGAGCGAAGCGTTTAGCGCTTTCAGGGCAAAAACCGCAACGGACTGGCTGGGCGCAGAACTGGGCGGCAATGCGGGGCTCGAAAATCGTCATGGTAGGGTGCTGCCCAAGCGGGAGGGCAAGCATGAGCGAATGGAAGATCGCACACGAGACGTTGTCGCGGCTGGCACGGGAGCGAGCCGCAGCCGATGCACAGGAAGGGCACTGGCTGCTGCGCGCACGGCGCGCGGAGGCGCACGTGCACCTGGGCTTCGGCAATTTCGTGAGCTACGTGGAACAGCTGTTCGGCTACACGCCGCGGTCGATCTTGGAGAAGCTGCGCGTGGCCGAGGCGCTGGAGCAGCTGCCGGCGTCGCGAGCGGCGCTGGAGCAAGGCCGAATCGGCTGGTCCGCTCTGCGCGAGGTCACGCGGGTGGCCGTCAGAGAGACGGAAGAGCTCTGGTTGCAAGCGGCACGAGGAAGGACCGTGCGGCAGCTCGAACAGCTGGTGGCAGGCAAGCGGCGGGGCGACGCACCGTCCGACAGACCGGATCCGCGCGCGCTTCGCTATGTGCTGCGCTTCGAAGTGACAGCCGAGACGTATGCGCTGTTTCGGGAGGCGCTGCGGGAGCTCCGGCGTCGCAGCTCCAGCTGTTTCGATGATGATGCGGCGCTGCTCGAGATGGCGCGCTGCATTCTCGGCGCTGGGCTCGGCGGGCGTGACGAGGGTCGATCGAGCTACCAGATCGCGATCAGCGTCTGTCCGGAGTGCGGCGGCGGGCACCAGCCCGCCAACGGACAGCTGGTGCCCATCGCGCCCGAGATCGCAGCCATGGCCGAGTGCGACGCGCAACGCTTGCCGACGCTGGCGGAGAACGCAGCACCCGAGAGGCGACGTTCCGCGAATTCCGACGTCTGCCGCGATGAACAAGATCCCGGCCACGATGCGCCCGCCCACGTGGACAAAGAGGAGAGCGGGACCGAGGCGTCAGTCGCCGCCGAACACCGCTCCGAGCACGAGAGTCGCTCTCCTGCCGCCGCCCACGTGGGCAACGCGGGCGGCGGCCTCGCTCCCACCGGCAAGCGTAAGCGCGCCAGGCAAGACATCCCGCCGGCGCTGCGCCGCGCGGTGCTGCGCCGCGATGAGCGGCGCTGTCGCGTCGCGGGCTGCCGGAACGCCACCTTCCTCGATCTGCATCACATCCGGCCTCGCTCCGAAGGCGGCAGTCACAGCGCCGACAATCTCATCACGCTGTGCTCGGCCCATCACCGCGCACTGCATCGGGGCGAGCTGCGCGGCGTGGGCGATGCCCACGACTTTCGCGTGTCTCCGGGCACGCTTGGCGTGCGCGTGGAGGGCGGCGCACCTGTGGCGGGCAGCACGCTCGATGTCTCCGTGAAGGTGACTTCCGGATTGTGTCAGCTGGGCTTTCGCGCGGCGGACGTCCACGCCGTGATCGCGGAGCTCCGGCAGCAGAGCGAGCTCGCTGCCGCCGCGCCCGAACTGTGGATTCGCGAGGCGTTGCGGCGCCTGCATCCAGCTCCGTCGCGCGTTCGCTGAGAGGGCCCCGTCGCGCCTGGTGCTCATCGCTTTCACGCCGGCACCCGCGCTCGAACGCCGGACGGCGTGATCCAAAGCCGAACCGCACGCCTGCGAAACCACGCGCGCGAATGCCGCACGGCGTGATCCGAAGCGCCTGGCCGAGCTCACGCCAGACCGATACGGAGTTGCACGGCTTGGTGCTGGAGTCGCCCGGCGCCGACGAAGGCGCGCGGCACCGAGACGAAGGTGCGCGGCACCGAGACGAAGGCGCGCGGCACCGAGACGAAGGCGCGCGGCACCGAGACGAAGCCGCCCGGCTTCGTGGGTTGCGGCGCCCGGTGTCCCGAAGTTTGGGGCGTGTCCGTGCGGCGGAGGCTCGGCCCAAAATCTAAATCGGCGAGGGCTGTGCTGGCGGTGTGCGATGGTGGCGGATCAGGAGGGCAGCGCTGGCGGTCTGCGAGGGATCAGGAGGCCTGCGCCGGAGGTGCGGGTACGGCGTCGTCCTGGTGTTGCAGCAGGCGGCGCCAGAGCACGACGTGGCCCGCGGCGGCGGCGGGCACGAGTACGGTGGGCAGCCAGACGAAGGGGGCGTAGGCGACCCAGGTGTTGGCGCGTTCGGCACCGAACGCGAGCCACGGGGGGGAGCTGGCGATCGCCACGAGCACGATCACCAGCAGGAGGACGCTGCCGAGCGCGTTCCAGGCCAGGAGCGCCGAGCGGGTGACTCCGCCGAAGGCGGCGAGCGGGGCCACGAGCAGGGCCGTGACGCCGGTCACGATGTCGAAGTTCCAGCCGGAATAGGACATCTGGTGCGGCATCACGCCCGCGCTGGCGGCCGCGTGCATCATCAGCTCCAGGGGCAAGCGAAAGACGTGAAAGGCGATCAAGGCCGCGACCGGCAGCGCCGCCACGGCTCGGCCCACGCGGGAGGCCGCGATGATCACCCAGAGCGCAATACAGCCGGCCGTGAGCGGGAGGAAGGGGGCGACCGCGCTGTCGAACTTGGCGAGCCCCTGGTCCAGCGCGAGGTCGAGGCTGGCGCCCATCGCGCCCACCAGGAGCAGTGCCACCAGCCACTGGAGGAGCCGCGAGCCGCCGCTGCGGCGCAATGCCACTGAAACGCCGATCAGGGCAGTGAGCACGACCAGCATCGGCAGGAACACGAAGGCGGAAATCAACCAGGGCGGGGCAGTGGGGGGCGCGAACTCCATCGGAACGAGCCGCACCTTAGTGTCGCCGCTGGTCGCCTGCAATCGGGGCAATTGTTGGCGCGGCGGCGGCGCACTAGGGATCGGGCATGGCAAAACCTCTGTGCGTCGTGGTCGGAATTGGGCCCAAGAACGGTGCCGCTTTTGCGCGGAAATTTTCGCGGGAGGGGTATCAGCTGGCGCTGGTGTCGCGGCAGACGGAGCTGTCGCAGCAGCTGGCGAAGGAGCTGGGGGACGCGAGCGCCTATGCCTGCGATGTGGCGGATCCGGTCAGCGTGCAGCGGGCGTTCGATGCCATCCGGCGCGACCGCGGCACGCCGGAGGTGCTGGTCTACAACGCGGGCTCGGGCGTCTGGAAGACGGCGGAGGAGCTGACACCGGCCGAGTTCGAGCAGAGCTTTCGCATCAACGCGCTGGGCTTGCTCTGCACCGCGCAGCAGGTGCTGCCGGGGATGCGCGAGCGGGGTCGGGGTCAGATCGTGGTCGTGGGGGCGACCGCTTCGCTGCGGGGGCGGCCCAAGACGGCGGCGTTCGCGGCGGCCAAGGCCGCGCAGCGGAGCCTGGCGCAGTCGCTGGCGCGGCAGTGCGCGCCGGAGGGGATCCACGTGGCGTTGATCATCATCGATGGCGTGATCGACGCGGCGGGAGCTGCCGCGGATAGCCCCCAGGCGAAGAAGCTGCGGCCGGAAGCGATCGCCGAGCAGGCGTTTCATCTGGTGCGACAGGACCGCTCAGCCTGGACGTTCGAGCTCGATCTGCGACCGCTGCACGAGTCCTGGTGAGCCGAGCGCGCTGGCGCGCGCTACTTGCGGCGGTAGGCGGCGGTCAAGAACGTCTGCCACGTCTTGCCTTGATCGAAGGAGTTCTCGATCGTGAAATGGTAGTTATTCTTGCCCTCCAGGCGGTGCGTGTAGCGGGCGCCGCCCCGCGCGCTGCTCTTCTCCAGCTTCAGCGTGTCACCCTCGAACTTGCCGCGGGCGGGCGCGTCCGGCACGAAGCCCAGCGAGTCGACCCAGTACCAGGTGTAGTTTCCTGCCTCGAGATCGTAGCCGAAGATGCCGTGGCCGGAGAAGGTGACTTTGCGTTCCTTCTCCTGGATGTAGTCCTGCAACACGAAGAAGCCGTTCATGTCCGTGCGGATGTGGAGCTTGCCGATGGCCGTGCCCGCGGGGCCCCACGGCGACTCCGCCATCGTTTCCGTGCCCTCCCAATCGCCCGCGAGGGCGTACAACTTGCGGTGCTGGTCGGTGACCTTCGGCATCTCCATGGCGGCTCCTCCTCTGATGCTGCGACTCGAGCGCAGGCAAAAGGCGTACTCGCCTCCGCCCGCGGGATCAACAGCCGGAGCTCAGATTGCCTGTCCGACTCGCGACGCGCCGTGGGGGAAAACGTTACAGTCGTAGCGCGGTAACTTCAGGCGCTCGCGCAGGTCACCGGAGTGAATGTCGCGTGCTTCCACGGAGAAAGCGAACTCGATCCGGGCGGCAGTCAGCAGCCGCAGCGTATCGTCATTGAAACTGTGGTCGCCCCCGTAAGGGTAACAAAAGCTGGCGACCCGCTGTCCGAGCAGCTGCTCCAGGGTGGCGATCGAGCCCTTGACCTCGCGCTCCTGCTCGGCACCGGGCAGCTGGCTCAGCAGGCGGTGCGAGACGGCGTGCGCGCCGATCGTCATGCCGGAGGCGTTCAGCTCGCACAGCTGAGCGGCGCTCAGATAGTGCTCGCGCAGATCGCGCGCCTCGTCGCCGCCGGTGCGCAGCCACACCTCGTGGCACAGCCGCGCGCGATGCTCGAGCTTCAGATAGTAGTTGAGCAGGCGCTTGACTCGCGAGGTCGCTTCGTCTTCGACGTGCCCGCGATACAGCTCCGACTCGAGGCGGGAGACGTACTCGGGTTCGACCATCTCCGGCTGGATCAGCGCCTCCAGCACGCGCAGCAGCGCGCGGCCACCGGCGCGGCCCAGCGCGAGGTGGACTTTGTGCACGTCGAGCACGCGCTGCTGCTCATAGGGCAGGGTGGAGACGAAGAAGATCCCCCACAGTCCGCGCGCACGGAGCTCCGGGAGCACGTAGTCAGCGTGGTCGCGCAGGCCGTCGTCGAAGGTCAGCACGATCGCGTCCGCCGCAGGCTGCGCGCTGGCGATGGAGTGCGCGAATTGTGCGGCCGTGGCGATGTGCGCGGTGCTGGTGAAGTGATCGAGCTGGCGCCGGAAGCCATCCAGGGGCAGATAGCGAAAGTGCGGCGGCGCGGCCTCGGGCGGCCGCACATAGTGATACATCACGGCCTTCACGAACGACGGAGCGGCCGTGGGCCAGGTGTGAGTAAGTGCGCGGACGGGCGGGTGCGGAAAGAAAGTGTGCTCCGACCCGCGTTGTTGCGCGGAGGTGCGCCCAGGTGTCCGCCGGCGTCGCGCGGCCTCAGAGAGCCCGTTCGTAGACGCGGTACAGCTTGGTCCGCTGGGCGCCCATGCGCTCGATGGCGGCGTTGATCTTCTGGTTGTCTTCCAGGGTCCAGCCCACCTCGGCGCCGGCATAGCCGCGCTTGCTGCCGCGCACGGCCACTTCCTCGCACAGCACCGCGACCAGCGCGCCGTACTTGCGGGAGGCGCGGTACTTCTCCTTGATGCCGAGCAGGATCAGTCGCGCGGCCTTGGGCCGGGCAAAGCGCAAGCGCCAGAGCAAGCGCACCAGGTTGGCGGGGCGGCGCGTGATCTCACCGTCGAGGTCCTTCACGATCTCGTTCAGGTCGGGCACCGCGAAGCAGATCGCCGCGGGCTCGCCGTCGACCTCGGCCACGAGCGCGATCTCGGGATCGATGAACATCTTGTACTCCGAAGCCATGATCTCGAGCTCTTCGGCCGTGAACGGCACGAAGCCCCAGTTGCGGTTCCAGGCCTCGTTGTAGACGTCGCGGATGATGGCCACCTCGCGCCGGACGTGGGCCAGATCCATCGTGCGCACGCGCACGTTCGGCAGGGAGCGGGTGCGATCGGCGAGCTTCTTCGTCAACGGATCGATCGGGCTGTTCGCCTGGTACCACCAGCAAAACAGGTCCTTCACTTTGCTGTAGCCGCAGCGCTCGACGAGTGGCCCGAGGTAGGGCCGGTTGTAGCCCGTGCCGATCCGTGGATCGGAATCAAAACCCTCGATCAAGAGGCCCACGTCGCCCTTTGAATCCAGGGTGAAGGGGCCGCGCAGGCGCGTGCGCCCGCGGGAGCGCGCCCAGGCCTCGGCGGCCGCGAACAGGGCCTGTGCTGCGACCAGATCGTCGGCGCATTCAAAAAAGCCGAAGCTCGCGACCCCGGGCTCGCTCGGCCAGTGTTTGTCGAAATCGAAATCAACCTGCGCGGAGATTCGCCCCACCGGCGCCTCACCGCGCAGCGCCAGGAAGCAAGCGAGCTCGCCGTGCGCCAGGAAGGGGCTCTTCTTGGGGTCGAGCATGCGCCGCTGGTCGTCGAGCAGCGGGGGCACCCAGTGAGGCTCCGCCTTCATCCCGAGCGTCCAGGGCACGCGCAGGAATCGCTCGATGCCTTTCGAGTCCTGGAGGTCCAGCGCGCGGACCTGTACTGGCGGAGCGCCAGCCGTTGCAACGCCAACCGAATCCGTTCCTGTGACCATGCGCGGCGCATGCTAACACGACCACGGGCGGTGCTTCACGCCGGTCGCCGCCAGCCGACGGAGCAGGCTGTCAGCTGGCAGCCAGTCAGCTGGCAGCCAGTCAGCTCGCAGCCAGTGAACCCACGCGGCCGTGGTCGCTGAACGTGCGATCGATGATCAGGTCTGCCGGCAGCGGCGACTGCGAGGTGACGGTGATCTGCGACCTCGACCCCGGCACCAGCGGATCCACCAGCCACGGGATCCCGTCGCCCAGCTCCCAGCCGTACTTGCGATCCAGATCCCGGCACAGGGGATCGTTCCAGCTCGTCACGAAGTCCGCCCAGCGCGCGCCGGTCTCCCAGCAAGCCGCCAGCACCTTGCCCGGATCGGCGATCCGGATCACGCGCAGCCCGCCGAGATGGGCCTGCACCACCGCCGTGCTGCCGTCGCTGAGCGTCGTGCCGGTGATGCCTGGCTGCTGCCAGTAATGGTGGTCCTTCGGCTGCGCGCTGCGCGAGATGGACGCCTCCGCCACTGCCCGCTGGCGCTCGATCCCCGGCGCGACGGCGGTGTAACGCAGCAGATCCGCGTAACGGGTGAAGCCCATCTTCCGGTACATGTCCATGCCGGCGCGGTTGATGTTCGTCGCCGCGTTGGGGGCGAGGCTCCCCGTGAGCGCGTACAGCTGGGCGAGCCAGCCCTGCCCACGGTAGTCCTCGAGCAGGTAGCAGTTGATGATCCAGCTGAAGCCGCCGGCCAGCGCCGCGCCGAGGTGGCCCACGACGCGATCGCCATCGATCACGATCGCGGCCTGGCCGTGCTGCGGATCGCCATACTGCCAGCGCCAGAAGCCCGCGTTGTGCAGCGGATGTCCCTGGCGATAGATGCCACGGTAAAACTCGCGCAGTTTCGGCCAATCGTCGAAGGTCGCAAATCGACAGACAGCTGTCATGGGGAACCCCTTGGGAGCGAGCGCCGCACCGAGCACGGCCAGCGTGCTCGGCGAGCGGCGCTGTACGATGGAGCGGCAGAATTTACGGAGCAGGAAAGTCCCGGGCTCGCGGAGGGGTCGGTGAGCGGTGGAGGGTGTGGGCGCCGGGCGCAGGACGTGGGGCGGAGTTCGACTCGTTGCGCGGGTCGCAGCGCCCCTCAGTGCCAGACCTCGGCGATGCGCGGCGGTTGCCCGGTGCGATCGTGCTCATCGAGCCGGCTCTGTGCCTCGGGAATGCAGCCGATGCAGGCCGCGAACTGCGAGCCATGCTGGCAGGTGAGCCGCGTCGCCGTCGCTGGACGGGCCGAGAGTTCGCCGGGATCGATGTGCCGCCCGCAGGCGATGCAGTGGATATGCGTGCTGGCGTTCTTCGGCGTGCCGCTGGGCCCTTTGCCGAACAATTCCTTGCGCTGCTTCTTGGTGAGCCGTTTGGGGGTCTTGGGCATGAGGTCGGCTACCGTAGCGTGAACTTCGCTGCAGCGGTATCCTCGCCCGGTGGAATATCTGATCGCTCCCGATCGCCGCGCCGCGGATGGGTTCGTTCTGCGCTCGTATGAAGTGGCCGACGGTCCGCTGCTCTCGGATGCCCTGAACGAGTCCTACGAGCATCTGCGGGCGTGGCTGCCCTGGCCCAAGCAGTACCAGACGATCGAGGAATCGGAGCGCAAGGTGCGCGAGTTCCGCGGTCGCTACCTGCTGGCGCAGGACTTCACTCTGGGCATCTTCTCCGCGGATGAGCAGCGCTTGCTCGGTGGTACGGGCTTTCATCTGCGCGAGGGTCCGATCTCGGCGGGTTGCGACGAGATCGGGATGTTTCTCCGTCAGAGCGAGGCGGGCCGTGGGCTCGGCACGCGGGTGCTGAAGAGCCTGCTGGAGTGGGGCTTCAGCGAGTGGCCCTGGCTGCGCCTGTCCTGGCGCTGCGATCAGCGCAATGTCGGCTCGGCGCGGGTGGCCGAGAAGGCCGGTTTGCGCCTCGAGGGCGTGCTGCGAGGCCAGCGCGCCGACGTGGGCGAAGAGCGCAAGGATACGATGTGTTTTGGGCTGATGAAGTCGGAGTGGGCCGGTAATTCACCGGCTTGACTCGATCACTGGGCGACGTTGCTCGGTGAGCCGCAAATGGTACGGTCCGCAGAATGCGTTCTGTCGCGATGTGCCTGGCCTTGGTGTTGCTCTCTTGTGAGAGCGCAAGAGAACTGGATGATACGGAAGCCTGCATCGCGGATCATCCGCCGGGGGTGCCGTTCGACGTCGGCGATGTCGTCGTCGCTTCGCCACCTCCCGGCTCGAACTTGCCGGAGCCAGCGCCGCCCAGCGCCGCCGACATTGCCCAGGAGTGCGCCCTGAGCGGTGGCGCGGGCTGTGACCCCGAGGCGTTCATTTCCAAAGCAGCGGCTTCCTGCATTGCGACCCTGCACGAATTCTCGCCCGGTGTGGAGCCGTGGCAGATCGCACTCACCTATCATCACGGCCACGAGCGGGTGGTCTGGAACGTGATGAACCAGACCGCGGCTGACGGTAGCGATGGCTATGGAGGTGAGGTGCTGACGATCGACGCCACCGAAGGCGAGGTGCTCGAGACGAGCGCCTACCGTGCGGTGCCATGAGGAAATGGCGATGAAGCCGAGTGATCGGATGGCGCCGCTCTTGGCGGAGCAGCTCGCTTACTACCGCGCCGCCGCACCGGTGTACGAGAGCCTCTCGCTGCCAGGCTGGGGTGGCGCCGAGGTGGCAGCTGCGCTGGAGGCGTTTGCGCCCAGGGGCGACATCCTCGAGCTGGCGTGCGGCCCGGGCATGTGGACGGAGCTCCTGGCGCGTCACGCGAGCTCGGTGACAGCAGTGGATGGCGCGCCGGAGATGCTGGCGCGGGCGCGGGCACGCGCGGGCACCGAGCGCGTGCGCTTCGTCGAGGCGGACCTGTTTTCGTGGCGGCCCGAGCGGCGCTACGACGTCGTGTTCTTCGGCTTCTGGCTGTCGCATGTGCCGCCGGATCGCTTCGCTGCGTTCTGGTCGCTGATCGACGAGTGTCTGGTCCCCGGCGGGCGGGTCTTCTTTGCCGATGATGCCGTCCGTACGCCGGAGGAGCTGATCGAGGGCGAGGCGTCCGCGATCGTCGAGCGCCGGCTGGACGATGGCAGCGCTTATCGTATCGTGAAGGTCCCGTACGCCCTGGCGGAGCTGGAGCAGCGGCTCCTGGGGCTCGGCTGGCGCTTTCGGTTCACGCAGACGTCGGGCGGGTTCTTCTGGGGCTCCGGTGGGCGGTGCGACGGCGCCTGAGACGCTCGAGCCCTGGTATGCAGTGCCCATCACCGCGCGAGCTCTGCCATTGGTGCCGCAGCTCACGTTGCCATCAACGGGCGGTGAGCTCGACCTGAGAGCGCTCTGTGCGGAGCGTGCGGTGCTCCATTTCTATCCCGCGACCGGCGTACCGGGGCGTGATCCCGCCATCGATCCAGCTCCCGGTTGGGACGATATTCCCGGCGCAGCCGGCTGCACCCGACAGTGTCGCGGCTTCAAGGCCTCGTTCGAAGCGTTCGTCGAGCGCGGCATCCGCGTTGCCGGCGTCAGCGGACAAGCGCTGCGAGAGCAAGCGGAGTTCGCGCTGCGGGAGGCGATCCCGTTTCCTCTGATCTGCGATCAGAAGTTTGCATTGCAGCAAGCCTGGGGGCAGCGCCGGAAGATACGGTGAGAGCTTGCGAACCAACTCGAGGACGACGGCGTAGATTTTGAGTGTCATGCTGGACTCCGTGTGAGTGGCCCTCTGCGCGAGGGCCTCACCGAGCACGCTGCGACAATGAGAAAACCCAAGCCACGGCCATCGGCGCATCGACCCCGACGAGAGTGTGCAGCTCTCCCTCAGCTCAGCCGGTGGCCGCAGCAACGGGCGCAAGCGCTTGGCAATGGTGCGGCCCACACCCAAACCCAAGCCCAAGCCCAAGCCCAAGCTCTAGCTCTACCCCTAGCCCTGCCCCTGCCCCTGCCTCCGAATGATGCAGTGGTGCTAGAGCGACGTCAGCGACTCCTGGCGTTCGATCTTCGCGGCGTCGAGCTCGATGCCGAAGCCGGGGCGGTCGGGCAGGGTGACCCAGCCGTTTGCCGTCAGCGGCGCGTCTTTCATGAAGTGGAGCTTCTCGGGCACGTAGTTGATCAGGTACTCGCCGAACGGGCAGAGCGCGGGCGACTGGCTCGCCACGATGTGCAGGGCGCCGTGGATGTTGTGGCAGTGGGGCACGAGCTTCACTCCGTGCACCGAGCACAGGTGGCCGATCTTGAGCGTCTCGCTGACGCCGCCGCACCACTCGGGGTCCGCCTGCACGTAATGGAGGGCGCCAGCGGCCAGCAGTCGCTGCACCTCCCAGCGGTTGTAGAGGTGCTCGCCGGTGGCGAGCGGGACGGCCGTGGCGCGGCTCAGGCGCTGGAAGCTCTCCAGGTCGGCGATCGGGAACGCCTCCTCCAGCCAGGTGGGGCGGTAGCGCTCGACCTGGCGGCACCAGGCGAGCGCGTATTGCAGATCCCAGCCCTGGTAGGCATCGAACATCAGCTCGACGTCCTCGCCCACCGCCTCGCGCAGGGCGTGCGCGAGTTGCACGTTGAGAGCGAGGCCGCGGGATCCATCGCCCGGGCCGTAGCCGAGGAACCACTTTTGCAGCCGGAAGCCGTCGCTGGCCAGCTGCGCGGCGCGGCTCGCGGCCAGCTCCGGGTCGATCGCGAATCCGAGGCAGCTGCCATAGACCTGCACCGGCTGCTGCGTGGGGCCGCCCAGCAAGCGGAAGACGGGCGCGCCCAAGTGGCGCCCGCGCAGATCCCAGAGCGCGTTGTCGAGATAGCTGATCGCCATCATGTAGTGGCTGGCGCGCGAGTGCCGGTTGGAGCGGAACATCTGATCCCAGAGCCGCTCGACCGCGAGCGCGTCCTGCCCGATCAACAGCGAGCGCAGCGGACCCAGCAGCACGGGCAGCGCTTCGCGATCCACCGCGCCGTACAAACCCTCGAGCCCGCCGCGCGTACGGATGCGCACGTAGTACTGCGTCAGCGGCACGTTCTCCGGCTGGGCGCCGCTGGCGTCGCGGTACGGGGCGGGCCGGCGATCGGGATAGAGGTGAGCCGGCTGCACCTGGTACTGGCGATGCACGCCGCGCCGCACCTCATGCGTGCCCGTGAGGCGCAGCACCTCGACCTCGCCGATCAGCAGATCGGGGTGCGCGGGCGGCGGTGCCTCGCGCGCGCTGGCCTCGGGTTCTGGTGCGCGACGGACTTCTCTGGGGTTCATGCTAGCGTCCTCGGATGCAGAAGGTGATCGCCTACGTCACGCACGGTGACGAGCTGCCGGTGTTTGAGCAACCGGATTTTTGCTCGCGCCGCTCCGATTGATGGGCAGCAGCGAACGGTGATTGGCTCGGCTCGCGATCGATGGCAAGCTGCGCGGCCATGTCGTTGCCCCAGAGTGTTTCTCCGCCCGGCGGGAGGCGCTGATGCTCGCCTTTCGCGTCTCCGTGAACGGTGCTGCGCCCATCACGGCAGGCATCTCCGGCCCCCACGTGCTCTCCGCCATCGTCTCCTCCGTGCTGAGAGAGCCTGGAAAGAAGGCGCCGACGGGTGAGGCGCTGCCCGAGCGCGAGCTGGAGTTCTATCTCGGCGGTCTGGATACGGCGGTGCGAGAGCACGTCGATTGGGCCACGGTGGAGCTCGGGGTGGGGGACAAGATCGTTGTCGAGGTGGTCGAGCTGCGCAGCGTGGACGCCCCCGCGAGGCGCAGAGGCGGAAAGGGCGAGCCCGCAGCGAAACCGGCGAAGCCCGCAAAGGCCACCAAACCGGCAAAGGCTACAAAAGCCACCAGGTCAGCAAAGGCCACGCAGCCCGCAAAGCCCGCGAGGGCCGCGAAGCCCGCAAAGCCCACTGCCCAGGCGCCCGCGCCGGCAAACCGCCCCGTGAGCAAGAAGGCCGCCGCGAAGGGCAAGCGCCCGGGCTGACCCTGTTCGTGCAGAGCTCGGGGTTCAGCGGGCTTGGTGCCGCGCAGTGCGTCGCAGCGCCCGCTGTCCCACAAAATCTGCTGTGTCACGGGTTTGTCCGGCTCGCGCGCGGGGTGCTATCCGCGTCGCGTCATGGCGTGGCCCGAGACCCGTAGGCAGTTTCTGATCGCCGGCGCCGGGAGTGTGCTGGCCGCGTGCGCGCCGCCCGGGGCGAGCGCCCCGCGAGCCGCCGCCGCCGACAGCGCGCCGTTCGGGGCGATCGAACAGAGGGTCGGCGGCCGTGTGGGAGTGTGCGCGCTCGATCTGCAGACCGGGCGGCGCTGGGCGCAGCGCGCCGACGAGCGCTTCGCAATGTGCTCCACCTTCAAGTGGCTGCTCGCGGCGCAGGTTCTGGCGCAGGTGGATCAGGGGCAGCTGCGCCTGGAGCAGCGTGTGGCGTACGGCGCCGGGGATCTGCTGGAGTACGCGCCCGTGACTCGAGAGCAGGTCGGCGGAGGCTCGCTGAGCGTGGAGGAGCTGGCTCGCGCGGCCGTCGTGGTCAGTGACAACACGGCCGCCAATCTGTTGCTCGCGCAGCTGGGAGGGCCGGCGAGCCTCACCCGGTTCTGCCGTGCGCTCGGGGATGCAACGAGCCGCCTCGACCGTACCGAGCCCGACCTGAACAGCAACCAGCCGGGCGACGACCGGGACACGACCTCCCCCGCAGCCATGGTCGAGCTGATGCGGCGCATCTTGTGTGGAACGGTGCTCTCCCCGGCAGGCCGCGAGCGCCTGGTCGGCTGGTTGCGAGCGTGCGAAACGGGCCACCAGCGGCTGCGCGCCGGGCTGCCCGCAGACTGGCAAGTCGGCGACAAGACGGGCACGGGAAACCATGGCGCCTGCAACGATGTGGCGATCGCCGTTCCGCCGGGGCAGAGCCCGGTGTTGCTGGCGGTGTACCTGAGCGAGAGCGCGGCGGGGCTGGAGGTGCTGCAGTCCGCGCACAGGGAGGTGGCCGGGGCCGTGGCCGCGCAGCTCTGAAATTCGGTGGGCGCCCCGGCGGCGCTGTGCTTCGATTCTAGACCATGGGAACGCCGCATCTCACGCACGAGACGTACACGCACGGCCATGCCGCGGCGACGTTGCGCCAGCACGGGCGCCGCACCGCCGAGGAGGCGGCCGCGTTTCTGTTGCCGGAGCTGAAGCCTGGCATGCGTCTGCTGGACGTGGGCTGCGGCCCCGGCAGCATCACCCGCGGTTTGGCGGAACACCTGGCGCCGGGCGAGGTGATCGGCCTCGATCTCTCCCGGGAGGCCCTGGCCAGCGCGAGCGAGGACGCCGCCGCGCGCGGGCTCGGCAACCTGCGCTACGTGGAGGGGAGCGTGTACGAGCTGCCCTTCCCGGATGGCTCGTTCGACGTGGTGTTCGCGCATCAGGTGCTGCAACACCTGAAGGAGCCGAGCGCCGCCGTGCGCGAGATGCTGCGCGTGCTGCGCACGGGCGGGTGGATCGGCGTGCGCGACGTGGACTGGGGCACGGTGGCCTACTTTCCTCCAGATCCCCGGATCGATCGCTTCATCGAGGTGCACATCAAGACCTGGAGCCAGAACGGGGGTGATCCGCAAATGGGCCGCAAGCTGCGCGCGCTGATGAACGCGAGCTCGGTCGGCGATCTGCGCATCAGCGCGAGCCAGTGGTGCTACGCCACGTACGCGGAGACGCGCGAGTGGGGCGAAGCTTACGCCGAGCGCCTGCTCAGCTCAGCCATGGGCGCCAGCGCCGTCGAGCGCGGCAATGCCACGCAGGCGGAGCTGGAGGCCATGGCCGCCGCGTTCCGGGAGTGGTCCACGCATCAGGATGCGTTCTGGGCGTTCATCCACGTCGCCGCGCTGGCGCGCAAGGCCGGGTAGCGGCTCCGCGCGAGCGCGCTTGTACCCGGAGGTGGGCTGTGCCACGCAGGCCCGATGAGCAGATGGTCTTCGCTGGCGCTGGTCGCGGCCGGCTCGCTGTGCTGGCTGGGTTGCAAGAGCACGCGCAGCGCGCAGCCCGCCGTGTCTGCCCATGCAGCAATGGTAGAGGACATCGCTACCGATTGCCTGGTGCCGAGCTTGCCGGAGCCTGCCCAGCTGCCGCGGCACGACAAGCTTCCCGACCCGTTCACGAGGCTCGACGGCACGCGCATCACCAAGAAGAGCGAGTGGCGCTGCCGGCGCCAGGAGCTCCGGGCCCAGGCGCAGAAGTACATCTACGGCCAGAAGCCGCCCCGGCCCGCGCACGTCAGCGGCAGCGTCACGCGCAGCGAGCTGGCCGTCGACGTCGAGCACGAGGGCAAGCGCATCCACTTCAGCGCCGAGGTGGTGCTGCCCGAGGGCAAGGGGCCGTTCCCCGCGATCATCAACCTGGGCCCGCGCAATAGCTTCGGCGGCACCCGGCTCGGCGAGAGCTTCATCCTGCAGCAGGGGGTCGCGCTCCTCTATTACAACCACAACGAGCTGGGCAAGGAAGGCAAGCCGGAGGCCTCGCGCGGCCTGCCCAACCCAGGGCTGTTCTACGATCTGTACGGCGGCAACCACTCCGCCGGGCTGCTGATGGCCTGGGCCTGGGGCGCCAGCCGCCTGCTGGACGTGCTGCAGCAAGCCGGCGGCGAGATCATCGATCCGGCGCGCATCGGCGTGACGGGCTGCTCGCGCAACGGCAAGGGCGCGTTCACGGTGGGAGCCTTCGACGAGCGCATCGCGCTGACCATCCCGCAAGAGACGAGCACGGCAGGGCTGCCCTCCTATCGCATCGTCGACACGCTGGAGGGCGCCGAGCGCACCAACTACAACTTCTTCGGGCTGAACTGGCTGAGCAACGACTTCCGGCCGTTCGTCGAGAACGCCAGCCAGCTGCCGATCGACAGCCACGAGATCGTGGCCCTGGTGGCCCCGCGCGGCCTGCTCGTGCTCGACAACCCGCACATCGCCCAGTTCGCTGCCACGGCGGCGCACACGGCGGTGCTGGCGGGTGCGGAGGTGTACCGCGCGCTCGGCGCGGGCGACAACATCAGCTACATCTCCGACGTCGCGAACGAGAAGCACTGCGCGGTGGGCAAGCCCGAGTACGAGCAGCCGTTGATCCAGAGCATCGCCACCTTCCTGAAGCACGAGCGCCCTGCCACCGGCGTGATCCGGGCGGGAGCGAAAGGCACGGGCCAGCTCGCGGACTGGCGAGACTGGCAGACGCGGGTGCTGCAGGCGGCGGATGTGCCGAACTGAGGCAGCGCCTGGAATGGCGGCGCTCACCCGTTCGGCGCCGGGCCGAACAGCTCTTCGATCACCTGGCGGCGGTAGTCGAAGATGCGCTCCAGCGTGCCGCGCACCCAGAGCGCGCGCGCCAGCGCGCCGAGCGGCCCGAACGGGAGCCGATAGTCGACGCGATCGCGCATGCGCGTGTGCTCGCCGACGGCTTCGAACTCGTGGACGTGATGCCAGAGCGCATACGGGCCGCGCTCCTGGTCGTCGCTGAAGCGGTGGGGCGGCTCCCAGCTGCTGATGCGCGTGCGCCAGCGCACCGGCAGGCCCAGCAGCGAGAGCCGGTAATCGATCCGGGTGCCGGCGCGCATCTCGATCGGCTGCGGCGTCTCGATCTGAAAGCGCAGGAAGCGCGGGGTCAGGCGTTCCAGGTTCGCGGCGTCGGCGAAGAACGGGAACACCTCCGGGAGCGGCCGCGGGATGAGCTGCGAGCGTTCGAGCCGATGGGTGGTCGCCATGATCTCGTTCATACCTCCACTTGCCCGGCAGCGCCGCCCGCGTGGCGCTCCGCCTCACTCGGCAATGAGCGCACCAGCCGCGGGTAGCGCGCCCAGAGCGTGCCGGTGCGCGCGGCGTAGTGCACGTAGAAGGCTGCCCACAGGCCATGGTTGCCGAAGCGCCCCAGCAGCCACCAGGCCAGCGCGAAGATCGCCAGCGCCTCCAGCATGGCGTTGCGCATCTCGCGCGTGCGCGTGGCGCCGATGAAGATGCCGTCGAGCTGAAAGCACCACACGCCGGCGAGCGGCGCGGCCACCGCCCAGGGCAGGTACTGGCGCGCGGCGGCCCGAGCCGCTGTGTCGACGGTCAGCAGATCGATGCTGAGCGGCCCGAGCACGAAGAACAGCAGCGTCGCCCCGCAGGCGAGGGCGACCGCGATCTCGGTCGTTCCGCGCGCGGCCGCGCGCAGGCCCTCGCGCTGCGCCGCGCCCACGGCTTGCCCCACCAGCGTCTCCGCCGCGAAGGCCAGCGCGTCGAGAAAGAACGCTGCCACGCCGATGAACTGCATCAGGATCGAGTTGGCGGCGAGCACCACATCGCCCGCCTTGGCCCCCTGCGCCATGAACCAGGCGAACACCGCCAGCAGCGCCAGCGTGCGGATCATGATGTCGCGGTTGACGCCGAGCATGCGCCGCAGCCGCGCGACATCGAACAGCGCGGCCTGCCGCCAGCTGCCCCCGAAGCCGCGCAGCACGTGCGCCGCCACCGCCAGCCCCACCAGCGCCGCGAGCCACTCCGCGAGCAGCGTCCCACAGGCGACGCCCCGCACGTTCCAGCCCAGCCCCAGCACGAACAGCAGGTCGAGCAGCATGTTGCACAGGTTGAGCACCAGCTGCAACACCAGCGCCCGCCGGGAGCGCGCCAGCCCGATGAACCAGCCGAGCAGCGCATAGTTGATCAGCGCCGCCGGCGCCGACCAGATCCGCACCTCGAAGTAACCGCGCGCCAGCGACTCCACCTGCTCGCTGCCCTCCAGCAGCGCGAAGGCCGCGGCGGCGATCGGTTGCTGCAGCGCGATCAGCGACAGCCCCAGCCCGACGGCGAGCAACAACGAGCGCCCCAGGCTGGCGCGCACCTCCAGCGGGTCGCCCGCGCCCAGCGCCTGGGCGGTGAGGCCGGTGGTGGCCATGCGCAGAAAGCCGAAACCCCAGAACAGGAAGGTGAAGATCAGCGCGCCGACGGCGACCGCGCCGATGTACGCGGGATCCGGCAGGCGGCCGACCACCGCAGTGTCGACCAGGCCCAGCAGCGGCGTGGACACATTCGACAGCAGGATCGGCAGCGCGATCGCCAGGATGGTACGGCGGTCGACGGTGCTGGATGCAGCGGAGGGGGACATGCGAGCTCTGGCGAGGGCGGGTGTGCCTTGTGACGGTCGCCCCCGGGTCTTAGGCTCGGACGAGGCGGAGTGCCAGATGCCAGAAGAGATGAACCCGCTGCCGGTGAGCGCCTGGCGCGACCTGCTCGCGCACACGGGGCATCGGCCCTATCCGCTGCCCGCCGCGCCCTTCCTGATGACCATGAGCTGGCACGATCTGTTGTTCGCGCACTGGCCGGTGCGCGCCGACGAGCTGCGCTCGCTGGTGCCAGCCTCGCTGGAGCTCGATCTCTGGGAAGGCGAGGGCTGGATCGGGGTCGTGCCCTTCCACATGACGCAGGTGGGCTTGCCCGCGCTGAATCGCCTGCCCTGGCTCTCGGCCTTTCCCGAGCTGAACGTGCGCACCTACGTGCGCCGCGGCGGCAAGCCGGGCGTGTACTTCTTCAGCCTCGACGCCGCGTGCTGGCCCGCGGTGCTCGGCGCTCGCGCGAGCTTTCACTTGCCGTACTTCTGGGCGCGCATCGCGCGCGCTGCAGAGGGCTCCGGTGTGCGCTACGAGAGCACGCGGCGCGTGGGGCCTGCGGCGAGCTTGCGCGCGCGCTACGCGCCCACCGGGGAACGGATGGCGATCACCGCCGGCAGCCTGGATGACTGGCTCACGGCGCGCTACTGCCTGTACGCGACGGACGCGGCAGGCCGGGTGCACCGCGGGGAGATCCACCATCTGCCCTGGCCCTTGCAGCCGGCGCAGGCCGAGCTCGACCCGGCGCCGATGGTGCGCTGGGCGGGGCTGCGCCTGCGCGATACGCCGCCGATCTTGCACTTCGCGCGCCGGCTCGACGTGCTGGCGTGGGCGCCGGTGATCGCGTGAGCTTCACCCGAGTTCAATTGCTCAGCAGCCAGCGCGCCTGGCGGGCGAGGCCTTCGACCACGGCGTGCAGGCCGCTGAGCGAGTGCAGCCGGTCGGCGCCGAAGCGTTGCGTGAGTGCCTGGCGCACCCGCGGCACCCGCGCCGTACCACCGGTGAGGCACACCAGGTCCACGGCGTCCGCGCTCACGCCGGCGCGTTCCAGCGTCGCGTCGAGCGCCGCCACGATCGCATCCAGCTCCTTCTGCGCTCCGCGCTCGAACTCCTCGCGCGACAGCTCTTGATCGATGTCGATGCCAGGGACGTGGAACGAGAACAGCGCGGCCTGCTGCCGAGAGAGCTGCTTCTTGGTCTGCTCCACCGCCTCGAATACCACGAAGCCGAGCGTGTCATCCACCAGCGTGAGCAGCTGGTCGATGTGGCGGCGATCTTCGGGGCCGAGCGACCAGCTGCGCACGTCGCGCAGGAAGCTCTGCGCGTCGCGCTGCCCGAGCAGCGACAGCTCGGCAGGCGAGCACAGCTTCTCCATCAGCGGCCGCGGCATGCGCAGCACGTTATCGCCCAGCGGCACGCGATAGCGGACCTCGGCGCCGAAGTGGCGCGCCAGCTTGGAGCGCATCAGCGAGCCGTCGAGCGCGTCTCCCGCCACGCTCACGCCGTGGGTCGCGAGCACGTTCTCCAGCGAGAAGCCGCCGTCGCTCATGCGCACCAGGCTGTAGTCGGAGGTGCCTCCGCCGAAGTCGCCGATCAGGAGCAGCTGGGTCCCCTGCAGCGGTCCGCGGAAGTCGCGCGCCGCGGCCACCGGCTCCGGGCAGAACTCCACGCGCGCAAAGCCCGCCAGGCGCGCGGCGGCGTGCAGCCGGTGCTGCGCGAAGGCGTCGTCCTCGTCACGGCTGGAGAAGCGCGCGGGGCGCCCCAGCAGCACGCGATCGACGCGCGCGCCGAAGAAGCGATCGGCGCGCAGCCGCATCTCGCGCAACACCGCCGCGATCAGCTCCTCCAGCGTGTAGCTGCGCGCGCCGATCGTCGCGCGCGAGAAGCCGCGCGCCGGCAAGAAGCGCTTGAGCGAGCGCAAGAGCCGACCCCGCGCCCCGCGCGCGACGTACTCATCGAGCGCGCTCTTGCCGAAGAAGCAGCGCTCCTCGCGCTGGTCGCCCGCCTCCGGGAAGAACAGCACGCTGCGCAGCACGCTCGGATCCTCGGCCTGCTCGTCGAGCGGCACCGCCGGGTGCACCTCGCTCGGGTTGGCTGCGGCCAGCAGCGAGTTGCTGGTGCCAAAATCGATCGCGTAGATTTCGGGAACGAACTGGGCCATCTGTTGCTGATGCCGGCGCGCGCTCCAGGTCGCGCTGCTCGCGACGGCCCTCCGGGCTCAGCGCCGGTTCAACGACGCTGCCCCGAGCAGAGCAGGGTTGAGCACGACCCCGGACTCGGCGGCGGGCGCGGCGTGTTCCGAGCCTTGCAGCGCCACATCCTGCACGGCCATCAGGATCATCGGCTCCGCGCGAGCCAGCAACGTCGCGAACAGTTGCACCGGCACGGGGCGGCCGTGCATCGGCAGCAACGTCAGCTCGGCGGTTTCCCGGGCCTCGCTGTCCAGCACCCGCTCCACCAGGTCCGCGAACAGCGGTCGGCTGAGCGGGACCACGAAAGAGTCGAAGCGGCGCTGCAACAGGTAGCTGCGCGCGCCGCCGAGCAGGCGCGCCGCGGCGTGGTTCAGCTCGTGCAGCGCGCCGTCGAGCGAGATGGTGATGTAGCCGATGGGCGCAAACTCGAACATCTCCGTGTAGCGCGCGAGCGCCGACTCCAGCTCCACCCGCGCCTCGCGCAGCTCCTCGTTCTGCAGCTCGAGCTCGATCTGATGCACCTGAAGCTCGTGCAACAGGCGCCGCGTATCACCGTCTGCTACGCGCTCGGAGCGCTGGCGCTCCCTCAGCTGCTCCTCGGCACGGCGCCGCAGGCTGCCGGGGTCGAGCGTGATTCTGCCCTTTGCCATGTTGCTCGCTGATTCGCTCGTGATACGCCCGCGTGAGACGGCTGCCGCCCGCCGGCAGTGTGACACGGAACGAAACCCCGATCGCGTGCCATGAGGCCGGCACGAAGCCACCGAACGTTGTATCGGTAAATCACCGGGAGCGCCATTCACCCCTGCAAGGGGTGATGCGGTCGCAGCCGGACCCACAGCGGGCCCCGCGCGGTGCCACGTGTGCGCGAGATCAGGGCTCGCCCCTGCCGCGCGCCGCGCGACTCCAGGATATGCCCGCCGTGCTCTCGCGCTTCGCTAGCTGGGCGAGCGAGCCCCGGCGCCGGCGGCGGCCTCGATCGGGATGGTCAACAGGATCTGTTGCAGGCTGTCGGCCTTGGGCATCGGCAGCGAGATACTGAACGCCGACTGGCGCACGCAGTCGATCAGCTCCGGATCGTGGACCTCGTTCCTGTCCGTGGGCTCGACCGCCTCCAGGATGCTGCCCACGCCTTCCGCGCTGGCGAGCTTCACGCTCAGCGCGAGCATGCCGTGCAGGCGCGCGTCGCGTTCGTGCGCCGCCTGGACGCACTCATCGACCATCGGCATCAGCTCGCGGTTGATGACCTTCACCTCGTCGCCCATCACGCCCGTCTTGTCCTTCATCGTGCCCTCTCGAGGGGCGCGAGCGGAATCCTGGGCGGAGGCAGCGGGAGCGGCTGCGCCCGCGGCGGGCGCGCCCACACGGGCGCCACGCTCACGCAGCGATCGCACGACGCGCTCGCGCAGCCGCTGTTGCTCCGCGGAGGGCTGGCGCGCCGCCTTGCGGCCCGACGCCAGGAGCGAGGAGCGGCCAGCGGCGTCGGCGCCCGCAGCACCCGAGCCGGTCGGCGCGGGCGCGGACGGACTCGCCGGCGCTGGCTCCAGCGCAGAGGTCGAGGCCTTCGCCTGCGCCTCCGCCGAACGGTCCGGCTCCGGGCGCGGCCAGAACGCCCACAGGGCCACGCACAGCAACACCGCGGCCCCGAGCGAGAGCCTTCCTCGACGCATGCGCGCGCAATCTAGCATTCGGGCTCGAGGAGCCAACGCGCGTCTGCCGGTGCCGCGTTTCTCCTCGCACCCTGTTCCACCGTCTTCGTCTCCGTTTCCGTCTCCGTTTCCGCTCAGGCCGTCTTGCGCGCGGCGTTCTGCACGGCTTGCACATCGAGCTCGATCTCGATGCGGTCGGCGACCAGCACGCCGCCCGTCTCCAGCGCCTGGTTCCAGGTGAGGCCGAACTCGCTGCGCAGGATCGAGGCCCTCGCCGAGAAGCCCACGCGCTGATTGCCCCACGGATCCTTGGCCTGCCCGCCGCGCTCCACGGCCAGCGTCACCTCGCGCGTCTGCCCGTGCAGTGTCAGCTCTCCAATCACGTCGAAGCGGTCACCGCGCACATTTTCGATGCGCTTGCTCTGGAAGCGCAGCGTCGGGAACTGTTCCACGTCCAGAAAGTCGGCCGAGCGCAGGTGCTGGTCGCGCTGCGCGACGCCCGTATCGATGCTGCTCGCGTCGATCTCCACCTCGACCCGGGAGCGGCTGAGATCGCTCTCATCGAGCTCCACGCTGCCGGTCCAGGTCGCGAAGCGGCCACGGACCTTGGCCACGACCATGTGGCGCACCGAAAACGAGATGCCCGAGTGTGCCGTATCCAGTGCCCAAGTATTGGTATTCATGATGTTTCTCCTTGTTTGTCTCGACCCCTTCAATCTAGCTCCGTCCCACGTGCTGAACTAGACTTGCATTCTGGGAATTACTGTCCCGCTGATGGGATAATATGGGCGTGTGGATCTGAACGAGGTCTTGGTCTTCGCGAAGGTGGTGCAGGCGGGCAGCTTCGTGCGCGCGGCGCGCCAGCTCGAGATGCCCAAGTCGACGGTCAGCCGCAAAGTCGTGGAGCTGGAGGCGCGGCTCGGAGCGCGCTTGCTGGAGCGCACCACGCGCACGCTCCGCCTCACGGACACGGGCCGCGCTTACTTCGCTCATGCCGAGCGCATCCTGCAGGAGCTGGAGGCAGCCGAGGCCGCCGTGAGCCACCTGCAGGAGGTGCCGCGCGGGCTATTGCGCGTCTCGGCGCCGCTCAACTTCATGCAGCTGGGCGCGATCAGCGAGCGCTTCCTGACGCGCTATCCAGAAGTGCGCCTGGAGATCGTGTGCAATGATCGCATCGTCGATCTGATCGCGGAGGGCTTCGACGTGGCGGTGCGCGTGGGCAAGCTCGCGGACTCGACGCTGGTCGCGCGCCCGCTGGCCACGATGCGCAACGTGCTGGTGGCGAGCCCGGCCCTGCTGCAGCGCCTCGGCGTACCGGGTAGAGCGGAGCAACTCCCGGGCTGGCCGTGCATCGCCTTCGGCGGCGCCGCCGAGCGTTCGATCTGGGAGCTGTCGAGCTCGGCTGGCAAGGCCGCTTCGGTGCGCATCAACCCCAGCTTCATCGTCAATGACTTCGACGTGCTGCTGGGCGCCGCGGTCTCGGGCCTGGGCATCGCGCTCCTGCCCGAGAACCGCTGCGTGGAAGACGCGCGCGCCGGTCGGCTGCGCCGTGTGCTGCCCGAGTGGTCGTCGATCCAGAGGCCGCTGCAGGCCGTGTATCCCGGCGGGCGCCACCTCTCACCCAAGCTGGCAGCGTTCCTGGCGCACCTCGCCGAGTCCTTCTCGCCACCGCCGTGGGAGCTGTTGCCCGCTGGCTGACGGGAAACGCGGACGTTGAACATGACTGCGAACGGACCGCGTGCGATCGGAGCGCGGGAGGTTGGCCCGGCGTCGGCTTCAGCCGTCCCACCGAGCTGGCGTTGGGCGGCGCCAGCGCGCGGCAGCACCGGCGAGCTTGCTCGGAGCGCGAAGCGCCGGTCGTGCCGGCGAGGACCTGATTGCTGCGGCGGGGAGTGCTTCGCTACGCCGCGTTCGACGTCGATGATGCGCCGGCGTGAGGCTCTTCCGGCGCGGACGCGAGGCAGCGCTCGGTGTCAGCTCGAGTGGCCGCAGCGAGAGAGCTGAGCCTGAGTTGGAAGTGGGCAGTCCTGGAGTCGCGCGGAGTCGTGCAGGGCCGAGCCCTCGACGTGACGCTCGCGAGAGGTGACCGATCCTGGAACGCGCACGGGTAGGCGTGGGAGCGTGCACAGGGGGTGTTGGGGTACAGTCGCCGTTGCGCGCTTCTCGCGGGTGCATTTGCCGCGCTGAAGCCGCCAAGCCAGACTTGTCGATGGCTGTACCGCGTTGCATCGCTGCCGGGGTTGTTGGGGGCGTGTGCGCTGCGCTGGTCGCGTGTGGCAGCGCTGAGCCGCAGCGCGCGGACGGGCTCGACTCCGGTGATCTGGTGCAGTTTGGCGAGGGGCCGCCGGCGGGCAACGGCGGCGGGGCCGCGTGCGAGGTGCCCGCGGACGCGGCGCCGACCAGCGCCGCGCTGCCCGAGCACGTGGTGGGCGATGGCACGGCCGCGAGCTGCACGGGCAGCGCGTTCATCGCGGCCGTGGCCCAGGGCGGGCGCATCCGTTTCGACTGCGGCGCGCAGCCGGTCCTGATCACGCTCGACCGCCCCGCCAAGGTCGTGAACGATGCCAGCGATGACGTCGTGATCGACGGCGGCGGGCTGGTCACGCTGAGCGGCGGCGGCAAGAGCCGCATCCTGTACATGAACACCTGCGATCGGCAGCAGGTCTGGACCAGCGATCACTGCGACAATCAGGCCACGCCGCGCCTGACCGTGCAGAACCTGACCTTCGTCGACGCCAACTCCTCGGACGAGCAGGGCGAGGCCGACGGCGGCGGCGCGATCTGGGCGCGCGGCGGCCGGCTGCGCATCATCAACTCGCGCTTCTTTCGCAACGTGTGCGCGAGCTCCGGGCCCGATCTGGGCGGCGCGGCGGTGCGCGCGTTGAGCCAGTATCAGGGGCAGCCCGTGTGGGTGGTCAACAGCACGTTCGGCGGCGCCGAGGGCTACGGCAACCGCTGCTCGAACGGGGGCGCGCTGAGCAGCATCGGCGTGTCCTGGAACATCGTGAACAGCCTGTTCTCGTACAACCAGGCCGTGGGGCGCGGCGGCAATCCCGCGGAGCAGGGCTCACCCGGCGGCGGCAGCGGCGGCGCCATCTACAACGACGGCAACACCATGACGCTCTCGCTCTGCGGCTCGCTGCTCGAGCACAACCAGGTGAACGCCTACGGCAGCGCGATCTTCTTCGTCAGCAATGATCACAGCGGCACGCTGCGCATCGAGGACTCGGTGCTGCGCGACAACAGCGGCGGCGGCTGGAACGTCATGCCGGGCATCTCCATGCACGAGGATACGCGGCGCGTGATGGACAACGCGACGATCCAGTAGTGGCGCTCGGTGGGCACATCCTGGGGTCGGCAGGTGCGCTCAGGGCCGAGCCCCTGAGCTTTCCTCGACGCCGCTAGTTGACGATCGGGGGCCGCTGGGAGGGACGCGGCGTCCAGGCCAGCGATTCGATGGCGCTGATCACCGCCACCTGAATGTTGAGCCGCCGCGCATCGGAGATGGGCGACCCATCGTGCTCGGCGAGCGTGAACCGATCCAGCACGCGCGAGTTGAGCGTGCGCACCTCGGAGCGCTCGACGCTGACCTTCTGGTTCGAGAGCGCGCGCGCCAGCGTGAGCAGCAGGCCCGAGCGATCGTCCGTCTCCACTTCCAGGGTCGAGAGCGCGCCGTCTTCGCCTTCGATGAAGCGGACGCGCGTGTCGTGCAGCGTGCCGAGCGGCTCGGGTTGCGGCGCGGGCAGGGCCTGCGATGGGTCCAGCTTGCCCGCCAGCAGGTCATGCAAGGTGGTGGAGATGGAGGCGGCGATGTCCGTCGCTGCGGAGGTGTCCACGGCCCGGCCCTGCTGAATTTGCAGCCGGAATAGGTCCAGCACTTCGCGCTCGCCGCTGTCCAGCCGGCGCGTGTACGCCTCGGCGTGCACGATGTCGAAGCCCTGCAGGCGCAGCGCCGCGGCGATGTTCGAGAACAGGCCGGGCGAGTCCTGCGCCACCACGCAGATGCCGAGCCCTTCGCCCTCCATCGGGACCACGCCCACTCGTGCCGGCTGCGTGCCGCGGGCGCGAGCGATCGATGCGTGCAGGCGGATCTCCTCCGTGCCGTAGCGATTGCGGTAGCTACCCGGCAGCGACGCGCTGAAGTTTTTCAGCCAGATATCATCGTCGCCAGACATGGGCCTTCACCATAGCCCGACATCATGGCTCATGGTTCTCAAAAGCGTTTCCGGCGCGAGTCGTCGCCCGCGCGGGGAGCGGTGGCCCGCGCACATCGTCCCCGTCCCCGCGGGCCTCGATGCGCCGCCGCGATTTGTCGCAGCGCGGGTACGAGAGGCGCGGCCCAGCCTCACGGTCTGTCGGCCGGGGCGCTGAGGGCGCGTGGTGGAGCAGCTTTTTCAGCGCGAGGACGGTGCCGTGCGATACCCGGGCGGCATCGGCATGGGCGGTGGAGGCCCAGGATCCGACATGATTTGCAGGATCCAGAGCGCTCCCACGCCCGCGGCGCCCAGCAACAGCCCGGCGAGCGTGAGCCAGAGCAGCAGGCGTTTTTTTTTGCGCGGCCGCACCGGTGCGTCAGGGGGCGGGGGGCGCTGCGGGGTCGGGATGGTCGGCGCCACGCGCCGCTCCTCGATCGCGCGCGGCATTTCAGCGGTGCGCGGCAATGGCGCGCGCTGCGGCGGCCCAGCCACGGCAGGCACGGCCTTGAACCCGCTCATCGCGCCCGTCAGTTGCTCCGAGGCCGCGGGCACCTTGGCCGTGCCGCCCGGCGCGAGCGCGGGCTCCGGCACGGCCGCCGGCGGCGCGACGCTCGCGAGGCGCCCGGCGGCGCTCAGCTCACCCGCGAACGCGGACAGCTCGCGGCGCATGTCGAGCGCGCTGCCGGGGCGCGCGCCTGGTTCTGCCTGCAGCGCGCGTTGCACCAGGTTCACCAGGCCCTGCGGCAAGCCCGGGCAGAGCTCCTGCAACGGGCGCACCTTGCCGCTGAGCACCTGCTGTGCCACCGCGAGAGGCTGGTCGCCCTCCGCAGGCAGCTTGCCGCTCAGCATCTCGTACAGCAGGACGCCGACGGAGTAGAGGTCGCTCTGCACGCTGGCCTGATCGGAGGAGAACGCTTGCTCCGGGGCCATGTACTCGGGCGTACCCATGATCACGCCCGGGCGGGTCAGGTTTTGAAACTCGGTGGAGGCCTTGACCTTGGCGATGCCGAAATCGAGCAGCTTGGCCACCACCTCGGTGCCCTGCCGCGAGAGGAAGACATTGCCCGGCTTCAGATCGCGGTGCACCACGCCCAGCGCATGCGCGCTCTCCAGGCCCAGCAAGATCTGCAAGCCGATGTCCACCGCGCGCTCGCGGCTCAGCGCCTTGACCTCGCTCAACAGTTGCTCCAGCGCTTGCCCGCTGAGCAGCTCCATCACCAGGTAGGGCCTGCCATCGGCGAGCTGATCGACGTCCGTCACCTGGATCACGTGGGGGCTGCGGATCGTGGCGGAGACGCGCGCCTCGCGCCGGAAACGATCGGCCAGCGTGGGCACGCGCGCCAGCTCGGGCAGCAGCACCTTCACCGCCAGCGCCGTGCCGAGGCCGGTGTGCAGAGCTTCGTAGACGGTGGCCATGCCGCCCGCGCCGATGCGGCGCACGATGCGGTACTTCCCGTTCAGGACCTGGCCGACCTCGACGTCCATGCGTTCCGTGGCCACTGTAGTCGACAAGGCCCACCGCGCGCCAGCCTTGACGCCGCCGCCGCATCTCCCTACGCCTGCGCCCGTGGGCGACGGACACTTTGCAGATCGCTATCTGGAGGCCGCTCGCCGGCTTCAAAACCCGCTGTGTGTGGGCCTGGATCCGCACCTCGAGCGCATCCCGCGCGAGTTCGGCGTGAAGCTGGACGCGCTCGCGTCGGACGCGAGCGCGGACGGCGTGCAGGCGTGCTTCGAGGTCGTGATCGACGAGTGCGCCGGCAAGGTGCCGGTGATCAAGCCGCAGATCGCGTTCTTCGAGCAGCTCGGCTGGCGCGGGCTGCGCGCGCTGGAGCGGCTGGTGGCGCGCGCGAGAGAGCGCGGCTTGCTGGTGATCCTGGATGCCAAGCGCGGCGATCTGGCCTCCACCGCGCAAGCCTACGCGCACAGCTACGCCGTGCCGGGCGCGCCTTGCCGCGCCGACGCGATCACCCTCAACCCGTACCTGGGGCTCGACAGCTTGCAGCCCTTCGTCGAGGCGGCGCGCGCGCACGGCACGGGCCTGTTCGTGCTGGCGCGCACCAGCAACCCCGGCGCCAGCGACTTTCAGAGCCAGCAGATCGAGGGCGTGCCCCTGTACGAGCGGGTGGCGCGGGCGCTCGCGCCGCTGGCGGACGGCCTGCGCGGCGACAGCGGCTGGTCGAGCCTGGGCGTAGTCGCGGGAGCCACCTATCCGGCGGAAGCCCAGCGCTTGCGCGCGGCGCTGCCGCGCTCGCTGTTCCTGGTGCCGGGCTACGGCGCGCAGGGCGCAGCATTGAGCGACGCGCTGGCAGCCTTCGTGCGCGGCCCGCGCGGGCTCGAGGGCGGCATGATCAACTCCTCGCGCGCCATCCTGTTCGGCAGCGGGCCGCAGCCGAGCACGATCCGGGAGTGGCGCGAAGGCCTCGTCGCGCGGCTCGAGGCCGCGCGACGAGAGCTGTCGGCCGCCGTCACCGGCGACGCACAGGCCTGATCGAAGGCAATCTTAGAAGCTCAGCTTGATCCGCACCACGCGGTCGCCGTCGCCCGACGGCGGGTTGCAGCCGCCGTTCTCGACCACCACCAGATCCGTGCTGGAGCCCGGCACCGCCTGCAGCCCGTCGGGGCCGCACAACGTCGCGGGTGCGCCGTCGAGCGTCAGGTTCAGCTTGCGCGCGGTGGCGGCGGGATCGGCCGCGTTCGGGTTCAGCGCCCACAGCCCGTCGCCGTTGGCGATGATTATCATCCCGCCCACCAGGTCGATGCCGTTGGCGCCGAAGCCGCCGGGCATCGCCGGCGCCACCGCCGGACCCGTGAGCCACACGCTGGCGCTGTTCGGCGCGAGCACGCTGGCCGCGGGCACGCGGAAGATACGCCCGCTCGAGTCGGTCGCGAACAGATTGCCCGTGCCGTCGACGATCAGGTCGTTGCAGAACGAGGCGGGACCGGCCGCGGCCTCCCTGCCGGCGTCGCTCGCGCCCGCGTCGACACCGGCATCGCCCGCGCTGGCAGCCGGCGTGCTGCCGGGATTCGGCATCGCGTGGCGCACCACCTCCGTGCCGTCGTCGAGCGAGACGCCGACGATCGCGGCGCCCGGCTCCGCGGCGGCCGGATTGGAGTCGCAGAACCAGAGCAGGTTGCGCGTGTCGTCGACGGTCAGCCCGATCACGCCGCGCTCGGCCACGCCTTCGGGCACGAACACGCTCGGCGTCGTCGAATCCGCCGGCACCTGCACGACCACCTTGGTATTGACGCTGCCGACGTAGAGCGTGCCGTCCGCCGCAGCCGCGATCCCTTCGGGGTAGAACGTATCACCGGGCAACGCGATCGAGGTGCTGCCGATGGGGCCACCGGTCAGCGGCACCGACACGACGTTGAACGGCAACACCGGCGCGGGACCGCCGAACAAGCCGCTCAGCTGCCCGTTGACCACCCACAGATCGTTGCCGCGCACCGCCGCGGTCGTCGGAGCGCGCAGCTCCGGAGCGCTGGAGAGCACCGTGATCGTGCCGCCGGGGCCGCTCGGGCCGGCGTCGGTGCTGCCGGCGTCGACGCCCGCGTCGGAGTTGCTGCCGCCGCTGCCGCTGCTGCCGCCGCCGCCCCCGCTGCCGCTGCTGCCGCCGGTGTTGCCGTCGGACGGCGAAGCGTCATCTCCGCAGGCGCTCGCGAAGATCAGGCAACTGGTCGCGGCCGCGCAGAGCACGCCGGCCAGGGTGGAATGAGACGAGGTACGTTGAAAAGTGTAAGTCATGGTGCGCCCCCTTCACTCGATCCCAGCGACGCTGTCAAGTGAGCGCTGTGCGCGCCCGAGTCGCAATTGTTTCGGCGCTGGTACTGCTGCGCCGGCGGCAGTATACGGGCCCCCCGATTCAGGTCGGTGACACGGAGGACAACAATGATCGGCTACGTCACGCTCGGAACCAACGACATCCCACGCGCTGCCAAGTTTTACGACACCCTGCTCGGCGCGCTCGGCGCCAAGCGCTTCATGGAGAGCGATCGCTTCATCGCCTGGATGGTCTCGCCGGACAAGCCGGGCATCGGCATCGCCAAGCCCTTCGATGGCGCGCCGGCCAGCATCGGCAACGGCTGTATGACGGCGCTGGCCGTGAAGGAGCCGAAGGAAGTGGACCGCATCCACGCGCTGGCCATGTCCCTGGGCAGCAAGGACGAAGGCGCTCCCGGTCCGCGCGGTGACGCCTTCTACGCCGGCTACTTCCGCGATCTGGACGGCAACAAGCTGAACGTGTTCTGCATGCGCTGAGCGCAGCCAGAGGGGGTAGAGTCTCGGAGGGGGGGCCGACTCGAGCCGCGATCGTCGCAGGCTCCACGACCCCCGACCCCTTTCAGGAGTGACCCAGCACCGGGTGCGGCACGTACGGCTTGGCCAGCGCTGACAGCTCGTCCGCGCTGAGCTCGATGTTCGTCGCCTTCACCGCGTCGTCGATGTGCTCGACGCGCGTGGCGCCGACGATCGGCGCGGTCACAACCGGCTGATGCATCAGCCAGGCGAGCGCGATCTGCGCGTTGGGCACGCAGCGCTTCTCGGCGATCGCGCTCACCTGATCGACCACCGCGTAGTCGGCCTCTTCCTTGTACATGCTCTGCGCGAAGCCGTCGTTCCTGGCGCGCGTGGTGTTCCCGGCCGTGCCCTGCGGGCGGTTCTTGGTGAGGAAGCCGCGCGCCAGCGGGCTCCAGGGGATCAGACCCACGCCCTCGGCCTTGCACAGCGGGTTCATCTCCCGCTCTTCCTCGCGATAGACCAGGTTGTAGTGGTTCTGCATCGTCACGAAGCGATTCAGACCCAGGCGGTCCTGCGTGTAGAGCAGCTTGGCGAACTGCCAGGCGTACATCGAGGATGCGCCCAGGTAGAGCACCTTGCCCGCCTTGACCAGACCGTCGAGCGCGTCCAGCGACTCCTCGATCGGAGTGTTCGGATCGAAGCGGTGGATCTGGTACAGATCGACGTAGTCGACGCCCAGGCGCCGCAGGCTGTCGTCGATCGCGTGCTTGATGTGCTTGCGCGACTGCCCGCGCTGGTTCGGGTCGTCGCCCATCTGGCTGTGCACCTTGGTGGCGATCACCACGCGGTCGCGCTTGACGCCGAGCTTCTTCAGGCAGTTGCCGAGCACCACCTCGCTCTGACCGAGCGAATACACATCCGCGGTGTCGAAGAAGTTGATGCCCCAGTCGAGCGCTTGCTTGATGAACGGGAGGGACTCGGCCTCTCCGAACACCCAGTTGCGCCACTCCGGCGAGCCGAAGGTCATGGTGCCGAGGCAGATCTGGGAGACCTTGAGTCCAGTTGAACCGAGATTGACGTATTTCATGCTGACTGCTCCCACCCGAACCGGGTACTCGAGAAACGCGCCGCGCGACCCTAGCTGCGAAGCGAGCCAATTTCGAGGTTGATTCGCGAAACCTGCCGAAACCTGGCCGCGTCCGCCCGCGGTGCCAACCTCGATCGATGCGCTCTGCCTGCCTGTCAGCGTGCTCCGGAGTGCTGCTCTCGGTGCTGAGTCTCACGCTGCGCGAGGCGCGCGCAGCGGGCACTCATTGGGGGCGCCGAGAGCGCTGTGGCGCCGAGCCCCTCCTCTGCTGCTGACGGCTCGCGCTGGGCGATCGCCCTGGGCACGGAGCTCGCGCTCGGAATGAGCGACGCTCGAGAGCGCGCGGCGGATGTCGTCACCAGCGAGAGCGTGCACCTCGTCGCTCTCGACGCGGCGCTACGCTATCGAGTGATCGATGCGCTGGCGCTGGGCGGGCGCCTGGCGTGGGCCTTCGAGCTCGGCGATCGCGGAACCGCGACCAGCTCGGGCGAGCAGGGCAGCTACGATCGGAGCTTGTGGCAGCTCGCGCTCGAAGGCCGCTACCAGCCGGGCGGGCGCGGCTGGTACGGAGCCGCACGCGCCGGCGCGGCTGCGATCAGGGACGCGGTGGGCGGTCAGGGCGTCACGCAATGGGGTCCCCTCGGTGGGCTGGCGCTCGGCGATGACCTGCCGGTCGTGGGGAGCCTGGCGCTCGGCCTCGAGCTGCAGGGCACCCTGGTCGGATTCTCGGAGCAGGGGGCGCGCTTGGTGCAGCGCGAAACCGAGGCACGGTACGTTTATGGCACGAGCAGCTGGCTGGGCCTCGGCCTGGTGGGCAGCCTGGGCATCTGAGGCTCATACAAGTTCGGCCTCTCCTGGCAGATCATTCCCCAGGCACTGGGGCGCCCGTTGTTCGATCCCGCAGCCGCGGGGCGCGGCGCGCGACGAGCTGCCGCGCCTGGTGCAGCGCGTGGCATTTAACCACGGCAACGGCTTCGTGCCCGCTTACCTGACCCATGCGCGTCAGGCCATCTACAAACAGAGCGCGCGCAACCGCGACGCACTTTCCGCGGAGGGCGCGCGCGCCGTCTGGGAGAGATTCCAGGGGGACGCCTTCGGGAGTTGAACGACGATGAACAAATTTCGAATCCTGGCGGTCGACGGTGGTGGGATCCGGGGCATCGTGCCGGGGCAGATCCTCGCGCACCTGGAGGCGTACCTGCAGGGCCTGCACGGCCAGCCCGGGCTGCGCCTTGCGGACTGCTTCGACTTGATCGCGGGCACCAGCACGGGCGGCATCCTGAGCTGCATCTATCTGTTCCCGGATCCAGGGACCGGGCGGCCCCAGTTCTCGGCGCAGCAGGCCGTGGACCTGTACCTGAACTATGGCGACGACATCTTCAGCGTGCCGCTGTTCAAGAAGATCAGCTCCCTCGGCGGATTGACGGACGAGAAATACCCGGCGGCGGAGCTGGAGCGCACGCTCTCGACCTACTTTGGTGACACGAAGCTCAGCCAGCTGCTCAAACCCTGCGCCATCACCGCCTACGACATCGCCGAACGCGAAGTCGTGATCTTCAACTCGCGCGACAACCTGGACGGCACGCGCCCCGACAAGGACTACCTGGTGCGGGACGTGGCGCGCGCCACCTCCGCGGCGCCCACCTACTTCCAGCCGGCCAACATCCGCGCCCTCGATCGCAGCGTACGCCCGCTGATCGACGGCGGCGTCTTCGCCAACAACCCATCGCTGTGCGCCTACGCCGAGTTCGCGGCGGCGCGCCCGGGCAGCGGCGTCGGCGACGTGGCGCTGCTGGCGCTCGGCACGGGCGGCGTGGACAAACCCTACTCGTACTCCGAGGCCAAAGACTGGGGCGCGGTGGAGTGGGTCCGCCCGCTGATCGACATCACATTGTCCGGCGTGGCAGAAGCCGTGGACTACCAGCTACAACAGCTCTTCCGGGCAGCGTCCGCCTCCGCGCAGTACCTGCGCATCGACCCCCAGCTGAGCCCCGGCACCTCCCCCGAGATGGACGATGCCTCGATCGCCAACATGCGCCGCCTGAAGGCGGACGGCGACCGCGCCTACGAGACCCACCGCCAGGCCCTGGAAAACTTCGCGCGCACCTACCTCGCGCCCGCCGAGCCCGCCATGGTCGCGGCGCAGTAAGCGCGTCAACGTGCGAGGGGCTCGGCTCCTGACGTCTCGGAAACCCGAGCAGGCGCTTCGGCGCTTGCCCGGCGGCTGAAGCGCCGATCCGCGCTGGCGCGGATCCAATTCCGCCCGGCGGATCCGGGTGCCCCCCCACCTCGCAAGGAAACACGCGCAGGGGTCTGGGCTTGGCCCCGCACGACGCCCGGCGGCGCCAGCATGTGCCCACCGCGCGACACCGTGGGTCGTCTGCGGGCTCATCCTGGTGCGCTCGGGCGTCGTGCGGATCCGAGCCCACACGACGGCGCCGAACGGCGCGCGATGGTCAGCCAGCGAGCAGGGCCTCCATGAGCGCGTTCTGGACGTGCAAGAGGTTCTCCTTGGCGGCGTGGTTCTGACAGCGAGGGGACGACATGGCCTCCGCGGAGACTTCCTCACCCCTCGTGACGGGCGGACACGGCAGAAAAACGCCGCCCTCTCTCAATGCGCTCACGTGCCTCTCCGCGATTTGATACGGAAGGAACTCCTTGCGGATGCGCTCTCGCTCTTCGGCAGTGGCGCCTCTCGGCCAGCAATCAGTGTAGATCACGTCAGCATCGCGCAGCGCGCTTTCCAGATCGTGCGTCACTCGGAGCTGCCCCGCAGCGTTCCGTTGGAGCTCTTTCAGAGTCGCCTCGGCGAGCTCGTGCCCGGGCGGGCAGACCTGAACCACACGGATCGGCAGAACCGCGACCGTCTCGGCCCAGCTCATGCACAGATTGGATGCCTCCCCGACGAAGACCACCTCGAGGCCCGTCAGGTCCCCACGGTGGCGGCGAAGATAGAGCAGGTCGCCGAGGATTTCGCACGGATGGCTCCGATCGGTCCTGGCGTTGATGACGGGGATCGGACTCCGCGCCGCAACTTCCAGCAAGTCCTGGTGGTGCTTCGCGCGCAGAACGAGCAGCTCGAACCAATTCGCCAGATACCCAGCGACATCCTCGATCGGTTCGTGGACGCCGAGCTCTCCGGGCATGTACGCAACCGACGCGCCCATCTCCTTCGCGCCCAGCTCGAACGCCAGGCGATTGCGAAAGCCATCGTCGTAGAACCACAGAGCGACTCGCTTGCCGTGCAGCGCCTGCGGCATGCGCCGCAACTTCCAGAGTCGTGCCAGTTCCTCAGCGCGGTCCAGCGTCTGCGCGATCCGCGCGGAGCCCCAGTCTCGCAAGGAAAGAAAGTGCGTGATGTCCACGTCGTCAGTATCGCTGCTCGTACGAGGCGAGTGAAGCCTGCAGGAGTGTGTTCAGGCACGGGGGTCTGGGCTCGGACACGCTCGACGCTCGGCGGCGCCAGAATGTGCCCATTGCGCGACAGCGGTGAGTCGTCGGTGGGCTCATCCTGGTGGGCTCGAGCGCCGCGCGGGTCCGAGCCCACTCGCATGACGACCAGCGACGAACGCCGTGGCGCGCCCAGACTCGCTTGCGCCATCCAAAATTAGTGCTAATCAAGTTCGTGACCGCTCGCCGTCAGCTCGCCTTTCGGTTCCGCACGTGGGGAGGTGCGCGCAAGGGAGCGGGCCGCTCGCGGCGGGTCGGCGGCCCTGGCTTCTCTCATCTGCGTCGTCCGGCGCTGTCCCGGCATCACCCGGTGCACGTCACCTTGCGCATCGTTGCCGGGGTGCCGTCACTGCGCGGGCCGCTGTTTGTCAGGGTGCGCCGCGCTCTGGCGGAGGGGCAGGAGCGGTTCGGCTTTCGGCTGGTGCACTTCTCCGTGCAGAGCAATCATGTGCACCTGATCGCCGAGGCCGCGGATCGGCGGGCGCTGTCGCGGGGGATGCAGGGCATCTCGATCCGGGTGGCGCGCGCCGTGAATGGGGCGCTCGCGCGCGCGGGCCGGGTGTTCGCGGATCGCTATCATGCGCGGGCGTTGACCACGCCGCGCGCCGCCTACTTCGCCCTGCGCTATGTGCTGCTCAACGCGCGCAAGCACCAGCGAACGCCGGGTTCGCCGCGCGCGGCGAGCCGGGAGGAGCTGCCGACGGGCTTCGTCGATCCGTGTTCGTCCGCGCCCTGGTTCGACGGCTTCAGCCGTCCCCCGGAGCTGGCCTTCGGTGCAGCGGAAGCGCGGCGTCGCTGGCGCGCGTCGTCGGGGTGGGAAGCGCCGGTGGTCGCTGCGCGCACCTGGTTGCTGCGCACGGGGGTGCGCCGGCACGCCGCGTTTGACATCGATGATGCGCCGGCGTGAGCGCGCCCTGGCGAGGCGAAGTGCCGTGCAGGGCCGGCCGCTGGAGGCGATGGGCGCCGGCGCCGCGCCGTGCGCTCGCCGAGCCTGGCGCTGGGGGGGATGGAGTCTCGTTCGAGATTAGCGTTATCACTGGCCAGGCGAAAGCCGGTGCCAGTCGGGGCACCGCGGATGCTCAACCGACGCACCGGTGCGAACAACGGAAGCAGCGCCGTGGCCTCCGTTCACGGAAGTCATGCTCCGGGACCGCTCCGAGG
>DASTRX010000118.1:0-21159 GCA_035760985.1 Polyangiaceae bacterium
TTTGGATGCACAGTCGTCCGCCGTATTGCACTGGCTGCCAATGCTCTGCTCGAGGCGGGTTGGATGGGAGGTTGTTTCAGGCTCAACCATGGCTTGCGGCGGTGCGGCGCCGCCTGTCATCACGGGCGGGGGTTGGGCCGCGCCCTTCGTCGATGCGTCGGGCAAAAGGGCGAAGCGCGAGCCATCGTATTCGCGATGCTCGCCCTCACAGCCGGCGAGCAACAGGAGCACCCCGACCCAACGGAGCGTGTGTCGGCATCGAATTGTCGTGCGCTGCATGAAAACTCCCCCTGCCATGGATCTGGCGTTCCGCTCGAAATCGTGGGCCATGAATGAGCCCTGCCTACTTCGTCAGCTTGCCGCGAACGATTGCCAAAAATCTGCTGCAGCGCCCAGGCAAATCTGCCCGGTTGAGGGCAGCGCGGGGACCGCCCTTGCAGAGTTCCGGCTGCGGAATCGCCCACGATGGAGTGGTGCCGGCTTGTTCCGTTCCGAAGCGAACCTCCCGGCTCGGCTGCAATATTTCTGGCCTCACGGCGGCGAGTCTGCCAAACGTGGAATCATGGCAAGTTCGATCCGCGTGAGCCTGGTTGCTGCGTTGGCGTTCGGGCTCCTGCACTGTGAACAGACCCGGGCGCCCGAGCAGTCCGCGCAGGCGCTCAGCGTGGCTCCGGCACCGGTGGAGAAGGCGAAGCCCGCGCCGGTCGTGGCCGCCCTCGACGTGGGCCGCGCCTATCCTATCGTCGAGAGCGTGGGCGCGAATCGCCGCTTTCACCTGGACAAGGCGAGCGCTGCGGACGCGCATTCGCCGCCCGAGGCCTGGAAGATCAGCTTCGAGTCGCGCGGCGGCTTCGGCGGCTTCTGCTGGAAGAACCGCGCCGGCAACGAGGGTGACGCGCCGGGCGATAACCTCGGGTCCGCCGGCTATCGCCGCATTTCGTTCTGGGCGCGCGGTGAAAAGGGCGGGGAGGTGGCCGAGTTTCGCGCCGGCGGTCTGGGCACCGTGAAGACGCGCTACCGCGATTCGTTCGACGTCAGCGCGGGCAAGATCAAGCTGGGGCCGAGCTGGAAGGAGTACACGATCTTCGTGCAGGACGCGGACCTGTCGAGCGTGATGACGCCGTTCTGCGTGCTCATGTACCGCGAGGACAATCCCCAGGACGCGGTCGTCTTCGTCGACGACATGGAATACCGCGGCTGACCCGATCGCTCGGAAACGCGCGCGCAATGTACGCTCATAGAAGTGGGTGCCGGTTGCGCTGACAGTGAAATGACTGGCTGCGGCGTTCGGCCGGCGGCGGCTGGCGTGTTACGCTGAGCCCGCGCTGCGATGGAACGGCGATTGGAGGACATCGAGGAGACGTTGCCCCGGCGGGTGTCCGGGATACCGGCGCAGCCGGGCCGTGGCTCGACGGTGCTCTATGTGGCGTTCTTCTGCGACACGCCGCTCGAGGCCCCGAGCCGCCACCATCTCGACCAGCTCTCGGTCGTGACGCTCGGCCGCGGGCGGGTGCGCAACGTCCGGCGCGATCCAGCGACCCGCACGCTGGAGCTGACCTTGCCCGATCCCTGGGCCTCCACCGAGCACGCGCGCTTGCTGCGCGCCGGCCCGTTCTGGCGCATCGAGGACCGCGGCTCGCGCAACGGCGTGCGCATCAACGGGCGCAGCGTGAGTGCGGAGCAGCTCGCGGACGGCGACCTGGTCGAGATCGGGCACACCCTGCTCTATTATCGTCAGGGCGCGAGCCCACCGGACGCGGCGGGCCCCGACTTCACGCCCGCCCAGAGCGCGCTCGGCGGCGCCGATTTTCCGACCCTCTCGGCGGAGCTGTCGAGCGAGCTCGCCAAGGCCTGGGATCTGGCCGCCACCGATCTGCCGCTGTTGATCCAGGGGGAGAGCGGGACCGGCAAGGAGGTCTTGGCGCGCGCCCTGTCGGCGCGCTCGGAGCGGCCGGGGCCGTTCGTGGGCGTCAACTGCGGCGCGATCCCGCCGAGCCTGGTCGAGAGCGAGCTGTTCGGGCACGTGAAGGGCGCGTTTACCGGCGCCGACTCCGCCAACACCGGGCTGATCCGCAGCGCCCACCGGGGTACGCTGTTTCTCGACGAGATCGGAGACCTCGAGCTGGGTGCCCAGGCCGCGTTGCTGCGCGTGTTGCAGGAGCGCGAGGTGCGCCCGGTGGGGTCCACGCGCGCCATGCCCGTCGACGTACGCGTGCTCTCGGCCACCCACCGTGACCTCGACGCGCTGGTCGCCAAGGGCAGCTTCCGCGCGGATCTGCTGGCGCGACTGGCCGGGTTTCGCCTGCGCTTGCCTCCGCTCTGGCAGCGGCGCGAGGACATCGGGCTGCTCATCTCCCGGCTGCTCGGGGCGCGGCAGGGGGGAGAGCTGGCGCCGGAGCTACGGTTCGAGCCCGAGGCGGCGCGCAAGCTATTCGGCTACTCGTGGCCGCTGAACATCCGCGAGCTCGACAACTGTCTGCGCGCCGCGACCGTGCTCGCGCGCGGCGGCGCGATCGGCGAGGAGCATTTGCCCGAGCAGCTGCGGGCAGCGCCCGAGCCGCGCGCCTCGGAGCCCCCGCCCGAGCTGACGCCGGCCGATCGCGATCAGCGCGATCAGCTGATCCAGCTCTTTCGCGAGCATCGCGGCAACGTGAGCGCCGTCGCGCGGCACCTGGGCAAGGCGCGCACTCAGATCCAGCGCTGGCTCAAGCGCTACCAGCTCGATCCGCGCGACTACCTGGAGTGATCACTCCGGGGTGCAGGGTGACCCGGCGGGATCCCGAGGGACCTCCGGCAGGAACAGGATGCGCACGATGTCTTCGGGCAGAGGTCTGGGTCGGTTCTGCGCGTCGACGCAGGCCAATACGATGTGCCCTTCGAGCAACAGCTGCTCGGAGCGGCGGATCACGTAGTTGAAGCGCACCGTCACGCGCGAGAGCGCGCCCAAGCGCGTCTCCACACTCAGCAGATCGTCGAAGCTGGCGGGCTTGCGGTAGCGCAGGTTCAGCTCGACCACCGGCATGTGCAGGCCGCGATCGACCATGTCCTTGTAGGGCAACCCGCGCCGGCGCAGGTATTCCAGTCGGCCGCGCTCGAACAGCAACACGTAGTTGGCATGATGGACGATGCCCATCATGTCGGTGTCGGCGACGCTCACGCGGTGCGCCGTCTGCGTCGAGCAATGGTCCGGAATGACGTGCGCTGCGTTGCGTGGCGACGAGGAGACCATGGCGAGCCGGCGCGAGACTAGTCTCGCGGTCAAGCTTTGGCGAGCCCCGGGTGCTCCTCTTCCCAGGCTTCCACGGTGCGCGGCCAGTCAGCGCCGAGCAGGCGGCTCAGCGAGCGATCGGCCAGCAGCTTGCCGCCGGTCTGGCAGCGCGGGCAGTAGTTGACCTCGTTTTCGGCGTAGCGGATGCGCTGCACCAGCGTGCCGCAAGCCGGGCAGGGCTGCCGGAAGCGGCCGTGCACTGCCATGCCGGGGCGGAACGCCGTTACCTTCTTGGGGAAATCATCCGCGGACTCGGCGCGCAGGATCTCCGTCCAGCGCTCCAGCGTCTGCTGGGTGGCGCGGTGCAGCTTGCGGATCTCGGCTGCGCTGAGCCGGGAAGTCAGCGTCACCGGGGAAAGGCCCGCGGCGTGCAAGATCTCGTCCGAGTACGCGTTGCCGATGCCGCTGAAGAGATGCGGTGCGGTGAGGGCGCGCTTGAGCGTGCGATTCTCGGCGCTCAAGCGCGCCTTGAACTCCGCGTACGTGCAGGTGAGCGGCTCGATCCCGCCGCGATCGTGCTCCTTCAGCGCTTCGGCGCCCGCCACCACGTACAGGCTGGCGCGGCGCTTGGTGCTCTGCTCCGTGAGCACCAGGCTGCCCGTCGAGAAATCGAAGGCGGCCAGGTTCTGTTTGGCCGCGATGGCCGCACCCAGCTCTTTCCAGTGCAGGCGGCCGGCGATCATCAGATGCAACACCAGGAACAGATCGCCCTCCAGCCCCATCACGATGCGCTTGCCGAGCCGGCGAACCTCGACCACCCGGCGGTCTTTGACCGCCGAGATGGGAGGATCGACCGAGCGCAACAGGAACGGGCTGCGGAGCCGTACCCCGAGCAGCGTCGCGCCGCCTGTGAGCGCCGCGATGCGCTCCACATAAACGGTGACGTCGGGCAGCTCGGGCATCGGCTGACGATGCGCTTTCTCGGCTCAGGGTTTGGCGGCGGGCTTACCTGCCGCCGTCTTGGGGGCGCTCGCGGTCTTGGCCTCGGCCTTGGTTGCACCCGTCTTGGCCGCCTTGTCGCCGGCCTTCTTTTCTTCCGCGGTGCCGCCCTGCTCGCGCATGCTGTCGAGCAGCGAGTAGAACGGTGCTCGCGCCGCCTTCACCGTCGCCGCCGGACCGGTGAGCTTGAAGAAGTACTCAGCGCCGGACGGCGCCACGACGATCGCGCCGAGCAAGCCGTAGTTGTCGGTCGGGCCCTTGTCGCTCATTCCGCCGCTGAACTTGCCTTTGGGGATCTCGACCACGGCCTGGCGCATCTCGTTCACCTTGCGGTCGCTGCGCACGACCGTCTTCAGATCCATGCCGCTGAACTCGTCGACCCAGCGCTGAATGTTGGCGTCGACGTCGCCGCCGAGCACGAACACGTTGAGGCTGCCCGCCTCCTTGTCGCCCTTGGCGGCTGGGATCTCGTAGCTCGCCGCGCGCATGCCGGACGCGGGCACCCGCTTCCACTGCGGCGGGTCGTCCCATTCCAGGGGCTTGGGCGCCGGCTTGGGGGGCTCCGGCGGCGCGGCGTGCTGGGCCTGGGCGACCGGTGCCGGTGCGGGCGCCGGCGGGGGAGCGGGCGCGGGCTCCGGCGGTTTTTCCTTCTGACAGCCGCTGGCGGCGGCCAGCGCCGCGGACAGCATCGACACCACCCAAAACTGCTGCTTCATCGCCGCGGTATAGTACCGACGGATCGGCGGCGATAGGGCGCGGATTCTGCACAGTGACGCGCCCCGTGTTAGCCTGAGCGCCGCGTCGCATCCGGAGCCCTTTCTTTGCCGGCGAGCCCGAACGGGGCGGGCGAGGGAGGAGGCGCCTTCCGCGTCGTAGATGCTTCACTTGCTTTCCCCACACATGAGTTGCCATCCCGAGGTCTGGCTGCGGGCGACGAAGCTCGGAGCCCGAGCGCGGCGGCTGCTCGGAGCGCTGCTGATCCTTTCGCGCTCCGCGGGAGCACAACCGGAACCGGCTGACGGGTCGGCGGCGTCCACGCCTCAGGCACCGGTCTCTCCGGCGGAGGCGCCGCCCGGCGCAGCCCCCGCTGCGGATTCCGGGGACGCGCCTGCGCCTGCGCCCGCGCTTCCCCCCGGGCCCACCAGCAGCGGTGCATCGGAGTTGCACGGCCCGGAGGCGGAGCTGCGCTACCTGATCGAGGAGATCGAGATCCGCGGCAACACCAAGACGCGGCGCCGCGTGGTGGAGCACTTCGTGCCGTTTCATCGCGGCGATGTGCTGAACGTCGATGATCCCGCGCTCGAGCTGACGCGCTATCGTCTGCTGGGCAGCGGCTTTTTCCGAGACGTGCAGCTCTCGCTGCGCAAGGGCTCGGCGCGCGGACGCGTGATCTTGGTGATCGAGGTCACCGAGCGCAACACGCTGGTGGTGACCGATCTGGCGATGGGCCTGTCCGCGGACACCGACGAGAACGGTGAGCGGCGTCCGCTCGCCGCCTTCGCGGGCGTGGCGGTCGCGGAGCGCAACCTCGCCGGTACCGGCATCACGCTGGGCAGCGCCCTCGCCATCTCGCAGGGCGCCACCACGGACGAGGCCATCGATCAGTACGCGCTGCGAGTGCGCTTCTTCGATCCGGCGTTTCTGGGCACTCGCTGGGCGTTCTCCGGCGAGCTGCTCTACAACGACGCGCTCGATTTCTTCGGCAACGGCAACGTCAACGTCGATGGCGCGGAGTCGGCGCGTTATGCGGTCGTGACGTACACCCGCTCGGGCGGCCAGATCGGCGTGGGCTATCCGACCTCGCTGACGACGCGGCTCTGGCTGGGCTATCGCCTGGAGTCGATCCGCGACGTGGAGATCCCGCGCGCAGCTTCCTCCGACTACGGCGGCTGGACCGAGCCGATCGACTTCAAGATCCTACCCGGGCACAGCGTGCTCTCGACGCTGCGTGCTTCGCTCGAGTACGACACGCGCGATCACCCGTGGATGCCGACGCGCGGCTGGCTCGCGTCGGCGGCGCTGGAGATCAGCCCGGCTCCGGCGGGCAGCGATTACCCCTACGAGAAGCTGGACCTGAGAGCGCACCGCTGGTGGGCGTTGCCGCACGGCCACGTGCTCGGGCTGGAGCTGTTCGCCGGCGCGATCGTCGGCAATGCGCCGTTCTTCGAGCAGTATTACGTGGGTGACCTGACCGACTTTCAGCCCGGGCGCTTGCTGGGCTTGAACTTCGATCGCCGCCCCGCGCCCAATTTCTTGCACACTGCGATCGAGCACGTGCGCTACGCGCAGTACGCGCTCAAGCTGAACGCCGAGTACCGCATACCGCTCTACCGGGGCACTCGCTCGGTGTACGGGATCGACGTGTTCGCCAGCTTCGGCGCGTTCGCGCTCGCCGATCCACGGGACATCACCCGCCCGGCGCCAGGCTTTTCAGGCCTGCAGCGCATCCCGATGGACCTGACCGGAAACCTCGGGTTCCGGCTCGACACCAGCCTGGGCGGCTTTGTGTTCACGTTCTCCAACGCGCTCGGGTTCCTGCCGTTCCGCCAGGGGGAGGCTCAGTGAGCTCAGGGCGCTGGCGCGCCCTGGCGCGCCGACGCTGGCAGGCGCTGCTCGCTGCTGGGCTGCTCAGCGCTAGCGCGTTCCCGGTCGCGGCACAGGAGACGGCTCCTGCCGAAGCGCCGCCCGCGCCCAACGCGCCGCGTGAGGCGCGCTTCGAATGGGATAGCGCCCGGCGCTGGCTGTTCGTCACGCTGGCGTTTCGCGATGTCGCCGATGCCGGGGTCCTGCGCAAGCTCAAGCTGGGCTTGCCCACCACGATCGTCCTGACCGGCATCCTGTATGCGCAGGGCAGCGACCAGCCGCTCGCGAGCACTCTGCAGAACTGCAAGATCACCTGGCACGTCTGGGAAGAGATGTACCGCGTGGAGGTGAGCAGGCCCGATCAGCAGGCGGTGCGCCAGTGGAGCCCCACGCTGAATGGCGTGTTGCGTCGCTGCGCCCAGACGGAACGGCTGCCGGTGGCACACGTCAGCCAGCTGCCGGATGAGCGGCCGCTGGTGCTACGGGTCAAGGTGCTGGTGAACCCCGTGAGCCAGGAGCTGCTGCAAAAGATTCAGAGCTGGATCAGCCGCCCTTCCAACGCCACCGCCGCCTCCACGGGCAGCATCCTGTTCAGCACTTTCACCGGGCTCTTCATGACTCAGATCGGCGAAGCGGACCGTGTGCTCGAATTTTCTACGCGGCCCTTCCTGCCGAAATGAGCCGGGACCAGCACAAGCGTTGCAAGCAAGTACACCCGTCGCGGCGGCTACGGTGCGACACTTGCAATGGCTGAGGCTGGAAAGGCTGAGGCTGCAGAGGTTGCAGCGGTCAACCCGGTCTCGAACATGGCGGACGAAGGGATCATCATCGTCGGTGGCGGAGTCGCAGGGATGGTGGCAGCGCGCGCCCTGGCGGACGCAGGCCGGAGCGTCGATCTGATCGAGGCTCGGGATCGGCTGGGAGGGCGCGTGTTGCAACAGCGGGATCCCGACTGGCCGATGCCCATCGAGCTGGGTGCGGAGTTCGTGCACGGCCGTCCGCCGCCGACGCTCCGGCTCTTGAAGGAAGCGGGTCTCTCGCTCCAGCCGGTGGAGGACCGGCACTACTGGTCGGGTTCGCTGGTGCCCGACGCACCGGTCCAGCTGCGCGAGGTGTGGGGCTTCAACGCGCGCGCTCGCCGTCTGCTGCGCTCGGTGCGGCGGGACGGTCCCGACTGCTCCGCTGCCGAGTTCGTGCGCCGCTGCGCCATGCACACGGAAGACCGAGCCCTGTTCGAGCTCTATGTGGAGGGGTTCCATGCCGCGCCGATCGGCGACGTCAGCATCCAGAGCCTGGCGCTCGATGCGGAGGAGTCGAGCAGCGAGGAGCCCGAGCAATTTCGCGTGCAGGAGGGCTACGGAGCGCTCGTCGATTGGCTCGCCCAGCAGCTCGCCGGCGTGGCCGCCGTGCGCGTTCACCTGCAATCGGTGGTGCGGAGCGTGAGCTGGGAACGCGGCCATGTGCGCGTCGATGTCGAACAGGGCGATCGCAGCCGGCAGTTCGAGGCGGAACGAGTCCTGATCACCGTCCCGCTGGGGGTGCTGGCGGCGCCCAGCGGGCTCGGGATCGACTTCTATCCGCCCCTCGAGCAGAAGCAGGCAGCGTTCGGAGTCTGCGCGATGGGGCACGCGGCGAAGGTGGTGCTGCGCTTTCGCGAGGCGCTCTGGGCGCCAGAAGTGAGCCCGGACTGGCAGTTCTTGCATGACGCGCAGGGTTCGTTTCAAACCTTCTGGCGGCAGTGTCACGGCACCGCGCAGCAGATCACCGCCTGGGCCGGCGGACCTCGCGCGCGCATCCAGTCGGTGCGCTGGGAGGCCACCGCGGCACGGGAGGTTGTCGCGACGCTGAGCCGGCTGCTGGGAGTGCCGGTGGAACGCGCCCTGTCTTCGCTGATCGGGTTTCAGGGCAGCGCGTTCGAACACGATCCTTTCGCTCGCGGCGCCTACAGCTACGTGCGCCCGGGCGGCGGCGACGTGCACGAGCGGCTGGCGGAGCCGATCGCGGACACCTTGTTCTTCGCGGGCGAGGCCACCGACGGCGAGTTTCCGGCGACCGTCGCCGGAGCGATCCAGAGCGGAGAGCGCGCTGCCCGGGAGATCTCGGCCGGGCATTGAGCGCGCCGGCGCCGGTGCGCCGAGGACGGAGCCTCAGCCGAGAGGCCTCTTTGCCGCCAGCCAGTCGAGCAGGCGTGGTGCGGGCCAGGTGTTGACGATCTGGCTTGGGTCGATGCCGGCGCGCTGGGCGTTCAGTGCGGCGTAGCGAATGCGCGCCAGCTCGCTCTCCTGGTGCGCATCGCTGGTCAGGACCAGCGCGATGCGGCGCTGCCGCGCCTGCCGCAAGACCTCGACCGAGACGTCGAGGCGCTGCAGGGCGCCGTTGATTTCGAGAGCCGTGCCGGTCGCCTCCGCGGCGGCCAGCACGGCGCCCAGATCGAGATCGATGCCCGGGCGCCCGCCGATGTGGCGCGCGGAGAGGTGCCCGATCATGCGCACGCACGGGTCGTGCATGGCCTTCAGGATGCGGTCGGTCTGAGCGGCGCGGTCCAGCTCGAAATGCGAGTGAACCGACGCCAGGCAGTAGGAGAAGCCGCGGCGAAACTCCGCATCGTAGTCGAGCTCGCCAGCGGGCCCGATATTGAGCTCGACACCGTGCAACAGCGCGAGCTGCTCGCCCAGCTCTTGCTGCAACGCGCGGATCTCCTCGGCTTGCGCGAGCAACGCTTCGCGCGACGCTCCGGCTCGCGTCCCTTCGGCGTGGTCCGTGATCGCGAGCGCCCGGTAGCCGCGCGCGCGCGCAGCCCGCACCATGTCGACGAGCGGGCTGCGGGCATCCCCGGACACGCTGGTGTGCACGTGAAAGTCCCCCAGCAGCGGCGGTAGCTCGGCGGGCAACCGCCCTGCTTCCGCCGCTTCGATCTCGCCAGCGTCTTCGCGCAGCACGGGCGGAATGAAGGCGAGCCCCAGGGCTTCGTAGATGGCGGCCTCGGTCTCGCTCGCCACCACGCGCCCGCCCTCGAGCTCGGAAAGGGCGTACTCGTTGAGCGTAAAGCCACGGCTGAGGGCGCGTTGCCGGAGCTTGATGTTGTGGCCCTTGGAGCCCGTGAAGTACATCAGGGCCGCCCCGAGCTGGTGCTCGCCGACGACGCGCAGGTCGATCTGCACTCCGCGCCTCGTGACCACGCTGGTCTTGTTTTCGCCGTGCGCCAGCACGCGATCCACTGCGCTCAACTGCGTCAGCTTCAGCATCACGGGCTCGGCTGCCGCGGCGGTCACGATGATGTCGATGTCGCCGATGGTCTCCGAGAATCGCCGCAAGGAGCCGGCCACGACGGCGTTGGTCACGCCGGGCACGGCGCGCAGCTCGGCCAGGATGCTTTCGGCGAGAGGCAGGGCCACCGCGATCGGGGTACGGTCGAGCGCGCCCTGCGAGTCCAGCCGGCTCAGGGACTGCCGCAGCTTCTCCTCCGATTTTTCGCCAAAGCCTTTCAGACCGCGCAGGCGCTGCTCGCTCAGCACGCGGCGCAGGTCGTCCAGCGACTGCACCCCGAGCTCCCTGCGCAGCCGCCCCAACATCTTCGGCCCCAGACCCTGAATCCGCAGCAGCGCGACGATGCTCTCCGGATGCTTTTGACGCAGCGCCTCGAGCTTTTCTACTCGCCCGGTGTCGAGCAGCTCGCGGATCTTTTCCGCTGTGCTCTTGCCGATGCCCTCGATCCCCTGCAGGTCCTTCAGGCTCAGCGCCTGCAGGTCGATGGTCTGCGCGGCGATGGCGTGCTCGGCACTTTCATAGGCGCGCACGCGGAAGGACTGGGGGTTCTCCTCGTCCAGCATCGTCAGCTGCGCGAGCTCGCGCAGCATCTCGATCACCTCGTGCTTGCCGGGCTGCTGCATGCGCTCCGAGTGTAGGCCCGCGCCGGCGACGGTTGCAGCAAAAGTCGTGCTCCGCCTGCGGATCGAGCTAACTTGCGGGAGTGGCCAAAGAGGAGCCGGCCGAGGTGCTCGAGGTGGCAGGGCGCGAAGTCCGCGTCACCCATCCGAGCAAGCCCTATTTTTCACAGCAACAGCGCCTGACCAAGCTGGATCTGGTGCGGTATTTCCTGTCGGTCGCCGACGGGGCCGTGGCAGGCATCGCGGGCCGCCCGATCGTTTTGAAGCGTTTCGTCAACGGGGCGGAAGCCGAGCCGTTCTACCAGAAGCGGGCTCCGGAAAAGCGGCCCAGCTGGCTGCGCACGGTCACGCTCGCCTTTCCGTCAGGCCGCACCGCGGAAGAGGTGGTGGTGGACGACGCCGCGGGCTTGATCTGGATCGTGAACCTGGGCTGCATCGAGCTTCATCCACATCCGGTGCGCGCCAGCGATCTGGAGCACCCGGACGAGCTGCGGGTGGACCTCGATCCGGGGCCCGGGGTGGAGTTCGCGGATGTGCGGCGCGTCGCGCTCGAGGTGCGCGGACTGCTCGACGAGCTGGGGCTGGTCGGCTTTGCCAAGACCAGCGGCTCGCGCGGGCTGCACGTGAACGTGCCGATCGAGCCGCGCTGGGGCTTCGCCGAGGTGCGGCGCGCGGCGCTGGCGCTCGCGCGCGAGGTCGAGCGGCGGGCGCCGAGCATCGCCACCTCCAAGTGGTGGAAGGAGGAGCGGCACGGCGTGTTCATCGATTACAATCAGAACGCCAAGGACCGCACCACCGCGAGCGCGTATTCCGTGCGGCCGCTGCCCGACGCGCGCGTTTCCACCCCGCTCGGCTGGGACGAGGTGCCCGAGTGCGACCCCGCAGATTTCACCGTGCTCACCGTGCCGCGCCGCTTTGCAGAGCGGCCCGATCCACATGCCGGGCGCGCCGGCGCCGCGCGCTCGCTGGAGCCGTTGCTGGAGCTGGCGGCGCGCGACGACGCGAACGGCCTCGGCGACGCGCCCTGGCCGCCGCACTTTCGCAAGATGGAGGGAGAAGCCACGCGCGTGGCGCCGTCGCGCGCACGCCGCAAGGCGGCCGCGCCTGCCGAGCCGGGCGCGACCGGGCGGCGTCGTTCGCGGATGCCGCTGATCGTGATCGCGCACTCCCCGGACAAGGCGGCGGCGCTCGCCGGCCTGGAGCGCTGGAAGGCCAGGCACCCAGAGGCAGCGGCCTTGCTCGCGCCGGACGACGTACTGATCGACGCCATGCGCGGGCGCTCCTCGACCTGGACCCGCATCCGCGTGAACCTGCGCCACGTGCCGGAAGCGCAGCGCCCCCCGCAGGAGGCGCCCGATCCCGATGACGACCCGACCCGCGCCTGGCGCGAGCGCATGCGCCAGAACAAGGCGCCGGGCGGCGGCTGAATCGCTCAGCCCGAGCCGAAGATGCGCGCCACTTCTTCCGGGGGGACGACCTCCAGCTGCGCGTAGGTGCACTCGCTCGGCGGCTTGTCGGTGCGCCAGCGCCGGAACTGCGCCGTGTGGCGAAAGCGATCCCCCTGCATGTGATCGTAGCCGACCTCGGCGACCAGCTCCGCGCGCAGCGGTTGCCAGGAGAGATCCTTGCCCTGACTCCAGCGGCTCTTGCCGCCCGGCATGCGCCGATCCGGAGCTGCATCCAGGTGCTCCGCCCAGGCCCGCCAGGGGTGGTTGTCCAGCGCCCGCTCGCGATAGGGCGCCAGCACCTCGACCAGCTCCCGGCGCTTCTTGTCCGTGAAGCTGGCGGCGACGCCCACGTGGTGCAGCTTGCCGGCGTCGTCGTACAACCCGAGCAGCAACGAGCCGACGCGCGTGTTTTCTCCGTTCTTGTGCCAGCGAAAGCCAGCGACCACGCAGTCGCACTCGCGCTCGTGCTTGACCTTGAGCATCACGCGCTTGTTGGGCTCGTAGCTGCCGTTGGCTGCCTTGGCCATCACGCCGTCCAGCCCGGCGCCCTCAAAGCGGCGGAACCAGTCCGTGGCCAGCGCCAGGTCCGTGGTCATGGGCGTGACGTGGAGCGGGGCGCGCGCCGGCGCCAGCAGGCGCTCCAGCTCGGCGCGGCGCTCGCGAAAGGGTAGGGGACGCAGGTCGCGATCCGCGCTGGCGAGCGCGTCGAAGAACACGATCGACGCGGGCGTCTCGCTGGCCAGCAGCTTGACGCGCGACGCGGCCGGGTGAACGCGCAACTGCAAGGCGTCGAAGTCGAGCACCCCAGCGCGCGCGATCACGATCTCGCCGTCCAGCACGACCCGCTCGGGCAGCGCCGCCGCGAGCTCCTCCAGCAGCTCGGGAAAATAGCGGTTGAGGGGCTTCTCGTCGCGGCTCTGCAGCAGCAGCTCGTGCCGGTCACGGAACACCAGCACGCGAAAACCATCCCACTTGGGTTCGAACAGCCACTCGCCGCTGCTCGGCAGTTCGCTCACGCGCTGAGCGAGCATGGGCAACACGGGCGGATTGACGGGGAGCTCCACGGCCTCAGCTTGCCCGAAACTCGCGTCCCGTGCACACCCGCTTGCAATCGGCCCGAAAAGGCCTTTCAGTCGGGGTCCGCATGATCCTCCTGTTCAGCAAGACCAGCGAGTACCGCCACGAATCGATCCCGACCGCGGTGGCCGCGGTCTCACGCTGGGCTCGAGGGCAGGGCATCGGTGTCGAGGCCAGCGAGGAGGCGAGCAGCTTCAGCGAGGAGTCGCTGGCGCGCTTTCGTGCCGTCGTCTGGCTGTCCACGAGCGGCCGCCTGCTCGACGACGAGCAGCGGCGGGCCTTTGAGCGCTTCGTGGCGGGCGGCGGCGCTTATGTGGGGGTCCACGCCGCCAGCGCCACCGAGCTCGACTGGCCCTGGTATGCGGCGCTGCTGGGCGCTCGCTTCACGGGCCACCCCGATCCACAGCGCGCGCGGGTCGTGGTGGAGGACGCGGCGCACCCGGCGACGCGGCATCTGCCCGCGTCCTGGTGGCGTTCGGACGAGTGGTACGAGTTCGACCACAATCCCCGGGCACGTGTCCGCGTGCTGCTCGCCGTCGATGAGTCGACGTACCAGGGCGGGCAGATGGGGGACCATCCGCTCGCCTGGTGCCAGGAGCGCGACGGAGCGCGGTCGTTTTACACGGCGCTGGGTCATGCAGCGGAGCACTACGACGACCCGCTCTTTCTAAAGCATCTCGGTGGGGGCATACTATGGGCGCTGGGGGCCGCCGGGTGACGAGCCCCCAATTCCAGCTTCGTCGTGGCGCGTCCGGGCAACAGGAAGCTCTGGAGCGAGCGCGCTCTGGAGCAACACCGTGCCCGGCGAGCAACACCGCGCCTGGTTCAGTCGGAGCGATAGCGGCGACGGTCGCGCTGGTCGCGTGAGTCGTGCTGGTCGCCGTGCGCGCGGTCATGGCGGCGCGTGGCGCGGCCTCGTTGCTCTGCGACCCGGCGCTCCTCGGCAGCGCGCTGCTGCGCCTCGCGCTGCTGCTCGAAGCGGCGCTGCTGGTCCGCCCGCTCGCGCGCGCGCTGCGCTTCGAGCTGGGCGCGGCGCCGTTCTTGCTCGCGCCGCGCAACCTCCCGCTGGTAGTCGGCGCGCCGCTGGGCTTCGCGCCGCTGCTCGAAGCGGCGTTGTTCCGCCCAGCGATCCTGCCGATAGCGATACGACGGCCCCAGGTACGCGGGCGCGCGCCGTACGCGATAGTCGCGCAGCTCCACCGGCTCGTCACGGAAGACGACCCAGCGCCCGTGAGTGCGGTAATACCAGCGGCCCTCCACGAGGTACGCGGGGCTGCCGCGGTACACGACGCTCGGATAGTACTCGATCCGCGCTGGCACTGTTTCGACGTACTCGGCGGGATAGTCCGCCACGAGAGCGCCCTCTGCGTGCGCAACGCAGCCGGGCAAGGCGGCCGCCAATGCCAGCCCCAAGCCGAGAGCCCAGAGCGAGCGCTGGCCCCTGATGGACTTGCCGAACGACCGAAGGCCTTGGACAGTGATGTTCCGAGTCATGTCCCGACAAGGAGCAATCGGGATGCCAAGTGCTCGCCCGGTGCGCAATGGCGCGCTCTCGCGGCTGCCGTTTCGCCACATTCAGCCCCAAATTTCCGCGAGCTTCGCGCCGCCCCATGCGGCCGGGCAGGACACCGGAGTCATGGGGCGGACTCACGCCGGGGTGTAACAGCCACCGTCACAGCGTGTGTCACGGTGGTTCAGGGTTGCGCGCGCTGCGCTCAGCTCCTGCTCGCTACGCCGCGCGGCTCGCGGTTCTGCCAGTCCAGCATCCAGCCCGGATACTCGCTGGGCAGGGCGCTGGCGTCGTCGAGCTGGCGCACGTGCTCCGGCGCGAGCTCGAGCTCGGCCGCCGCCAGGTTGTCGAGTAGTTGGTCGCGCGTCTTGGCGCCGATGATCACGCTGGTGACAAAGGGCCGGGTCAGCTGCCAGCCGAGCGCGACGCGAGCCACGGAGTTTCCGCTGGCTGCCGCGACCTCGCGCAGCGCCGCGAGCACACGCGGCAGCCGCTCGCGATCGACGGGCGGGAAATCGAACGATGAGCGGCGCGCGCCTTCGGGCCCCGACTTGTCGGGATCAAACTTGCCGGAGAGCAAGCCACCCGCGAGCGGGCTCCAGGGCAAGATGGCCAGGCTTTCACTCTGAGCCATGGGCGCGATCTCGCGTTCGATGTCACGGCCGGCAATGGAGTAGTAGACCTGGGCGCTCTGGAAGCGGGCCAGGCCGTGGGCATCGGCGTAGCCGATGGCCTTCATGGCCATCCATGCAGGCAGATTGCTGAAGCCGACATAGCGCGCCTTGCCGGAGCGCACGACGTCGTCGAGCGCGCGCACCGTCTCCTCGAGCGGCGTGACCGGATCGAAGCCATGGATCTGATACAGATCCACGTAGTCGAGGCCGAGCCGGCGCAAGCTGGCATCGATGCTGGACAGGATGTGACCGCGGGACAAGCCGACCTGGTTCACGCCAGGGCCGACGCGCCCGCGCACCTTGGTGGCCACCACGATCTGCTCGCGCGGACGCCCGAGCGCGGCCAACGCGCCGCCGGTGAGCTGCTCGGATTGACCTTCCGAATAGACATCCGCCGTGTCGATGAAGTTGACGCCCGCGTCGAGCGCGGTGCCGATCAATGACTCCACCTCCTTGGAACCGAGGCGCCCGACCACCTCCCAGAAGCCCTTGCCCCCGAACGTCATGGTGCCGAGGCAGAGCTCGGAAACGAACAGACCAGTTTTTCCCAGAGCCTTGTAACGCATGCCCGCCTGCCTAGGACGCCGGGCGCGCGCTGCCAAGCAGCGCCATGCCCCAACGGGTCAGAGATTTTCGATGATCAGCATCAGGCTTCGGAGCAGCTCATCGTCGGCGCGCGGATGCCGGTCGAGCTGTGCCCGCGCTTGCTGCTGGAAGAGCTCCCAGGTGGCGTGGTCGGCGTCCGGGCGCCGCTTCTGGAACTCCGTGATCAGGGCATCGCGAAACACCCAGGCCACTTCCGAGGAGTTGTGAGGCTCCGGCGGCGCCAGACGTACGCCGAAGAACGAGAGCCCTTCTCCGGCGGGTCGAACCGCGTCGAGCAGGTGATCCTCGATGTTGAACGGTGCTCGGGGAGCTCGCGGTGCGGGTTTCAGCCGACCGGTCTCTGCTTCGTATGGGTATGGGAGAGCCATCAACGGAGCACCAGCACGAGCCGTGCCGACGGCATCAACTGGCGCCGAAGTCAAGTAACCTGCGGTTATCCCTGGTTGCCGGCTGACCTTTCTGCCTCAGCAGGGCAGCGCATGCCGTATCACGCCCGCAACTCGTCGAATCAACGTGGCGTTTCGCTCGCTCAGACCAGTCTGCGCGAGCCTGTTGAAGCTCGCGACGGCCCTGCCACGACAAGAAGTCACGCGGCGTTTCGCCCGCCAACGACTGGGCGGCGCTTCGCTGCCAACGACTAGGGCGGCGCTTGGCCGCCCTGCGTCTCCCCCGGGGTCTCGTCGAAGGTCGGCAGGATCTCGAACGGATCGGGGGCGGGATACACCGCCAGCACGGCGATGGCGTAGTAGGCGTACTGGTGGCTCACGCCGGCGAGATCCACCGGAGCAAACGCCCGCAGCACACACTGGATCGCGCGCCGAGCCTGCGGCCCACGCCACTTCCCGCTCTTGCCGGGGAACAGATTGTAGCGGTGGTTGTCGAAGTCGACCTCGAGCACGTAGTTGATCGAGCCTTCCTTGCCGGTGCGCGGCGCGCAGTCCACGGCTCCCAGGATGCTCTGCCGCAAGGCGGCCTCCAGCGCCGGCAGCGCGTCACACAGCTCTCCTTCACTGGCGATCTGGCTCGGGGAGGCGCCGCAGCGGACACGCTGGATGGGGCCGAGCAGGACCTGGCCCGCGGGGGCCGAGGCGTCCGCTTCGCTGCGAAACACCCCGCCGAAGCCCGAAACCCCCGCGTCCGGCTGCGTTGCGCCCGCGCTGCCGTCAGGCCGGCGCAGCAGATAGAGCGGGATCGCGAGCAACACCAGGGCCAGCATGCCGCCGAGCACGGCTTGGGGCCGCAAGGGGCGGTCGCCGCCGCCCGCGCCGCGGCTCAGCCGACGCAGGCTGGACTGGCTGCTGGGCGGCAGAGGATGCGAGCTGCGCACCAACGGTCAGCTCCTGTCAGCGTCTCCGCGGGCTCTCGGCGCGCTTCAAAGGGTGAGCAACTCTTCCGCGGAGATGGTGCCCTCGGCCAGCGCGATGTTGGCCTTGAGATCGAGATTCTCCGGGGTCGTGCCCCGGACCTGCGCCACGATCTGTTCGACGACGTTGCGTGCCTCATCCAGCGTGGGTCCGGTCATGGCCACGGCGAACTTGAGCGCGTCGGTGCGGCCCGCGGTGACGGGCACCATGCTGAGCAGCAGCACCTCCGTCAGCTCCGCCACGCGCTGCGCCGCGCGGCGCAGCGCCAGCATCTCCAGGATCGTCGGTCGGTCGTGGGGGGAGCGGTTGGCGCTGCAGATCTCATACGTGGCCAGCGTGAGCGGCACGCGGTCCCAGCGCGCGAAGTCCAGCTCGTCTTGCAGCGCGGCGAGCATCTCCTTGCGCTTCCACAGACCGGTCAGACCGTCGCGCTGGGACAGGTATTCCATCGCTCGCAGGTGCTGCGGGGACCCCTTCTCGAAGCTGACCAGCTTGATCCGGCACTCACCCAGCTGCACTTCGCCGCCATGGAGCAGGCTGACGGTGCGTTTGCGCTCGTAGCTGTGGTCGGCGTAGCTACCGTTGGTGCTGCCCAGGTCCGCGACGATCCAGGTGCCAGCTTGCCATTGCGCTCGGGCATGCGCGCCGGAGCAGGTGGGCTCGGCGATGCAGATGTCCTGGTTCGCGCGGCGCCCGATCGTGACCTGGGGCTTTTCCAGCGGGAACAAGCGCCCTGCGAGCTCCTCCGCGTTGTAGGCGAAGGTGACGAGCAGCGACTGCGCACCCGGCGTGAAGGTGCGCGCGACGGCGCGCCCCAGGGGCGGGCCAGGGGAGATGCGCTCGCGCGGGATCTGCGCATGGCTGGTGGTGAGCGCGGAGGGATTGAAGAACCGCAGCCGGCGCGCCTTGGGGCGCATGCGCGGATCTTCGTGCAACGCGCGGAAGACCTGCTTGACCTCATCGATCGAGAGGCCCGACGGCACGTCGAACATGATCTGCTCGCGCATCGGCTTGGCGCGCGGCCGGTAGCCGGGCTCCGGCACCTTGCAGGTCCACATCTCGAGCAGGGTCAAGCCGAGCGCGTAGATGTCGTCCTCGGGGCTCGCGCCTCCCGATTTCAGGCGCTCGGGTGACATGTAATTCGGGGTGCCGCCATCGGGCTGTGCCCCCGGGCGGCGCGCGCTCACGCGTGCGCGTTCCCGCGCGAAGCCGAAGTCGAGGATGATGGCTCGATCGGCGGTGACCATGATGTTGCCCGGCTTCAGGTCGCCGTGCACCAGGCCCTGCGCGTGGATTGCCGCCAGGCCGGCTGCGGCTTCGCTCGCGATCGAGCGAAACTCGTCCGCGGTGTAGCCGCCCTTGGATTTTTGGCGACGGATGTGGGTGTGGAGCGTGACCCCGTCGATCAGCTCCATGACCAGGATCGGTCCCCAAGGACTCGGCGCCAGGTCGTGGACGCGGCAGACGTTGGGATGGCCCACGGAGCGCGCGAGCAACAGCTCGTGCCGCAGCGCCTCGTCATCCCCCGGCATGCGCGACTCCTCGCGCACGATCTTCAACGCGACCGCTTGCTGCGTGCTGCGATCGTAGGCAGAGAAGACCTCGCCCATTCCGCCTTTGCCGAGACCTTCCTGGATCTCGTACCGGTCGTTGATGACGGAGCCTTTGGCGAGTGGTGGTGCCTTCCTCGAGCTCTGAGACATGCGCGTTTCGGTGCTATTCGATCAAACGGAGGGCGCCCTGACTGTTCCTAACCCTCTCTGATTTGTGCCCAATGTGCAACTGCTGCCCCGAACATGGTCGCCTGGTCGGCCAAGCGATTTGCGATCGCCGGAACGGGCGGGCGGAGAAGGGGGAATGCAGGGTCGGCAAAGCGAGTCGGCGGGCCCTCGCGCAAGCTGTAGCGCGCTCTCCGTGGGCGAGGCGTGGAGCAGGTCCGGGCGTGAGCGGCACCGAAGGGGCATCATGCACAGCCCGCCTTGCGTGCGCACCTTATCTGCGCGCTTTCGTGCTGCAGCAGGCTGTCCGGTGGCGCCAGCGATCGAGCGGAGCTTGCCCCGCGGCTCCACGGAGAGGGCGAGAGTGAGAGCCAGACTGGCGCCCGGTTAGGATCCGTTTCATACTCTTGGATGAGCAGCTCCGTGCTTCACGGCTGCTGCGCGATCGCCCTTCTGGCATGTTTTGCGTGCAGCCCGCGATCGGCTTCGGTGCCTCGGCATCCCGACGCCGAGGCGCGGAATGCCCCGAGCACGGAGAAGAAACCGCGCAAGCGGCGTCCGACGCTGGTGGCTCCGCCGCCCGCCTACGGCAACAAGATCGTGCTCGAGCGCGAAGGGCGGCCGGGCCGCGAGCTCACACAGGGCCGCGAGCTCACACAGGCCCAGGCCGATATTGGTTCAGCCGAGCTCTGACGACCCTCAGCGGGTGCAGACCCGCAGGCGAGCCCACTCGGCGCCGCCTCGGTTGTCGTGCGCCACCGACCACAGGTACGTCACGCCCGCCTCCTTGCCCGCGCGGAACTCCGTGTCGGACTCCTCGTTCCAGCCCTGGGTGGCATCGTTCAGCAGCTTCACTTCCTGCGACAGCTCTCCGTCGGAGGCGTAGTAGTTCACCCACATCTGCTCCTGCAGCTCGGTGGAGCGGAGCGCCGACGCCGCTGTGTCGAGCTCGGCGCTGGCCGGGTCGACGATGGGCCCGAACCGGAGCTTGTCGCAAGGGCTGGAGCCCGGGCAGGCGTCGATGGTCAGCGCCTCGGGGCAGACCCCGGGCTCAGCGCTGGCCGGCGCGGGCTGGCAAGCAGCGCCGATGCAGAGGTCATCAGCGCCGAGCGCCGCGGCGGCCAGCGGCTCTCCTGCCATCATCGGCAGCTCACCGGGCCGTAACTCCAGCTCGCCCCAGCGCAACCCGTAGACGAGCGGGTTTTGATTCTCGATCGCGTCATAGGCGAAGACCGAGGTGTAACCGACGATGAAGTCGCTCGACCCGAGCTCGGCGTCACCCGAGCTGAGCCCGGGCTCGCCGTCTTGCTCGAGGTAGCAGACGAAAGGGAAGTCGCGATCGAGCCGCAGATCGAGCGTACCGGCGCACACCGCGAACAGCACGTAGTCGAGCCCGTACGGTACGGTGGTGGGGTCCTTCGGGGGCGGCCGGGAGCTGATGATGTCCGGAGAGGTCTCGAAGCTGAAGTGATCGTTCGCCTGCGCCGAGCTCGGATCGGGCAGGGAGGAGCGCGTCCGGAGCTGTTCGATCAGGTCTCCGCCACCGGCCTGGGGCGCCGTCGCGAAGCAGGCGTCGAACAGGTCGCCCGGGGGGTTCTGGCAGGCCGCGAGCCAGGCGATCTGCGGTGGCGGCCGATCCGGCTCGGTATCATGCCAGAGCAGTTGCAGATCCACGCGCGTCCCCGGCTGAGCGTAGGGTGCGCTCTTCTTCAGCGCGAGCACGCGCAGCCCGTGCAGCTCGCTGCCGGGATCGAACTGCGCGCCACAGCCCAGCACCGAGGCGCCCAGCACGGGCAGAGCTGCCCGCGGCCATCGGCTCCGCACGCTCAAAATTCACCTCGCAAACCCAGGCTCGGAATGATCGGCAAGCCCTGTTGATAGCTGCGGTGACTGTAGTCGAAGTTGTACTGATAGTCTTCGCGCGCCGGGTTGTTGTAGGCGTTCCAGATGTCCACGTAGAAGGTGAGCGCCCACTCGGGAAAGCGCCAGAGCTTTTCCACGCGCAGGTCCAGCTGGTGCACCAGCGGTAGCCGCTCGCTGTAGGGCTTGCCCTGCAGGGGTGTGTAGGCGGCTGCGTCGGCGGCA
>DASTRX010000119.1:0-107607 GCA_035760985.1 Polyangiaceae bacterium
CCAGCGGCAGCCCGATGCTGCCCGCCGCGTCCGAGGTGACCACCAGCATCGCGTCCGCCGCGCCGCGCCGGCTCGGAACGTACGCGAGATGCACGTCACAGGTCTGCCCCGGCTCCAGCGACGTCTGCCCGTTCACGCAGCTGCCCGGCAGCCCCACCACCGGCGTGACGTCGCCGTTGTACAGGTGCACCGTCAGCGGGCCTGTCGCCACGGTGCCGGAGTTCGTCAGATTGAACACCGACTGCACCGACGTGCCCAGCCGCACCGGGCCGAAGTTGTCCGAGCTGCCCGGCGCCGGCGCCAGGATCAGCGTGCCCAGCGGATTGCCGGTCGCCGAGAGCGGCACCATGCTGTCCGAGCCCCCGGCGCTCACCGACAGCTGGCCTGTCACCGGGCCCTCGTGCTGCGCCAGCACCTGCAGCCGCACCTCGCACGCCTCGCCCGGCGCGACCGGCGACTCGCAGCCGTCGTGGATGATGGCGTACGCCGGATCGCTGCCGGCCCCGATCGACACGCTCGGCGGATCGATCGGCGCGTCCCCCGTGTTTGCGATGTGTAGCCGCGTGCGCGCGGGCGCTCCCACCACCACCGGCCCGAGCTCGATCGCGCTCGGCGTGAGCTCGACCGACGCCGTGCTGCCCCCGCCGCCGGAGCCGCCCAGGTTGCTGCCGACGCCGACGCTGGCATCCGCGAGGTAACGCGGCTGGCGGTCATCGACCGAGCAGGCGCTCCAGGCGAAGCCCGCCCCGAAGATCGCGAGCGCAGCGAGCACGGCGCCACGCGCGCCCAGCGAACGCTGCCGCTCCAGGCGCGGTCGCTCGCCGCTCACCCGAAGTGCAGGTGGTTCCAAGGAAAGTCTTCCGCTGCCCGCTGGAGATTTGCCCCCAGGATTTTCCGAACGCGCCATAAGCCGGCGGGCAACATAACATGAGCCCTCGCGACAGCCATCACGCAGCTGGACACCGACAGCGACCTTGTTTCACGCGCAAATCGCGCTGATGAAACTGCTGACGGAGCGAGAAACACGCGCAAACGGCGCTCCGTCACTCGCCGGTGACGCGCAGTCGCACCGGAACGGTCCGGCGCGCCGCTGCTGGAGGCCGGTCGGCGTTCCATTGTTGGTGAAACCCAGTGCCCCGAAGTTCCGCTCCGGGACGTGGGGCTGAGGCCCGGCCCACACCCACTTTCCAGCCCGTGAGCTGAGCCCGCGGAACCTCTTTACAGTCGAGTGTGGTTGTGTGGCGCGTCGGAAGCTACGTCTGGGTTCCTTCGCCCCCTGCTCGCTTTCACCTCCGCCGCGCATCGGATCGGGACGTTGCTCGGTGATGTTTCACCCGGCGCGACTCCCGAGCTGGATCCGCGCGGCGGGACCCCGGTCGCGATGCTAGCCTGATGGAAGCAAGTGAAAATCGAGACCGCCATCAAGACTCGAATCTTGCCTCAGCGTGCGGGGGTGGGAACCCAGCTCGGCCGCTACGAGCTGCTGAGTCGGGTGGCGCACGGGGGGATGGCGAGCGTCTGGGCCGCACGTGAGAAGGGGCCGGGGCGCGAGCGGCTGGTGGCGGTGAAGATGGTGTTGCCCGATCTCGCAGGCAGCGAGTTCGAGGCCATGTTCCTGGAGGAAGCCCGGCTCGCCGCGCTGATCCAGCACCCCAACGTGTGTCGGATCTTCGAGCTGATCGATCAGCACGGCATCCTGGCGCTGGCCATGGAATGGATCGATGGCGGCACGCTGGCGGCGCTGCTCGCCGCCAGCACGGCCTGTGGCCCGCTGGATCGGCGCGCGTCGGCGGCCATTCTGGCGCAGGTCGCCTGCGGGCTGCACGCGGCGCACGAGCAGCGCGACGCGAACGGCGTGAGCATGCAGCTGGTGCACCGCGATGTGTCACCACAGAATGTCCTGCTCGGACGCGACGGTCGGGTCACGGTCACCGATTTCGGCGTGGCCAAGGCGCTGGGCAGAGCCGGCTGCGCCACCGCGGTCGGCACGCTCAAGGGCAAGCTCGCGTACATGTCTCCCGAGCAGGTGAATGGCGCGCCCGTCGATCGGCGCAGCGACATCTTCGCGCTGGGCGTGGTGCTGTACATGGCCACCGTCGGGACGCACCCGTTCCGGCGCCCGGGCGAGCCGCCGCGCCACATGTTCACGCGCCTGAACGAGCCGCTCACGCCACCCTCCGCGCTCGCGCCGGGCTATCCGGCAGAGCTGGAGCGGATCGTGACGCGCGCTCTGCAGCGCGAGCCGGAGGAGCGGTTTGCCACGGCGGAGGAGCTGCGCAGCGAGCTGGCTGACTGGGTCGCGCGCAGCGGCCCGCCTCTCGGAAGCGACGAGATCGCCGCCGCGGTGCACGAGCGGCTCGGTCCGCCCAAGCTGGTGCCGCTCGATGGGGTCGCGCACGCCGATCGCCCGACGGTGATCCCGGGGCGCAGGGGCGCACGCTGAGCGCGTGAGCGCGCGCCGCGCTCCCTCGCCCGTTCCAACGCGCTAGGCGGCGAGACGCGCTGCGCTCGCCAGCGCCACGATCGGGCGCTGCCGGTAGACGCCCGGTGGGACCTCGTAGTGCCGCTTGAACGCCCGATTGAAGGCGAACTCTGATTCATACCCCACGCGCCGAGCGACCTCCGCCAGCGCGGCGTCCGAGCCGTGCAACAGGGCCGCAGCGACTTGCATGCGCCGCTGCGTGAGGTAGCGCATCGGCGAGAGCCCCAGCGCGCGCGTGAACTGGCGCGCGAACACCGGGCGCGAGAGCCCCACCGCGCGCGCCAGCAGCTCCACGGTCCAGCGCCGGGCGATGTCGGAGTTCAGCAGGGTGATCGCCTTTTCGATGCGCGCGTCGCGCAGCGGCCGACCCCAGTGCGGCAGCGGCACCGAGGTGCCGATGCGCGCCACGTACACGAGCAAGCTGCGGAACAGGATGGGGAGCAGCGCCGCGCTCTCGGCTCGATCAAACTCCACCTCGTCGGCGATCAAGCGCAGCACTGCCGAGAGCGCTGGATGGCGCGCGATCACCTCGCGCGAGAAGGCGCGCGTCAGGTTGCCCTCGCTGAGCCGCAGCGAGACCCCATCCGGGCCGCCCGAGTAGGTCGCTTCCACCAGCAGCTCGGGCTTCCCTTCCGGGGCGCGTGCCAGCACTCGCAGCGCCGCGCGGCCCCGTTCGACGTGCACCACCAGCCCGGTCTGCGGATCCACGAGGCGAGTCTGCCTCGACCGCGCCCCAGCGTCCACCCGGGAGAGCCCCGGGCAACGCTTCGAGACGACCGGACATGGCGCCCGGCCCGGCGCGCACCAGACTGCTCGAACACGAGCCTGTTGCCATGCCCCTTTCATCCCCTGCCCCCATGCCCCCGAGCTCCGAGAGAGCTGCCACCTCCGCGCTGGTCCGCGACCATCTGTTCGCGGCGCGCACCGTGCTGATCTTCGGCGAGGTCACCAGCGAGCTGGCCGAGAGCGTGTGCGCGCAGCTGCTGGCGCTGGCGGAGCGGGGCAGCGACCCGATCCGGGTCATCTTGCACTCGCAGGGCGGCCACGTCGAAGCGGGCGACACGATCCATGACATGATCCGCTTCGTCGATCCGCTGGTGCGGATCCTGGGCACGGGCTGGGTGGCGAGCGCGGGGGCACTGATCTTCGCCGCGGCGCGCCGCGAGCAGCGCCAGGCGTTGCCCAACACGCGCTTCCTGTTGCACCAGCCGCTGGGCGGCGTGGGCGGCCCGGCCTCGGATGTCGAGATCGAAGCCCGGCAGATCCTGGCCATGCGCCAGCGGCTGAACGGCATCTTCGCCGAGGCCACGGGCCAGACGCTGGACAAAATCGCGCGCGACACCGAGCGCAACCACTGGATGAACGCGCGTGAAGCGCGCGATTACGGGCTGGTGGGCTCGATCGTGCAGAGCGCGGGCGAGTTCGGTGCCGACTGAGCCTCCACGGCCGCGATCGCCGCCAACAGCCGCTCCAGCGGGAACGGCTTCTCCAGGATCGGGCGCCGGTAGAGCTCCTGCAGCCGCCCCAGGTCAGTACCGAATCCGATACCCGTCATGAAAATGAAGGCGTTGCGGTAGCGCGGGTTGCGCGCGCAGACCTGGACGTAGAGCGCGTCGCCGGCGAGCTCGGGCATGCGCACGTCGGACAGCACGACGTCGAACGTGTCGGTCGCCAGCAGCTCGAGCGCGCGAGCTCCGGTGTTGGTGACGCGCACGTCGTGGTGCTCGCTCAGCTGCTGCGCCAGCGCGCTCGCCAGCAGCACTTCGTCCTCGACCACCAGCACGCGCTTGCGCCGGACGGAGGACGCCGGCGCCGGAGCGGACGCGCGCGGCCCGGGCGTGAGCGAGGCCGAGGCCTGGGCCAGATGCACGATGAAACGCGAGCCCCTGCGGCCCCCGGCCGGATCCTCCAGCGCAGGGCTCACCACATCGATCTGGCCGCCGGCGCGCTCGATGATGTCCCGGCTGATCGACAAGCCGAGCCCGGTGCCCGCGCCCGTCTCCTTGGTGGTGAAGAACGGGGCCCAGATGCGCGACAGATCCTCCGGCGCGATGCCGCTGCCCGTATCGGAGACCTCGATCTCGATCTGCCCCGCCGCCGCGCGCGTGATCACCTGGATGCGATGCTCGCGGCCGTCCTCGGCGGGAATGGCCTGGGCCGCGTTCACCAGCAGGTTGACGAGCACCTGCGCGAGCCGGCCCTGGTCGATGCGCGCCGGCGGCACCGGCTCGAGATCGACCATCAGCCGCGCGCGCTCCACCAGCTGGCTGCGCGTGAGCGTCAGCGCGCTCTGCACCGCCCGGTTCACGTCGGCGCGCGCCTCGGAGCCCGAGCGCTGGCGGATCGGGCCGGAGAACAGCCGTAGATCGCGCACGATGTCCGCGATGCGCTGCAGCGAGTCGCTCAGCTGCTGCACGAGCATGCCGGCCTCGCGCCGCCCTTCTTCCGAGCCCACGCCGCCCTCGCCCTGCGGCTCGTCGAGCAAGCGGGCCAGGTGCTCCAGCCCGAGCATGAGGAAGGCGGCGGGGTTGTTGATCTCGTGCGCGACGCTGGCGGCGAGCCTGCCCAGCGTGGTGAGGCGATCGGTCTGCACGAGCTGCAGCCGCGCCGCGTGCTCGGCGCTGATGTCCGCCAGGATGCCCTCGATCCCGACCACGCGCTCGCGCTCGGTGAGCGCGTAGATCTGCACGCTCGCGGTCAGCTCGCTGCCCGCCGCCCCCTGCGCGCCGCGACGGGTCAAGCGCGCCTCGTAGGCCGGGAGGGGCGCGCCGTTGCGCGCGGCGAGCAAGGCCTGATCGAAGCTGTGCCGGCCCGCCTCGTCATGAGCCGCGCGCAGGCAGTCGGGCTGCTCGCAGGCGACGGACTGCGCGATACCGAGCAGCTGCTCGGCGCGCCGGTTGATGTACAAGAGCTCGCCGCTCTCCGGTTCGAGCCGAAAGATCACGAGCGGCGCGTTGTCGAGCAAGGTGCGGTGTTGCTGCTCCAGCGCGCGCAGCCGCGCCAGGTACTGCGCTGCCTCGCGCTCTGCCGCGACCACGTGCGAGAGGTCGCGCACCAGCATGTGCGCGGCGACCACGGGATCGTGCTCGACGCTGGTGACCGTGATCGCGACCGGCAGTCCAGCAGCTCCGCCCGGGCCGCGCAGGCGCGTGCGCAAGCTGCGCCCGCTCTCGCTGGCGGCGGTCACGTCCGCCAGGTCCTGCACCAGGTCCGAGAGCGGGCGCCCCATCAGCTGCGCCATCTCATGGCCCGTCAGGCGCGCCGCCGCGGCGTTGGCGTCGGTGATCGTGCCTTCGCGGCTCCAGGCCAGCATGGCATCGCCCGACGTCTCCAGGATCATGGCCAGCCGCCGCTCGCGGGCAGCGGCGAGCGAACGACGGAACTTGTCGCCGAAGAGCCCCGCCGCCAGCTCCAGCAGCTCCAGCGGCACCTCGGCCGCCACGTCGACCTGCTCGAAGCAGACCACCAGCTTGGCCACGATCGGCGCCGGCGTGAGGCCGCTGCGCGCGTCCCAGATCGGCAGCGCCACATACGACAGGAAGCCGGACTTGGCCGTGACCTGGTCCACCACGTCGCCGAGGCGCGTGTCCCTGCAGATGCGCGCGCCGCCTTCCATGACGGTGCGCCGCTGGGCCGCGCCGGGCAGCGGATAGCGCGCCCCGAAGGGGGGTGCCGGTGTCGCCGAGGCTCCCACCGACACCGCATACACCACCTGATCCTCGCGCTCGGGCACCACCACCACCAGGCGCCCGAGCGGAATGTGCTCGGCCAGCGCGGCCGCCAGCTCCTCGAAGGCGTCCCGCTGCAACAGATCCTCGTGCCGGGCGGCCACGCGCAGCAGGGCGTTGTGCGCGCGCAGCCGGTCCAGCTCCGAGCCAATGCCGGCGGTCTTCACGTCGGAACGACCTTACTCCACCCCGGCGGGTGCAACCAGACCCGCACGGGTGAAACCACGCTCAGCGCCGCCGCAGCGAGAGCTCGTAGAAATTCGGGTTCCATTGCTGGCGGCAGGTGCGCTCGGGATCCGGCTCTTCTGCCCAGCCACCGGAGAAGTAGAACCGGTCCTCGACGGTCGCGCCAGCGTGGTACTCGATGCGGGGCATGCTGCCGTCGCTGTCGAGCAGGCTCCAGGTCTCGGCTTCGATATCGAAGGCCCAGATCTCGCTGGTCGCCCGCGCCAGCTGGGGGAAGCCCACGCAGCTGGTGGTGGTCGGCAGATCGCCGCCGACGTGCAGGACGTAGCGCTTGCCGTTCGGAGCGCGCACCACCCCCATGCTGCCCTGATCCCGCACGGGGGTGATACCACTCGGCAGCTGCCGGAAGCTGTTGCTGGCGATATCGTAGACCCAGAAGTCGTCGATGCGCGCGAAGCCCTCGGCGCCGAAGGCCAGACCTCCGTAGTAGTAGATCTTGCCGGCGCTCGCGTCGAGCGCGACCGCGGGCTTGTAGCGCGGCGGCGGCACATCTCCCTCGGGCGTGAGCTGCGTCCAGCTGCCCAGGGCGGGCTGAAACGCCCAGAGCTCGTTGTTCACCTCGAAGAAGCGGCTGATGCCCCCGAACATGTACAGCGTGCCGTCGAAGAACTCCGCCGTGCAGCCCGAGCGCGCGCTGGGGCGCGAGCCCGCCGGCTCCAGCAGGCTCCAGCGCCGGCGCGGCACGTCGAAGCGGTACAACGCATCGCTCACCACCAGCGAGCCGAAGAAGTCCGGATCCAGCTCGAACAGGTAGTGCGCGCCCCCGAACAAATACAGGCTGCCGCCGCGCGCGTCGTCCGCCGCCGTGCAGGAGTACGACCAGCCGTCAGGCTGCTCGCCCCGCTGCGAGAGCTCGCGCAGCGCGCCGCTCCGGGTCCGCAGCCGCCAGACGTCCTCGGGGAAGGTGTTGGTCTGCGTGGTGAAGTCATCCATGACGCCGCGCGCGACGTACACATTGCGATCCAGCGCCACGACGGAGTGGCCGCTGCGCTGCAGCGCTGCGTCCTCCGCGATCACATCGACATGAGCGACCAGGCCGCGCCGCAGCTCGGCGCCCTTCGCCTCGAGCGCCGGCTCGCTGCCGGCGACCCCTCCACAGCCGCTCGCGATCAGTCCCACGATCCACCAGCCGTTACCCACCGACGCTGACAACTCGATCCACGCTCGCCTCACCGACGTCGACATCAGAGCTCCTCGTGCAGGGTCCACCGGATGAGCTCGCCCCCGTGTGGCGCGAGCTCGAACACCCCAGTATGCCCTCGCGCGGGCCGGCGCGCACACGACCTGGCCCGTGTACGGCGAGGTGAGCCAGGGCTCGCCGGCAGTACCGAGCCCGCGTTCCGCGGGTGCGACAGCCAGCGACCCCAGCATGTGCCCAGCGCGCGACCTCGCTGTTGCACGCTGGGCATATCCTGGTGAGACACGGAGCGCCGAGGACCGAGCCTCAATGCTTCAGCTCGATCGGCCCCTGCACGACGCGGCGCGTCCGGACGGGCCGCGGCGGCTCCACGAACTTCACCTGCAGCAGCACCAGCTCCGAGCTCTCGCCGGCGACGAAGGCGAGGCTGGGGCTCTGCGGGCGCAGCTCCGGGCGCTCGCTGGTGTCGAGCGTGAGGCTGACTTGCTCCTGGCTCGGGGCGCGCAGCACGACGTGGGCGACGCCGAAGTCGTCCGTCTCACCGACGGGCTCGTTCAGGTAGGAGATCGGCAGGTGCGCGCCGTTCTCCGCCGAGATCCCCACCACGTAGGAGTGGACGAAGGGCACGCACTCGACCTCGAAGGTGGGCGCCGGGGAGCCCGGGCCCGGCTGCCACAGGCCGACCACCAGCGGCTGCGGCGGCGAGCGAAAGCTCTCGGGGCACTCGATGCGCAAGGGCACGCGCTCGCCTTCCACGCCCTGGAGCTCGAGCTGCAGGTTGCCATCTTCTTCCGTGGCGCCGAGCAGCTCGTCGCCAGCGAAGACGCGCACCCCGGAGAGCGGATCGTGCTCTTCGCCCGTCGCGGAGAGCGTCAGCGCGTAGCTGGCTGCTGGATCTGGGATCGCAGCATCCGCACAGGCCGCCACCGAGCAGAGGACCAGCAGCGGGAGCGCCGCCTTCACGAGTGCACCCGCCAGGGCAGACCCACCGTGACCAGGCGGATCGAGGACCCGTCCCGGGCAAAGTCGAGCGCGAGATAGCGGTGGGCGAAGTTCCAGCGGTCGCTCTGGTAGCGAACGCTCGACCAGAAGGGCTCCCCGAGCAGCTGCTGCACCCGCGCACGGGAGCAGGCGAAGTCGAGACCGAAGGGCAACGGCGAGCGGTAGCCGCGGTGGCCTTCATGGCCGGGGGCGTAGAAGAAGCAGCAGACCAGGATCGGGCCCCGATCTGTGGAGAGCGGCGCCTGCGCCAGCTCCAGCGGGCTGTCGAAGCGCAAGCTGACTCCGTGCGCGGGTGCCGCGACAGCGACTGCCGGGTCCTCGCTGAAGTCGGGCTTCAGCCCCAGGCGCGCGAGCAGCTGCCGGACGCGAGCGCTGCTCGCGGGCTCGCCCAGCGACGCGAGCAGCTCGTCTGCGCCCGGCGTGACGATGCTGATGGTGGCGGTCATCATTGGCACTTTTCCTCTTGTTTGAATTGCTTTTCCAGGGATGCGTTCAGCGTCCCGAGCTTCTTTTGCAGATGGGTCAACATGATCTCGCGCAGCTCGGCGTCGTACTGTTCCTTGCTCACGCGCCCGCGCTGGGCGAAGACCTCGCGCAGGATGTCGGCGCATTCCCGGCTGATCGAGCCGCGGCGCACCTCGTCGTCGAGGATGTCCAGGTAGTGTTGCATGTCCGCCTGGGCCGCCGCCGCGAGGTCGCCCGCTTCGCTCTCGGCGAGCGAGGAGTTGGAGTGCGTGCGTCCGTTCTCGTGGAAGGGGTGCGGCACCGCGACCGTGAAGCCCTGGTTTTCGACCATCTTGTCCATGTTCTTGGTGACGGCGGCGGCGGTCTTCGTCACGATCGCGTCCACGATGCGGGCCTCTTCCTCGGGCGTGAGGTGACGGCAACGCGCGGACATCTCGTCGCGCACGCGGCGTTTGATCTCGGCGCGTAGCAGCTGTTGCGCGCGCACTCGCAGCGAGTGGCCCTGCGGAATGTGATCGCGCTCCAGGTCGCTGCCGCGCGGCACGCGCGGCGCCTTCTTGGCGCGGCTGTTGGCGCCCAGATCGGCCTGGTAGCGGCCGTGATCGCCGCACTCCAGATCGGGCCGGGGCTGGTCCTCCCCCGTCGAGGCGATCCCGCCGCGGGGCTGCGGCGAACCGCCGCCGGTGCTGCCAGTGCCGGTGCCACCGTTGCCGTTGCCGGCGGACGACCCGCCACCGGCGACGGGCAACCCGGCCGAGGCAGCGCTCGAAGCGCTGGGCTTGCGAAGATCCACACCGCGCGGCGCAGCTCCGCTGGCGGAGGTCGAGGCTGCGGGTCTGGAGCCGCTCGGGGGCGGCGAGCCGGCGCGCGACGCCGGCTGCGGCTGATAGCTGCTCGCGAGCGCGCCGAGCGACAGCGCCGCGTTCGCGCTGCCTCGGCCGCGCACGTGCTGCGCTTCCTGCTCGAGGTCTTCGTGCAGCTCCGTGCCGAACCGGGAGAAGCCGACCATCCCCACCACGGCCACGCCCATGATCAGCACCTGCTCGATCAGGGAGGCGCCGCGCTGATCGCGACGCAGGCGGCGGAGCCAGCGCCAGGGCTGCCGGGGGCGGGGCGCCGGCGAGCTCGCGGATGTCTCGTGTTTCATCGTCTCACTCCCCGACCTCGACGCCGGCGGCGCCGGCGCGGCTCTCGATCATGGTGACCTGGGTCGCGCCGCCTTCAGCGAACAGCGAGAGGAAGAGCTGCGCGCCGTCCGGGCGCTGGTACGCGGTCGCTTCCGGGGCTGCCGCGGCGGGCTGGAAGCCCAGCTCCGCCAGGCGCTGCGCGTAGAAGCGCTGCAGCTCGGGCGGCGGCAGCTGCGAAGCGTAGCCCAGCAACGTGAAGGGCGTGCCCTCCGCCGTCGCCGACAGCGTGCGGCGCGAGGCGGGCGGCCGCGGGATCCACGGCGAGTCGCTGCCCGGCACATCTCCCGTGCTCGGGAACATCGCGCCCGGGTCGAGGCTCTCGTCGGTCCACAGCGCGCTGACGCGGCTCCGGCCCGGCGCGATCGGCTCGGCGTACACGTAGCGTACCCGCCCGAGCGCGCCGAGCCGTCCGCTGCGCAGCAGCTCGGCGAGCTGCTCCGCGAACGCCGCGAGACCTCCGCCGCCCGCGCCTGCAAAGCAGACGATCATGCCTCGCCCGCCGAGCTCGCTGCGCAGCACGCCCTGGCGCAGGGAGCTCGCGGGCGCGGCTCCGCTCCGCGCGGCTGCCTCCGCCAGCTGCGCCAGCGCCTCGCCGAACCCACCCCGTTCGCGCGCGCACTCCGCCTGCACCTGGTCGAGCAGCTGCGCGGGCTGTCCGTCGCGCACGTCGACGAGGTGCTGGAAGCGTTGCCCGTTGATCAGCAACGCTTCGGCGCCCGCGCCCAGCTCACCGATCTGCGCCAGCTCGGCGCCGAAGCCGAGCGCGGATTCGCGCGCCTGAGCGTACAGTCCGTAGCCGCTGACGACAGCCAGGCTCGCGCCTCCGCACGCCAGGTAGAGAAGCCGGCGCAGCCAGCTGTGCCGCCGGGCGCCCGCGATCGCTCGTGTCATCGCTGATCCTTTCGTTCCGGGCGCCCGCGCGGGCGCCGTGTTTCAGTGCATGCCAAACAGCGCCGCGGCCTCGTCCCGGATCACCGGGAGCAGCTGGTCGAAGTCGCCGTCTCTCACTTCTTCTGCGCAGCTCACGTAGGAGCGCGCGCGCGCCTGGCCCGCGAACAGCGTGGCGCTGCGGCCGTCGCGCTGGCCTCGCACCCGCGCCGTGCCCGACACGTCCGCGTCGGTGATCGGATTGAGCAAGCCCTCACCGTCGCTCGTGGCCGAGCCGGATGCTCCGAACAGGCGCGCCGCGCGCCCGCCGTCGCCGCCCGCCAGCGGCCTCGAGCCCGTGTTGCTGCGCGCGGATTCGCGATCGGCTGCGCCGCCGCCGGCACGGTAGTCCGCGAGGTCACGGCCGAGCCAGCGCGCCGGCGCGTTGCCCTTGCAGCCCGCGAGGGCGTGCGCCAGGGCCGCGCCGCGCGCCAGGCGCAGCGCCGAGAGCTGGCGCAGGTACAGATCGCGAAAGTAGACCAGCGCGCTCAGCCCGAGCGTGAGCGCCGAGATCACGATCAGCGATTCGACGAACACGGCGCCGCGGCGGCGCCTGCGGAGGCGGGAACGGTGGGTGACGAGCCGTGGCATGGCGAGCTTTCCGAGCGGCGACGCTCAGTGGATGACCCCTTGCTGCGCGGCGCGTTCCAGCTCGCGCGCGAGGCGCGGATTGACGTCCGTCGAGCCCGCGAGCGCGGCGCGCAGCAGGGACGCGCTGCCCTGGACCTGCGCCAGCCCCGAGAAGCCGGTGTTGCAGCGGCGCAGGCGCGCGCGCCAGCGAAAGTGCCAGAGCGCGAGCTCGCTCGCGCCGGGGCCGTTGCAGGAGGCGCTCGACCAGGGCCCGGCGCAGTCGAAGAAGAACTCCGCTTGCGCGAAGCCCTGTGCGGCGCTGGCCGTGCCGCCGGGCGCCTGACTCCACGCCCCCGCTCGCACGCCGTCGCTGCCGGCGCGCAATGAGTCGCCGCTGCCGAAGGCGAGGCTGGTCAGCTGCGCGGCGTCGACACCGTCTTGCCAGCCCGGGCGCACCTTCTTCGGTGTCATGCCCGCGCCGGAGCCCACGCTCGCGGGCTGGCCCGGCTGCACGCGGCGTTGCGCCTCGGCTTGCTTGTCGCGACGGCACTGAGCCAGATCGAATTTCGACCTGTCCCCCTTGCGCTGCCGCTGCTCTTGCTCGCGCGCGCACCCCTTCTCGGCCAGCTCCTGCGTCTCGGCGCCGAGATCGGGAGGCGTCGCGGCTCCGCTGCCCAGCTCGCAGAAGAAGGCTCCGCCGCTCGCGACGACCTTGCCGACCACGCCCTGGATCTTGTCGAACACGGTCCGGGTCGCGGGCGTCCGGAGCTCGCCGGGCAGCGCCATCTCCAGCAGACCGATCACGCTCTGCCCTGCCTCGGAGCACAGGTGGTCGACGCTGTCTTCCTCCACCGGCAGGCCCTTCAGGCTCTGCGGACTGGCGGCGAGCGCCTGCTTCACCAGCGGTCGATAGCGCGCGCCCACCTGCGCCGAACCGACGGCGGCGGCGCCCGGCACGAGCGCGGCGAAGGCCTTCTGGCTCTTGCTCAGCGCGCTCAGCGTCTGGTTGATCGGCGTGCGCGTGGCGTCGATCGCGCGCTGCACGGCCTGGATGCCCTGCTCGCAGACCACGGCCAGAGGCTCGAACGGCGGCACCAGGGCGCAGAAGATCAGCGCGATGCCCAGCCCGATCTCGACGGCCTTCAGCGTGACGCGCACGCCCAGGACGCAGGCCATGATCAGGTTGACCAGCACCACCATGTTCATGCCGCGCGCGTGCAGCGCGGCCGAGCTGAAGGCCACGGCGTCCGCCGCTTCCTGCAGGCGCTCGCGCTGCAGGATCGCGTCGCCGATGCCCGCCAGGTACCAGAGCAAGCCCACCATGCAGGCGCCCATGAACACGCCCAGCACCAGCACCGCGCCGCGCTCGTCGCGCCAGGCTGAGCGCCGGGAAACGAGCGAGGACGGCTCCAGCTCAGGGATACACATAGCGGGCTCCTTGGTAGGGATAGAAGGCCTCGGCGCCGATGCTCAGCGTCGGCGCGCCGATCAACGAGCGCAGGCCGCCGCCGAGCAGCGGACAGGCGATGCGGTTGGCGAAGCCGATGCGACAGGCCGCGTCGACCTCGACCCTCACGCGCACCTTGCTCACCGCCTGCGGCCCGAGCGGTGAGAACGCCACGGGCCCGGAGCGCGAGCGCACGCCCGGTTGTTCTCCGGGCGGGAACTCCACGCGCAGCCCCTGGATCGTGCCGTTGGCGATCAACGGGGCCAGGGCCAGCAGCGCCGCGCCGCGCACGCTCTCTCGGCGGCGGCCGCGCTCGGGGTCGATGCGATGCAACGGCTCCCCGCCGTAGCGGCCCGGGTCGTCGCCGATCACCACCGCGGCGGCGCGCGCCGCGCTGATCGCGGCGTGATCGACCAGCAAGCGCACCGCGAACAAGACGCCCAGCTGGACCAGGCAAAGGAAGAAGACGTACACGGGCAGAAAGCAGATCAAGAACTCGACGAACACGGCGCCTTCGCTGTGCCGGAGCAGCGTGCGCGCGCCTTGGCTCGATCGTCGTGGCTGCCGTTGCATCACGCGAGCGCACTTGCAGGCGACGTACCAGGGCGGTGCTGATCGACGAGGCGCGACGGGAGAGCCTTTGCTCCGTGTTTGCCGCGCCAGCGCGCGCAAGTCACTGGCAACCACCGGTGGCGTGCAACCTCCAGCTGCCAACCGCCGGTTGGCAGCCGGCGCTGCCGCGAGCGCCGGCGCGGAGCGCTCGATACAGCGGAACCCCGCAGAAAGAAGCCGCTATCCGCGGCCACGAGGGCTCGAGAGCTCGGCCAGCGGCGCTTGGCCTCCGCCTTGCACAACAGCTTTGCCGAAGGTGGTGTGATGGTTGAATACGCAGTTCTGGTCGGCGCGATGGCGCTCGGAGCAGCCGCTGGCCTGGTGGGTGTGGGCATCGCCCTGGTCGACAACTTCGACCTGGTGCGGAGCCTGATCCTGGCGCCGATCCCCTGAGCGGCGCAGTCCGCTCGATAGCTCAGTCAAAGACAAAAGGAGAGACGAACATGAAGGACAACATCGAACTCATGCTGCGCGACGAACGCGGAGGCGGCTTCGTCGAGTACATCATCCTGATCGGCCTGGTGGCGCTGGTCGCGATCACCGCGTTCACCACCTTCGGCAGCGACATCACGCAGAAGGTGGAGCAGCAAGCCACCAAGGTGCGCAGCATCGGCGGCGGCAAGTAAGCTGCGAGGAGCGGGGAGCACAGCATGCTGCCATTTCTGATCGGCGCGGTCTGTATCAGCGCGATCGCCGCCTACACGGACCTGCGCCGGGGGCTGATCCCCAACGCGCTCACGCTCGGGGGCGCGCTCGCCGGCGCCCTCGGGCACCTCGCCCACGGCTGGCAACTGGGGGGCTGGAGCTCGGGGCTCTCGGCCCTGGGCGCCTCGCTGGCAGGAGGCCTGCTGTGCGCGCTGGCGCCGCTGGTGCTGTTCGCGAAAGGCGGCATGGGCGGAGGCGACGTGAAGCTGTTCGCCGCCCTCGGCGTGTGCTGCCATCCGCTGCTGGGCATCGAGGCCCAGCTGTACGCCTTCGTGCTGGCCGCCAGCTTCGTGCCTGCACAGCTGCTGCGCCAGGGTCGGCTGCGCGAGCTGCTGGGCCGCGCGCGGCATGCGCTGCTCTCGCCGCTCTTGCCGCGCGCACGCCGGCGCCCGCTGCCGCCGGTGGCCGCTCACTGGCTGCGGCTCGGCCCCGCGATCTTCGGCGGGACGCTGCTGGCGCTGCTCTCGCGGCTCTGACCTCAAGAGAAGGACAACCATCATGAACGAACGACGCAAGCTGCTGCTCGGCGGCGCCCTGGCCGCGCTCGGCATCGGCCTCCAGCTCACCTACCTGCACCGCTTCGAGGCCGAGGCGTCGGGCAGGCCCAAGGTGCGGGTGCTGGCCGCGGCGCGCACCATCGAACGCGGCACCAAGATCACGGCCGAGATGCTGGCCGAGCGCGCGGTGCCCCAGGCATATGTGGACGAGCGCGCGATCCGAGCCAGCGAGCGCGACAGCATCCTGGATCTGCGCGCCGTCTCCACGGTGCCGGTCCAGCAGACCCTGGTCTGGACGGATCTGATCGCGACCAACGACGATCGGCGCGACCTGAGCTCGCTGGTGCAACCCGGCAACCGCGCGCTGCCGATCCGGGTGCAGCTCGATGAGGCGCTGGCGCTGATCCGTCCCGGCGACTTCGTCGATGTGCTCAGCGTCGACGGCGACGCGCGGCAGTCGAGCGTGCTGCTGCAGCGGGTGCTGGTGCTGGCGATCGGCAACGAGACCAGCGCCGGCAAGAGCGAGCAGGAGAGCTCCGGTTACCGCGCGAGCCTGCTGACCTTGAGCGTGAGCTTGCAAGAAGCCCAGCTGCTCAGCCTGGCTCAGTCCGTAGGCGGCCTGACGGTGGTGGTGCGCGGAGCGAGCGATCCGCGGGTCTTCGAAGCGCCGCCGGACATCGACCGCAGCGCGCTGCACGACAGCGTCGCGCGCCAGGCGGTACAACGCCCGAGCCGCCGCCCCGTGCTGCTCGCGGGGAGCCAGCCATGAAGGCTCGATCGAGCTGCCGCGCCTGGCTCTGCGCCGGGGCGCTCGGGGCGCTGACAGGGCTCGCGGCCGTGCCGGCCCAGGCCACGGCGAAGGCCGAGGCCCAGCGCGCGCTGCAAGGCGACGACGTGTCGCTCGCCGTCGGGGAGACGCTGACGCTCTCCGCGCGCGGCGTGCGCAACTACTCGGTCGGCATCGCCGGCATCGTGGACGTCACGCTGACCTCGGACGCGACGCAGTTCGTGCTGATCGGCAAGGCGCCCGGCTCGACCACGCTGCTCCTGATCCGGGGCGATGGCACGCAATCCACGGTCAACGTGGCCGTGTTCGCCCGCCCGCCGGCGGTCGTCGAGAAAGAGCTCGCCGACCTGCTCGCCGGGCTGAACGTGGAGTCGCGGCGCGTGGGACCGCAGATCGTGCTCGATGGCGTGGTCACGAGCGAGGCCGACCTGCGCCGCGTCCAGCAGATCGCCAGCCTGTATCCCGCACAGGTCACCTCGCTGGTGCAGCTCACCGAGCCCGGCACGCTCTCCGGCGCCGCGGCGGTGCGCTCGCTGATCCGCATCGACTTCTACTTCGTGCAATACGACAAGAACTCCAGCTACCAGGTGGGTATCGGCTGGCCCGACTCGATCGGCAAGACGGCGACGGCCAGCTACGCTTACGACTTCCTCGCGGGCGGCGCCGCGACGGCCACGGCGACGGTGGCGTCGCAACCCTTGCCGCGCCTGGATCTGGCCGCGAGCCACGGCTGGGCCAAGGTGATCAAGCAAGCCACCGTGATCACCAACAACGACGCGGAGGCGACCTACGCGAACGGCGGCGAGCAGAACTTCCCGGTCAATACCGGGCTCACGATCGGCCTCGAGCGCATCCAGTTCGGGACCGATCTCACCGTGCTGCCGCACTACGACGCGCGCAAATCCGAGATCAGCATGCGGGTGGTGGCGGACGTCAGCGACCTCTCCTCTGCCGCCGCGGGCACGACGCTGCCGGGGCGCCTGACCTCGAAGCTCACCACGCACGTGAGCCTGAAGCTGGGTCAGTCCCTGGTGCTGTCCGGCATCCGCACTCAGTCGCTGACGCACTCCAACAGCGGGCTGCCGGGACTGAGCGAGATCCCGCTGCTCGGCATCCTGTTCGGCTCTCGCTCGAACGTGAACCTGGAGACGGAGGGGGCCATCTTCGTCGTGCCGAGCGTGGTGCAGAGCGTGCCCGACGCCGCCGCCGAGCTGGTGCAGGCGGCGCTCGACAAGTTCGAGGCGTACTCGGGCGATACCGACGAGTTGAAGGCCTACGACCGCCGCCCCGGCGGCGGCGTCGGCGTGCCGCGCTGAGCCCCTTCAGAGAGGAAGAAGACCATGCAGCTCGAAGTAGTGATCGACAAGCCGAAGGGCGCGGAGCGGCGCCAGGTCGAGGCCGCGGGCCCGCTGAGCATCGGCCGCGCCGAGGATTGCACGCTGCGCATCGACAGCCAGCTGGTTTCGCGCCGCCACGTCACCTTGCACCTGTTGCAGAGCGCGGGCCGCATGCGCGTGGTGGACTCCTCGCGCAACGGCACGCTCGCCGGCAGCTTGCTGCTGCGCAACTCGGAGGCGGAGGTTCCGCTCGGCACCCGGATCACCGTCGGTGACTGCTCGCTGGAGCTGGTGCCCCGGTCCACGCTCGACGTGAGCTTGCCCGAGCCTTCCCCCCTTGCCGTTGCGGCGCCCGCGCCCGCCGCGGCGCTCGAACCTGCGCCCCCGTCCCCTGCTGCGCTCGAACCCCCGCCCAGCACGGCGCGCGAGCTCTGGGACGAGGTGCGGCTGCGGCGCGAGATCCATCGCCTGCTGCTCGAGCACCTCGATCTCGCCGCCATCGACGCACGGAAGCTCGACAACCCCTCGCTGCGCCCGCAGGTGCTGAGCGCGCTCCGGCGCATCGTGGCGGCGCTGGAACCACACCTGCCCCGGGGCACGGACCGAGACGCCCTGGTCGGCGAGATGCTCGACGAGGCGCTCGGCCTCGGCCCGCTGGAGCAGCTGATCCACGATCCCAGCATCAACGAGATCATGGTGGTCGACCCCCAGACCATCTACGTCGAGCAGCGCGGCAAGCTGACGCGCTCCGCGGCTCGCTTCACCGACGACGAGCGGGTGCGCGCCGTGATCGAGCGCATCGTCACGCCGCTCGGACGCCGCATCGACGAGTCCTCCCCGCTGGTGGATGCGCGCCTGAGCGACGGCTCGCGTGTGAACGCCGTGATCCGGCCGCTGGCGCTGCGCGGCTCGGCGATCACCATCCGCAAGTTCGCCAAGACCCCGCTCACGCTCGACAAGCTGGTCGCGCTGGGCGCCCTGACCGAGCAGATGGGCCGCTTCCTCACGCGCGCCGTGATCGCCAAGAAGAACATCGTGATCGCCGGCGGCACCGGCAGCGGCAAGACCACCTTGCTCAACGTGCTCTCCGCCGCGATCCCGAGCGACGAGCGCATCGTCACCATCGAGGACGCCGCGGAGCTGCAGCTCGCGCAGCCGCACGTGGTGGCGCTGGAGACGCGCCCCGCCAACATGGAGGGCAAGGGCGAGTACACGATCCGCGATCTGGTCAAGAACGCGCTGCGCATGCGCCCGGACCGGATCGTGGTCGGCGAGTGCCGCGGGGGCGAGGCGCTCGACATGCTGCAGGCCATGAACACCGGCCACGACGGCTCGCTCACCACCACCCACGCCAACTCCGCCGCCGAGGCCGTCGCGCGCCTGGAGACGCTGGTGCTCATGGCTGGTCTCGAGCTGCCGGTGCGGGCGATCCGCGAGCAAATCGCGGGCGCGGTGCACGTCCTGGTGCAACAGGCGCGGCTCTCCGACGGCAGCCGCAAGGTGACCGCGATCACGGAGCTGCGCGGCGTGGGCGAGAGCGGCGCGATCGAGCTGCTGCCCCTGTTTCGCTTCCAGCGTACGGGGACGGGCCCCGGCGGGGCCGTGCAAGGCGAGTTCCAGTCCACCGGCTTCCTGCCGAGCTTCGCTCACGAGTTTCAGGTGCTGGGGCTGCTGCAGCCCGGGGAGAGCGTGCTGTGATGGCCGAACGCGCGCTGGCCTGGTTCGGCGTGGGCTGCGCCGCGTTCGGCGCCGCCCTGTGGGGCCCCGTGCTGCTGGCGCCGGAGAGCTGGCTGCGCCGTGCCTACGAGCAACGCGTGGCGTGGCTGGAGCGCCAGCTGCGCTCGTGCTTCGTGCCCGGCTCGGGCCGGTGGATCGCGCGGCTGCAGCTGGCCGTGGTGCTGCTGGGCGCGGGCGCCGCGCTCGGGCTCTCGCTGCCCTGGGGCTGCGCGCTGGCGGGGCTCGGGCTGGTCTTGCCGGGCTGTTACCTGGCGCGCCGGCGCCGGCAGCACGTGCTGAAGGTCGAAGCGCAGATGGATCCCTTCATCGTCGGCCTGGCCAATGCGCTCAAGGCAGTGCCCAGCCCGGCGGCAGCGCTCCAGCACCTCGCACCGGTGCTGCCGGCCCCGCTGCGGCTGGAGATCGAGCGCCTGCTGGGGGAGCTGCGCGTCGGCAGCACGCTGGAGCAGGCCCTGCTGAACATGGCCGCTCGCCTGGAGAGCCCGGACGTCGAGAGCGCGCTCTCGGCGCTGCTGATCGGCCTGCAATCGGGCGGCAACCTGCCGCGCGTGCTGGAGAACAGCGCCGCCACGATCCGCGAGATGCACCGGCTCGAAGGCGTGCTGCGCACCAAGACCTCCGAGTCCAAGGCGCAGCTGTGGGTGCTCGGCGGCTTCCCGTACGTGCTCGCGTTCGGCTTCAACGCCGTGGATCCGGGCTACTTCTCGCCGCTGCGCAGCGGTGTGATCGGCACGCTGATCGTGACGATCGCCGGCGCCCTGTGGCTCGGGGCGCTGCTCAGCGCGCGCCGCATCCTGAAGGTGGACCTCTGATGGCGCTCGATCGCATCTGGGTCCTGGTGCTCGCGTGCCTCGCCACGGCGGGCGCGACCTTCACCTTCGGGCAGCTGCTCGGCAGCACCGCCAGCGCCAGCAGCCGCCGGCTGGGGCTGCGCGGCTTGAAGCGCCAGCGCGCGCTCGACACGGTGACGGGCTGGCGCCTGCTGGAGCCGGCGCTGCGCTGGCTCGGCGCGCGGCTCGGGCCGCTCTTGCCCGACGGCTTGCGCCAGCGGCTGGAGCGCGAGATGGCGCTGGCGGGCGACGTGCTCGGGCTGTTGCCGGAGGAGCTGCTGGCGCTGAGCGCGCTCTCGGCCGCGCTCGGCCTCGGGCTGGGCGCCCTGCTCGGGCACACCAGTCAGCTCGGAGACGCCGTGGCGCTCGCGGGGCTGTGTGCGGGCGCGGCCCTGCCCCGCCTGCGCATCGACAGCGCCGCCGCTCGGCGCAAGAAAGAGGTGACCCGGCGGCTGCCGCACGCCATCGATCTGCTCGCGCTCTCGATGGGCGCGGGCTCGGACTTCCCGGGCGCGGTGCGGCAGCTGTTGGAGAAGTCGCCCAACCCGAACGATCCGCTGATCGAAGAGCTCACGCTGCTGCTGCAGAGCCTGCAGCTCGGCCGCACCCGTCGCCGCGCGCTCGAGGAGTTTGCGGCGCGCGTGCCGAGCGAGGCCGTGGTCGAGTTCGTGGGGGCGGTGGTGCAGGCGGAGCTGCGCGGCTCGCCGCTGGTGGAGGTCTTGCGCATCCAGGCGGAGGTCTCGCGGCGCAAGCGCAGCGTGCGCGCCGAGGAGCTGGCTGCCAAGGCGGGCGTCGCGATGATGGGTCCGCTGGTGCTCGTGTTCCTGGCCATCCTCTTGGTCATCGTGGCGCCCATGGTGCTGCGCCTGCAGAGCAACGGGCTCTGAGCCCGGGAGAGACGAGGCAGACATGAACGAAATGTGGTTCGAGATCAGCGACGCCCAGGGCCGCCGCGAGTCCGTACGCATCGAAGGCGCACGCGCCTCGATCGGCAGCGCAGCGCACTGCGACGTGCGCTTGCCGGTGGAAGATGCCGGGCCCGAGCAGGTGCGCGCCACGCTGGAGGGCGGCGAGCTGCACTTCCAGGCGCTGCTCGCCGGCCCCGCCGCCACGCTCGACGGCGCCGCGCTCGCGCCGGGGCAGAAACGTCGCGGCAGCGAGCTGTGCATCGGTCGCGTGCGGCTGTTCGCGCGCGCCGGCGCCGCGCAGCGCTCCGCCCCTACCCGGGCGGCCGCGAGCCGCCCGCTGTGGGTCGCGGCGCTCGCCGCGTGCCTGCTGCTGGCCGTGCTGGCGCTGCTGGCGCGCCGGCGCGCCAGCGGCGGCGCGCCAGCGCTGGATCCGGAGCTCACGCTGTTCTCGCCGCTCGCGCCCAGCTGCCCGCGCCCCGACCCGCTGCAGGCGCTCGCCTTTGCGCGGCAGCAGCGCGACCTCGCCGAGACCCAGCAAGAGCGCATGCCCTTCGTGGTGGAAGAGGGGCTCTCCGCGGTCGACTCCTTCGAGACCGCGGCAGCCTGCTTCAGCACCGGCGGCGCCCCGGCGCTCGCCGAGCAAGCGTCGAGCGCCGCGGAGCGGCTGAAGGGCGCGCTGGAAGACGAGCTGCGCGCGCGCCGTCTGCGGCTCTCGCGCATGCTGCTGGTGGGCGATCGCGAGCTCGCGCGCGCGGACGTGACCTGGCTGCGCGCGTTGCTGCGCGGCAAGAGCGGCGCCTACGTGCGCTGGCTGGACGGGCAAGCGCTGGAGCTGGGCGCGGGAGGTGCGTCGTGAGGGTGCTGTGCGGCCTGTCACTGGCTCTCGTCTTCAGCTACGGCTGCGCCGCCGGGCAACCCTCCGAGGCGCAGAGCCCGCGCGCGGAGAGCCCGTCGGAGCTCGTCGCGCGCGGCGAGGCTGCCGCTGCCTCCGGTGACGCCACGCGCGCCGAGCAATACTTCGCCGCGGCGCTGCAGGTCGGCGGCGAGGATCCGCACATCGTGCAACGCCTGCTCGCGGCGTGCATCTCCGACCGCCGCTACCCCGCCGCCATCCAGTACGCCGAGCGCTACCTGCGCCACCACCCGGAGGACCCGGAGATCGGCTTCGCCGCCGCCTCCTTGCAGCTCGCGACGGGAAACTTCGCGCGCGCCCGCGAGCTGCTCGAAGCGCTGGTCGCGCGCCTCCCCCGCTGGCCCGAGCCGCACTTCGCCCTGGCCAGCGTGCTGCGCGAGCAGGGCGAAGCGTTCGCCGGCGCCGAGCTCCAGGATCTCGAGTACCTGAAGCTCGCGCCGGGCGGTCCGCTTGCCGAGGCCGCCCGATCGCGCCTGCGCCGCACGCACTGAATCGCATCACAAGCAACCGCACAGAAGCAACCGCACGGAAGGAACCCCATGCTCCAGCGACAGCTCTTCGAACAAACCCTGCTCCAGTTCTTCGCGCCCATCGCCCCCTTCCTCGACGACGCCAGCGTCAGCGAGGTCATGATCAACGGCCCCGGCCAGATCTACATCGAACGCCGCGGTCAGCTCGAGCTCACGGATGCCCGCTTCCCGACCAGCGAGGCGCTGCTGGCGGCGCTGCGCAACCTCTCCCAGTACGTCGGCAAACCGATCAGCGAAGAGCGCCCCATCCTCGAGGGCCGCCTGCCGGACGGCTCGCGCGTGGAGGCCCTGCTGCCACCGGTCGCTCCCGATGGCCCGAGCGTGGCGATCCGCCGCTTCTTCCGCGAGACGCTCACCGTCGACAAGCTCGTCGAGCTCGGAGCTCTGCCCGCCTATGCCGCGCAACTGCTGGAGAGCTTCGTGCGCGGCAAGCTCAACATCTTGATCGCAGGCGGCACCGGCAGCGGCAAGACCTCGCTGCTCAACGCGCTCTCCGGCTTCATCCCCGACGGCGAGCGAGTGGTCGTGATCGAAGACTCGCGCGAGATCCAGTTCCAGAAGCCCCACGTCGTGCAGCTCGAGGCGCGCCCCGCGCAGCCCAACGGCAGAGGCGCGGTCAGCATCCGCGACCTGTTCCGGGCCACCCTGCGCATGCGCCCGGATCGGGTGATCGTCGGCGAGATCCGCGGCGGCGAGGCGCTCGACATCGTCCAGGCCATGACCAGCGGCCACGGCGGCTGCATGTGCACCCTGCACGCCAGCTACCCGAAGGACAGCCTCACGCGCATGGAGACCATGGGCCTGATGAGCGACCTGGATTTACCTTTGACGGCGCTGCGCAACCAGATCGGCTCCGGCATCGACCTCGTGATCATCGTCTCCCGCCTGGCGGACGGCAGCCGCAAGGTCACGCACCTGACCGAGGTCCTCGGCTTCGACAGCGAACGCCAGCGCTACGAGCTGCAAGACCTCCTGGTGCGCCAGTATCGGGGAGCTGACCAGCACGGCAAGCTCCAGAGCGAGCTGGTCACGACCGGGGCCGTAGCCAGCTTCCTGCCGCGCCTCGCCGAGCACGGCGTCCAGCTCTCGGCGGACGCATTTCAGAGCCTGGCAGGTGCGGCATGATCGGCTCCCCCTCACACCTGCTGCTCAGCCTGGTCGCGGGCCGCGCCGCGCAGCGCAACCGCACGCTGCGCTGGGGCGATGACGTGCCGGCGTTCTCCGTGGGCCGCGGCGGCGACTGGTGCATCTCGGCGCCCGGCGTGGCCGACGCGCACGTCCTGCTCGCCTTCGACGGCGCTCGCCTGCGCGTCGCTTCCGTCTCCCCGCGCAGCGCCGTCAAAGTCCACGGCGCTGCGCTGCCCCCCGGCTGGAGCGAGCTCACCTTGCCGGCAGAGATCCAGTTCGGCGAGGCGCGCCTGCGGGCGCGCACCGTGTTCCACGCCTCGACCAACCTGGCCACCACCCAGCTCGTCGACCTGCGCGCCCTGGCGCCGCTGCTGCGCGCGACGCTGCCCGATGAAACACCGGCGCTCACGAACCCGGCCCTGCTCGAGACCGTGTGCGACGGTGGGGCCCTGCAGGCGGAGGCGCGGCGGCTGGCGGCGGAGGCGCGGCGCCCGGCGAGCTGGCGTGACAGCGAGCCGCTCCAGCGGCTGCGGCGGCTGGCGGCGACCCTGCGCGAGCGGCTTCCACGCGGCGCGCGCTGGCGGGGCCTCGCTGCTCTCGGCGTCTGCACAGCCGTGCTGCTCGGCTGGCGCGTCGTGCGCTCCGAGAACACGCCCGAGCCCGCGATCAGCGCCGAGGCGTTGGCTCGCGAAATGCCCGCGGCCGCGCCCGCAACCGAAATCGCCAGCGCGAGCGCCCCCACGCCGCCGCTCCCGGAGCTGCCCCCGCCCCCGCCCGAGCTCCAGCGCGACGCTCTGCGCGCCGCGCTCAACGGCGACGAACGCGCCGCGGACCTCTACCAGCGCCTCGGCAGCGGGCCCGACGCTCGCACCTTTCAACTCGCCGCGCGCTTGAGCGCGCGAGGGCGCGTTCGTAAACCCTGACGCACAGCTGGAGGTTGGCTCGGCACCATACGCCCGGCTGATGATTTCGAGCGCGCTGCCGCCAACGTTCTGTCCAAGAATGCGGAGCTGTACCGCAAGCTGGCGAAGTGAGGTTTCTCACGCTGGGGGAGGTGCTCAGACTTCACGCTGATCTGGTCGCCACGTCGCGCGCGACGGGAGTTCGCGACCTCGGCAGAGTGCAGGCCGCGCTCGCCCAGCCGATGGCGATCCTTCGACGGCGACGAGTTCTACGCCACGGTCGTGGACAAGGCCGCTGCTCTGGGTTTTGCGTTGATTCAGGGCCCCCCTTCATCGACGGCAACAAGCGAATTGGCCATGCCGCGATGGAACTGAGTAGCGGGGCGTTTCTTCCCGCACCAAGCCCTTACATCAATATGACATCCGCCCCGCCGATCGAGCTACGCTCAGCGCATGCTCAAAATCTACGGTTTCGGCCGAGTGAACAAGATGGCGCACGGCAAGACCCGCGACCTGCGCGTGCTGTGGGCGCTCGAAGAAATGGGGCTACCCTACGAGATCGTGGGCATGGACCACCCCAACCACGACCTCGATTCGCCCTCGTACCGAGCGCTCAGTCCCTTCGGCCAGATCCCCGTGATCGATGACGACGGGGTCGTGGTCAGCGAGTCCGGCGCGATCTTGCTCTACCTGGCGCGCAAGACCGGCAAGCTCATGCCGCGCGATCTCGCCGGCGAGGCGCAGGTGTTGCGCTGGTCCGTCGCCGCGCTGAGCAGCATCGAGCCGCCGCTCCTCACCCTGTGGTTTGTCAACATCAGCGGAGGCAAGGGCAGCAAGCCGAGCGAAGCGCTGCACGGTTGGTCGGAGATGCGCCTGAAGCAACTCGACAGCGTGCTCGCCGATCGCAAGTTCATCGCCAGCGACGACTTCACCGTGGCCGACATTTTGATGAGCCACGTGCTGAGCGTCGCGGCCGATCAAGACCTGCTGAAACCGTACGCGAACCTCGTCGCGTACCGAACACGCTGCACCGAGCGGCCGGCGTGGAAACGGACGCTGGAGGCATACTTTCAGCGCGTCGAGGCCGCTTAGCGCATCCTTGCGGCAACAACTCGCGGGTATCATCACACCAGGATGGCCAGCAAACGCACGGCGATCGTCCTCGGAGGCTCCGGCTCGGTGGGGACGGCTCTGCTCCGCGAGCTGCTCCGCGATAGCGCCTTCCACCAGGTCATCACCGTATCCCGCCGATCGCTGCCCGAGGCCGTCGCGCTGGCGCGCAGCGCCGGCCGCGAGCTGATGGAGAAGCTCGTTCCGGACATGCAGCCCGCCTCCCTCGCCGCGGCGGCGCTCGACGTAGCGCGGAGCTGCGACGGTGAGCTGGAGGGCTTCAGCGTGCTCGGCATCGGCGCGGGCACGGCGAAGCTGACGCTCGACGAGCATCGCGCGGTCGACGTCGCGCTGAACGAGGCGTTCGCGCGAGCCTTGCGGGACTCGGGCAAGGTGAGGCACCTGGCGTTCATGAGCGCCGCCGGCGCCAATCCGGCCGCCAAGGCCAGCGGCAGCGGCGCCGCCGGCATGTCACGCTACAACCGCGTGAAGGGCGAGGCGGAAGAGGCCGTGCGCGCGAGCGGGCCGGGGATCGTGAGCGTGTTCCGCCCCGCGATGATCATCGGCTCTCGGCACACGCCCTGGCTGCTCGAGAAGGGCTTACCGCTGCTCTCGTTCGCCACGCCGGCCAAGTTCAAATCGATCCGCGTGGAACAGATCGCCCAGGCCATGATCGCCACGGCCAAGCACCACCCCGCCGCCAGCGCGACCTATCACTACCCCGAGATGATGGCGTTGATCGCCAGCGCCGCCCCCCACCATGAGCACTCCCCATCCCAAGGTTGACGCCTTCGTGAGCCGCGCCAAGGCGTGGCAGGGCGAGATCCAGAAGCTGCGCACCATCCTGCTCGATTGCGGGCTCGACGAAGCGCTGAAATGGGGCAAGCCTTGCTTCATGTTCGAAGGCAAGAACATCGCCATCATCCAGCCCTTCAAGGATCACTGCTCGCTGATGTTCTTCAAGGGCGCCCTGCTCGAGGACACTCACGGCCTGCTCCGGAGCCAAGGTGAGAACACCCAGTCCGCGCTGCGCCTGGAGTTCACCAGCGAAGCTCAGATCAAGAAGGCGGTGCTGAAGTCCTACGTGAAGCAGGCGATCGCCGTGGAGCAAGCGGGGCTGGAGGTCGACTTCAAGGCCAAGCGCGAGCTGGAGCTCCCGGAGGAGCTGAAGCAGATCCTGAAGAAAGACGCCAAGCTCTCCAAAGCCTTTCACGCTCTCACGCCGGGCCGGCAACGCGGCTATGTCCTCCACTTCACGGGCGCGAAGCGCCCGCAGACGCGCATCGCCCGGATCGAGAAGTGCGCGCCCAAGATCCTGGCCGGCGTCGGCTTCCACGACGACTGACGAGAGCATCGCGCGCGATGAACGGAGCCGGTTCGAGGCCGCTGGAGAGCGCACACCCCGGTCAAGGAGGCGCCCCCGCCGGAGGGCACGCCGAGCGAGCCGCCTCGATGCGGTCGGTCCAGATGCCGCCCGAATAGTGATCGGCACAAGCTGCGCGCATGGCTTCGTCGCTATCGATGCCGCTGAGCCAATCGTGACCGCTGTTCGGTCCGGCCAGAAACACCTCGCTGCCGTGCGCGGCCAAGCGTGCCACAAAGCGATGCGGGAATCCCCATGCGATCCAGCCCCAGTTGCTGGGCAAGATCACAAAGGTGTGCCGGCACGCCTGGGGCAGGTATCCGCTCCAGCCGAGCAGGATGTAGCGCAGCATGCACGCTTTCACGCTGGAGCCCGTCAGCACGCGCAGGTCGCGTAAGCGCGCGCTCACCTGCTGCACCGCGCCTTCACTTCCGTAGACCATCCAGCGCGCTCGCTCCTGCGGCGAGTGCTGGGCGAGCAACGCTGCCAGCCGCTCCGCCACGCCGAGATCCTTCATCTTGATGTGGATCAGAAATCGCCGGTCGGGGAAGGCCGCCAGCACCTCCGGCAAGCTCCGGAGCTCACCGACACCGGTGCCGCGCAGCGGAAAGGTCTTGCCGCCGTCGCTCGTGTAGCCGTAGCCGACATCGAGCGCGCGCAGGTACTCGAGCGGCCGCTCGCTCACGGCGCCGCTGCCGTCGGTGCGACACTCCAGCCGCTCGTCGTGAAACACCACGAGCTGTCCGTCGCTGGTGCCGTGCACGTCCAGCTCCACGACGCTCGCGCCCGCGTCGAAGGCGGCGCGCATCGAGGCCAGCGTGTTCTCCAGGTAGGGATGGGTCTGCGGCAGGCTCTGCGCCGCGGTGCAGGTGTCGTTGGCGAGCCCCTCGCGCGAGAACGCTTGATGTTGACCGCGGTGCGCGAGCCAGGTGGGCGCGGCGACGGACGGCCGCGCCAGCCAGGAAGCATTCGCGAAGTACAGTGCGCCTCCCACGACCGCGAGCACGGCCGCGACGCGCGCGCGGAAACTAACGAACATCGCCTTGGTCAGCAGGCATCACGTGCCGCACGATAGCGCAGTTCTGATCCGGCAAACACCGCCGGCATAACCCAGCAGGTGAGGGACCGCGCAGCAGCCCCCAGCTGCGCGCACATCGCCGGCCGAACTTCGCCGCTGGTGGAGGGCCGTGCCTCACCCCTCGAGGGAAGCGACCGTTCCTGAAGGTCTGCGACCACGGCTGTGCCGGATCGGAGCAGACCCGCGCGCAATGCTCCGACCCGATGCAGCTGATCATCGATCCTCACGGCAGCGTGCGCGCTTTCGTGTGGGCTCGGCGCTGCTGCTCGCCCTGACGGCTCCAGGATGTCCCCAGCTGCTCGACGACCACTTCCAGACCTCGGACGGCGGTCTGGCGAGTCCGCCCGGCGGCTTGTCGAGCGGCAGCGACTCCGGCGGCAGCGACTCCGGCGGCAGCACGGGCTCCGGCGCAACAGCGGGCGAACCCGCCGTGGGCCCCGGAGGCTCCGCCGGCGGCGGCGGCTCGACCGCGGCAGGCGCTCCGTCGGATGCAGGAGCGCCTGCCTGCGCCTGGGGCGCGTTCGGCGAACCGGAAAAGATCACCGGCCTCGGCTTCGGGCCTACCGCATCCCAGTGGGGCCCGGCGCTCGCGGCGGACGGGGCGACGCTGATCCTGTCGAGCTCGTTGCCCGGCGGCTTCGATAGCCTGTATCAAGCGACGCGCTCCGATCGCGGCAGCGTGTTCTCCGGCGCCATCGCCCTCACCAGCCTGAACGGTAGCGCCAATAGTGGAACACCCTTCCTCGGCTTCGACGGCACGCGCCTGTACTTCTACTCGGACCGCTCCGGCGGCGTGGGCTCCCGCGACCTGTATGTCGCGACGCGAGCCAACCCCCTCGACAGCTTCGAGAGCGCGAGCCTGGTGCCTGGGGTCAACAGCGCGGCCTCGGACCATCTGCCCTGGGTCTCGCCCGACGAGCTCACCCTCTACTTCAGCTCCGCCCGCGCCGGCGGCTCGGGTGGCTACGACCTGTGGACGGCGACGCGCGCGGCGCGCGCCGGCGCCTTCGGCAGCCCGAAGCGGATCAGCGAGCTCGATACGGCAAGCAGCGAGGAGGGGGCGAGCTTGACGCCAGACGAGCTCACCCTCTTCTTCGCGTCCGACCGCGCCAATGGGGCGGGCAAGCTCGACCTCTGGATGAGCACGCGCGCCAGCAAGTCGGACGACTTCGGCGCGCCCGTCAATCTGGCAGGGCTGAACAGCGCCGCCAATGATATGAACGTCGCCGTCAGCGCAGATGGTCGCGAGCTCTTCTTCACTTCGGACCGGGGTGCGGGCGCGAACGCCCCGCACGCGCTGTGGCGTGCGCTGCGCAGCTGCGAGTGAGCAGCCCGAGCGCGCGAGTCTTGCCTGCGACCCGGCAGCTCCTCCGGCATCGAGGCTGACGTGACCTCCACGCCGCGAGTTGCTCGAGCTGCGATGAACGTCGCCTTCCGGCGCACCGGCGCCCGGCGCTACGCCGTCATCGTCACACCCGCCGGCGAAGCAGCGCAAGCGATGGACCCAGCGCCCGGCTACGATGATGACATCCCGCACGACCTCGTGCACTACGTGGTCGAGGCCGAGCTGGGCCTCACCAACGGCGTCTACGGCCGCGCCGCGCGAGGGGCGGGCACGTTCATCGCCAGCACGGAGCGAGACGAGAGCCCGCGCGCGCGAGCTCGCCAGCAACGCAAGCAGCGCAAGCGCGAGCGCGCGCTGCGCGCCCAGGACGCGCAGGGCGGCAACGAGCTGGCGCGCTCGGAGCGACTGGCGGCGCTGTGCGACGTGACGTGGCGGCGACAGCGCGGTCAAGCAGCGGATCCCGCACGAACCGCGCCCGTGCCCAACGCCGAGGAAGCGGCGGAGGTCGCTCGGATCGTCGCGCGACTGAACGCGCTCGCGCCTTTGTGGCGCGCGCTGCCGGTGGGCGAGGCCCTGGTCTTCGACTGGCCTGGCGTCACGCCCCGGTAGCTCTTCCGCTGCCGCGATCCTCCTGCGCGCGCGTTCCGCGAGTGACCTGTGAGTGTTTGAGGCTACGCATCGAGCGTGTTGTCGCGTGACTGTTCGCGTCACGCTTTCCACACGCGTCTCACCGAGTCATCCATGACCTATGCCGTCAAACGTTCGCGACGCGTCGCGCGATGTCCTGCATTGCGCCCGGTTGCAGCGCTGAACCCCGCGATGTGACAGCGAGAAACACCGGTCGAGGGCGACCACCGAGCGGGCCCTGCGCACCCGTTCTGGGCGCTTGTGTCTTTGCGCCTCGGCAGCGCTTCCACGAATTGCTCCGCGCGCGTGATGTGTCATCGTGTGACGACGCGTTTTCGAGGCGCTCGGCCCCGCGGAGCCTGCCGGCCCGCATCAGCCGCTGCCCCTCGCCAGGCAGTGCTGCTTTCCCTGCGGCACCCCTCGAAGACGAGCTCAGGAGGATCGACATGTCGCACGACGAGCTCCCCGAGACCGATCTGAGTGCCTCGACAGCGAACGACAGCCCAGCGCCGTCCGCAACCGAGGCCGCAATGACGTGGGCATGGGCCACCGAGCACGGCGCCCCGGAGTGGGCCTCCACCGAGCAGCTCATCTCCTGGCTCGCGCGCGGAGAGCTGCCGCCGTACACGCTGGTCTGGAAACACGGCTGGGGCGAGTGGTTGCCCGCGATGCAGGTGGTCGAGCTGGCCGCCGCCTTTCCGCGTGTGACGGCCGGCAGCCGGCGTGTTGCACGCGCCGCCAGGAGCGATGCGCCCCCTCCAGTGCCGGTCGCGCACTATCCGCGCCTGCGATTGCTGGCCAAGGACGTGCTCAGCGAATCCCCGCTGCCTCCGACCGCCAGCCTCGAGCCGGCGCAGGCGGAGCGACACGTCTTTCGCGACCGCGATCAGCTGCAAAAGGATCTGGTCACCTCACAGGTGCCGGCGGCGGCCATGCTCGAGGCAGCACGCGCGATGAAACAGCTGGGGGCGCCCGGCATGGGCAGCAGCGCCGAGCGCTGGAGCCGGCTGCAGCTCGGCACGTTCGGCGAGCAGCCGCCACCGGCTTCCGAGCCCTGCTCGACGGCCTCGCGAGTCTCCAATACGCTCTCCCCACACGCGGTGGAGCTGCCCGCTCCGCAGCCGTCCGCGGCGCTCCCACGGCTGGCTCCGCCGCAGCCCTCGAAGCGATACGGCCGCTGGCTCGCGCTCGGAGCCCTGGTCGGTGGCGCGCTCGGCTTGCTCACTGTCTCCTGGCCCAACGCCGGTGATCTGCTGGCCAGGGTCGGCGTGTCACTGGCCGTGCCGCATGCGGAGGACGGCACGCCAGCGCCCGTGATCGACACCACCTTGCACGCGTTGTCCCCGGCGGACGAGGCCGCCTGCATGGCCCCGCCGGAACCGGAGCCGACGGCGAGCAGCGTGGATCGGCCGAGCGAAGCGGTCCCCGCCGTGCTGCGCGTCGACGATCTGCCTACGCAACGGCGTCGCGCGGCGGCGGCGGCGCACTCGTCCTCGAGCACACGCGGCATTTCGCAGCATTGAAGCCGGCAGTGCCGAGGGGAACCCACCCCGCCGCCGTCAGCGGCTGTACATGCGCACTCGGCCGAGACGCACTTCGGTGCGGATCGGGGCCCCGCCCGGACAGGAGAACCCCTGCGGGCTCCCCAGTCCCCGCACTCGCTGACGAACTCCGCCGGCGAATGATACGACTCGACGCTGCAGGGCAGCCCGGTCGCGACGAGCCGTGCCCGCTGGAGCTGTTCGCTGCCCGGCAGGAAGCTAGCGACGACCTCGAGCGGGACGCGCAGCGGCCCCGGAAGCGCAGAGCTCGCGCTCCGGCGTGAGCAAGGCCGGGCCCTCGAAACTCTGCGCGAAGGCGCCGTCGGCGCTGGTCAAGGTCAGACGTAAGTCCGCCTCGACCACGTCGCGGCAAACGCCCGTCGGTGAAACCACCCGCTGCTCGACGAGCCGAGCCGCGCTGCCAACGAGCTCGACGTCCACCCGGCATACCACGGGCGTCGCGGGATGTCCCTCCGTCAACCCATCCCATGCTTGCGCATCAGCTTCTGCAGCATCTGCCGCGACACCTCCGCGATCGCCGCCGCGCGCGTCACGTTGCCCTGCGTGCGCCGCAGCACGCCGCTGACATAGGCGCGCTCGAAGGCCTCGCTGGCCTCGCGCCGCGCCTCGCGCAATGCCCGCGCGGGCCCGGCCTCCCCCACCTCGATCGGCGTGACCGCCGCCGGCTCCGCCAGCACGCGCTCCGGTGTGACCAGGAAGCGTTCGACCGCGTGCGCCAGCTCGCGCACGTTGCCCGGCCAGCGATGCGCTCTCAGCAGCTCCCAGACTTGCGCGGGCACCTCCTGCGCGCTGCGCGGCGGCTTGCTGCGGCCGAGAAAATGCCCGACCAGAAGCGGCAAGTCCTCCATGCGATCGCGCAGGGGCGGCACTCGCACACGCGCCGCGGCCAGGCGATAGTACAGGTCCTGGCGGAAGTTCCCGCGCTGCACTTCCGCGGCCAGGTTGCGGTGCGTGGCCGCCACCAGCCGCACATCGACGGGCAGCACGCGCTGGGATCCCAGGCGCCGCACCTCGCGCCGCTCCAGGGCGCGCAGCAGCTTGGGCTGCAGATCCTTCGGCAGCTCACCCAGCTCGTCCAGGAACAAGGTCCCGCCCTCGGCTTGCTCGAACACGCCCGCGCGCGCCGCGACGGCACCCGTGAAAGCTCCGCGCTCGTGCCCGAACAGCTCGCTCTCGATCAAGCTCGGCGCCACCGCGCCGCAATCGAAGACCACGAACGGACCCCGCGCGCGCCGGCTCGCGGCGTGCAGCGACTCCGCCACCACCTCCTTGCCGGAGCCGGTCTCGCCCTCGATCAGCACGGTCACGTCGCTGGGCGCGATCCGGGCCAGATCCGCGAACAGCTCGCGCATGGCCGGCGCGCGCCCGACCAGCGCGTAAAAGCGGTCGGTGGTCAGCTGTTCCCGGGCCACGCTCTCGCCCGAGGGCGAAATCGCGAGCACGCTGTCGCCCAGCCGCAGCTCCACGGGCCCCGTGAACAGCGCATCGAACACGCGCACGCCGCCCGCGAACACCCCGTTGGTCGAGCCCTCGTCGCGCACGCGCACGCCGGCGGGCAGAGGCTCGATCGCGCAGTGCCGGCGCGACACGCTGTCGTCGGCGAGCACCAGGTCGTTGTCCGACGCGCTGCCCACGCGCAGCGGGCTGCCGGCGAGCTCACGCGCCTCACCCGCGTCGGGCCCCTGCAGCACGCGGACCAGGAACTTGGTGTGGTGCACGAGGCGCGGGACGGGGCGCGCCGCCGTCTCATCCGCCCCCGCGCACTCGAAGCCGCCGGATGTCCTGCTCATGGCCGCGCCCCCGCTGCCGGCAGGCGGCTCGGCACGCGCGCGGCGCGCGGCAAGGCCCCGGCGCGCCGCAGCTCCGCCGCCACGGAAGACCCGACCTGCGCCGGCACCGGCAGCAACGCCAGATCGACATCCAGATCGCGATCGAGCAGCACCTCGTAGCGCTGCGTGAGGTACCCCGGAGCGCTCACCTCCAGCGTGTGCGGGCCCAGATCCGCGCCGCGCCGGCCCTGGTACGGATTGCGCGGGAGGGGCTCGGAATCGAGCGTGATCGTGGCGTCCCCAGGATATGCCCCGATGCGCAGACTCACGCTGCGCGGCGCCGCGCTCGTCCCCGGGGCGCGCGCCTGCGCCGTGGCTTGCCGCACGGCGGAAGCACGCTGCACGCCCCACGCCGCGACGCAGCTGAGCACACCGATCGCGGCCACGGCCGCGAGCCAGCGGCGAGGCCCCGCCGGCAGCGTCACGTGCACGGGTGTGGCGACAGGTCGCTCACTCGCGGCGCCCGCGAGCTCCAGGTGCTCGACCGTATCGGCCACTCGCGTCGGCCCCGTATCGAGGCTGCGCAACCCCGGCGCCCGGTGCGTGGGCAGCAGGGAGAGCGCGGGCTCGAGCGGCGCGGCGGGGCCGTGCTCCACGCGCAGCGTGGGCGCGTCCGCTTCGTTCATTTCCTTGCGGATCAACTCCGCAATGAACCGGCGCTCGCGTGCAAAATCGCGCGCCACGATCTCGCCGATCGCGTGGGGGTCGACCTTCGGGCGCCCCGCCAGGAAGCGCTGCAGCTCTTCGCGCAGCGCAGCCGCGCTCGGGAAGCGCTGCTCCGCCTCCGGCGCCAGGGCGCGAGTGACGATGCGCTCCAGCTCTGGGTCCACATCCGGTACGGCCTCGCGCAGCGCGGGCAGCTCACCGTTCACCAGGCGGCGCAGGATCTCGTACAGGGTCGCGTCGCCGTGCATGCGGCGGCGCGCGACCGACTCCCACAACATCACCCCGACGCTGAACAGATCCGCGCGGCGATCCACCGGCCCGCCCTTGACCTGCTCCGGCGACAGATAGGGGACCTTGCCCTTGACCACTCCGGTCGCCGTCTTGCTGTGCGACTCGAGCGTCTTGGCGATGCCGAAGTCGACCAGCTTGGTGTGCCCCGTGTAGGTCACGAACACGTTCTGAGGCGACACGTCGCGGTGTACGATGTCGAGCCCCCGGCCATCGTAGTCGCCGAGGCAGTGAGCGTACTCGAGCCCCTCCAGGACCTGGCAGAGCACGTGGAGTTGCATCTCCAGCGACAGCTTCTCTCCCGGCAGAGCCTGAGCGTCGCTGGTAAAGGCGCGCTCCTGGACGGCGCTGAACGGCTGCCCCTCCAGATACTCCATCGCGATGAAGCTCTGGCCCTGCTCTGCCCCGACCTCGTACGACTGGACGATGCTCGGATGATTCAGGCGCATCGCGAGCCGCCCCTCGTCCTCGAACCTGCGCGCGAAGGCTGCTCGCTCTTCCCGCGGCAGGTCGTGGCGCAGCACCTCGAGCACCAGCAGCTTGTTCGCGCCGCCGGCAAAACCGCTGGCAGCCGGGAACACATCCGCCATCCCCCGCTCGCCAGGCGGGCCAGCAGGCGATACTTGGAGAACGTCGGGCGAAGTTGTGTCATCGGAAGGATCTGTCCGCTCGGGGCCCCGGTCATGAAAAAAAAGAGCCTCGGCAAGCTGGTGCCGGGCCGAACGAGCCGCCAGCGCAAGGCGCTTGCGCTGCCCTGCGCAAAGGGCTTGCGCAGCTGCGCCAGCGCAGCCGCCAACCCGGCGAAATCGCGGCTGCACGCCCTGGGCCCGGGCCTTGCACTTTCCTTCCCGTCGTCAGCACGGCCGAGACCCGACGCCCAAAACGCGCTACCCAAGGACACCGCCATGACCGCACCGACCTTTCATTCTCGGCGCTCTCCCGGAGCCCCCGCGAGAGCGCTGCCGCGGCTCAGCGAGCAGCGGAGCTTCGTGACGCGCCTGATGCGCCGCTTCGGCGTGCCCTCCGCCGACGTGGAGGACGCCGCCCAGGAGGTGCTGCTGATCTCGCACCGGCGGGAGAAAGAGGTCGACGCGAACGACGATCGGCGCGCCTGGCTGTATCAGACGGCGCGCTACGTCTCGTACAACCGGCTGCGCGCGCTGCGGCGCGAGGCGCGGCGCCGCAGCTTCGCGCCCCTGGATCTGGACGCGCAGCGCGCGGGCACGAGCTGCGCGCCCGACGACTGGGCGGCCTCACGGCAGCTCTGCGCGCTGCTCACGAGCGCCCTGGAGCAGCTGCGCCAGGAGCAGCGCAGCGTGTTGCTCGCGAGTTTGCTGGAAGAGCACAGCGTCGCGGAGATCGCGCTCGAGCAGGCCGCGCCCGTCGCCACCGTGGCCGCGCGGCTGCAGGTCGGGCGGCGCGCGCTGCGGCGCCATTTGCACCGTCGAGGTTGGCCCGTGCAGCCCGCCGCTGCCGGCGCTCGATCGCCGGAGGTAGGCTGACGCCGTGAGGCTGCGGTGGCTGGGAGCGCTGCTGCTCGCGAGCTGTGCTGGCGAGCAGCCGAGCGCCGCGCAGGGCGCGCGGAGCGCGGACCCACGCGACCGCGAGCCGCCGGCGGCGTCGGAGACCACGGACCCCATCCCCGCGCTGCCGCCGAGCCGCGCGCTCGACGAAGGCCGCGTGGCGCTCGGGGCCAGCCTGTTTGCGAGCCCGCTCCTGTCCGGAGACCAACGGGTGAGCTGTGCCAGCTGCCACTTCGAGTCTCGAGGCTGGGCGGATCGCGCCGCCCATACGCTGGCCCCGGGCCGGCCGGCGACGGCCCTCAACGTGCCCTCGCTCTTCAACCTGGAGTACTACTTCTACTTCACCTGGAGCGGCGCGTTCGACAACCTCGCCGAGCACGCCGACGCCCTGATCGAGAATCCGGACATCATGGCCACGACCTGGGCAGCCGTGACGGAGCGGCTGGGGCGCGCCCCGGGCTGGAAGGCGCGCTTCGCCAGCGTCTTCAGCGACGGGCTCACCGCCGCGAACGTGCGCGCCGCGCTGGTCGAATATGAGCGCTCCCTCAGCTCGACGGACTCGCCCTTCGACCGCTGGCTCGCGGGCGATGCCGGCGCCATCTCGGCTGAAGCCGCGCGCGGCTTCCGCTTGTTCGAGAGCCGCGGCTGCATCAGCTGTCATCAGGGCAAGTTGCTCGGCGGCAACCTGTTCCAGCGGCTGGGCGTGATGCGCGAGTATCGCGCGGCCGAGCCCGGCCAGGCGCCGCAGGTCTTTCGCGTGCCGACCTTGCGGAACATCGCGCTCAGCGCGCCCTATCTGCACGACGGCTCCGCCGGCACGCTCAGCGAGGTGGTCGACATCATGGCCGACGTGCAGCTCGGCGAGCTGCTCAGCCTGGACGAGACACAGAGCATCGTCAGCTTCCTGAGCACGCTCACGGGGCAGAAGCGTTCCGGGTATCCCCCCGGGCCGCCGGGGGCACCATGAGCCACGGGTGGCGGCTGCTGCGTGCGCTGTTTGTGAGCTGCGCGCTGGCTTGCGTCGGCACGGCGGCGCTCTGGCTCAGCCAGAGCCTCGACCCCGCCGCCGAGGCCAGCTTCCGCGCGGACGTCCGCCAGGTGGGCCTGGTCGCCGCGCAGATCGATGAAGACCTGCTGCGCGCGCACTCCGGTATCGTGTCCCACTATGACGATCTGGCGCAGCACGCGCGGCAGCTGCGGAACTTGCTCGCCGATCTGGTGATGCCACCGGCGGCGCTGGGTTTCGAGCTCGGGCCGGGCTTCGCCGAGCGCCTCGGCCGTGCCAGCGAGCTGGCTGCGCGGCAGCGCCGTTCCATCCAGCGCTTCGCGTCCGACCAGGCCGTGCTGCGCAACTCGCGGCAGTACTTCCCGGTGCTGCTCGAGGAGCTGAAGCAGCGCGTCCCGGCGGGCGTCCACCCGCGCTTCGAGCTGGCCGTGACCCACGGCTTCGAAGCGCTCGCGCATTTCGACGTGCTCCCGCCGCAGGAGGCAGCCGAGCGCTTGCAGGCCGCGCTGGCCGAGATCGGCGGCTCCAGCCCACCCAGCCGGGGCGATCCTCAGCTCAGCCGGCGCCTGGAGCTGTTGCAGCGCCACGGCCGCACGATCCTGGAGCGCCGCGCGGCCGTGGCCGACGCCGTGCGCGCCAGCCTCGATCTGCCGCTCGCGCACGAGGCGCTGGAGCTCTACGAGAGCTACGCCGCCCGCCAGCGCGCGGCGAGCCTGGCCCGCCGCAGCTGGCTCGGCTACATCGTGATCCTGGGCTTCGCCAGTATCTCGCTGGGCTTGACGGAGCTCGTGCTGCGCTTACAGACCAGCCGCGCCGAGCTGCGGCGCGCCAGCGCCGAGCTCGAACAGGCCAATCGCGCCCTGGAGCTGGAGCGCCGCAAGGAACACGAGCTGGGCGAGCTGAAGACGCGCTTCGTGTCCGCCACCGCCCACGAGTTCAAGAATCCGTTGACCACCATCCTCTCCTCCAGCGAGATGCTCGAGGCCTACGCGGCGCGCTGGGACGAGGCGCGGCGCTCGCTTCATTTCCAGCGCATCCGCGCGGCGGCGCTGCGCATGACGGAGATGCTCGACGAGGTGTTGCTGATCGGCCGGGCCGAGGCAGGCGTGCTGCTGCCGGTGCCGGAGGAGCTCAACCTGACCGAGTTCTGCGCGAGCTTGTTGCAGGGCCTGGAGCGCTCGCCCGGCGCGCGCGAGCGGGTGCGCATCACCTGCGCGGGCGCCGACTGGGTGCGGCTCGATCAGCGGCTGCTCAGCCACGTGCTCGGCAACCTGCTCGACAACGCGCTCAAGTACTCGCCACCGGAGAGCCCGGTCCTGCTCGACCTCTCGGTCACGGAGAGCAAGCTCACCTGCACGCTCGAAGATCGCGGCATCGGCATCCCCAAGCAGGACCTGCCGCAGCTGTTCGTCAGCTTCCAGCGCGCCAGCAACGTGGGCACCGTGCAGGGCAGCGGCCTGGGGCTGGCGGTGGTCAAGCGTGCGGTCGAAGCGCAGCACGGCACCGTCGAGGTACAGAGCGAGGTGGGGCGCGGCACCAAGTTCATCGTGCAACTGCCGCTGGCAGAGCCGGCCGCCAGCGACGCGCTGCCGTTGCTGGCCCTGCCGAGCGCGGAATGAGGAGTTACCACATCATGCCCACCATTCTGATCATCGACGACGACACGGAGCTGCTGGACAACGTCAATCAGCTGCTCACCGAGGAGGGCTTCGAGGTGATCATGGCCAGCACCGGCGCCGACGGCGTCGCGCTCGCCCGGGCCCGCTCACCGGACATCATCGTGTGTGACGTCGGCATGCCGGCCATGGACGGCTACTCCGTGCTCGGCGCGATCCGCAGCCACGCGCCGACGCGCGGCACGCCCTTCATCTTCCTGACCGCTCGCGCCGACCGCGAAGGGCTGCGCGCCGGCATGAATCTCGGCGCCGACGACTACGTCACCAAGCCGTTCATCATGGGGGAGCTGCTGGAGGCCGTGCGCGCGCGCCTGCGCCGCACGAGCGAGATCACGAGCCGCCTCGGCGCCGCGCTGGAGGAGCCAGCGGGCGCCAGCGCGCCGAGCGCAGCAGCCGCGCTGGGCACGCTCGTGCAAGCGCCCGAGATGCTGGCGCTGTACGCGCAGATCGAGCACGTGGCGGCGAGCCAGCTGAGCGTGCTCGTGCTGGGTGAAACGGGCGTGGGCAAGGAGGTGGTCGCCCGCGAGCTGCATCGCCGCTCGCCCCGTGCGGCGGGTCCTTTTCTGCCGCTGAACTGCGCCGCGCTGAGCGAGCAACTGCTGGAAGCGGAGCTGTTCGGCTACGAGCGTGGCTCCTTCACCGGCGCGACCCGCGCGCGCCCCGGGCTGATCGAGACCGCGCAGGGCGGCACGCTCTTCCTGGACGAGATCGGCGAGCTGCCGGCCGCCGTCCAGGTCAAGCTGCTGCGCGTACTGGAAGAGCGCAAGCTGCTGCGCGTCGGCGCGCGCGCCGCGCGCGACGTCGACGTGCGCTTCATCGCCGCCACGCATCGCGATCTGGAGCGCGAGATCGCCGAGCAGCGGTTCCGCGAAGACCTCTTCTACCGGCTGAACGGCGCCAGCTTCAGCGTGCCGCCGCTGCGCCAGCGGCGGGTCGAGATCGCGCCGCTGGCGCGGCTGTTTCTCACGCGCGCCTGCGTCGAGCAAGGCCGTTCGCAGCGGATCGAGCTCTCGCCCGCGGCGCTCGCCGCGCTTTTGCACCACGCCTGGCCCGGCAACGTGCGCGAGCTGCGCAACGCGATCGAGCGCGCCGTCGCGCTGTGCCAGTCCGATCGCATCGAGCTCGAGCACCTGCCGCAAAAGATCGCGCGCGGCGGCAGCAGCAGCGGCGCCGAGCCGCCGGGCGAGCCGCTCACCGAGTCGCTCGGCGACGCGCGCGCGCGCCTGGAGCGCGAGCTCACGGAGCTGGAGCGCCGGCGCTTGCTCAAGGTGCTCGAGGAGTCCGGCGGCAACCAGGCCACGGCAGCGCAACGCCTCGGCGTCTCGCGCCGCACCCTGGTCTACCGGCTCAGCGCGCTCGGGCTGACTCGGCCGCGGAAGTAGCCACGCCGGCCGCCGTCCTGGGCAAATCGTCGCGCCGTCGCGCGCCCATCTCGCCTATGCTGGCCGCATGGCACTGGAAGTCACCGGCAAGCTGCACAAGCTCTATGACGAGCAGCAGGTCACCGAGAAGTTCAACAAGCGTGAGTTCGTGCTGGCGCTCGAAGGCAGGTACCCGCAGTACGTGCTCTTTCAGCTCACCGGCAGGCGCTGCTCGGAGCTCGACGGGTACAACGAGGGGGACGCCGTGCACATCGAGTTCGCGCTGCGCGGCCGTGAGTGGACGAGCCGCCAGGGCGAGGTCAAGTACTTCAACAGCCTGGAAGTGCTGAAGCTGACGCGCGCCGAAGCCCAGGCGGAGGAGCCGCGCTCCGGCGCGTCACGAGAACCGGACCCGCCTGACGAAGTGCCGTTCTGAGCTGTCTGCAACACCGCCATCTCCCGCCGAGCAGTGCGATCCGCTGCGCGCCCGTTTGCACGGGGTTTGTCATTTTCGACTGCGCTTGCCGCAGGGTCCTGCGCGGCCGCAACGAAGCTGGTCGCTGCTCGCCGAGCTGGCCTATGCTCGCGCGGGCAACGGGGCGACGCTCGGGGGCGGCGCCTCTCCAAACTCAGAACAGGCAAGGGAGGCCCACAGCATGGCGATCTCGATTCATCCTGCAGTAGACGGCGGCGTGAAGCCGGGCGCGAGCGACTTTTCCGGCGGCACTCTGGTGTGCAAGTGCCCGTCGAACCCGGTCACGGTGAGAATCGCGGCGCAGACCGCCTTCAACCATGTCTGCGGCTGCACCAAGTGCTGGAAGCCGAAAGGCGCGCTCTTTTCGCAGGTCGCGGTCGTCGGGCGCGACAAGCTGACCGTCACCGAGAACGCCGACAAGCTGCAGGTCGTCAACCCGGCGGCGCCGATCCAGCGTCACGCCTGCAAGGGCTGCGGCGTCCACATGTACGGGCGCATCGAGAACAAGAACCACCCCTTCTACGGCTTCGACTTCGTACACACGGAGCTCTCCCCGCAGTCGGGTTGGGCAGCGCCGGAGTTCGCGGCCTTCGTGTCCTCGATCATCGAGTCCGGCTTCAAGCCGGAGGGCATGGCGCAAGTGCGCACCCGGCTCAAGGAGCTGAAGCTGGAGCCGTACGATTGCCTGTCCCCGCCGCTGATGGACGCGATCGCCACCCACACGGCCAAGCAGGCCGGCGTCCTCCCGAGCTGACGGCGCTCGAGAGAACGCCAGGGCGCCGGGAGAGTCTTCCTGGCGCCTGGGCGATCCCCTGTCGCATCCCTGTCGTTATGCCTGGTAGGTGTAGACGCCTTCGCTGCGCTGGACGTAGGCCGTGAGCTGCTCGATCTGCGCGAGCCGGTCTCCGGCGAGGAATTTGACGATGTCCCCGATGGAGACGATGCCGGCGATCTCGGCGCCCTCGAGCACCGGGAGGTGCCGGATGTGGTTGCGCGTCATCAGGCTCATGCACTCCTCGACGCCGGTATCCAGCCCGACAGAGATCAGCTCCGTCGACATGATCTCCTCCACGCGCGTCGTGCGGGAGGCTCTACCGTGCAGCGCTACCTTCCTCAGGTAGTCGCGCTCGGTCAGGATCCCGACGGGTCGCATGCCCTCCAGCGCGAGCAGCGCGCCCACGTTGCGCTCGACCATCCTGGAAATCGCCTCGAACACGGTCGCGGACCTGTCGATCGTGTGGACCGTGCGCCCCTTGAGCGCCAACAACTGAGATACCGTCGCCATTGCATCACCTCTGCTTTCAGTCAGTGGGAGTGATTGAAAAGGAAGATGCCGAGCTGCCTCCGCCCACTGTCTTTGCCGCGCGACGCGGAGACCAAGGGGTAGAATATCACAGTCTCACTGCTCAGATCTCGCCTCGAGCGCTGCGTTGCACGAGCGGTCGTGCAGGTTGAACTGGTCTTGCCACGCTGCTTTCGGAGCGCGCGGGCGCGCCACGACGCCGGCGCGGGTGGGGCCGGTGGGCACATCCTGGTGAGGACTGGTGCGGCGCAGGCTCCGAGCCATCCCTGTTTCTTTTCGCCTATTTTGCGCGCCCGGGCCCCAGCGAGACGCACTCCAGATCGGTCTTGGTGGCTTCGATCCCCCAGATCTCCTGCGCGTACTTTTGGATGGTGTGGTCGCTGGAGAAGGCGCTCGCGCCCACGATGTTGAACAGGGAGCGCCGCGCCCAGTCCCGTGGGTCCTCGTAGGCCCGGGCGGCGCGGGCCTCGGCGGCGAGGTAGTCGTCGAAGTCGGCGCACACCATGTAGTGGTCGCGCTGGCGCAGGTCCTGGACGATCGGCGCGAAGCGATCTCGGTCTCCCAGGCTGAAGAAGCCGGAGCCGATCAGATCGAGCGCCTCTTGCAGCGCCGGGCTGCGCTCGATGAACGCTCGAGGCCGGTAGCCCGCCGCGCGCAGCTCGCCGACCTCGGGCGTGGTGAGCCCGAACAGGAAGAAGTTTTCGTGGCCCACCGCGTCCCGGATCTCGATGTTCGCACCGTCGAGCGTGCCGATGGTGAGCGCGCCGTTCAAGGCCAGCTTCATGTTGCTGGTGCCCGAAGCCTCGGTACCGGCCGTGGAGATCTGAAGCGAGACCTCGGAGGCGGGGATGATGCACTCCGCCAGCGACACGCCGTAGTTGGGCACGAACGCCACCGCCAGCCGCCCTTGCATCATCGGGTCCGCGTTCACCACCGAAGCCAGGTCGTTGAGCAAGCGAATGTGCAGCTTGGCCATCGCGTAGCCCGGCGCCGCCTTGCCCGCGAAGATGTACACGCGCGGCGCCTCATCGTCGCCCGCGCCGCGCTTGAGCCTCAGGTAGTGCGAGACGATCTGCAGGCAGGCGAGCAGCTGGCGCTTGTACTCATGGATGCGCTTGACCTGCGTCACGAACAAGGCGCGCGGGTTGAGCTGCACGCCGGTGCGCTCGGCGACCAGCCGGGCCAGATCGCGCTTGTTCTCCTGCTTGACGCGGATCAGATCCTGCAGGAGCGAGTCGTCGTCCGCGTACGCGAGCAGCGCTTGCAGTCCGGACAGGTCGCGATCGATCCAGCTCGAACCGATGCGCGCGCTGATCACGCGGGTCAGCCGCGGGTTGGCGTGTAGGATCCAGCGCCGCGGAGTGACGCCGTTGGTCTTGTTGTTAAAGCGCTCGGGCCACAGCTCGTAAAAGTCGCTCAGCAGCTGGGTCTTGATCAGCTCGGTGTGCAGCTTGGCCACGCCGTTGACGCTGTGCGCCCCCACCGTCGCCAGGTGCGCCATGCGGATCTGCTTTTTCGGCCCCTCCTCGATGATCGACATGCGCCGCATGCGCTCCGTGTCGCCGGGCCAGCGCGTCTGCACGCGGCGCAAGAAGCGCAGGTTGATCTCGTAGATGATCTGCAGATGGCGCGGCAGCAGCCGCTCGAACATCGCCACCGGCCAGCGCTCGAGCGCCTCAGGCATGAGCGTGTGATTGGTGTAGGCGACGGTGCGCTCGGTGATCGCCCAGGCTGCGTCCCAGTCGAGCAGCTCGTCGTCGATCAGCACGCGCATCAGCTCCGCGACGGCGATCGCGGGGTGGGTGTCGTTCAGCTGGATCGCCACCTTGTCCGGCAGCGCCTCGAAGCTCGAGTGCCGGCGCTTGTAGCGCTTGACGATGTCGGCGATCGAGCACGCCACGAAGAAGTATTGCTGCTCCAGGCGCAGCTCCTTGCCTTTCTCGCTCTGGTCATTGGGATAGAGCACCTTCGAGATGTTCTCGGTGTCCATCTTCTCTTCCACCGCGCGCCGAAAGTCGCCCTCGTTGAAGAACTCGAGGTTGAAGTCGCGCGTGGCGCGCGCGGCCCAGAGCCGCAGCGTATTGACCGTGTCGGTGCGGTGCCCGACGATGAACGAGTCGTACGGCAAGCCGATCACGTTGCGCGTGTCGACCCAGCTCGCGCGCAGCCGCCCCTGCTCGTCGTGCCGAAAATCGACGCGCCCGTAGAAGCGCACGGTCTGCACGTCCTCGTGGCGCGGCAGCTCCCACGGGTTGCCCAGCTGGAGCCAGTTGTCGTGGCGCTCGACCTGTTGCCCGCCTTCGATGCGCTGCTCGAACATGCCAAAGTCGTAGCGGATGCCGTAACCGATCGCAGGCAGCTCCAGCGTGGCCAGCGCATCCATGAAGCACGCTGCCAGCCGCCCCAGCCCGCCGTTGCCCAGGCCCGGATCAGCCTCGCGCTCCAGGATGTTTCCGAGATCGAAGCCCAGGTCCGACGCGATCTGCAGCGCGGCCTCGTACAGGCCCATGTTCATCAGGCACAGTCCGAGGCTGCGCCCGGTCAGGAACTCCGAGGAGAGATAGCAGGCGCGCTTGACGTCCCGCTCGAGGTGCGTCTTCTGCGTGGCCAGCCAGCGGTGCACCAGGCGATCGCGCACCGTATGCGCAAAGGCGTGGTACAGGTCGAGCGCCGAGGCCTCGTGCGGATCCTTGGCGCAGGTGTGCACCAGGTGCTCGAGCACGGTGGCGCTGAAGTCGGCAGCGTCGAGGCTCGCGCGGCGCCCCGCTCGGGGCAAGGTGCTGGAGACGGGCGGCGGGTACGGCAGGGGGTCGAAGATGACAGCGCTCACCCGACGACTGCACCAGACGCCGGGGTCGCGAAGATTTCGGCAGTGTTGCCAGGGCCGCGGGGCCTCTGAGCCGGCGGCCGATCCGCTCTCAGCTGACGGAGCTCGCGTAGTGCTTCTCGAGCGCGTCCAGCAGCCCCTCCACCGTGTAGGTATCGGCGGTCACCGCGATCTCCAGCCCGTGGCGCTGCGCCGTGGCCGCGGTGATCGGCCCGATGCAGGCCAGCGTCACGCGCGAGAGCAGGGCGGCGGCGTCCGCGCCGAGCAGCTCCAGCAGCGAGTCCACCGTCGAGCTGGACGTGAACAGCACCACGTCGAGCTCTCCGCCGCGCAGCAGCGTGACCAGCCGGTCCCGGTGCTGGGCGCCGGCAGGGTGCGTCTCGTAAGCGGGCACCACGTCCACCGTCATGCCCCCGGCGCGCAGCAGCTCCGGCAGCTCCTCGCGCGCCACCAGCGCGCGCGGGATGAGCACGCGCCGCACGCCGCCGATCTCCAGGATCTCGCGCGCCAGCGCCTCGCCCACGAACTCGCGCGCCACCAGGTCCGCGCGGATGCCATGCGGCACGAGCGCCTGCGCCGTCTTGGGCCCGATGGCGCCGATCCGGCAGGAGCTGAACGCGCGCGCGTCGCGGCCGACCTCCGCCAGCGCCGCGAAGAAGCGCTCGACGCCGTTGGCGCTGGTGAACAGGCAGAAGTCGTAGTTTTGCACGCCCAGCGCGGCCGTGCGCAGCGCGTCGGGATCCGGGGGCGGACCGATCTCGATGCTGGCGATCACGATCGGCTCGGCGCCGCGGCGCCGGATCGCCTCCGCCGTGCCCGCGGCCTGGTGCTCGGGGCGGGGCACCAGCAGCCGCCGCCCGAACAGCGGCATGCGATCGTACCAGCGCAGCTCCTCGCGCAGCGACACCACGTCACCCACCATGATCAGCGCGGGGTTGCTCAGCCCGGCCGCGCGCGAGGCCTCGGCGATGCGCGCGAGCGGCGCCGTCACCACGCGCTGCGCGGGGCGCGCCGCCCACTGCACCACGGCCGCCGGCGTCTGCGGCGAGCGCCCGCCGTCGATCAGCGCGCGCGTGATCGCGTCGATGCGCTGCATGCCCATCAGCACGCAGATCGTCTCGGTCGCGGTGGCCAGGCGCTTCCAGGCGTCCGGCGACCAGCTCTTGCCCTCGCGATCGCTGCCGGTGATGAAGGTCACGCTGGACGAGAGATCGCGGTGGGTCATCGGGATCCCCGCGTACGCCGAGGCCGCCACCACCGACGAGACGCCGGGCACGATCTCGAACTCCACGCCGGCGCGATACAGGGCCAGCGCCTCCTCCGCGCCGCGCGCGAACAGGGACGGATCTCCGCCCTTCAAGCGCACCACGTTGCGCCCGCTCTGCGCCAGGTCGATCAGCTGCGAGGTGATCCAATCCTGGGAGGGGTTCTTGCTGCCCCCGCGCTTGCCCACGTCGCGCAGCTCGGCGGAGGGCGGGCACAGCTCGAGCAGCGCGGGATGCGACAGCGCGTCGTAGAGCACGACGTCCGCCGCGGCCAGCAAGTCACGGCCCCGCACGGTGATCAGTCCGGGATCGCCGGGCCCCGCACCGACCAGCCAGACCTTGCCAGGCTTCACACTGTCCACGCGCCGAGCATTACACCACCTCCCGCGGCGATTCGGGGCGTTTCCACCTGCCTTGCCCCCGTGCGCCACACTGGCCACACGGCCAGGCCACGCGCCTCTCGCGGCGCGGAGTCTGTGCCTGCAAAAACTGCTAAGAAGCGGCCGTGCCGGGTCCCACCGTCTATCAGTATCCGAAGTGCAGCACCTGCCGCAAAGCGCTCGCGTACCTCGACGCGCAGGGCGTGACATACGAATCGATCGATATCGTGCAGCGCCCGCCCTCGCGCGCGCAGCTGGCCGCGGCGTTGAAGCAGAGCGGCTTGCCGCTGAAGCGGTTCTTCAACAGCTCGGGCCAGAGCTACCGCGACGGCAAGTTCGGCGAGCGTTTGCCGCAGATGTCGGAGCAGGAGGCGCTCGACGCGCTGGCGGCCGACGGCAAGCTGATCAAGCGGCCGCTGCTGTTGGGCAAGGGCTTCGTGCTGCTCGGCTTCGACGCCGAGCAGTACCGGGAGCGCTTCGAGTGAGCGGCTGCGACAGGCTCTCGAAGCCCCGGCACCGCGCGCTGCCCCTGCTCGCTGCGCTGCTGCTCTGCGCGTGCGGCAAGGAGGACCCTCGTCCGGTCGACCCCGAGGAGCTGGACCCGAATCCCGATGGGCTCCCGCAGTGCCAGGTCGATCAGCGCGCCGTGGGGCTGGACGAGGCGACGCCGATCGGCGCGACCGCCAGCGAGCTGTTCCGCTGGATCGCTGGGCCGCACACGGAATCGCTGCTCTGGCTCAGCCCCGACGGCACAGGCGACAGCTATGCGCGGCTCGAGGGCTTTGGCCCCGAGCAGGGGAGCTCCCAGCTCCAGCTCGAGTTCGAGCCGGTCGGCGCGCGCGTGTTCACGCGAGTCCCGCTCGACGAGGCCTCCGCCAATCGGTGCGCGCCCTCGCTGGGCCTCGACGTGAACCTGCATCTGTCGACTGCCGGCGGCGCGCTCGATGAACGAGTTCAGGCCACGCTGGAGGCCCCGCGCCCCGACTACGCGCAGCTCCAGCCCTTGTATCTGCCGCTCGACACCTTGCAGGGCTCGTTCGATCCGCAGATCTCGGTGAAACCCGGCTTCGATTTCAGCCAGTCACCGCGGGTCTGGCTCTCCCTGACGCTGTCCGAAGCGGGCGCCACGGGGCAGCTGGTGCTGGTGACCCTGGTCAGCAACGGCCGCGGAGAGCTCGGCAGCATCCCGACGATCGCGAGCTTCCCCGAAGGCGGGGAGCGGTGTGAGGCCGGCAGGTACCTGGTCTCGGCCGATCACAGCGTGGACGGAGTATCGCGCGACGCGGTCTTGCAGCAACTCAACGGCGCCAGCCCTGCGCTGCTCGACGACGGCGCCACGACGATGGAGCTGGAGTACACCGGCGTCGGCGAGCGCGCTTGCGTCGAGGCCGGCGTCGGGGTTCCCACGACGCTCTCGTTCCCCGCCACGGTGCGCCTGCGCTCCAGCGACGGGCGCGTGGACGGCAGCATCTCGACCACACTCCAGGGCGAAGCCAACTCGGGCGCCCTGCACAGCCGCGCGGCTTCTCTCGACGTTCTGAGAGATCCGGCTCTGGCAGCTGCGGCAGTGCCCAGCTACGGGCTCCAGGATGCGATCGACTTCTCCAGCTTCAACGGCGGCAGCTTCGAGTTCCAGGCTGACGTGAGCGCGACCAGCGACAGCGGCTCACTGATCGTCAGCGGCTGGAACGATCCGCAATGCTCGTCGCTGTCGATCGCCGGTGCCTACTGCACCCGGGTCTCCGTCACCGAGCTCTGGGCCGCCCGCTGGTCCCAACGCTAGGCAGCGCTGCGCGCGCCAGCGCGCAGCCCCCGGAGGGCGAGCCAGTGCTGGGCAATGACGCACGCCGTCGAGCGAGCTGCATCTCTAAGTGCGCGCTGATTCTCGCTCGGCGATGAATCCTTCTGCGCGGCGGCCGTTCCTCATGGGCAGTGACGTCTCGGGGGCACTCATCAGCGCAGCCGCGCCCACGTGGGTCCTCAGCAGGAGACGCAGGGAAGTCGGCCACGGCGCGGGGCGAGTTCGAATGCCCGCCGCCGGCACCGGCCGCGAGGAGATGCTGACATGGATTCGACAGGACATTTCGCGCGCGCTCTGGGGATTGCGGGCATTCTCGGCGCCGCTCTGACGACACAGCGCGCTCAGGGCCAAGATGCGTCGCCGCAGCCAGCGGCGGAAGTACCGGCAGCGGCGGACAACTCCGCGCCCGCGCCTCCCGCGCCCGCTGCGCCTCCGGCAGAGCAGCCTGCCGCGCCCGCGCCGCCGCCCCAGCCAGAGATCGACGTGGGCGTCTGGTTGCGCGCCGGAGCGCGGGTTCAAGGCAGCGACAACCCGAAGGCGCTGAACGACGTGGCGATGGATACGGTGTTCGGCGAGCTCAATGCCAGCGGCAAGGTCCATGACCAGGTGACCCTGACGCTGAACTTGGCCGCGAACGGCCTGGCGGGCTCCGTGGGCATCCTGGATGCGATCGTGGCGGTGGACTTTGCCGAGCCCCTCCATCTGTGGGCGGGGCAGTTCCTCGTCCCTGTGGATCGGGCGAACTTCGCCGGACCGTTCTTCATGCTGCCCTGGAACTATCCGGGCCTGTACACCGTGGGGGCCGCCGTGGTCCCGGCTACCCCACATGCCGGGCCCTACGGGCGCAACGCCGGAGCTGTGTTGTGGGGCGAAGCGGCCGAGGGCAAGGTGCACTACTACGGCGGCGTCTTCGCGCCGAACGTCGGCGATAGTCCCCTCTACTCGGCTCGCGTGAGCTTTGCGCCGATCGGCGCTGAGCACGGCTACTACGCAAGCTCGACTTACTCCGGCGCGCAGAACATCATCGCCATCGACGTCGGCCTGCAGTACCAGAAGGATGGCAGCGCTCCGCCGCCCGGCGCCGGCGCCCCACCGGGTACCACGGACAACTACACGGAGATCAACGCCGGCGTGTTCGGTGAGTACAAGCTCACGGGCACTTCCTACCTGACCGGCGAGGCTGCCTACTATCATTTCGCCGGAGACTACGAGCCGGTGAAGGACAACTTCTACCTGCTGGCCGCGTATACCACCGACAGGATTGGCATCGGCCAGATCCAGCCGCTGCTGCGCTACCAGATGGGCTCGCGCGAGGGCTTCACCGTGTCGGCCATCGACGTGTTCGTCAACTATCTGATCGCCGGCCCTGCCTTGCGCTTGATGTTCGGCTTTCAGCACACCGATCTGGACGCAGGCGTGGTCGGCAATGCTCTGCAACTCGGCGTGCAGGGCATGCTGTTTTGAGCTCAGCGAGCGCGGCGCGCTGAGTCACTCAGGCGCGCCTGCTCTGCCCGGTTGCCGCCCAGAATGCCCTGCCCGTTCTGCAGGGAGCTGAGCAAGTTCAAGAGGTGGTTGGTGTCGACCGGCTTCACCAGGTGGCCATCGAAGCCGACCTCGCGCGAGGCGGCATGGTCTGAGGCCCGGCCGTAGCCTGTGACCGCGATCAGGATGGTGTGCGCGTGCGCCGGGTCCTGGCGAATGCGGCGCGCCAGCTCGAAGCCGTCCATCTCCGGCAAGCCGACGTCGAGGATGGCGATATCCGGCGCGAAGCCGTGCAGCACTTCCAGCGCGCTCGTGCCGGTGCTCGCCGTGCGGCACTCGTGACCGGCGTGATCGAGCAGCTGAAACATCAGCTCGCGGCTGTCGTCGTTGTCCTCGACGATCAGCACCTTGGCCTTGCCGTTCACGCTCGGGGCCGAGCGCGGCGAGCGCTCGCTGGGCGGGCCCTCCGAGAGCGGCAGCCGGACCACGAACTCGGCGCCCTTGCCCTCACCCTCGCTGTGGGCGCTGATCGTGCCGCCGTGCATCGAGACCAGTGAGCGCGCCAGGGTCAGGCCCACGCCCAGCCCGCCCGCGGAGCGGTCGAGCGTGCGCGCCGACTGCACGAACAGCTCGAACACCGAGTCCAGCATCTCCTTGCCGATACCCACACCGTTGTCCTTGATGCGCAGCACCGCCTGGTCCCCATCGCGCTCGGCGTGTAATGTCACGTGGCCGCCCTGCTCGGTGTACTTGGCGGCGTTGCTCAACAGATTGACCTGGATCTGCTGCAGGCGCGTCGGGTCGCCGTGCACGTACAGCGGCTCGGCTGACGTGCAGACCTCGAACGTGAGTCCGCGCGCCTTCATCACCGCCTGCACCGCGTCCGTCGCCTCCTGAATCACCGTGCGCAGGTCGATCACGCGCTTGCGAAGCTCGATCTTGTTCTCGGTGACACGCGTCACCTCCAGCAGGTCGTCGAGCAGGTGCCCCATCTGCTGCGTCTGGCGATCCACCACGTCCAGCAGCTTGGGGCGCGACGCGGGAAGGCTCTCCGCTTTGAGCAGCGCCGACGCCGTGGCAATCGCGCCCAGCGGGTTGCGCAGCTCATGCGAGAGCATGGCCAGGAATTGGTCGCGCCGGCGCACCGCTTCCTGGATCTCGCCTTCGGCGCGCTTGCGCTCGGTGATGGAGCGAAAGATGGCGATCACGCCCACGATTTGCTCGCGATCGTGCAGCGGCAGCCGGCTCACCAGGTCCCACTCTTCCTGGCCCTCCGCATTGATGCGCCTCTCTTCGCGATACAGCTGGGCCTCACCCGTACGCAGCACCACCTCGTCTTCCTGATGCAGCGCCAACGCGCGCTGCTGATTGGACAGCTCGAAGGCCGTCTTGCCCACCGCCTCCTCGGGCGAGCCGAGCCCCAGCCGCTCGGCCATGGACCGGTTCATGCGGATGAAGCGGCCGCGCGCGTCCTTGAAGTAGATCGCATCGGGCACACCGCCGAGCAAGCTGTTGAGCAGGTAGCGCTCGTGAAACAGCGCGTCTTCCGCCGCGCGCACGCTGGTCATGTCGATCAGCGTCAGCACCACCCCTTCGACGCGCCCCTTGGCGCGATAGGGCAAGATGCGCAGGAACAACGCCTTGCCGGCCACGTCGCGCAGCTGGCGTTCGACGCGCTCTCCGGTCCGCAGCACATGCTTCAGCTCATCGACCAGCTCCGGGTGATCCATGCGGTGAGCGAAGGTCTCGATCGAGCGCCCGACGTCGTGCGCGACCAGGCTGAACGCGCCGGCGATCTGCGGCGTGAAGCGCCGGATCTTCAGCTCGCTGTCCAGGAAGATGGTGCCGATATCCGTGCTGGACAGCAGATTGTCCATGTCGTTGGCGAGCTCGGTCAGCTCGCCGATCTTGCGCTGATACTCCGTGTTCACGGTGTACAGCTCCTCGTTCACGCTCTGCAGCTCCTCGTTGGTGCTCTGTAGCTCCTCGTTGGACGCTTGCAGCTCTTCGTTCGACGCCTGCAGCTCCTCGTTCGAGGTCTCCAGCTCCTCGACCGCAGCCTGCAAATTCTGCTTGGTATGGCTCAGCTCCACCTCCAGGTTGGCGAGCTGCTCGCGCGAGACCTGGTCGAGCTGGATCTCCGTCTCGGGCTGCTCGCGCCGCTCCGCGGGCGACTCCAGCAGCTCGAAGGAGATGAGCACATGTGGAGTACCGATGGTGCGGCGCTGCACGCTGCGCAGCGTGACCTTGTATGAGCTCGCATCGCCGCCCAAGCGCACACCGCGGAACACGATCGGGGCGCGCTCATTCAGGGCCCGCTTGATCCCGCCCACCAGCACCAGCTTCAGCTCGGCGTCCACGCAGTCGAACACCTCGAGCCCGGGCCGGCCGTCGCGAAAATGCAGGAAGCGGCTGGCTCCGGCGAAGCTATGGATCAGCTCCCCGCGCTCGCTGACCAGCAAGCTGGGCGGCATCACGTCGTCGAGCAGCGCGTCATAGGTGGAGAGCAGCTGGGACAGCGAATAGCGAGACGCCGGCGCGGGCATCGCCAGCTCGCTGCGCGGCTCGGCCAGCAGCGCGCTCGGGTGCGGCGCGCTGACCGTGCGCGCGTCGCTCAGCTTGCGGTAGATCTTCCAGTGCTTGTCGACGGGCTCCAGATCGCGGCCGAAAGCGCCCACGTTCTCGCTGGAGCCGAGGAACAGGATGCCGCCGCGATTGAGCGCGAAGTGCAGCAGCGACAGCACCTTCTGCTGCGCCGAAGGCTGCAGGTAGATGAGCAAGTTGCGGCAGGCGACCAGATCGACCCGCGTGAAGGGAGCGTCACGGATCACGTTGTGCGGCGCGAACACGATCATCTGCCGCAGATCCGGCACCACTTGAAACGTGCTGCCGACGCGCGAGAAGTAGCGCGCCAGGCGCTCCGGCGAGACGTTCTGGACCGCTTCCTCGTCGTAGATGGCGCGGGCCGCGCGCTCCAGCGAGCCGCGGTGCACGTCGGTGGCGAAGATCTTGAGCGGACGCGGACCGAGCTCGATCAGCAGGTCGGAGAGCACGATCGCGAGCGAGTAGACCTCTTCGCCGGTGGCGCAGCCCGCCACCCAGATGCGCAGCGGCCGCTCCGGGGGCGTGCGCTCCAACAGCTCCGGCAAGACCTTCTGCTCCAGCACCTTGAACGCCTCTTCGTCGCGGAAGAAGCGCGTGACGCCGATCAGCAGGTCCCGGTACAGTACGTCGAGCTCCAGCTTGTCCTGCTTCAGATGGCTGACGTACTCGCGGATGTCGTGCGAGCGAGCCAGCGACAGCCGGCGCTCGATGCGGCGCGTGACGGTGCTCGGCTTGTAGTGGGTGAAGTCGATGCCGTACGCATCCTGCAGCATGCTGTACACCGCGCCGATGCCCTCGGGCTCGGCCGCTTCGCCCGCCAGCGGCTCTCGCCCGGCTTTGCCCGCCGCGTACTGCAGGAGCACGCGCGGCATCTCCGCCGGCGACAGCACCCACTGCGCCACCCCCGCGTCGCGCGCCGTCTTCGGCATGCCGTCGAACTGCGCGCTCGCGCCGTCCTGCACGATCACCAGGCCACCCGCGGCGTGGATGTCACGGATGCCGCGCGAGCCGTCGCTGCCGCCCCCGGAGAGCACGATGCCGATCGCGCGCGCGCCACAGTCGCGCGCCAGCGATCGGAAGAAAATGTCGATCGGCAGCGCCAGCTCCTGGTTCTGCTCACGCTCGCTGAGCAGCAACCGACCATCCGAGATGATCATCTCCTTCTTGGGAGGGATCAGATAGATGTGGTTCGGCTCGACCTGCATGCCGTCTTCCACCAGGTGGATCGGCAGCTCGGTGTGCCGCCTCAGCAGCTGATCCATCAAGCTCTTGAACGCCGGCGACAGGTGCTGGATGACGACAAACGCCATCCCCGTGTCCGTCGGGAGAGTGTCGAAGAATCGTTCCAGGGCATCCAGGCCTCCCGCGGAGGCGCCGATGCCCACCACATGAAAGGCGGTCTTGCCGGGCTCGTTCGCTGCCATTCTCTGGGAGGGCGCGAAGCAACTCCCATGCCCCGGTCAAACCCGGAAAAGTCGCGCGTTTTCGCAGTTGCGGCCCACTGCCCAGCGCGTCTGGGAGGGCATCTTGCACCAGAGAGGCGCTCGCGCGTGGCACTTTTGCCACCCCTCATCATGGCGGCATCGTTGATCTTTTTTGCTGCTACCCGCGCCGCGCCGGGCTGGGCCGGGCAGGTTCGGCGGCAGCGTGGCATCCCTGAGATGCTGAGCGCGGCTGCCCTGCCGTTCGCAGTCAGCCGCGCCCCGCGCCGGACGGCGCTCTCCTCACTCGCGCGTGAGGCGCTGAATCTCTTCCTTGATCAACGTCTCCGCGAGCACTGGGACCACCTCCCAGACCACCCGCTCGATCACGTCGCGCGAGAGAGCCAGCACGGCTTGCACCTGATCGCGCGTGAGCTCCAGGCCCTCCAGCTGCGCCTTCAGCGCGGCGCCGTTGGCAGCGAGCGCGGAGCTGGCGATCGCGTGCCCCATGCGCTCCTGAACCGGCGGTGCGCTGGGCGGGGGAGGAGCAGCGCGACCTGCACTGCCGGGCCCGCGCAGCGCGCCGGGCGTGGGCGGCGGCGGCATCGCGGGCGGAGGCGTGCGCGGAATCGGCGCGGGACGCGCCGGTGCTGCGGCGGGCGCTGCAGGGCGAACCGGCGCCGCGGGGCGCGCACCGTTCTGCGCCGCCAGCTTCTTCACCTTGTCGCGCATCTGCTGCGTGTCGAACGGTTTGTCGATGAAGTCGTCGGCTTGCACTTCCGCGCCGCGCACCGGGTCATACGGCTGCTGACGGCTCGACAGGATGATCACCGGCGTACCGGGAGCGCGGCTCTTTACCTGCCGGCACAGATCATAACCGTTGGTCTCGCCCAGGGTCACGTCGAGGAGCACCATGTCGGGCCGCAGCTGATCCAGCTGGGAGAGCGCCTGCTGGGGGCTCTCCGCCACCACCGCTTCGAACTCGTCGGTTGCAAAGGTGATCCCCAGCACCTTGCGCATGGTCTTGCTGTCTTCGACTGCCAAAAGCTTCTTGGCCAAGCTGCTCCTCCTGTCGCCTCGCCTCTCAAACGGCCGAAGCTGAGCGATACCTGCACAGTTTAGGCGCGCGTGCGTCCATTGACCTTATCGATCTGCAGCTTTCAAGCCAAGAATACGGGAAAAACACTCGCGCATTCGCCCCCCGGGGAGCGTTATCTCTTGCGCGCGAGCACCGCCTCCCCTCCCGCCGTGGCCAGTCCGTTCCGGCGCCCCTCCATCCGCCCACCCCGGAGGTGCGGCGCGAGTGCTCCCGGGAGCGCTCCGCCGCCAGCGTTTGCCCAGCGATCCTCCACACTTCTATATGCACAGAAGCGCGCCTCGGCGGCTTCGGGGGCGCCGCGCCTGCCCGGCCCCTGGCTCTCCAGCTTGACCCCCGACAACCCGGCGGGTAAGCCCGGCCCATGATTTCCGTCCTTTCCTGCCTTTCTTCGGCCTGCCGCGGGCGCAACGCCTCCGGGCTGGCCGCGCTCGCCCTTCGCCCCGTCTGGCGCGCGCTGCCTCAGTTCGCCGCGCTCGCCGTGGGGATGCTCCTGCTCACGCTCGCGCCGGGCGCGTTCGCGCAGTCTGCGATGCGCGTCGCGGTCGTCGACACGCAGCGTGCCGTCATGGAGACGGAAGACGGCCTGCGCGCGCAAGCCACGCTGAAGAAGCTGTTCGACAAGCGCCAGCGCGAGCTCGATCAGAAGCAGAAGGACCTGCAGAAAGAGCGCGAGGACATCGAGAAGAACAAGGACAAGCTCTCGCCCGACGCCCTGCAGAAGAAGGCCGAAGGCTGGCAGCGCGAGATGGCGCAAGTCCAGGCGGTGTTCGTCGAGTACAACAAAGAGCTGCAACAGAAGCAGAACGAGCTCACCGGCCCGATCGTGCAGAAGGCCGTCGGCATCATCCGCCGCCTCGCCACCCAGGAGGGCTACGACATGGTGATCGAGCGCCAGGCGGCCACCTACTTCCGCAGCGATCTCGATCTCACAGACAAGGTGATCACGCTCTACAACCGCGACGGCGGCGCCGCCCCCAAGCCCGCGGCTCCTGCTGCTGCCCCGAAGCCCGCCGAAAAGAAGTAGTTGCTGCCCCCACTCGCGCGTCCTCGCGGGCCCCGCCCGACGCCGGAACGCCGCTAGAGCACAGCGCCGCTGCGGGCGCGCGGTCTCCCCCAAGGGCATGCTCGCGCGCGCGGCGCGCGCTGCGCGTGCCCGGGGGAGACGTGCAGCTTTGACGCCGCCGGGCGGGCGCTGTTCAGCTCACTTCGGGGGCTGGCGCCAGCTGGGGCTCGCGCTGGCGGGCTTTGACGCGCGCGGCAGGATCCAGCAGCCAGCGAAGGAACGAGCGACACGGCTTCTCGAGCGTCACGTGCAGACCCACCGAGAGCGCGATGACCAGCCCGATCGAGAGCGCGCAGGTGGGCAGCCAGTACGCCGTCGGCGTGCGCTTCAAGCCCAACAGCTTGAGCAGAGTGTAGTGGCAGATGTACAGAGCGTACGAGGCTTCGCCGAGCAGCAGCAGCGGCTTGCTCGACAGCAGCCGGGCGAGAGCTGCGTGTGGCGCAGAGGCCAGGGCGAAGATCAGGCAGGCGGCAGGCAGGGCAAAAGAAACATCCCAGCTGGGCGCAGTCTTGAAATGGCTCGGCCAGCTCATGAGCCCCAGCAAAACCAGCAGCGAAGCGGCGGCGAGCGCGGAGGCGCTGAGCTCCGCCGGCGGCTCACGCAGGCGCACGAGGCGAGCCGCCAGGATCCCGAGCATGAAATCGCCCAGCCGGGTCGCTGGATGGCGGTACAGCCAACGATGCGCAGAATCCGGATTCTCGTAGGGCAGAAGCGCTCGCCCCGAGAAATGAAAGTAAGCAGCGGCACCGATCATGGCCAGCGCCACGACCGCCAGCGCAAGCCACGTCCAGCGGATGCGGCGCGTGATCGGAGCGAGCAGCAAGACCAGCGGCGGGAAGCAGGCATACAGGAAGAACTCCACGCTGATGGACCAGCCCGGTGAGTTGAACCCAAAGGCGTCCTTCAACGAGGGGGACCAGGCTTGCAGCGCGAGCACGTGCGTCCACAACACCTCGCGCTCGTGCAGTTTGAGCTTCGGCAACACCCCCAGCGCCACCCAGCTCAACCAGACCAGATACAGCGGGTACACGCGCGCCAGGCGCGCGACGAAAAACGAGCGCAAGAGCCTGAGGTTGGGCCGCTTCGCATAGCGGTCAAAGTAGTTGTGCGCGAGCACGAAGCCCGAAAGCACAAAGAATATCGTGACCCCTCCGTAGCACGAGCCCACGAAGGTGGTCAGGATCGGGCCGGCTCCCGGCGGCGGGCCCACGTGCGACAGCACGACCGCGAGCGCGGCCAGAAAACGCAGCCCGGTCAGGGCGTCCACGCGCGGGGCGCGCTCGGGCTGACTCGGCGCTTCGGCGAGCGTGCTGGACATCCGCAGATCTCGCGCTGAAGCTAGCCGCGCGGCTGGCCCTTTGTCGAGCGATCCTGGTTCGGAATTCGCCATCGCACCGCCCGCCGATGCCGTGCCGGCGAGACAATGTAGGTCTCGCGTCGTCGACCCGCGCCAGCGCGGAGCCTGGGCCTCAACGTGATGGGCCCGGGTATCAGGCAGCGCCGCGCAGAAATTCGCGAACGAAGCGCGAGGCGGGTCGTGCGTCCAGCTCCTGCCAGGTCCCGCACTGCACGATCCGCCCCGCCTCCAGCACCGCGATCTGCTGCCCGAGTGCCTGCGCATCGCCGGCGTCGTGCGTCACCACGAGCGTCGGCAGATCGAGCCGCTGCAGGTACTCGGCGAGGAAGGCGCGCGTCTCGCGGCGCGCCGCGATGTCGAACGCCGCCAGCGGTTCGTCGAGCAAGAGCGCCTGTGGCCGCACCGAGAGCGCGCGCGCCAGCGCCACCCGCTGCTGCTCGCCGCCGGAGAGCGCCGTGACCCGGCGCTCGGCGAAGCGCTCGAGCTTCAGCTCCGCCAGCGCTTCGCGCGCGCGTGCTTCGAGCTCGGGACCCGCAACGCCCGAGCTGCGCAGAGCGAAGCGGATGTTGTCCTGCACGCTGAGGTGCGGAAAGAGCGCATACTCCTGCGGCACGTAGCCGAGCCGCCGATCCTCGAGCGGCACGTCGATCCCGGCGTCGCTGTCGAACAGGACGCGATCGCCCAGCTCGATCCGACCGTTCGCGGGTTGGAGCGCGCCCAGCAGCATCAGGAGCAGGCTGGTCTTGCCGGCGCCGTTGGGACCCACCACCGCCAGCGTGCCGCGCGCGACCTCCAGCTCGAACTCGAGCGGCAGCGCGCCGATGCGCCCGCCCAGCCGCGCGCGCAAGGCGGTCATCGCACCTCCCCGCCGTCGAGCGAGCGCAACAGCGCGCGTACGCCCACGAGCAGCAGCAGCGCCAGGACCACCAGCACGATGGAGAGCGACTGCGCCGCGCGCAGATCGGCCTCCATGGCCGTGTAGATGGCCAGCGGCAGCGTCTGCGTCTTGCCCTCCAGGTTGCCCGCGAACATGAGCGTCGCGCCGAACTCGCCCAGCGCGCGCGCCCAGCTGAGCAGCGCGCCGGCGAGCAAGCCCGGCGCCGCCAGGGGCAGCCCGACGCGCGCGAACACGCGCAGCGGATGCGCGCCAAAGCTGCGAGCCACGAGCAGCAGGTGCGGATCGATGCGGCGGAACGCGCTCAGCGCCGCTTGCACGAAGAAGGGCGCCGACACGAACACCTGCGCCAGCACCACGGCGCTGGTCGTGAAGCTGAGCGACCAGCCCGGGGGGTAGAGCGCGCCCAGCAGGCTGCGCCGCCCGAAGGCGAGCAGCAGCGCGATGCCGGCGACCGCCGGCGGAATCACGATCGGCAGCTCCAAGACGGTCTCCACCAGCCGGGTGGCGCGCTGCGCGCGCGCGAGCACCCAGGCCAGCGGCGTGCCGAGCGCCACCACCACGGCCAGGCTCGCGCTGGTGGTGATCAAGCTCAAGCGCAGAGCGGGCCAGACCAGCGGATGCTGCAAGCCCGCGACGAAGTCGCGAAAGGACGCGGTCGCGAACAAGCCCAGCAGCGGCGCGGCCATGAACGCCAGGAGCAGCAGGCCCGCGCCCGCGAGCACGCTGTGCTCCACGCGCTGGCGGCGCCGGGCGGCGCGCGCGCTGGGCGCCGCGCGCCGCCCCGGGCCCGTGTCGCTCCCGCGCGTCACTGCAGGGCGGCGACCGCCGGCGGCAGGAACCCCGCCTGACCCAGCAGCTCTTGCCCCGCCGGAGAAAGCACGAAGTTCAGCCATTCTTCCGCCAGTGCCGGGTGGGGCGCCGCCGCCACCACCGCCAGGGGATACTCCGCCACGACGTTCATGTCCGCCGGAATGCTGACGACCGCGAGCTTGTCGTGGGCGCTGTTCGCGTCCGTGCGGTACACGACGCCCGCGTCCGCTTCGCCCAGCATGACCTTGGCCAGGACCTGGCGCGCGTCCAGCTCGCGCGAGGCGATCTTCTTCTGGACCCTGCTCGAGAAGTCCGCGCCCAGCGTCTTGTTCGCGTTGCTCAGGATCTGCTCGGTGTAGCGCCCGATCGGCACGTCCGGCACGCCGATCACCAGCTTGTCGAGAGCGGGCAGGTCCGCCAGGCCGGAGACCTTGCTCGCTTGCTCCTGGGCCACGACGATCACCGGCTCATTGCGAGCGAAGATCGCCGGCTTCCTCACCCGCGACGCCGACTCGAGCTGATCCATGCTCTTCTGGTCCGCGGAAGCGAACACGTCCACCACGGCGCCGTGCTCGAGCTGGGCGCGCAGCTCCTGTGTGCCGGCGAAGTTGAACGTGAGCTCGAGATTCGGGTGCGTCCTCTTGAACTCGGCCTTCAGGTTGCCGAACGCGTCGCGCAGCGACGCGGCAGCGAACACCACGAGCTCTTCTTTCGCTGCCGCCTGCGCGGCCGCGGCGGCAGCCGGCGTGGCAGTGGAGGTCGCCGGAGCGGGCGCCTCGCTCTTGCAAGCGAGCGCCCCGAGCAGCGCGCCCAGACAGGCTCGTCGAGAGAAGGGTCGTTTCATGCCGATCACCCGAAGCAACAGCCAGCTCATGCCGCGGACAGCTCCGCCACCCGCTCGCCGCTCGACGTCACCTCATAGCCCAGGCAGGCGAGCTCACGCTGGAACACCGAGCTGCTCAGCGTGTCGAACAGGCGCTGCACGCGCGGATCCTCCAGCGCGGAGCGGGGTACCACCAGATCGTAGCGCTCCTCCGAGAGCGGCACGAAGTGCAGGCCGAAGGCCAGCGCCGCGTCCCGCGTGGCCACGCCCACGTCGGCCGCGCCCATCGAGATGGCCAGCGCCACCTGCAGGTGACCGCGCGCCTGCAGCGGCGCCTGCGTCGCCAGCTCGCGCGGCAGCCCCGCTCGACCGAGCTCGCGATCCAGCACGCGCCGCGCCCCGGAGCCGCTCTCCCGGACCACGCAGCGCAGCCCGCGACGGCCCAGATCGGCGCTCGATCGGATCTGCTTCGGGTTGCCCCGCGCGGTGACCAGGCCTGCTTCCCAGCGCGCGAAGGTGATCAGCGTCACCGGCTCCCGCCCCTGATGGCGCCGGACATCGGCCACGTTCGGCTCGCCCGTCTTCTCGTCCGTGAGGTGCACGCCGGCCAGGTGCGTCTGGCGGCGAGCCAGCGCGGACAGCGCGTCGGTGCTGGAGCGGCTGAGCCACAGGAATCGGCCCGCGCCGGGCCGCGAGTTGAGCCGATCGGCGAGCAGCCCCAGGCCCACGGCGCACCCCATCAGCACCAGGTTGTGATGCACCTCTTCCAGCGGGCGCACCGGATCGACCGGCACCGAGCCGCGCGGCGCGCGCGCGCGCCGGCCTGCGCCCGCTTCACCCGCCTGCGAGAGCAGGCCGTCCGCCGCTGTCCACATCGCCTCGCCGTCGAGCCCGTAGGAGAGCCAGCGACCGGCGATCTGCGCCAGCGCCACCCGCTCCGTCGCGCAGCGAGAGGTCGCCTCCGTGACCAGCGGCGCCTCCGGGCTGCGCGCGCCAAACAGCTCTTCGACGCTCAACTCGAGCGTCGTCGCGATGCGCAGCGCCACGTCGACCGCGGGCGTCGCGCGGCCCGCCTCGATCGCGCCGATGCTCTGCCGGCTCAGGCGCGTGGCTGCCGCCAGCGCCGCCTGGGACATCCCCAGCGCCAGCCGCGCGCTGCGCACCCGATTCTGGCCGCTGCCACCCATGACAAGCAAGCTTTACTACATGCCTGCGATGGCTGTCCACGCGCGCGCGGTGGACGCGAGCGCGCGGACCGCGCAGCGGGCACTCCTGGCGGGCTCGGCGCCGCGCGGTGCCGAGCCCCGATCCTTCCGGGCCCGCGAAGCGCGGACGAGCACCGGCGCGGATGTGGTGAAGGTCGCGAGAGGCCGGGACAAGGCCGCAGAAAAGCTGGCGATCGCGCACCTGCGCCGGCCTGGAACCGGCCCGGAGCGCACGCTATAACGGTGAGTGGCTCACGAGCGCGTGCAGGGAGGAGACCTACCCCGTCCTGGCGGGACCAGCTGGGAGGGGCGCGTCATCGATCGTCGCTATCGCATCGTGCGCCCGCTGGGAGCCGGCGCCATGGGCGCGGTGTTCGTTGCGGAGCACCTGACCCTGCACAAGTCCGTCGCGATCAAGGTGGTGCACGCCGAGCTGGCGGGCAATCGCGATCTGCTGGCCCGCTTCGCGCGGGAGGCCATGGCCGGGTCCCGCATCGATCATCCGAGCGTGGTCGCGGCGCTCGACTACGGTGCACTGGAAGAGGGCGGCGCGTATCTGGTGATGCCGCTCGTGCAGGGCGAGAATTTGACCGACGTGCTGAAGCAGCGCGGTCGCTTGCCCTGGGCGGAGGCCGCCGAGCTGGGCGCGCAGATCGCGGACGCGCTCGCCGCGGCCGCGGCGCAAGGCTTCGTGCACCGGGATCTGAAGCCGGACAACATCTTGATCGAGAAGCGCGAGTCGGGCGCGCCGCTGGCGCGGGTGATCGACTTCGGCATCGCCAAGCTCTCGGAACATCTGTCCGAGTCGGGCTTGAAGGCGCCGGGCCCGGGTCAGCAGCTCACCAAGGAGGGCGCCATCATCGGCACTCCAGGCTACATGGCCCCCGAGCAGGCGCTGGGGCGGCCGGCGACCGCAGCAGCGGATCTGTACTCGCTGGGTGTCGTGTTGTGGGAGGCGCTGGTGGGCAAACCGCTGTGGACCGGCGACAGCATCCGCGCCATCTTGCGCGCGCAGCTGGAGAAGAGCGCGCCCGCTGTGCGAGCCGCAAATCCGCACGCCAAGGTGCCGGCAGAGCTCGACGAGCTCGTGCTGCGCATGATCTCGCGCAAGCCCGAGGAGCGCCCGGCGAGCGCGCTGGAGGTGCGCAACGAACTGCAGAAGATCCTGCGCGGCGCGAGCGCGCCGCCGAAGCCGGCGCGCGCGAGCTCCGGCGCGCGCCAGGTGTGGATGGTGCTGTTCAGCATGCTCGCCGCGGGCACCGTGCTGGGCAGCGTGATCGCGCTCGCGCCGTCCAGGAGCGATGGGGCCGCGGATCTGCAGCCCTCGATCCAGGCGCTGCTGGAGAGCGCCGCGCCGGCGGCGCGGGAAGCCGCCGCTCAGCGCCTGTTGCAGCCGGGGGCCAGCCCGCCGGCGTATGCGAAGGAGCTGGCCCGGCTCGAGCTCGGCCGCAGTTGCACCGAGAAGCGCAGCGCATTGCGCGCCGCGCTGGAGCTGCACGACGAGCGGCTGGCGCCCGCCCTGCGCCGGCTCTCCAGCGAGCCCGCCACGGGTTGCGGTCCACGCAAGGACCAGGATTGTCTGGGCTGCTTGCGGCGCGAGCTGCGCGCCAGCCTGGCAGCGAGCCAGTAGTCGCCGCCCGAGCTCTGCTGGTACGGTGGGGCGTCATGAGAGCGAGCGCGCCCTGGCTGCTCGGCGGCGTCGCTGCGGCGCTGGCGCTCGGCATCCTCTGGTGGCGCCCCGGGCCGCAGCAGCAGGCCGGCGTGGCGCCCGCGCCGGCACGAGCGGAGCGGCCGCGCAGGAGCGCTCCGTTGCGGCCCAGCGCGCCAGCGCGGACGAGCGCGGCACGGGCGCCGCAGCCCAGCGCGGCACCGCAGCCCAGCGAGCTCGTGACGCCGCTGGAAACTCCGCTCGAAGCGCCGGAGCTCGACGATGCGACCGGAGCAGCGCCGCCGGCGGAGCTCGCAGACGCGCCGGAGCGCGCCAGTGCGCTGCCCGGAGCTCCAGAGAGCGCGGCGGACGAGCCGCCCGAGGAGGCGCCGTCTGCGCCGCAGCGCGCGCCGGCGAAGCCGCGGCAGGTGAGCCTGGTGCAGCTGCAAGTCTGGTCCGAGCCAGGCCTGTGCCGTGGCGGCGAAGGCGCCGGCGCGCGCGACACGCTGCTCGCGCGCTTCCAGCTCTGGGACGGCGGCGAGCGCGGCACCTTTCGTGTCGATCCGCGCCTGCCGCTGGAGTCCGTCCAGCCCATCCTGGGCTATCTGGAGGACGCCGAGCGCGCGGTCGCGGCGCGCCTGAAGCTGCGAGTGGCGCGGCCGGAGACGTTCCTGTACTTCGATCAGCGGCTGCTGCGGGCAGCGGCGTGCGTCAACTCCGAGGTCGTCGCTTATTACGACGGAGCCATGCACGTCGTGCCCGGCGACGCGGACGTGCGCGCCAGCGTGATCCACGAGTACACGCACCACGCGCTGTTCAGCTCGGGGTTGCTGGGCCCGGCCTGGGCGCACGAGGGCATCGCCATGGCGGTGGCGCAGGAGACCTGGTGGATGGATCGGCGCTGGCTGGACGCCTTGCTCGACCACCCGATCGGCATCCAGGACCTCGACGAGCGCGTGCCGTACAAGCTCGCGCCCGAACCAGCGCTGGAGTTCTACGCGCAATCGGCAGCGCTCGTGGCGTGCCTGCTCGACCGGCGCCACTGGGAGCTGGACGCGCTGTTCAGCGCGCTGACCCAGCGCGCCAACAACGGCGCGGCGCTGATCTATGAGCTGCCCGAGGTGGAGTATCCGTCGTTTCTGCGCGGCTGCGTGGAGCGCTGGAGCCAGGCTCATTGATAGGTGATCGTGAGCAGCAGGCCGGGGCTGGTCACCACCACGTGCCACCAGCGCGCCTTCGAGTCATCGCGCCCGCTGAGCACGCTGAAGGTCGTGCGCGATGCCACACCGATGCGCCACTTCTCCGCGATGTCCCACTCGTAGCCGGCCCCGAACATCAGCCCGCCGCCGGCCGCCAGATACTTGCTCTGTGAGGTCGCGCTGTCACCGAACACGCGCGGAGTGAGCGTGGCGAGGCCCAGCGCGCCCTGTATGTGCACCCCATCGACGCTCTCCAGGGCGTAGTCGAAGAAGGGCGCGATCAGCGCCACGTTGCGCAAGCCCGTGTCCAGCTGTGCCGGTGGCAGGGTGTCGGTGGTGCGATAGGTGGAGGCGAGCAGGTCCGCGGAGTAGATCCCGCCGCCCAGCACCCAGCGCGGCGCGATACTGCCGCCGATCGCCAGCTCCCCCAGCGTGGCGATGCCTCGGTTACGGCCGCTGGTCTCGCCGGCGGCGGCGTTGGAGGAGCTCAGCCGCTCGTCGTAAGCGGCGAAGCCGCTGCCGACGCGCAGATAGAAGCCGTGGTGAGGGTAATCGACGTGCACGCTGCCAAGCCAAGCGACGGTTCGCGCCTGGACCGAGCAACGTCCATGCCGGCGCGGAATCCAGCTCCCGGGTGCGAGGAGCGCTGCCCCGGTGGGCGCTGCGCCCCGGGGCGGACTCACCCAGGCGAGGCGAAAGGGCTAGCGCGGCGAGGAGGCAGGCCGTTGTGGCGAGCTGGTGATGGATCAGCGAGGGCGGAACGCGGCCTTCGGCGCGCTTCTGTGTCTCTGCAGCTGCGGAGGCGGCGATCGCCCGCCCCCGCCCGGGACGCTGGAGCGCGGCACCGGCGTGGACTCCGCCGCTCGCGGGCAGTGGTGCGACAGCCTGTGCGACAGCGCCCGGCGCTGTGGGTTGAGCGTGGCCGCGGGCTGCCCGGACAGCTGCTGGCGCAGCAACTCCGATTTCTTCGCGCGCAGCAGCGCGGCGTCGCTCGAGCACCAGCGCCAGTGCATGGATCAGGCGGCTTGCCCCGCCGACTTCGAGGACCTGCTCTCCGACTGCTGGCTCGACAGCATCGATCGCCTGGAGCCGACCGAGCTGGCCGACGCGCAGTGCGAGGCGCTGGCGCCCGAGTTCTTCGCCTGCGACTGGTTCGCGTCGCGCGACAGCTGCGCGCGCTTCCACGCCAACTTCTCCCCGGATGCGCTGAAAGAGGAGCTCAGCTGCGCGGGCTCGAGCTGCGACGCCCTGGAAGAGTGCATCTCGAAGCACCTCTACGGGGCACCATGAAGCTGTCGTCGTCCATCGCTCTTGCTCGATTCGGCAGCCTGGCGCTGCTCGCGGCCTTCGGCTGCCACTCGGACGAGGCCGACGAGCCAGCGCCGTACGCCACGCTGCCCGTGATCGCGGGCTGTGAGCAACAATCCTTCGAGGCTTGCGACACGCTGGAGGAGGAGTGCCAGCGCCGGGTGTTCGCGACCATGACCTGTTTGCGCCAGATGCCGGAGGCCGTCATGCCGCCCGTGCGCGTGCTCACCTCGGCGGAGCAGCTCGCGGACTTTCAGGCCGATGCGACGGAGGACCCCGACGAGGTGAAGAGCCGCATCGTGCTGGAGCGCGCGCTCGTGCTGCTGCACCTGGCCCAGCGGGACGAGCTGTCACCGGACAACCAGGCCCAGGTGTTCGTGGACACCACGGCCGCGTACTACAGCAGCGACACCGGCGTGGTCACGATGAGCGCCCAGGAGGGCGATGAGCCGCGCGACCTCGAGTCGGATACGCTGACGCTGGCGCACGAGTTCGTGCACGCGCTGCAGGACCAGGACGTCGGCATCGGCAGCGTGTTCGCCGGGTCCGAGACCTTCGACGACTATCTCGCGCGCACCAGCCTGGTCGAGGGCGAGGCGACCATGCAAGAAGCCTTCGTCTCGGCAGCGATCTGGGGCTTCGACGACAACCCGAACTTTCGCGAGCACTTCACCTACTGGCTGACGCGCACCGACGAGCAAATTCAGCAGCAGTCTCCGTTGCTGATCGCCCCGCGCTTCATCCCCTACAGCTACGGCTCGCGCTTCGTCTACAACGTGTACGAGCACGGCGGGCTGGAGGAGGTGCGCGCGCGCTTCCAGGAGCCGCCGCACAGCGTGCTGCCGATCTTGCTCAGCATCGATCAGCTCCAGGAGCCGCCGCTCGAGTCCTTCGCAGGGCTGGCCGAGCCGGCGCTGGACAGCTTCGAGCAGGTCGTCTCCGATACGCTGGGGCCCTGGGTGTTGCAGACGTTTCTGCAGCGCCTGTTACCGAACCTGCCGAGCGCGGACGTCGTGAAGGCCTGGCGCGGCGATCGGCTGCTGGTCTATTCGACGCTGGACACGGGCCAGACGGTCACGGCGCTCTGGACCTTGCGCTTCGTGGACGGCGCGGGCGCCGCCAAATTCGAGAACGACCTGCGCAACGAGCGCCAGGCCTTCCCGCTCCTGGCGAGCTCCTTCATATCCCGGCGCGATCGCGACGTGACGCTCGGCCTGAGCGAGGACTCGAGCAGCTTGCCCGCCTGGTCGGCGGCGCTGGACCTGGCGCAGCAGAGCTGGGGCCAGAGCGCGCCGCCCTCGGCTGCGCCGCCGCCGATGCGCAGCCGGCTCGCGCAGATCGCGCGGCGGCTGCCGTGCCGTTAGCTCTCACTTCTTCGCGGCAGACTTCGCGGTGGACGGGGCGGGCGCAGCCTTGGCCGGCGTCTTGCTGTCCGCCTTGGCTTCGCCCTTGGCCGGCGCCTTCGCGTCGCTCTTGGCGTCGTTCTTGGCCAGCAGCCCTTCGACCAGCTTGTCGTCGACGTACGGCTCGAGAATGATCTCGATCCGGCGATTCTTCTGGCGGCCCGCTTCGCTGCCGTTGCTCGCGACCGGGTCGTACTCGGAGTAGCCCGCCAGCACCAGGCGCTGGGGCGGAACGCCGTGGGCGATCAGGGTGTCGGTGACTTGCAGCGCCCGCGCCGCGGACAGCTCCCAGTTGCTCTTGTACTCCTTGACCGCCGGCACGTTGTCCGTGTGCCCGCCGACCAGGAAGTGGTGGCGCGGCACGCCGCGCAAGATCTTGGCGACGCGCACCATCGTCTCCTTGCCATCCTTGGACAGCTCCGCGCTGCCCGAATCGAACAGCACCGCCGCCGGCATCTCCACGATCATGCGCCCGCGCCGGATGGTGATGTCCAGCGCGCCGCTGTCGATCATGCGCTGGAACTTGGCGCGCAGGTCGCGGAACTCCTTCAGCCGTTGCTCGTTCGCGGCGCTCGCGTCCTGTAGCTCGGTGAGCCGCGCGCTGGCCGCGGCCAGCGCCTCGCGCAGCTGGTCGCGCTCGCTGCTGGTGGCGGCGGCGAGCTTCTCTTGCTCGCCGCTCTTCTCGATCAACTGCGCGACGCGCTGCTCGGTCTCCTGGCGCACCTGCTCGAGGCCCGCCACGTCGCCCTTCAGCTTCTCGGTCTCGTTCAAGAGCCGCCAGGCGTAGGCGCCGCTGCCGACCGCGGCCACGGAGAGCAGGACGGCAAAGACATAGATGCCCACGCTGGAGCGGCGCAGCGGACGCAGATCGGACTCCGGTTCGAGCTGCAGAAACTCGTCAGGGGGTGGATTGGATTGGGAGCGTGCGCGAGCGGGATCCATAGGGGATAGCGGATCTCACGGGACGAAGCGGCAACCGCTAAATGTAGCCGCGGCGCGCACCCACGGCGCGCTGTACCGTCAGCGCTCGCTACTGCCCCAAAGCGAGGCGATCGCGCGCCTCAACAGCACGCGATGGGAGTCGCCCTCGGGTCCGTCGAGCAGGTAGATGATGCCACCTGCAACCACGATCGCCGCGAGCGCGATCACACACACCGCCAGCGCGCCTGCGCGCAGCAGGCTGCCCGCGCGGCTGCCGCGGCGGCGGCCACGGGCGCGCAGCGTGCCCGTGAAGGGCGTGCCCGAGAGGGTGGCCGCCGAGAGCGTGCCCGCGCCGGTGGTGCGCGCGATCGGCTCCTGACGCGCGCGCAGCTGTGCGGGCAACGCCGCTTGCAATGCGTCCGCCATCTCGCGCGCCTGAGCGAAGCGCCGGGTCTTGTCCTTGTCCGTCGCGCGCTCCAGCAGCGGATCGAGCGCCACGGCGAGCAGCGCGGGCGGGGCCGGCCTCAGCTGGGTGAGCCGCGGCAAGGGCTCCACCAGCTGCTGGCGCAGCAGCTCCGCCTCGTGCCCCTGAAATGCGCGCCGCCCCGCGATCATCTCGAACGCCACCAGGCCCACCGAGTACACGTCGCTGCGCGCATCGATGCTCTCACCGGTGATCTGCTCGGGCGGCATGTAGGCGGGCGTGCCGAACACCTCGCCGCTCAACGTCACCGCCGCGTCCTCGCTCTGCTGAAGCAGCTTGGCGAGCCCGAAGTCCAGCAGCTTGAGGCGCACCCGGCCCTGCGCGGTCCGCTCCAGAAACAGGTTGCCCGGCTTCAGATCCCGGTGCACGAGCCCGCGCTCGTGCACGTAGGCCAGGCCCTCCAGCAGCTGCCGCAGCAGATCGCAGGCGAGCTCCGGCGGTAACGCGCCGCGCTCCAGCCGCGCGGCGAGGCTCTCCCCCTCCAGCAGCTCCATCACCAGATAGGGCACCTCCCCGTCCACGCCGCAGTCGGACACGGCCACGATGTGCTCGTGGGAGAGCTGGGCCAACGCTCGCGCTTCGCGCTCGAAGCGCTTGCGCGAACCCCAGCGTTCGCGCGTGCGCAGCACCTTCAGCGCGACCGCACGATCCAGACCGAGGTGCCGCGCGCGATAGACCGTCCCGGCGCCGCCCGCTCCCAGCTGCGCCTCGATGCGGTAGCGCCCGTCGAGGCACTTGCCGATCCAGGCATCGGCGGCGGCCGAAGCCGGTTCAGCGGCGCTCGCGCGAGACATACCGGAGCGTAGCATGCGTCGGCGCGGCAGAAGCGCCAGGCCAGATTCCGCTGCTGGCGCAGCTCACCCGACAGGGTGACAACTGCTCGGATTCACTCCGCCCCCGGCAGCGCAGCGCGGCCGATCGCGACGAAACGAAGACAGGGGGTTCAGCGGCGTGAAGCGCGCGCCGTTTCTCGGGCCGCGGCACGTTTCGCCGTGAGGCTCTTCTCTTGCGTTCCCGAGCTGCTTCCTTGGCTCTTCGCCTCCTCCCCGCTCTGATCGGCGCATCCAGCCTGCTGCTCGCGCTGCCGGCGAGCGCCGCCACCTGGACCAGGGACCGCACCACACCTGCGGTCTCCGAGCTCGTGGCGGTCGATCAGACGGGCGAGGCGGGCTGGATCTTCGGCTCCGAAGATCTCGCCGCCGACGGCGCCGACACCTTCGGTGACGCTGAACAGGCCGCCGACGTGCGCAGCGCTTACGCGGCCACGCAGCGCAATCGCTTGTGGCTGCGCGTGTACGTCTCTGCGCGCACGGCGCCGACAGGGCTGAAGGCGTTCGTCTTCGTCGATGTCGACGACGACACGCGTACCGGCGGCCCCGCGCGCGCGCCGGAGATCGATGCGTCGCTGGACGCCGACGCCTCGCCCGGCGGCTACGACTACGCGCTGGCCTGGACCGGCGCGGAGCTGATCGGCGCCTGGCGCTGGCAGGCCGGCAACGGCATGGGCAACGGCAACATGGGCTCGTACCAGGCGCTGAGCGATCTGGAGCCCCTGCATGCGCAGACCGAGCTCGGCGCGGACCAGGATCCATTGCGCTTGAACGCGCGAGAGAACGGCTATATCCAGCTCGCGGTCGACCTGGAGCCGATCCACCTCGGCGTGGGCTGCGAGGCCCAGCTGCTGTTCCGCTCGACCAGCGGCAACTTGCGGGATCGCGACGTGGGCAGCGTGGGGCCGTGCGTTCCCGGCGATGACGATCACAACGGCGTGGCCGATCTGGCCGAGCCGGATGCGAGGTGCACCAGCGACTCGCAGTGCCCTGCCGGTGGGACGTGCACGAACGGCAAGTGTGTCACACCCGATGCACCCGGGAGCGACCCGGACGCCGTGCTGGCCGAGGGCGAGGTCGTGCAGGGGGGCGCCTTCACTTGCGCGAGCGCGCCCTTACCCGGTGCTGACGGCTGCTGGCTCGGCGTCAGCGTGCTCGGCGCGGCGCTGGCCCTGAGCCGTTGGCGCCGGCGAGGTGGCAAATGCTGAGTCGCATGCGCGCCATCCCGGCGCTGAGCGGCCTGCTGCTCTCGCTGCTGCTCGCGCCCTCCGCGCGCGCACAGGTCGACGCGCAGCGCTTCAAACCCGCCGTCACGCACGACGGCTTCGTCAACGCCGAGGGCAGCGCCGTCCGCCACCCCGACGATCGCTGGGACCTCGGGCTGTGGCTCAACTACGCGCACAACCCGCTGGTCGCGGCCGACGCCAATGGGGACCTGAGCCGCAGCTTCGTCGGCGGGCGGCTCGGCTTCGACGCTGCCGTCTCCGCGAGCTTGCTGCGCAGATTGGCGATCGGCGCGGCTCTGCCGCTGTACGTGCTGCAGTCGGGGGACGTCGACCCGTCCGGCAGCGGCGTCGGCGACCTGCGGCTGGTTCCCAAGCTGGAGCTGCTCTCGGATCTGGAGAGCGGCGTGGGCCTGGCGCTGCTCGCCGAGGTCCGCTTGCCGACGCACAGCGGGGATTTCTCCGGGGGCCAGCGCTCGCTGGAGCTGGTGCCCAAGGTGGCGCTCGACCACCGCTTCCTGTCGGGCGTGCGCGTCGGCTTCAACCTGGGCGTCGCGCTGCGCTCGACCTCGCGCTTCCTCAACGTCGACGCGGACGATGAGCTCGCTTACGCGGTGGCGCTCGGTTACCGCCTCGGCGGCCTGTCCGGCAAGACGGAGATCGGCATCGAGCTCGACGGCGGCATCGGCCTGCACGAGCACGACAGCGAGGAGCTTCCGCTCGAAGCGCTCGGCTACCTGAGCCACGACCTCAGCTCCGAGTGGCAGATCATCGGCGGCCCCGGCGTGGGTGTGCTCGCCGGCTACGGTGTGCCGACCCTGCGCGGCTTCTTCGGCGTCCGCTTCACGCCCACCAGCCACGACCAGGACGGCGACGGTGTCAGCGACGCGGAAGACGAATGCCCTCGGGAACCGGAGGACCGCGACGGCATCGAGGACGCGGACGGCTGCCCCGAGGAGGACCCGGACTTCGACCACGACGGCGTGGCCGACGTGTTCGACAAATGCCCGGACGCCAAGGAGACCATCAACGGGGTCGAGGACGAGGACGGCTGCCCCGACTCCGGCGACCCGCGCGTGGTCTACGAAGACGGTCACTTCACGGTGCTCGACACCATCCGCTTCCGCACCGGCTCGGCCGAGATCGATCAGGAGTCCCACGGACTGCTCGATCAGGTCGCGCTCACGCTCAAGGCCAACCCCGAGATCGAGCACATGCGCGTCGAAGGCCACACCGACGACACCGGTCCCCGCGCCTTCAACATGCAGCTCAGCGAAGAGCGCGCGCACTCGGTGCGCCGCTACCTGATCCAGCGCGGCGTCAACCCGCTGCGCCTGCGCGTGCGCTCCTACGGCCCCGATCGCCCGAAGGACGAGGGCAACGACGAGGAGGCGCGGGCCAAGAACCGGCGCGTCGAGTTCGTGCTCGAGTGAGCGCCGAGGCCGTGCCAGGAAGCTGAGCGGCGCCTCCGGAGCAGGGCGGGCTCAGCTGCCCCATCCCCGACCTTCTCGCCACGGCGCGCCGCGGCTCAGTGGCGTTCCAGGGGATTCTCCCGGAGCGCTTGCGCCAGCTGGTGCCCGTGACGAAGGGTCTCCGCCGCGTCGTCGAAGTCATCATCATCGTCGGCGAGCACGTCCAGCTCCGCTGTGTCCTCGTGCTCCTCCAGCTCGCGGGCGCTGGCAGCGGTTTCGGCCGTGTCCGCGTCGGACAGGGCCCGCCCGGTGCCGATCCTCAGGTGCTGGCGGCGCCATTCGAGCGAGAGCTGCAGTCGTTCGCGCTCTCCGGAGCGCTCGGCGTGCAGCGTGAACTCGAGCGGAGCAGCGGGCTTCAACAAGAACAGCAGCCGGCGGTCACCGCGGGCAATGGTCAGGGCGCCCGCGCGCAGACCGTCGACCAGGCTCTGCAGCTGGTCGACCGTGCTCTCGAGCGAGCGCCGTTCGTCGTATTCGATCTCGAGCTTCTTCATCGCGAGGACAACCGGGTGCAAAGCGGGTGCCAGCAGCTGCTGCGTCGCTCGCCCGGTGGCCGCGCCCGAGGCAACCTGGCTCGCGCAGCCAGACCGCACCGGGTACCCGGCTACCCGGCGTAGCCCGCCCTGCGCCAGCCCGCGTGTTCCACCAGCCTTTCGCTGGGCTCCTCGTAGGCCGGCGCTGGCACGACTCGTGCGATCGGCGGGGCATGCGTCGAACGTCTTCGGGCTGGCTGCTCGCGGCGGGGCTCTGGGCAGCGGCGGGCGCTTCGAGCGGCTGTTCCGCACAGGAGGCCGTCGTGCTCCAGCAACGCGCGACGCTGGGCTCCGTGCAGCTGGCGCTGAGCGTGGCAGATCTGGAGATCGACACGCTCACCGCCGTGCTGTCGCGCCCGGGCGACGACGGCTTCGAGCCGCGGACGCAGACCATCGATGTGCGCGGGCAAGAGGTCATTTCCGTGTTCTTCAGCGATCTGCCGGTGGGCAGGGGCTATACGCTCGAGCTCCGGGCGGGCGCTTGCAGCGGCTCCTCGAGCTTCAGCATCCAGGCGGCGACCACGATCGTGGTGGAGGTCAGCTTGAGCTGCGAGGCGCAGGCCAGCGGCGGCGCGCAGGTCACCGCCAGCGTCGGCCCCGCTGCGCCGGTAGCGAATGTGCCGGCGCCGATCGCTGGCAAGCCGTGCGCGGAAGGGAGCGCCCGCGACGAGTGCCGCCAGGCCGAGCCGATGCCGCCTGCAACGCCCGACGCGGAACCGGCAACGGCCGACGCCGGACCGGCAACGGCCGACGCCGGACCGCCAGCGAGCGACGCCCTGGACTGCAGCCGCTGCACGCGCGACTTCTGCGGCGCGAAGCAAGGGGCGGCCAGCGCCCTCGCCGCAGCGGGGCCGATCCTGGGGTGCGTCGTGGGACCGGACTGGCAGGCCGCCGCGCGAGCCAAAAGCTCCAGCTGCGCCAACGCCGATCTGATCGGCTGCTATTGCGGCAGCGTGGCCCCGGCGCTGTGCAGCAACACCGCGCCGAGCGCGCTGGACGGGCAGTGCCGGGAGCTGCTGCTCGGAGGCTCGGGCTGCAGCGACTCCTCCTGCGTGCAGGCGAACTTGCTGCAGCCGGGGACCGCGACCGGCAGCGCGCTGCGGTACGTGCGGTGCCAGCAGGACTTCTGTTACGACGTCTGCTTCAACCCCTGAGCGGGCCGCGCGGCTCTCCGCGCGGCCCACTGCAGCTCAGTGCTCGTGGTCCGCCGTGAGGCTCAGAGCGGCGCTGCGGAACAGATCAATGTCGTGATCGTCGACGTCACCGTCGCGGTCTTCGTCCAGCAGCTCCTCCCAGCCGCTCACGACGGCGCTCAGCGGTTCGTCCGCGAGCTCGCGGCGCCGCTGCACGAGCAGCACCCAGTCCTGGCGATCGACGTGTCCGTCAAAGTCGAGATCGCCCTTGGTGTACAGCACGACGCTGCCCGGCGCCCAGGCGCCATCGGTGCTCGCGCCGTCGCTGACCTCGGCGTACAGGTACCAGGTACCGAGCTCGAGCGCGGCCGTGTTGATCACCGCCTGCCCCAGGTTGCCCCGCAGGTTCTCGTAGCCGCCGATCGGCGCTGCGCCGGGCTCGTGCGTCTGCTCGCGATGCGCGTAGAGCGTCACGCTGACGGGATCGTCTTCGGGGTCGCTGGCACTCCACTGCACCGGCAGCCCCGCGTAGGAGTGCTCCACCCAGGTCACGTCCGCCTCGGGCGCGAGCCACTGCACCTGCGGCGCCTCGCCGCCTCCGCCCAGCAGCTCGGGGGCGCCAGGGGCCGGGTCGGGCCCCTCATCGGGCAACGCCTCGTCGGCGGTCAGCACGATGCGGATCCGGGACACGTTGTTGTCTTCGCCATCGGGCGGCAGCTCCTCGATCTGGTTCGCGGGGTCCACCTCGGCCTCCAGCCAGTAGGGACCGTCGGGCAGTCCGGTGACGTCGATCCATTGATCGTCGAGCTCCAGATCGTACACATCCGCCCAGCCCGGCGAGATGCCCTGAATGGTCGCGCCGCAGCTGGTGTACGCCGCCGGCGGCACCAGCGGAATATCGCCGCCGGGATCGTACGGCACCACGTCGAGCAAGCAGAAGCTCGTCTTGTTGCCGGCCGCGATCACGCCGCCGGCAGTGCCGTCCTCCAGCACGGAGCGCAGGCGATACACCGCCCAGTCGCCGAAGTGCGTGTGCTGATGCGTCGGGTGATAGACGAACGTGCCCGCCAGGCGATCGGAGAAGCTACCGTCGTCGCGGTAGATGCGCTGCAGCACCTGCTGCTGATCGGGCGCGACCACGGTGCTGCCGCGGATCTCCAGCGCGCCGGCGCCGATGTTGGGCGTCGAGGTCGAGAGCCGCATCAGCCGGTGCCCGGGCAGCGTGCTGGTGTCGATGCGCGTGTGCGCCAGCGCGGCAGGGTCGATGACCAGATCGGGAAGCAGGTCGCCCTCGCTCTGGGCGCGAGCTTGCCGCTCCGCCGCGGGCGCGACCAGCACCAGGAACGGAGCGGCTCGCAGGAGAAACGATCGCATCGGGATGCCCCCTCGCGTTGCGGCGACGTCAGTAGCCGCATGGATTGGTACTCGGAGTTCCAGCGCACGGCGAGCAAGCGACATGCCACGGCCCGAGCGCTGAGTTGTCGCGCGTCTCGCGCGAGCGCACGCCGAAGTTGTCAGCGCGCGAAAGCCCCAGCGCGACGTTCTGTCTCGCCGCCTTTCAGCCGGTCCGCCCGCACCTTAACGGGGGCTGTCGATGGCCTGCGACGTCAAGCGGTCGCCGCTGCGCGCCAGCACGTCGGAGAGCGCGGGCACGGGCAGCGCCTGCGTGTCGCTATCCTTCTTGTTGCCCCTGATCACGGTCTTGGTGATCGCCTTGCTCACGTCGATGCTGCTGCCGCCCTGCACGTTGACGCCGATCGGGTTGCTCGTGATGTTGCCGGCGATGGCCGTGACGGTCGCCCCTTCGACCAGCTGCAGGCCCGCCGCGCCGCTGCTCGCCCGGATGTCGAACGTGTCGAGCTCGAGCGAGGCGCCGGGCAGCACCGCGAGGCCGCCGCCGCCGGTGTCGTGCACGCTCAGGTCGTACAGCGCGAGCTTGGTCTGATCCGGCAGAGCCGTCGCTCGCGGAAACTGTGCGAGCATGCCAGCGGTCTTGTCGTCCGGCCCCGACACGAGCACCGCGTAGTCCTGGCTGCCGGTGATCGAAGCCACGTTCAGTTCGACGCTGGAGCCGGAGCCCACCTCCACGCCGCGGCCCGCGATGCTCGCCGCCTGCGTGCCCGAGATGTTCACGTCGTTCAGCGTGACCTGCGAACCCAGCGCCGCCGACAGGCCGAGGCCGTGGCTATTGCTGATCGTGACGCGGTCGCCGGTGAGGTTCGCGCCGATCACGTCGATGCCGACGCCCGAGCCGCCCGAAGGCGCCTGCGTCTGGTCGAACAAAACGTCCCTCAGCTCGACCGTGGCCGCCTGGGCCGCCCACAGACCGGCCGCGGCGTTGCGCAGGAACGAGGCGTGATCGATCACGGCGGAGCCGCCGACCACTTTTAGCCCTTCTCCCGAGGGGCCGCCCGACGACACCGGCTGCGTGTCGTTCACGATCAGATCCTGCAACGTGAGCTCCGTACCGGTACCTTCGACCGCCACCCCGGTGTGCGCATTGTTCGCCAGCTGCACCCGCGTACCGTCGAGCACTGCGCCATTCTGGGCGAGCAAGCCGGCCCCCGCCGCGCCGCTCGGCGACGGCTTGGTGTTGGTGATGATCACGTCGCTCAGGTCGAGCTCGATGTGCGGGCCGCTGATGCTCGCGCCCGAGTCGACGTTATCATCGAGCTTGGTGCGCTCCAGCGTGAGCGTCCCGTCCGCTGCCTGCGTGGCGGGCGCCGGGTTCACGAACAAGATGGCTCCCGAGCGGGCGGGCGCGTCCACGGCCTCGGTCCCGGTCACGCTCACGTCGGTGAGGAACACCTGCGGCCCCGGGCCGCTCACCAGCACGCCATACTCGCGGCTGTGCGCGATCAGGCCCCGGGTCAGCCCGATCGCGGGAGCTCCCGCCGGGTCGGTGACCACGAAGCCGATGCCGTGCACGGCCTTGCCCGCGTCGGTCACCGCGCGCGTGTCGCTGATCAGCACATCGGTGAAGTCGAAGTTCGTGAGCGCGCCGCTGACGTACACGCCGTATTCATCATTGCGCGCCAGCACCAGGCGCGCGACGGTGCCCTCCCCGCCCTCGATGGACAGCGCGCTGGCCCGGGCGCTGCCCAGCTTGTGCGTGTCGACCACGCGCAGGTCGGACAGGTCGAGCTTGCCGGTGCCGGTGAAGCTGGCGCCGCCGCCGTTGTCGGCCAGCGTGGTCTCCGTGATGATCGCGTCCCCCGCGGCGGAGAGCGCCGCGCCGCTGCTGCCGGCGATCACGACGTCGGTCAGGTCCAGCTCACCCGCTTGTTGCACCACGCCGCCTCGATTGCGCAGCAAGACGACGCCCTTCAGCACCGCGGTGGCGCCGGCCTCAGCGAACACACCGGCGCCGGCGTTGGCGTTGGCGTTGTTCCCGGCGGCGCTGGGATCGGCGATGATGCTGTCGTTCAGAGTGGCCTCGCTGTCCGCGCCGATCACGTGCACGCCCAGCACGTTGTCACTGGCGAACAGGTGAGAGGTGCTGAGCGCGGCGCCGGTCGAGGCCTGCACGGCCGCGCCGCTGAGCGACCCGGCGCTGACCGACTGCGTGCCGGTGATGAACGTGTCGCCGAGCGAGACGGTCGTACCCGCGCCCTGCGCGCTCACGCCGGCGTCGCGGTTGTTGGCGATCACGGCCTGGGTCAGCAGCAGCTCGGCGCCGCCCGCGACCGCGGCTCCGGGCCCTGCACCGGCGTTGGACGCGAGCGTATCCAGCACGACCACACCCGTGCCGGACACGCCCGCCTGCGCGCCGGCGGCGTTGATGCCGGCGCCGCGGTTGCCGATCAGCGCGACGTCGGTGAGCAAGGCGTTGCCCGCGCTCACGGTCAAACCGAAGCCGCCCGCGTTGGCGCCGGTCGCGCGCGTGCCGCGGATCGAGACCCTGGTCAGGTCGGCGTCGCCCTCGCTCAGTGAGACACCGAAGTTGACGGCACCGAGGACCTGCACGTTGTGCACGTGAACGCTCGCGGACGAGATGGCGATGCCCGGGCTGTTGCCGGTGATCGTCACTTCGGCCAGCGTCGACGCTGCGGCGAGCTGCACCGCTGCCGCGTCGCTGGCCGGCGCTTGCAACACCGTCTGCCCCGCGCAGGCGCCGACCAGCGCGATCTGGCTATCTCCCCCGATCGTGATCGGAGCCGTGAGCGCATAGGTGCCCTGCGCCAGAGCCACGATCGAGTCCGCGTTGGCCGCCGCCACGAGCCCCTGCGCCAGACTGGCGGGCGTGGCCGTCGACGCTCCGTCTCCGGTGCCGTTGGGGCTCACGAAGACGATCGCCCGATTGCTGGCGCCGGCGGCCGCCTGGAGCTGCGCCCCCGACGGCCACAGCCCCACTCCGGGGCACGCGATCGCCGCTACCGGCTGGCAGCTGGGGCTGCCGAACAGGGGCATCTGGCCGTCATCGCAGCTCGGCTTGGGCGCCGTCTGACAGGCGGTGAACGCGGTCACTCCCTCCACGCTGAGCGTGCTCTTGTCCGCGTTGTGCAACCCCGGCAGCGGGCTCGTGCCCGCTGGACAGGTCCAGTTGCTGAGCGCCGGGGGCACCGGGTTGCACAATCCGTCGGCGACCCCGTTCGGGCACTCTCCTGCCACGGCCGCCTTGGGCTCCGCCGCCTTGCACTGGCTGTCGGCGACGCCGAAGTCACAGTCCTCCGCCACGGAGACCTCGGGCACGTCGGGCTGGCAGACGTTCTGAGCGCGGACATTGGACGGGCAGTCGCTGAGCCCGTTGCTGCCGGGGCCCACATCGGGCAGGTCACCGCCGTCGTCGCCCCCGTCGCCGCCGTCGCTTCCGCTGCCATCACCGCCTTCGCCCTCGACCGGAACATCCACGACGTCCGAACAACCAACGGCAACGACCAGCAAGGAAGCGAGCAAGGCGGAGCTAGCAACGAAGGTGAATCTCGAAGTCATGGAATCCATCGTCTCCCGGCGAACCACTCCCGAATCCCCCTTCATGCGACGATATGTAGGGGCCCAGCGCAGGTTCAGCGCGTGATGATGAGACGGCGGCCCTCGCGATTCAAGGCGCCTGCACGCATTCGGGCGCGGGGCCTTCCCCCCGGGTCACTCTGGTTCAGCGCTGATTTGGGGCGTTCGGGGCCCGCCCCGTTCCAGCGCTGTTCCTCGATGGATGTGATTTGCTGCTCCAGCGGTCGCTCCGGCGCGGGTCTGCCCGGGTAAAAGCGCGATTTTTCCAGTGTTTCGCGCATCTCACTCACAGATCGAAGAACACGCCGATCTTCAGCGACAGCTCCCCGTTGATGCGCGACGGAGTATAGGTGTGCCCGTCTAGCTCGGGGGAGGCCGGCGTGACGCGCAGGTGCGCCGCCGCCCAGGGCTCCACATAGAAGCTGACGTCGTCGTTGCCGAGCGCGCGCCAGATGTAGCCGCCCCCGACGGTCGCGATGGCGGCGTCCCAGGACACGCGCCGCCCCGCCACATCCTCGTGCCCGATCGAGCTGTGCCAGTACTCGAATCCGCCGCCCACCCACCAGCTGTCGAAGTGCTCACCGAAGACGTAGTCGACGATGGTGGCCGCCGCGATCAACTGCTGATCTTCGAAACCATCCTCCGCCCCCACCCAGTCCGGCAGCGCGAGCCGTGCCCCCACGAGCCGCAGCCGGATGTGCTCGAAGCCGAACCAGATCTGCCCGGAGAGCCCGAGCTCTCCGACGCTGGCGCTGAGCACGATCGGCAACAGGTCGATCGTGAACCCGATCGCGCGGCGCGGCCTGGGCGCGGGCGCCGCAGCCGCCGTGAATTCCGCCGCGTCCCGCGCCGGCGCTGGTGAGCCGGGAGTGGACTCGGCGTGCGCTGGCACGACGGCGAGCACGCTCGCGCCGACCAGCAAGACGGAAAAGAAGGGCCGCGACATCGCGGCCTCCAGTACCTCGGATGACTCGACCGCACGACGGCAAACATGATCGCAGGCGGTCCAGCGTGCCTTCGACTACGCTGGCGGAATGTCCGTGGCTGTCCCCGAGTTTTGCCCCGCACGACCGGCAGACGTCGAGGCCGTCGTCCGGCTCGTCGAGAGCGCCTATCGCGGCGACTCGAGCCGCGCCGGCTGGACCACCGAAGCCGATCTGCTCGACGGGCAGCGCACCGACGGCGAAGAGGTGGCGTGCCTCATCCGCGACCCGGAGGCTCGCTTGTTGCTGGCTCACATCGGGCAAGAGCTCGTCGGCTGCGTGCTGGCACGAGTCAGCGCGCACTCGCCCGTTGCGGAGAACGATCCCGCCGCGCTCCACGAACGCGTCGCGCACATCGGCATGTTCGCGGTGCGCCCCACGTTACAGTCCCGCGGCCTCGGCAGCGCGCTGCTGGAACACGCCGAGCGAGTCGCGCGCGCCGAGCTGGGAGCGGCACGCGCCGAGCTGACGGTGATCGAACAACGCGCGGATCTGCTGCCCTGGTACGAACGCCGGGGCTATCGCCGCACCGGCGCGACCGAGCCCTTCCCCTATGGCAACCCGCGCTTCGGCTTACCGCGCCGCCCGGACCTGCGCTTCCTGGTGCTCGCCAAGTCGCTCTGAGTCCTGGCGCGGCGGCTTCCTGAAAAGTCCGGGATCAGGGCTCGGTGCTTCACGACACCGCGCAACCCCAGGACTGCCCACCGTCCGACTCGGGTCACCACTGCAACACAGCCGCGCTCCACGCAGGCTCGTCCCGCATTGCCGGGGCTGCGCTATTCGCCGGCTTGCCGGGTGCATTCCACACCGGCGATGTGCTCACGCAACAGCTCGTTGATCACGCGCGGTGCTCTCACGGTGACGCCATGAGCTGCGTCCGGGAGCTCGATCAGCCTCGCTCCCGGAAGGGCCCCGGCCGTCTCGCGCACGAGCTCGGGCCTCGCGATCCGATCCTGTGCTGCTCCGACGATGAGCGTGGGGATGTCCTTCAGCGCCGCGACGCGGCCCAGGGCGTTCCAGCGGCGCATCGCCTGGACCTGTTGCAGCACGATCGGGGGTGTGACGGCCAGGTCATGCCCGAAGATCGGCTCCAGCTCGCGCGCGATCCGCTCGAGATCGCCGCTCTGTCGCTCCGCGCCCGTGAGCACGAGCTCCAGGAACGCCCTGCGCCGGGACGCCAGAGTGCCGATCTGCATGCGGAGGCCGCGCCACAAAGCCTCGCCGTCGAAGCGCACCAGACCCGGGCCGTTGGCGGAGGTGCACAACAGCGAAAGGCTGCTGACGCGCTCCGGCTGGGCGAGCGCGAGCTGCAAGGCGATGCAGCCCCCCAGAGAGTGACCCACCACGTGAGCGCGCTGGCAGCGGGCCGCGTCCAGCACGGCCAGCGCGTCACTGGCCATCTGTTCCACCGTGATGCGCACGCCGCCCAGCGGATGGCTCAGGCCCATGCCACGATTGTCAAACCAGAGGCAGGTGTGGTCCTGGCTCAACGCCTCGATCTGCGGCAGCCAACCATTGCCGTGCAGTCCCGTCCCCTGGATGAAAAAGATGGCGGGCCCGTTGCCGCGGGTCCAGTAAGCGAGCTCACAGCCGAGATGAGAAGCGCGCGTGGGCGGAGTTGCGGTGCTCATCGCGAGAGTCGCGCTCTCTTACCACTGCTCGCTGCGGGCCCAGAGCCCGTCCGCAGGAGATTTACTCCTTCCCTTATCGGAAATTGCATCTATAAAAAGCGTCGAATTCGAGGAGTCCTCCCATGCCCAGCCGCACCTGGAAGCAAGAAACAGCCGACCGGTCTAACGAGCCGTTGTTTCGAGAAATCGAGATTTTCGAGACGCAGTTCGAGCTGCGGCGCCGCGGGAAGATCGACGAGAAGCTGTTCGCCGAGACGCGCTTGCGGCGCGGCGTGTACGGGCAGCGCTACGACAACGGCCAGCGCCACGACGGCGAGCGCACGCAGAAGATCGAGTACCCGTCCGGGGACCTGACCAAGGGCCCCAACACGATGTGGGATGCGCCCGGCATGATGCGCATCAAGATCCCCTACGGGAAGCTGAGCGCGGAGCAGCTGGAGACGCTGGCGGCCATCTCCGAGGAGTACTCGGACCAGATTCTGCACGTGACCACGCGGCAGGACATTCAGCTGCACTTCGTGCACATCGACGATACGCCCGATCTGATGCGGCGGTTGGCGCTGGTCGGCATCACGACGCGCGAAGCCTGCGGCAACTCGGTGCGCAACGTGACGGCCTGCTCGCTCTCGGGCGTGTGCCAGACGGAGACCTTTGACGTCACGCCGTACGCGAACGCGATCACCTACTTCTTGCTCGGCCATGACGACACGCAGGGCTTCGGCAGGAAGTTCAAGGTGGCCTTCTCCGGCTGCAAGGACAACGCCTGCGGCCTGACCAACTTCCACGACTTCGGCTGCATCGCGCGCACGCGCGAGGTGGACGGACAGATCGAGCGCGGCTTCGAAGTCTATGTTGGCGGTGGCCTGGGAGCGGTCCCCTACCCGGCGCTGCTGCTCTCGGAGTTCCTGCCGGAGGCGGAGCTGCTGCCGACCGCACAGGCTGTCTCACGCATCTTCGCGCGCCTGGGCGAGAAGCAGAACCGCTCGCGCGCGCGCCTGAAGTTCGTGGTGAAGAAGCTCGGCATCGAGGAGTTCTCGCGACTGGTCTGGGAGGAGCGCAAGACGCTGCGGCCCGATCCGCGCTGGACCGCCTTCCTCGAGGATCTGCACGCCAAGGACGAGAAGCCGCTGCGCCCGGGCGCGGCGTTGCCGGCGGGCACGCGCTCGGCGGCCTTCGAGGCCTGGCGCGCCAGCAACGTGCGGGCGCAAAAGCAGCCCGGCTACGTCACGGCGCGCGTCACGCTGCCGCTCGGCGACTTCACGCCGGTGCAGGCGCGCGCGCTGGTGGACATGATGCGCCGCTTCACGGGCGACACGCTGCGCACGACCGTCGATCAGAATCTGCTGTTCCGCTGGGTCAGCGAGGCGGACCTGCCCGAGCTCTTCGAGGAGCTCCACGCCGTGGGCCTGGGCGCTCCCGGCGCCGAGTCGATCTCCGACGTGGTCGCCTGCCCGGGCACGGACACCTGCAAGCTCGGCATCTCCTCTTCGCGCGGGCTGGCCAGTGAGCTGCGCCGCCGCTTGCTGGACAAGCCAGCGCCCGACGCCGCTCGCGACCTGCACATCAAATGCAGCGGTTGCTTCAACTCCTGCGGCCAGCATCACGTGGCCGACATCGGCTTCCTGGGCGTGAGCCGCAACGTCAACGGGCGGCGCGTGCCCCACTTCCAGCTGGTCGTGGGCGGGCAGTGGGAGAAGAATGGCGGCAGCTACGGCCTCGCGATCGGCGCGGTGCCCTCGAAGCGCGCGCCGGAGCTGATGGAGAAGCTGACGGCGCGCTTTGCCGCCGAGCGCACCGAGGGCGAGAGCTTCCGTGCCTTCGTCGACCGCATCGGCAAGCGCGAGGTGCGCAAGCTGGTCGAGGCGCACAGCAAGCTACCCTCCTACGACGAAGACCCGAGTTACTACTCGGACTGGGGCGACCCGCGCGAGTACACCATCGGCGACATCGGCGTGGGTGAGTGCGCCGGCGAGGTGGTGAGCCTGGTGGAGATCGGGCTGGCGGAGGCAGAGCGCGAGCTGTTCGACGCCCAGCTCCTGCTGGAGACCAAGGACGCGGCGGGCGTCGCCCGCGGCGCGCGCAAATCGATGTTGCACGCGGCCCGCGCCCTCACGCGCGAGAAGAGCCCCAACCTGAGCGAAGACCCTGACGAGATCGTCAGCGAGTTCCGCAAGCACTACTACGACACCCAGGTCTTCTTCGACCCGTTCGTGGGCGGCAAGTTCGCGCACTTCTTCTTCCGCGCGCTGGAGACGCGCGACGAGCCCGCGACGCTGGACAGCGCGCACCAGCTGGTGGAGGAGGCGCAGCTGTTCCTGGATGCCTCGCACCAGTGCTATGTGCGCGAGGGCGCCCGGCTGGCGGTCGCGCCCAGCACGGATGACGACGCGGTCGAAGAAGAAGCGACGGCCGAGTGAGCGTGGAAGCAGCCATGATGGAAGTGCATCGGATTCAACTCAAGCTCTACGCCCAGCCCGGCTTCGCGATCGACACACATCGTTCGGTCCGAATGTTCCACCGCTGGATCAAGGAGCGTGTGCTCCCGGAGCAAGTGATCGACGTGGCCGACTACAGCCACGTGCACCATGGGCCGCGCGTGGCCCTGATCGGGCACGGCTCCGACCACTACCTGGATGACAGCGAGGGCCGGCCCGGCCTGCTCTACTTCCGCAAGCGCGTACCGCCTCCGCCGCACGAGCGACTGGCGGACGCCTTCCGGCGCTGCCTGACCGCTGCGCGCCTGCTGGAGAAGGAGCCCGGGTTCGAGGGGCCGCCCAAGTTCGGCACGGGCGAGCTGCGTCTGCGTTTCCTGGACCGCTTGCTGGCCCCCAACACCGACGCGGGCTACGCCCCGTTGCGCGAGCTGGTCGAGCACTTCCTGGCCGAGCTGTATCGCTCGCCCCTGGAGATCGTGCGCGAAGGCACGGAGCGGGACCCCTTGACCCTGCGCATCCGCGCGGAGTCCGCGCCCACGCTCGACGTATTGCTGGAGCGGCTCGGCGGCAGCCTGGTGCTACCCAAGAAGCGCCTGCTCAAGATCTCCTGAAGCTAAAAGCTGACCCGCTCGAAGACCTGGACCAGGCGCCCGAAGCGCTCGTTCATGTCCCGGTACTCGCGCTCGATCTCGCGCCGATAGTCGCCGAGCTCGAGGTAAGCGAGCGCGTCCTGAAAGCGGGCGGGCTGGAAGAAGCGGAGCGCCGGGTTGAGCCAGGAGATGGCGGTGGCGATGCATCGCTTCACCGGGTTCGACAGGGCCAGCGTGACGGCGGCGGCGCGAACGGGCTGCCCCTCGTGGACATCGCGAAAGAGCTGGGAGCGCTGCGCCACGCCGGGCGCTCCGCCGTCCGAGATCACGATGTGGCGCAGCTGATCGGGGTTCCGTCCTCGCTCGCGGCGCTCGCGGAGGAGCGCCTGGACTGCGAGCGACCACTGGTGGTCGGGTGGATCCAGCTCGGTGTGCAGCCAGAGCATGACCAGCAGCTCCGGATGCGACAGAATGCGGGTCGTCATTTCCTCGCGCATGCCCAGCTCGACGGATCCGCTCTGAGTATTTCAGAGCCGATCCGGGGCGTCCAGAGGCGGCAGGCTACGTGGTTTCCCGTATGCCGTGCGTTCAGGCCGCCCGGACCTTCACCGTGCTGTGTTTCTCGCGGCCCTGTTGTTCGCGCCCGTCTTGCTCGGTGGGCTCGAACGGAGCCTGCGGCAGCGGGCGCCCCTCCAGCGCACGCTGGTAGAGATCCAGCGTGAACTGAGCCTTCACATCCCAGGTCAGCATCGAGAGCGCGTAGCTGCGCGCCTTCTCTCCGTACGCGCGAACCTGCTCCGGCGCCTCCGCCAGCTGCTCGAGCGCGCGCGTGAAGTCGCGCGTCATCGGCTCCTGCGCGCGCAGCGGAACCTTCACGCCGCGGCCGTTCGCCAGCAGCTCCGCCGGACCACCGTAGTCCACCGCGGCGACGCACAGGCCGCTGGCCATGGCCTCCGCCACCACCCCGGCACCCAGCTCGCGGATCGATGGGAAAACGAACACATCGCTCTGGCGCATCAGATCCCCGACCTCCGCTTGCTTGCGCTGCCCGAGCACCTGCACCGATCCCCAAAGCTTGGCCTCGTTCACCTTGCGCTCGATGGTCTCGCGCTCAGGGCCATCGCCCACGATCAGCAGGCGATGCCCGCGCAGGATCGCGCTGCGCGCGAAGCAATCCACTGCCAGCGAAGGCAGCTTGTAGGGCACGAGGCGCCCCGCGAACAGGAAGGTCAGGCGCGACCGCTGCCCGCGCTTGGAATGCGGATGAAACAACTCGGCGTCGACGCCGACTTCCGGAAAGTTGACCATGCGCGGGCGAGCGCTCTGCGGCAGGTCCCGCATCGTGTGCTCGAAGGCCGAGAGGATCACCGCGCTCTTCTCGTAGGTCGAGCGGTAGAACGGCAGCAGGCGGTGCGCGTCCCGCAGCTTGACCAACCACTCCTTCTCCCGGGCGCGCTCCGGCGCGTATTCGGCGGGCCACGCCAACCCACCGTTCAGGGGCCCCACCACGAACGGCACCGGGCAGACGCTCGCCAGCGGACTCGGCAAGGTCGGAGACATGGGCGTCAGCCGGTGCACCAGGTCGAACTCTCCGCGCTGCAGCTCCTTGCGAAAGCGCCGCCAGACCTCCCACTCAAACGACAGGTACGAGGGATAATTCATGGCGATGTGAGTGGTCCAACCCACCTGGCTGCCGCCTCTCAGCCAGGTGTTCAGCTTGTACATCCCGCGCGCCACGTACTCGTTGTCGATGTACACCACCTTCGCCTGGCCGAAGCCGTGGCGATCCAGCTGAGGCCGATTGCGCACATGCGTCGCAACCGTCACGTCGGCATAGTCCGCAATGGCGCGGGCCGCTTTGTAACCGACGACCGGCAGTGACGGCCATTCGGGATTGCAGTCATCGGCGAGCAGCAGTACGCGAGGCTTTTGCGAGCGGGTGTTCATGCTGCATCGACACTGATGCTGGCAAATCACAGCGTCGAGCAACACGCGATCGGCGTTGCAGCTTCCCGCGCGTCAAATCGCCTCTCTGTTGCAGCGATGATCGCGTGGAAGCGCTGCTGGCTCGCGCTTCTGCTACAACGAGGCAGGATGGAACCTGAAATACTCGAAATAGCGTCCCGCCAGCAGCTCGCCGAGCAGGTGCGCGCCGCGCTGCTCGAGCACGCGCAGGCGGCGTACGCGGACGCTGGCGTGCGCGGGCTGTGCGCGCAAGGTGCGTGGGAGGCGGCGCTGGGTGCCCTGCGCTCGCTCGATCTGGGGCCGATTTGCCGCGCAGCGGGCGACCAACGCTGACCCGTTTTGGTGCACTCAGCTGCCCCGCTGCGGCGGGCCGGGGGCGCGCTCCGCCTCGGCCAGGCGCCGCTCGTTCTCCGACGCGAGATAGCTCAGCACGGAGCGCGCGAGATCGAAGTGGTCCTCCATCACGTCGTAGAAGTCCTCCTCGCGGATCCGCAGCACCACGGCCGGCGTGAGGGCCCGCGCGCTGTGTCGGCTCAGCGCGTCGGCGAAGGCGGGACCACCGCCGAGCAAGCTCGCCGAGCCGTAGCGATGCGCCGTGCCGGGCCGCGGGGCGCCTGAGCCCTGCTCGCTGCCCTGCAGCTCCAGGCAGCCCGCCACGGTCACGAACAACACCCCGCGCGCCTCGCCGCGCTCGAACAGCAGCTCACCGGCGGCCAGCCGGATCTCGTCGGCGCTGGGCGCCAAACTGACCAAAGCCTGGATGCTGGCCTTACGGAAGGCAGGCGTGTCGCGCAGCGTGAACACGCGCTCGATCAGCAGGAGCGGCTCCGGCTTTGGCGCCAGCGTGACCGCCAGATCGACCTCCGCCCCGCCCTGGCGCCCATCCTCGTCGAGGCGCGTGGCCGTCATGCGGATCAGCGAGCGTGTGTGCTCGAAGCTGTCCTCCAGCAGCTCCAGCCGATCCTCGGAGCTGAGCGACAACAGCTCCACGTCGGTCAGGGCCGTCGCCGTGCGCGCGTGTGGCTTGTCCTGTTCGACATCCAGGATGCCGATCACCGAGCCAGGCCCGAACTCGTGCACCACTCCGCCCCGGGACAGGCCGACCGTGCCCCTGCGCACGAAGTAGATCTCGTCCGAATCCTCCCCCTCCCGATAGACGACCTGGCCGGCTTGGAACGCGACGTCGCGTAACAACTCGGCCAGCTCGCGCGTCGAGGGCAAGTTGCGGCCGATGGTCGAACGCAGGAACAGCTCGCGCTCGATGCGGTCGCGCTCGCTGGAGGTGCGAGCCTCCGCCCCAGCGGCGGGGCGACCGGCGGACTCAGGTTGCATGGGTAGCTCCTGCCAGCGGCGGGAAGAGCGGACTGGTGCCCGGAGCGCGCGCCAGCGCCGGCCGTTCGCGCAGGGCTTCCTCCACGGCGCCCGAGAGCTCCGCCGAGCCCACCTCCAGCGCGTGATACGCCGCAAACGCCGCCAGGGACTCGTCGTGATCGGAGACCAGCGCCGCCAGCGCGGCCGCATACGTCGTGGGCGGGTTGGGCAGGAAGGCCGCCGCGCGCGTCAACCGCTCGGCGACGGACAGATCGTCGACCACCAGCAACACCAGCTGCCGCACCTGCTGCCCGAGCAGATTGTTTTCCGCCGGCCTGGCCGTGAGCACGTCCAGGAACTCGAGCGCGTGCGCGCGCCGCACCCGCTCCGGCGAACGGCTCGCAAAGTAGACGCTGCGCAGGTTCTCATGGCGGTGACGGATCTGCAGCAAGCGGAACGCGCGCTCCAGCGACTGCTCGAGCTTATCGTCGATCAGCCCGATCAGGAGCCGCAAGCTGCGGCCGCCGCGCGCCGACTGCGGCCGGGCGGCGAGCGGCTGCCGCAGCGCGAGCATGCGCAGGTACTCGATCAGGTTGAGGCGCAGCTGGCGATCGATGCGCGCCCGATCGACGCGCACGCGAGTCTCCGCGACGACGCGGCCGAGCCCGCGCAGAGCCTTGTAGCGCAGCCCACCCGGCCGATCGCTGTCGAGCCAGTCGAGCAGCAGATCCGCCGCCGCCTGCGATCGAAAGCGCGAGACGGTGCGCGGGATGTGCGCGCGCACGCGCTCGGGCGTCTCGCGATCGTCGAAGGCTCGCGCCAGCGCCGTGAGCGCCACGTCGCCCAGGCGCACCAGCGCCTCGCGCACGGCGCCGCGCCCTTCGCGCAAGCCCAGGCGCGGCAGCAGGATGTCCACGAAACGCGGGTCGGCGATCTCGGCCATGGCCTGCGCCACCGGCTCGAACGGCAGCGAGTCCCGGCGCGCCAGCTCCAGCAACAGCGCCGTCCAGCGCGGGTGTGGAGCGGCGCGCACGGCGTTGGCCAGCGCCAGCTGCGCTTGCTGCCCTTCCTCCCCTGGCAGCTCGAGCAGGCTCTGCATCCGCGCATCCGCGAGCGGCTCCGCCACTTGCTCCAGGTTCGAGATCCAGAACAGCGCATAGGCGCGCACCAGCGGGCTCGGATCATCGAGCCCGCGCTGCAGGGCGGCGTGCTGGCCGCGCCGCGAGAGCGCCGAGAGCACCGCGGCCCGCACCGCCGGCGAGGCATGCGCGAGCAGCCGCTCCGAGTGCGGAAGCCAGTCATCGCGACCCGAGGCACCGAAGATCTCGAGCGCTCGCAGCACCACGCTCTCGTCCTGATGGTACAGCACCAGCGCCGGGATCAGCCGTACGCGCTGCTTTTCCTCCAGCAGCTCCAGCGCGCCGATCGCGCGCGCCGGCTGCGGGCTGGAGAGCGCCTCCAGCACCGCTTCCAGCGAATCCAGATCGAGCTCGGTGAGCCAGCGACCCGGGTCGAACGTGGGCTTCGTGAGGGCCTCACGCAGCCGCTCCAGATAGGGCACCCGCAACCCGAGCACCACCCACAACCAGCCCAGCGACAGCGCCGTGGCGAGCCCGGCCACCACCCGCGCGCTGGCTAGACCGGAGGCCGAGAGCGCGAGCAACAGACCCGCGGTGAGCGCCTGCGCGACGCGCGGCAGCGGCCCATCCACGAACGCCTTGGTCTGCTCCTGCACGCGCGGCGCGAGCGGCATTTCGGCCAGCTCGCTCGCCACGCGATGCACGGAATAGCGGAACGTCCCGTCGCTGGCCTTCAGCGCCAGCACGGAAAACAAACTCACGCCCGCGAACAGCGTCACGCCACCGCCAGCGAACAAAATTGCGGGCAACACCCCGAGCGCCGGCACCACGCCGAGCCGGCGGATCAACGGACCCGACACAAACAGCTGCGCCAGCAGCGAAGCCGCGTTCAGCGCAGCGTAGTACCCCGCGAAGAACGAGCCGAGCCGGGCGGCGGCCACGTGCTGCGTCACGCTGGCCTTGAACAGATAGTCCAGCGCCAGCAGCGCCGCGCTCGACAGACTGACCAGCGCCGCCAGCCGCCGCACATAGGGCTGCTCCACGAACAGATCCACCGCGCTCTGCCAGACCCCGCGCCAGCCGTGACGCCCCGGGCTCGTCGCCCGCGCCACCGGCAGCGGCTCCGTCCAGACCGTGGTCAACACCAGCGCGGCCGACAGAAAACAGGCCGCGCCGAACAGCAGCAGATTGGGCACCCGGATGCGCATCAAGAGCCCTGCTGCGGAGCTCGCGCCCACCACCGCGCCCAGCACTCCGCCCGCGGCGATGGGCCCGTACAGACGCTTGCCCTGAGAGACCGTCAACAGCTCGCTGGCGAACAGCCAGAACTGCAGCACCAGCACCGTACCGAGCAGCGCGCTCCAGGCGTACAGCGCGAACACACCCGGGGCGCCCAGCGGCTGCACGTTGAACAACGCCGTACCGTAGGAGGCCAGCAGCAGCAGCGCGACCAGCGCGTTCCGCCGACCGAAGCGCCGCGCCAGCGCCGTGCACAGCGGCGCTGCGAGCAGCGCCAGCGCCGCGGTGAGCACATAGACGAGCGTCAACCGCGACGGGGCCAGCTTCTGCAAGAACAGCGCATCCCGCGCCGTCTCGAGCACGGTATGGCCAGCGATCAGCAAGAAGAGCGCGAGCGCAGCCTGGAATGCCGGCCGTCCCTCTCCTTCCCGAACGTCTACCAGCCGACCCAGAAGAGAACGCATGAATTGCTCGCCCGCGAGACTATAGCGGCAGCCGGACGCCCAGCGCCGACCCAAAGCCGCGCGTCCGATGCCCGGTGCCTCCAGTGACATCGCTTCCAATGACATGGCCCCCGATGCCGATCCGGGGCTGAGGTCGCAATGGAGCCCTGGCCTGCACCCGACCCCGGGCGCAACGGCCGAGCCTCACCGAGAGCCCCCGGAGCAGGGGCTTCGAGCGAACATGGGGCGCCATCGCTCGATGGCAACACCTGCACGCCACTTTTCAACAAAAACGCCCCCTTCCGGCCGAGCCCAGGCGACGCGGTTCAGCGCTACAGCCCCACCTTTCAGCGCTGAAAGGGCTGCGAAAGACCCTGCGCGGTGCCATATTTAGAGCGTCGCCCGCTCTTGGGCTGACCCCAGCCGGTACGGAACATGGAACGGCTCGACTCACTCCCTGGAATTGCAGACGGCCTCGCGCCGAGCTCTGAACAGGTCGCGCCCGGCGTATCGCGCGGCAACCTGTGCGCCTCCGCCCAGAGCAGAATGCTGCGCTTCGGGGTCCTGTGTTTCAGCGTGAGCTTGGCCGTGGCCATCGCCTTTGCCAAGGCCGGCATCGCGCCGCACTGGCGCTGGCTGCTGGCCGTGCCGTTCTTTCTGGCCTCCGTCGGCGTATCCGAATCCCTCCTGCAGACCTGCCCCTTCATGGCGATGAAGGCCATGCGCGACCGCGGCGACGGCATGGAACCCGTGGCGGACCCCAAAGAGCGCGCCGCGCTCCGCGCGCGCGGCCGACGCCTGCTCCTCGCCTGCGGAGCCCTCGCCCTGACCGCCGCCGGCTTGTTCGCCGAGCTGCCGCTGTAACGAACCGGCGCTCGCGACCGGGTCCGCCCGACGGCAGCGCCAGTGCGGGAAACCGCCACCCCCCTCGACCTCCCACAACGAGCATTCCGAAGCCACGTGCTGTTTGCGAGCGTGAGGGTTCAGGGCTCGGCCCTCCACGACCCCGCGCGACCCCAGGACTGCCCAGCGTCCGGCGCCGTCATCTCTCACGCCGCGACGACTCGAGCTGCGATGCCCTCACGCTTTCGCTGGTGCCGGAGCGTCATCGACGTCGAAGGCGGCATAGCGGCGCGCGCCTCGCCGTAGCAACCAAGTCCTCGCCGGCACGACCGGCGCTTCCCGCTCCGAAGAAGCTCGCCAGCGCCGCCGCGCGCTGGCAGCGCCAAACGCCAGCTCGGCGGGGCGGCTGAAACCGTCGAACCAGGGCGCGGACGAACAGGAATCGACGAAGCCGGTGGGCAGCTCCGCCTCGACCGCCGCTCGCGGCGGTCGAGGCGATCGCTGGTGCTTGCGCGCATTGAGCAGCACATAGCGCAGGGCGAAGTACGTGGCCCGCGGCGTGGTCAACGCCCGCGCGTGATAGCGATCGGCAAACAACCGCCCTGCACGGGACAGCGCCCCATTCACTGCGCGCGCCACCCGGATCGAAAGACCCTGCATCCCTCGCGACAGCGCCCGCCGATCCGCCGCCTCAGCGATCAGATGCAGGTGATTGCTCTGCACAGAGAAGTGCACGAGCCGAAAGCCAAAGCGCTCCTGCCCCTCCGCCAGAGCGCTGCGTACCTTGTTGAACAGCGCTCCGCGCAACGACGGCACGCCAGCGACGATGCGCAACGTGACATGCACCGGATGATGCCGGGACAGCGCCGGACGGCGCAGATGAGAGACGCCCGCCGCGGCGCCCTTCGGCGGGCGACCTGCCCCCTTGCGGGCTCCGCCCCATGTCCGGAACCGGAAGGCGAGCTGGCGACGAGTCTTCACCACCTGATTTTGGCACTAATTTTAGATCGTGCAAGAATCCTGGGTCAGTTCACGAAGCTCATCGCGATCAACTTCACGTGGCCCGAGACTGCACATCCACTGCACAGAACCAACCGGGCGGCAGAGGCGCAACGTTGTGGGGACCGGGCGGAGCTGGCGCCGGCTCGCGGCAGGCACGCTGGCAACGGCGCCTCGCGGCAGGCACGCTGGCAACGGCGACAGGGACGGCGCCTCCGGCAGAAACGGCGCCTCGCGGCAGGCACGCTGGCAACGGCGCCTCGCGCCAGGGACGGCGCCTTGCGGCAGGCACGCTGGCAACGGCGCCAAGGGCAACGGCGATAGCTGTGTGACAGCAGCGGCAGCAGCAGCAGCAGCGGCGGCGACCGCAGCGGGCGGCGACGATGGCAACTGCTGCAACAGCGGCGGCGGTACGACGGCCGTAAGGGCATGGGCGACAGCGACAGCCGCAACGGCAGCGGGGAGCGGCGGGGCCAGACCGGCAACTCGGCGGTATGCGGAGAGCTTTCGCGGTGCCGCTTTGAGTCGTGCGCGCGGCCGAGCAGGAGCCCGTCGAGCAGCGAGTTCGTGGGATTGCTCAGGGACGGGCGGGACGGACCGGGACGGGCCTCGGCTCCACGTCAAAGCGCCGGCCTCGTCACGTCCGCGCTCGTAGAGCCTCGGGGACGCGCCCACCTCGCGCGCCGCCCACCTCGCGCGCCGCCCATCTCGCGCGCCGCGCGGCGTTCGTGTATGCGAAGCGATCGAGGACGCGACGTCTGGTCGAGGTTTGTTGCGCAGGGTCCCGAGGTTTCGACGGGGACGTGTGGAGTAGGTCCGGCCCCCACCCGCAAAAAGATGCGCGAGGGCGCTGCCGCTTTGCTGGGGTTAGAGCCAGCCAGCGACTTCTGTCGCCCAGTAGGTGAGGATCAGGTCGGCGCCCGCGCGGCGCATGGAGGTCAGGGTCTCCAGGATGGTGCGCTTGCGGTCGAGGTAGCCGAGCTGAGCCGCAGCCTCGACCATCGACATCTCGCCGCTGACGTTGTAGGCGGCGATCGGGTGCTCGAAGTTCTCGCGCAGGTCGCGGATCAGGTCGAGGTACGCGAGCGCCGGCTTCACCATCAGGATGTCCGCGCCCTCTTCGACGTCCAGGCGGGCCTCGCGCAGGGCCTCGCGCGCGTTCGCAGGGTCCATCTGGTAGGTGCGCCGATCACCGAACGCAGGGGTCGACTCGGCCGCCTCGCGGAAGGGGCCGTAGTACGCCGACGCGAACTTGACCGAGTAGCTCATGATCGGCAGCTGCGCGTGGCCGCTCTCGTCGAGCGCCTTGCGGATCGCTCCCACCATGCCGTCCATCATGCCGCTGGGCGCCACGATGTCGCAGCCGGCCTGGGCCAGCGCCACGGCTTGTTTGCCCAGGTTGGGCAGCGTGCGGTCGTTGTGCACATCCGCGTGGCCGCTGGCGGCGTCGTGTTCGATGACTCCGCAGTGGCCGTGGCTCGTGTATTCGCAGAAGCACAGGTCCGCGACCACGACCAGCTCCGGCAGCTCCTTCTTCAGCGCGCGCGCAGCCCGTTGCACGATGCCGTCCTCGCTCCAGGAGCTCGAGCCTTCCGCGTCTTTCTGATCGGGGATGCCGAACAGGATCACGGCGGGCACGCCCGCCTTCGCCGCCTTCTCCGCCTCGCGCACGGTGTTGTCGACCGAGAGCTGGGCCACGCCCGGCATCGAGCTCACCGGCTTGCGCACGCCCTGCCCGGGCACCACGAACAGCGGCTGGATCAAGTTGTCAGCGCTGAGCCGTGTTTCACGCACCATGCGCCGCAGCGCCTCGGAACGGCGCAGGCGCCGCATCCGCACGAGAGGAAAGGTCATGGCTCAGTTCTACTACCGTCGGAGGGCTCGGGGGTAGTGGCTGTACACAAGATCAGCCCGAGCGCCAGTGGGGCTTGGTAGGATGGCTGGAGTCCATGCCCGCGTTCTCGACCAAAATCCAGCTGCTGGGGATCAATCCGTACGTGGCCGTGCCCGCGCGCGAGCGCAAGCGCATCTTCGCGGCGGCAGGGCGTGAGCGGGGTCCCATTCCGGTGCGCGGGCTCATCGACGCGACGCCGTTCCGGCAGACCTTCGTCAAGTATCAGGGCGAGTGGCGTCTGTATCTGAACACGCCGGTGCGGCGCGCGGCGGGCAAGGACGTCGGGGACCGCGTGACGGTGGAGCTGGAGTTCGATCCGAAGCCGCCGAAGGAACCGCTGCCGCCGGCGCTGAAGCGCGCCTTGCAGCTCGATGCCCGCGCGCGCACGGCGTTCGCGGCCTTGCCGCCGTCACGCCGGAAGGAGATCTGCCGCTACCTGAACGCGCTGAAGACGGAGCCCAGTCGTGAGCGCAACCTGCTCGAGGTGCTCGAGCACCTCACCGGCGAGAGCCCGTCCGAGGCGGCGTTCCTGCGCCCACGGCGAGGCTAGCCGCCCCGACTACTGCGGGCGCGGGCCCGTGTACTGCGCGCGCGGGCGGATCAGCTGCCCGAGCGCATACTGCTCGAGGCAGTGCGCGATCCAGCCCGCGCTGCGGCCCAGCGCGAACAACACGAAGGGCCCCGACGCCGGCAACCCGAGCGAACGCGCCAGCGCCACCAGCCCGAAGTCGAGCACCGGTCGCTCGCCGAGCAAGCGCTCGCCCGCGCGCGCGAAGGCCATGCAGCGCTCGCGCGCCGGGTTCTTCGGGCACAGTTCGAGCAGGCGCCGGGCGCGCGGATCGCCATCCGGGTACAGCGCATGTCCGAAGCCGGGCACGCTCTCGCCGACGCGCAAGCGTTCGACGATCCGGCGCGTCGGGTCGCCCGCCTCGTCGAGCAGGGCCGCCACGCGCGCCGTCATGCCGCCGTGCCGGTGCCCGGTCAATGCCGCCAGCGCACCGCTCACGGCCATGTAGGGCGTCGCTCCGGCAGAAGCGATCGCGCGCGCCGTGAAGGCGGACACGTTCAGCTCGTGGTCGGCGCACAAGATCAACGCCTGCTCGATGGCGCGCAGCGCCGCTCGCTCGCTCAGCCCCCAGGCGCGGCACAGCGCCGCGGCCACGCTCGCCGGCGCGGAAGGCTGGCCCGTCGCGACCAGCGTCAGCCCGTACAGGATGCGCGCGCCCGAGCGCCGCACCGCCTCCGGGCTGGCGAGATATGCGGTTGGATCGAGCGCTTCCGCGCCCACGAGATAGCACTGTGCCGCGCGCGCGAAGTGCAGCCGGGCGAGCCGCGCTCGCGCGTTGGCTTTCGGGATGTGCAGCGGCGGCTCGAGCTCACACGCTCCCCCCCAGAGCAAGCCCGCCACGGCCTCGAAGCGCTCGTTCGCCGCCAGCTCCAGCGCGTTCTTGCCCCGGTAGTAGAGCTCACCGCTCTCGATCAAGCTGAGCCCCGAGGTCAGCACCGGCAGACCCTCCATGCCCAGCGCCTGGCTGGCCACGCGCGCCGGGTCGCGCCGCCCCGAGGCGCGCTTCAGCAGCCGCTCGACGTCCTCCGCCAGGTACTCGCGCTCGCGCCGCCCCGCGACGGAACGGCCGCGGATCTGCCCGCGGCTCACGTAGGCGTACAGGGTGGCGCGCGTCACTCCCAGCCGCTGCGCGGCCGCGGCCGCCGTCAGATAGCTCGACATGTTGATTTATGGATCAAGATTGACGGGTTTGGGTCCTGACGTCATCTGTTTGTGCATGAGCAACTCGAATTCCGCCAGCACCAGCGCCGCCAGCTTTCGTTCCGGACTGGAGGGCGTGATCGCCGCCGAGACGCGCCTGAGCAAGGTGGAAGGTGACGTGGGGCGGCTCACCATCGCCGGCTACGCCGTGCAAGATCTCGCGCCGCGCGCCAGCTTCGAGGCGGTGGTGCAGCTCTTGCTTCACGACCGCCTGCCGGACGCAGCCGCCGAGGAGCGCTTTCGCTCTGCGATCGCCGCCCAGCGCTCGCTCGACCCGGTCACGCTGGGGTTGTTGCGCCAGGCCGCTGCCGCGGGAGCGGCGCCGATCGACGCCTTGCGCCTGGGCCTCGCGGCGCTGTGCGTGAGCGGCGCGCCCTCCCCCGAGCGCTTGCTGGGCGCCTTGCCAGGCGTGGTCGCGGCCCATGCGCGGCTGCAGGCCGGCCTCGAGCCGCTGCCCGTCGACCCGAGCCTCGGTTCCGCCGCGCACTTCCTGTATCAACTGCGCGGCGAGCGCGCCGAGCCCCACGCCGAACGCGCGCTGGAGACCTACTGGAACACCGTCGCCGATCACGGCCTCAACGCCTCGACCTTCACCGCGCGCGTGATCGCCAGCACCGGCAGCGATCTGGGCTCGGCGATCGCGGGCGCGCTGGGCGCGCTCAAAGGCCCGCTGCACGGCGGCGCTCCGGGGCCGGCGCTGGCGGCGCTGCTCGCCTTGCGCGCGCAGCCCGGCGATCTGGCGCAGAACACGCGCGAATGGGTGCGCGCCGAGCTCGCCGCGGGCCGGCGCATCCTCGGCTTCGGTCACCGCGTCTACCGCGTGCGCGACCCGCGCGCCGACGTGCTGCGCGAAGCCGCGGCGGTGCTGCTCCAGGGCAGCGACCTGCTCGCCAGCGCCGAGCTGCACGAGGCCGCGGTGCTCGAGACCTTGCGCCGCGAGAAGCCGGGGCGCGAGATCGCCACCAACGTCGAGTTCTACACGGCGCTGTTGCTGCACGGCCTCGGCTTCGAGCCGGCGCTCTTCACCAGCATCTTCGCGCTGGGCAGAGTCGCGGGCTGGATCGCGCACGTCGCCGAGCAGAACGCGCGCGGGCGCCTGATCCGCCCCGACGCGCTCTACGTCGGCGCCGAAGGTCGGCAGCTGCGCAGCGTTTCCCCTGCTTGAATTTGGGATTTGGGGGCTCCCGAGCGGCGTCGCACGGAGCCGCCTCCCAGGGCTCACGGCGGCAGCGGGTCGATCCCCTCGCGCCGCATCATGCGCCCGGGCGGCGTCTCCTGGAAGCCAAACCTGCGGTACAGCTCGTGCGCATCGCGCGTGCCCAGGAGCCAGCGCACGCCCTCGCACTCGGGCAAGGCCAGCGCGGTCTCGACCAGCCACACGCCGAGCCCGCGCCCGCGGTGGGCCTCGAGCACGAACACGTCCGCCAGGTAAGCGAACGTCGTGTGGTCCGTCACGACGCGTGCGAAGCCCACCTGCTCGGCGCGCTGCTCGATTGCCCGATGATACAGCCCGAGCGGGAGCGAATGGGCGATCGAGGCCTCGACGCGCTCGCGGCTTCTGCCGGCAGCCCAGTACGAGTGGGTGAGGAAACCGTGGATCACGTTCAGATCGAGCTGCTCCGGCGCGGTGCTGATCAGGTACGACTCCCGGGACCACTGGCGTGTCATGGCTGACCAGCGTAGCGCGATCGCTCGCCCAGAGGAGGGACAGCGCGGAAAGGTATGCTGGGACAGAATTCCGCTCAGTACTCGTACTCCAGCCCACCCGAGAAGCTGCGCGGGGCCAGCGCCAGGAACTCCGCGTCGCCGGCGTCGAGCAGGTTCTCACCCTGGAAGAAGCTGCGGAAGCCATAGCCGAGGCGCTGCGCCACGCGCACGTCGATGCTGGCATAGCCGTAGGCGTCGCGGCGTTCGTCGATCCCGTCGCCGTCCGTGTCCTGATAGAAGGGGCGGGTGCCCACGAAGCTGCCGCGCCAGCTCGTCTCGAAGCCGATCTCCGGCGCGCGGTAGCGCAAGCTGGCGGTCGCGCGCTGGGCGGGCACGCCCGAGAGCTTTCGCTCCCCGTCGCCGCGCGCGCGCGCGTCGGTCAGATCATAGCTGAGCTCGAGCCGCAGGCCCGCCATGGGGCTCACGCTGAGCGTGGCCGTGAAGCCGCGCGTGACGGCGGAGTTGACGTTGCGGTACTGGAAGCGCTGCGGGCCCATGTCCGCGCTGGGCGTGAGCGCGGTGTCGATGCGGTCGTCGAGCAGATTGTAGAAGCCCTGGAGCGAGAACCACAGCGAGCGGTGTGGACGGAGCTCCACGCTGGCGCCGATGTTCCGTGAGCGCTCGGGCTTCAGGTCGGGGTTGCCCTGCACCAGGTAGCCCGCGCCCGGGTTCTCGAAGTACAGGTAGAGCTCGCGGAAGTCGGGAGCCTTGAAGCCCCAGCCGTAGCTGGCGCGCAGCGTGACCTCGCGCAGCGGGTCGAAGCGCAGGGCCAGGCGGGGCGTCGGCGCGCTACCGAACTGTGAATCGAGATCGACGCGCGCGCCCGGCAGCAGCACGAGCAGCGGCTCTTCGAGCAAGGTCCACTCGTCTTGCGCGTACAATCCGAGCCGCTCGCGGTGGTCGCGCCCGGTGGCCAGGCGCGCGGTCTCCAGGCTCTCGGAGCTGCCCTCGGCGCCCGCGCTGAGCAGGTGGCTGCCTTGCAAGGTGTCGAGCTGCCCACCCAGCTGCGCCAGGTGCTCCCGTGTGTTCTGATGCTCGTCGAGCGCGTCGGAGCCGCGCTGGTCCAGCCCGAACTCGTCCTGGAACAGGCCGTAGCTGCTGCGCAGGTGCAGCCGGGTGCCGGAGCCGAAGTCGAGCTCGGGGCGCAAGCCCAGCGAGAGCGTCTGCGTCAGGCTGCTGCGGTCGAAGACGGCGCCAGCGGCGCTCAGATCGATGCCCTGACGCGAGCGCCGCACGTATTCGCTGTCGCTGTCCAGGCGCAAGCCGCGCGCCACGTTCAACGAGCTGCGCTGTGCGACGTCGTACTGTCGAGACGCGGCCTGAGTGGTGGCCAGGTCGCTCGTGTCGAGGTCGAAGCCGTCGCTGGCGTGGCGCCCTGCCGAGACGCGCACGGAGCCCAGCTTCCCCTTGCTGCCGGCGCCGCCCGAGAGATCGCTGCGCCCGAACGCCCCGACGCTGGCGCTGCCGCTCAATTCCAGGGGGCGGCTCGCGGCGCGCGTGAGGATGTTGATCACGCCCGCGATCGCGTCGGAGCCGTACAGTGCGGAGCCGGCGCCGCGCACGATCTCGATCCGCTCGATGTTCTCGGTCGCGAAGCGGCTGAGGTCGATCACGCCGTTGACTCGGCCGGGCACGCGCACACCGTTCACCAGGATCAGCGTGTAGTCGGCGGGCAAGCCCTCCAGCTCCGGGGCTGCGCCGGTCACACCGCGCTGGAGGTACACGCCGGGGCGGTCCTCCAGCAGCTCGCCCAGATCGCGCGCGCCCGACTCCTCGATCTCGTCGCGATCGATCACTTCGGTGGCGACCGGCGCTTCCCCCAGCGATCGTTCGGTGCGGGAGCCCGTGACCACCACCGCCTTGACGCGGTGCACATCCTCGGTCCCCGCTTCCGCCTCGGGAGCGCCGCTGGCTTGCTGCGCCCCTGCCGGCGTGCTCGCCAGCGCCGTCGCGCAGACGATCGCGAGAGCTGCACGCCGGCTCATGGCTGCGGCTCAGCGCGGGGAGAGCGTGGCGTCGCCACGCTTCCAGTTGCAGGCGGTGAGCCCGCCCGTCTGCAGCGCGTCGAGCACGCGCAGGACCTCGTCCACGTTGCGGCCAGCGCTGAGATCTTGCGCGCTGGCGAAGCGCACGATCCCCTTCTGGTCGGCGATGATGGTGGCGCGCGTGGCGACGCCCGCCGGGTGCAGCACCCCGAGCGACTCGGCCATGCTCGGCGAGATGAACAGCAGCGGATGCTTCAGCTCACGCAGCAGCTCCTCGCTCTTGCGCCAGGCCAGGTGCGAGTATTCGTTGTCGGTGGAGCCGCCGAGCAACACCGCGTTGCGCTGTTCGAACGCGCCGCGCTGGCGATCGAACTCGGCGATCTCGGTCGGGCAGACGAAGGTGAAGTCCTTCGGATAGGTGTAGAGCACGATCCACTTGCCCGCGAAGTCGGCGCTGCTGACCGTCGCGAACTCTTTGCCGTCCTGCAGGCTCACGCAGGCGGGAGTGGAGAAATGGGGAAATGGCTGGCCGGGGTTGATCATGGGTTCCTTTCAGGGGCGCTGCTGCGTCGGCGCGCTCGCCACGCTGGTGAGGGGCTCGGCGGCGCTCGGCACCAGCGCCAAGGCCGGCCGCTGCTGCGCCCGCGCGCGCGCGAGCGCCACCATGGCGCGCGCCAACGTGGTGGTCAGCTCCTCGCACGCGCCGCGATCGAGATGCAGCGTGACGGGCCCTGCCAGCACGTGCAGCACGCCATCCCGGCCGATCTCGACGCGCGTCTGCGCGGACGCGGCCAGCGTGGTTCGAACGTCGATCAGCTCGTCGCTCATGGCCGGAAGCTAGTCGCCTTGAATGATAATGACAACTATTTTCATCTAGGCGATCCACGTGAGCTCACGGCGCCTCGAGCTGAAACACGACCGGCAGGTCGACGCTGAGCGGGCCACCGAGCGCGCTGGGCAACGCGCGGAAGGGCTCGGCGGCGCGCACCGCGCGCAGCGCCGCCTGCAGCAGCGGCTCCGACGAGGCGCCGCAAGTGGCGCGCAGCTCCGACACGTGTCCGCTCGCGCTCAGCACCAGGCGCAGGCAGACGACGCCCTGCAAGCCGGCGCGCTGCGCAGCGCGCGGATACTCACGGTGCTCCAGCACGCGCTGGCGCAGCTCGCGCAGGTAGTGCTGGCGCAGCACAGCCGGGTCTGCCTCCGGGTTCGCCGGACCGCTGAAGCCGAGCGCGCCGCCGCTCGCCGATTGGGCACGGACAGGCCAGGCAGCTCCGGAATCGCCACCCATGACAGCAGAGGGAGAGCTGGCGGAAGAGTCCTGCGGCGCCGCTGAGGTTGCTGGCGCCTCCGTCGCCACCGGCACCTTGGCTGCCGGCTGCGTCGCCGCCGGCTCGACAACAGTGTTCTGCGGCGGAGGCTCGAGCGGCGACGCCCTGCGCACCGCTGCTGCGCGCTGCCGCGCCGGGCGCAGCGGCGCGACGGGTGCAACGCCCTGCGACGCGACGGCCGCGGCGCCCTGCGGCTCCGCGATCGGCGCGCTCGCGGCAACGCGCAGCGGCTCCACCGCGAGCTCCAGCTCCGCGGGCGCGCCTGCCCAGCGCCGCGCGCTGGGGACCTCGGCGCGCAGCGCGAGCGGCACGGTGTGCAGCAGCGCAGACGCGGCGAGCCAGATGGCGCGGCGAGCCGCGATAGCACGCGCCCTGCCAGCCATCACGATCCGAGCGGCGCCCAGCGGAACTGCGGCATACCCGGCGTGCCGGCGCGGTCATAGTAACTGGAGAACTGCAGCTTGAACGCGCCGCCGGGCGTCTGCACCACGAACACGGTGTCGCGCGCAGTGAGCAGATGGGTGGCGGGATCATAATCGTACCAGCCGTCCCCTGCGCTGAAGGCGTAGTCGGAGGAGCCGTCCAGGTCGGTGTCGGCCGCATCCGCGAGATAGCCGCCCGCGGGGGCTTCGCTGAGCGACTCGAACGGACCGCTCGCCACCGCCACCCGCACGTTGCCCGCGCCGCTGGCGCCGCTGTTCACTTTCACGTTGGAGCGCTGAAAGCCGAGGTCCCAGCTCGGCGATCGTTCCGGGAGCTCGGGCGTGACCTCCTGCCGCGACTGCAAGCTGAAGTACACCCAGCGCTGCGGGTCGGTCGCGTTCACCTCGCTCGCAAACGACCCATCGGGCAGGCGCTGCGTCTGGACGTGCTGGCTCTGCAGGACCTCCGCCACAACGGGTGGGCTCGACGCGGTGGACTCCTGCACGCTCACGTCCGTCGGAGCGCTCGGATCGGAGCCGGCTGGCTCTGCCGCCCCGCTCGTGGCCGAGAGTGTGGTCGCGTCCTGCCCACCGCAGGCAGCCAGCCCCAGCAGCAGCGCCGCTCCCTGCCACGCTTTTATAATATTGATGACCATTATCAATATCTCTATCGACTCCCACCGCAGCTGTCAAACGCTGCCGCGCCGCAACGGGAGCCATTCCGAGCTATCCTCGGCGCGTGCAGTCGTCTCCCTCTGCCGGACCCGGCGAGCTGATGCCCGGCATCCTGCTCACCCCCGCAGCCGAGTCTGTGTCGAGCGCGACACCGCCGCGCGCCGAGCCTGCGGGGCTGCGCGTCTCTCCGTGGCTCGAGTTCCTGGTGGTCGGCGGCGCGACCTTGTTGCTCTTCCCGCTCTCCTGGGCCTTACAGCGCGGCTTCGGTGCGGATCCGGTGCTGCTCGGCGCGGGCTTTCTGACCTTTCACGCAGCGTACGTGCTGAACGACCCGCACTTCGCCGTCACCTATCTGCTCTTCTACCGCGACGTGCGCGCGCGCGCGCTGGGCCGAGAGGTCCCGTTCGCGCAGCGGCTTCGCTACTGGATCTCGGGCTTCGTGCTGCCGGCCGCGCTGGTGACGTGGGCCGCGCTGGCGCTGGCGCTGCACTCCGCGGCGGCGCTGGGCTGGATCGTGCAGTTGATGTTCCTGCTCGTCGGCTGGCACTACGTGAAGCAGGGCTTCGGTGTGCTCAGCGTGCTGAGCGCGCGGCGCGGCGTGAGTCTGCGTGCGCGCGAGCGGCAGCTGCTGCTCGCGCACTGTTTCGCAGCCTGGGCCTTCGCCTGGGCCAACCCGAGCATGCCCGCGGGAGAGTTCGAAGAGAAAGGTGTGGTGTACTGGGGCGTCGCTCATCCGCGCTGGCTGGAGCTGATGACGGGCGCCGTGCTGGCGGCGAGCACGATCGCGCTGGGCGCGTTGCTGCTCCGCAACTGGCGCCGCGAGCGCCGGGCGCTGCCCCTGGCGCCGCTCGCCAGCTTTCTGATCACGATCTGGTCCTGGACGATCTACTCGCGCATCGACCCGATGGTGCAGTACTTGATCCCCGCGCTGCACTCGCTGCAGTACTTTTACTTCGTGTGGCTGATGCAAGGCAATCGCGCCCTCTCGGAGGAAGGTCCGCCGCGCTTCGGGCGCTCCGCGAGCACGCGCCTGGCGGCTCTGGCGCTGAGCGCGTGGGCGCTCGGTTGGCTGTTGTTGCGCGGCCTGCCCGCGCTGCTGGACGAGCTGTTGGTACCGCCGGTGCAGCGCGGCGGCCTGCCCGACGCGCTCGGCACCACGCCCTATTTTGCCGCATTCTTCGCCGTCGTGAACATCCATCACTACTGCATGGATCACGTGATCTGGCGACGCGAGAATCCAGAGACACGCTTCTTACGCGCTGCGCAGTAGGGCATTTCTGCCGAGTATTTGCAGTGGACTTGGCCGCGAAGCGAGGACTATAGGAACACGGATGTTGACTCGACGCTCGCTCTCGATCGCACTCTCCGGCGGCTCCTTGCTGCTCGCCTCGGCTTGCGGCCCCCGGCTCACGCATGACGCCAAGCCGCCCGCGGCTTCCGAGATTCCGGAAGCCAACATGGTGGTGAAGGTGGACCCATCCAAGCTGGATGCGACGCACAAGCTCGCTGCCGACGGTCAGTTCACGGTCGGTGGCCTGTTCTTCAAGGACGGGGAGTCGCAGGACGCGACGGTGAACGTCAAGCTCAGCCAGAAGGATGGCGCCACGTATCGTGATTACGTGCTGGACCTGGCGAGCGTCAAAGGCGCGGCGGCCAAGGTCGACATGTGGGACGACGGCACGCTCACCGTGATCGTGCCGGACAAGGACGACCCAGTTCCAGGCTTCGAGACCAGCAACAAGAACATCAAGGCCGTCGCCGTCGACTTCCCGGGCGCCACCGCCCCCAGCACCTGCTACTTCGGCAAGGCCATCCTCGACATGTCGATCCGCTTCGCGCTCTGCGATCTCGGCAGCAACGCACCGCCGACCTTGCACTTCGTCGACGCGCCGCCGGACGCCCCTGCCTCTGCGCCCCCAGCTGCCGGCGAGGAACCCGCCGCGGAAGCACCCGCCGCGGAAGCACCCGCCGCGGCAGCCGCCGCCAAGTAAGGCCGCTGCAGCGTCGAGGCTGCTCAAAACGGTCATCTTTAGACAGTGACCTTGTAGCTCAAGCCCAGCTCATCACCGGGCACGCCGCGGATCCCCCAGTTGTGACGCGGCGTCTCGGTGATGGTGATCTCCAGATCCTCCGCCTGGATGCCGAGCTCGGCGCGCACGCGCTCGAAGAGCAGCCGGATCAGCTGCTTCTTGGCGTCCACCGAGCGCCCTTCGAACATGCTGATCTCGACGATCAAGTAGCGCTCCGAGCGGCCCGGCGGATAGATGAAGTCTTCCGCCTCCAGCCCGATGAAGCGATGGAAGCGCTTGTCCGCGGGCAGGCCCAGCGCATCGACGACGCAACCGTGCACCACATCGGAGAGCTGCCTCCGGATGGGAGCCAGCTGAGCCGCGAGGCCGTAAAGTTTGATCTGTGCCACGTGCGGACACCTACCTCGAGCCGCACATCGCGTCGCGCTGAAAGCGACGCTGCGCCTACAGGAGCGGCGAGCGCGACCGTTCACGGGCGCATGCAGATCTCGGGTGGGTCAGGGGTGGGGGCAGCGGCTCTCTACAGCGCGCTGGTGGCGGGCAAGATTCAACAGTCCGTGAAGCAACAAGGGCGCGACGTGATCCAGCTGCTCGATGCCTCCAGCATGGGTTCCACGCAGGCGCCGCCGGGCGTGGGCGAAAATCTGAACATCAAGGCCTGAGCGCGCCCGGGACAATCCCGCTCCCCATCGAAACGCTAAGCCTTTGCGGCTTCGAGCCGTCCTCAGCAATGGGATGCTCTGCGCCGGGTACCACGATGTCGTGAAGCGGAGTCCGCCCGAGCCCGGACCACGCCAATCAGGAGCGCGCCGGCGCTGATCGGGGTCACCCCTGCGCCCGCCGCCGACATGGGACGATGATGTCGAAACCCACCGTTTGTGAACGTCACGGGCACACGTACGACGCGGAGCGCTTCTCGGGTTGTCCCGAATGCCGCACGACGGCGGGCGGCATGCAGGTGCCCACGGTCCGCGCAGCAGCCAGCAGCGCGCTCAGCGCTCCTGGCGCGCGCACCAGCAGCGGCGGCTTGCAAGCGCCCGCGGTGCGCTCGACCACCATGGGCCTGCAGGAGCCCACGACGCGGAATACGGCCGCGGGCATCGCCCCGAGCCTGCGCGGGCGCACCACCGCCGGCGGCATGCAGGCCAGCACGCACACCACCGCCGGCGGCATGCAAGCGCCCTCGCGCCGGCCGAGCCAGCTGGAGACGCAGCGGCCCGCGCAAGCTCCGATCTCGCTGCGCGAGCCCACCAGCAAGCGCCCGGAGGGCAGGACCACGGCCCACGGCACCGGCAGCCGCCGCCCGAGCCAGATGGACACGCAGCGTCACATCGAGACGCAGCGGCCGCGCTTTGCGCCCATCGCCAGACCTGCCTCGACCCCACCGAACGCGCGCGTGTACGGCGCCATGGCATTGGGCTGGCTGGTGCTGGTCGGGGCGCTCGTGCAGCGCCAGTGGTTCAGCGACGAGCAAGACGACCCGGCGCGCACGGCCGCGCATCCACCGGCGGACGAGGACCCGTCCGCGGGCCCCCCGGCTGCGCCGGCACGCGCCCCGGCGCGCGCGGACCAGAGCGCCGACGAACCCGGCGAACCTCCTCGCGGGCGCCGCACGCCGCAGATCCTGTACCGCGGACAGCCGGGTGAGGTACCCGCGATCTGCGCCGTGCCCTGGCTGGAGATGTACGGACGCGCCTCCTCGGGCGCTGCCTCGAACGCGGCGGCAGCCCCGCCACCCGCCGCCCAGACCCCGCTGATGCTGGCCGCCAGCAGCGGAGCGATCGAGGATCTCCAGCGCTTGCTGGATCAGGGAGCGGAGGTCGACGCCCGCGACGCCTTGAACCGCACGCCGCTGATCGCCGCGGCGCAGGCGGGACGCAACACGCACGTGCAAGCGCTGCTGCTGGCCGGCGCGGACGGGCGCGCACGCGGCCTGTGGGACGCGAGCGGCGGCTCGCTCTCGGCGCTGGATGCGGCGCTGCAGGCGGGCAAGCGCGATACCGCGCGCCTGATCGAGGCGGACACGCTGCGCACGTTCACGACGCTGGAAGGTCCGGATCTCGAGGCCCTCGACGAGGCAGGTGAAACACCGCTGCACTGGGTGGCTCGCTACGCGGACGCCCGCTCGGCTCAGCTGCTGCTGGCGCGCGGCGCCGACCGCGAGGCGCGCACCTGCCCTGCCCGCCCGGGCGATGAACGCGGTCCACACCAGGCGGATCCGCACGCGGCCACGCCGCTGTTGCTGGCGATCTGGGGCGACAACCCGGCGGTCGCGCGCGAGCTGCTCGAAGCGCACGCCGACGCGCATGCGGTCGACGAGCGCGGCCGCGGCGTGTTTCACCTGATGCGCCACCAGGACGCGCTGGCGCTCACGCCGGCGCTGCTGGAAGCGGGCGCCGATCCGCTGCAGCCCGACCGCGAGGGCAAGACCGCACTCGACGCGCTCGCGGAGCGCGGCTTGCGCGCCGAGCTGCTGCGCGCCCTGGCCGCTGCCGGACGCCCGCAATCCACTGCGACGGCGACCCTGCCGGACCTGCTCGGTCTGATCCAGCGGCTGGGCAGCGATCGCAAGCCTGCCGATCCGACGCCCGTGCTCGCGCTCCTGGAGAGCGACTCGGAGCTGGTCCGCGCCACCGACGCGCGCGGGCGCAGCGCCCTGTTCGAGGCGTCCGCGCAGGGCCTGGCCCCGGTCGCGGAGGCGCTCGCGTCCCGCGGAGCGCGCGTCGACGCGCGCGACCGCGAGGGCCGTACACCGCTGCACCTGGCGCGCGACGGCGAGACCGTGAAGCTGCTGCTGCGCCTGGGCGCGGACGTCAACGCGCGCGACGCTGCCGGCGACACACCGCTGCATCTCCACGCTGCCTCGCCGGGCTCGCTCGACGCCGTCACGGCTCTGATCCAGGGCGGCGCCAACACGCGCCTGGCCGACCAGCGCCGCCGGAGTGCGCTCGACCGGGCCCGCGCCAGCGGAAGCCCGGACGTGGTGGCGTATCTCGAACAGTTTTGAGAGGTCCGGGGGTCGGGGGCGTTCCCCGGGTGCGCGGGGGCTTGCCAAACAGGCAGGGAGCATTCGAAATGCCCGGAATGGCCTCGCGCAAAAATCCGGAATCGGCTCCGTCCAGTGAGTCCAGGCCCCGCGGGCTGAGCGTCTTCGGCCGCCCCCTCGAGACGTGCAGCGAGCGCCCGAAGACCGGCTTCTTCCGCGACGGCTGCTGCAACACCAGCGCTGAAGATCGCGGCGCACACGTCGTGTGCGCGCGCATGACCCCCGAATTTCTGACCTTCAGCCGCGCCCGCGGCAACGACCTGAGCACCCCCTCGCCCCAGCACGGCTTCCCCGGTTTACGGCCCGGCGATCGCTGGTGCCTGTGCGCCGATCGCTGGAAGGAAGCCTTCGAGGCCGGCTGCGCGCCGCCCGTATTCCTGGCCAGCACCCACGAACGAGTCCTCGACACGGTCAGCCTCGATCAACTGAAGCGCCACGCGCTCGATCTGAACTGACCCGCTGAAGACGCATGAACTACTTCGGCCACGCCTGGATCGCCGGCTGGTACTCGCAGCAGGACCCCTTCGTGCTGGGCGCGATGCTGCCCGACCTCGCCAACATGCTGCGCCTGCCCCCGCCCGCCACCGAGCATCCCGAGCTGGCCGCGGGCGTCGGCCTGCACCACGAAACCGACCGCGCCTTTCACGCCTCTCAAACCTTCACCGCGCTGGAGCGCGGCGCACTCTCGGCCCTCTCCGAGCTCGGCTTTCCCAAGGGCCCCCGGCGCGCTCTGGCCCACGTGGGCGTCGAGTTCCTGATCGACGAACAGCTGGCGCTGCAGGCGCCGTCCTGGTCCGCCTACCACACCGCGCTCCACTTCGGCGCCAGCGCGACCGGTGGCCTGCTCGCCTGGCGCACCGACCACGATCAGCAACGCTTCGCCCTCTTGTGCCGCCGCCTCGCAGCGCTGAGCCACGCGCGCGACGGCGTCCCCGCGCTGGTGAAACGCCTCTTCGGAACGCTCGCGGACAGACCTCGCCTGGCGCTCGGCAGCGAACATGCGCCATGCCTCGAAGCCTGGTTGAGGGCATCCACGCCGCTGGTTGCACAGCGCTTGCCCGAGCTGCTCGACGAGCTGCGCGGCGCCTTGAAGTCCCCTTAGCTGCAAAGAGGGATCAGGGCTCGGCGCCCCAAGACGCCGTGCGACTCCAGGACTGCCCACTGCACGCGGCTAGCTCCGACACGAGCTCGGGTCCGGCACTCGGGGGTTGTGAAACTCCAGGCGCAAGGTGAGCATGAGCGCGAAGTCCAGCACTCGGTCACCGTACGTTGCTGAGTCATTGCGCTCCGGACGGGACTCGGAGCAGGTCATGATCAGAGCGCCATTCGCGGTGTCACGCACGCGGTCGAGAATACGCAGCAGGCTTTGCTATGAGCGATGTGTCGGCGCACCGTGAGCCGCTGACCACTCTGCCCCACCACTTCCACGACCAGACCGCTGGGGCTTGTGGCGGCGACTGACAACGCGAGCGGCAGCTCGACGAAGGTTGCCGGGGCCTCATGCCCGGGGCCTCTGTCTCGGCGCATCCGCCGCTCGACCCCCACCGCCTCGGCGCGCCTGCGCAACGAGTCGTAGCTCAGCTGCAGCGCCTGCGCCGCCGCGTACACTCCATGCTCACGCGCCAGCCCCACTGCCGCTCGCCATAACGGCTCCGGCATCGGCGAGCGCTTCGCGCGCTTCTGGCGCCAGTGCTCGATTTGGCGGCGGACGGGCTCGACGCGATCTTCAGGAAGGCGGGTCTTCTTGCGTCCCAAGGGGGCTCCTGTCGTGGCGGGCGTGACCCGCCCATGCTACCCGCCGCGAC
>DASTRX010000120.1:0-3402 GCA_035760985.1 Polyangiaceae bacterium
GCCGCCGCCGCCGCGGGATGGAGCCGAGCCGCCACCGCCGCCGGATGGAGCCGAGCCGCCGCCGCCACCGGATGGGGCCGAGCCGCCGCCGCCACCGGATGGGGCCGAGCCGCCGCCGCCACCGGATGGGGCCGAGCCGCCGCCGCCACCGGATGGAGCAGCGCCGCCGCCGGAGGCTCCCGGTGGACCCGGACGCCCCGCCGCGGGAGCCGCGGGACCCGACGGCAGAGGCGGACCTCGACCGGGCAAGGGCGGGCACACGTTCCGCGATCTGGTCGGCAGCGACCACGCCGAGATCGAGCTGCTCGACGGCAACGCCGAGGTCGTCCTGCACTTCAAGATCGACTACGTCTCCGAGTCCGCCGCGGCTCCTTCTGGCTACGCCTCGCTGGGCGTGAACGGTGGCGAGGGCAAGCTGATCGTGGGCCGGCCCGAGTGGGTCCTCGCTACCGCGACCTCGATCGACCGCAACCTGAACGCCTGCGGGCTCGGCAGCTTCGTGGAGAGCTCGCCGGCGACGGATGCCTCCTACACGCCGAGCGCCGCAGCCTCGGATTGGGACTACCGCGTCGCGTACGAGGTGTGGGTCTCCACGGATGCCTTCGGCGACGCTGGCTTCGGCAGCGCGCTGATCCAGAACGTGCACGCCTCGCCCAGCAAGGCAGCGGGCGACACCACCGATGTGCTGCCCGCGCCGTGCCCGGTGGACCCCAATGATCCGGACGCGGCACCCCAGCCGCTGCCGGTCGTGTTGCAGACCATTCGCTGAACCAGCCATGCTCCTGCGACGAGCGATCCCACTGCTCGCCTGCGCGCTGGCCGCCGGCAGCTGTTCTGCCCCGGAGCCTCCCGGGGCACTGCCGGCGACCCAGCGCGCAGCGCAGGACGAGTTCCCGCTCGGCGGGGACGATCTCGTGGGGGATCCGGGCGCCGCTGCCAGTGCTCTCCCAGCGGGCGAGAGCTGCCTGGGCGAGGCGCGCGCGGTGGAGCGCATCGGGCTCGACATGTTCCTGATGCTCGATCTGTCGGGCTCGATGCTCGACCCGCTGCCAGCGGGCGCACCGCTGGCGGGGGGCGCACCGCTGGCGGGGGGCACCAGCAAGTGGGCTGCGGTGCGCGCCTCGCTCGAGTCCTTCGTGCAGGCGCCCGAGACAGCGGACATCGGCATCGGGCTGCAGTATTTTCCCCAGAGCAATCCCGGCGTGAGCTTTGCGTGCTCATCGAGCGCGGAGTGTGGTGACGGCGCGTGCACCAATGCGCTGTGTGTGATCCGCGCGCAGAGCGGCGGCGGGGACGGCGGGACGCCGCCTCTGGAGTTTCTGCGCGTGGCCGGCGATCAGGGCAATCTGTGTCGCACGGATGCTGACTGTCCGGATGCGGGCCAGAGCTGCCAGACGTTGCTGGGCGCGTGCGTGTTTCCTCCCGGCGCCTTGGCGGAACAGCCGCAGGGGCAGTTCGCGAACGTCAGCGACTCCCCGGAGGCGTTCGTCAGCGCGCGCTGCAACAGCTCGCAGGACTGCGAGGGCGTGCCGGGCACGCGCTGTGAGACGGTCGGGCTGTGCTCGCTGTCGCCGGTGCAGTGCTCGGATTCGGTGCCTTGCGCGCCCGGCGCGGGCCAGTGCCAGGCGTTCCCCTATACCTGTTCCAACTTCACCAGCTGCGACGCGGCCCGCTACGCCCAGCCTGCCGTGGCGATCGACCGCTCGAGCCAGCGCGCGAGCGAACTGATCGCCTCCTTGCGTGCGCAGGCGCCGCTCGGGGCGACGCCGACGGGACCCGCTCTGGCGGGAGCGCTGGCGCAAGCCCGAAGCTGGGCAGACCAGCACCCCGAGCGCCAGATGGTGACGGTGCTGGCCACCGACGGCTTTCCCACCGTCTGCGAGCCGCTGGAGATTCCCGCGATCGCGGAGCTCGCGCGCAGCGGCTTGCCGGTTCGCACCTTCGTGATCGGTGTCTTCGGCACCCAGGAGCTCGGCACGGACGGCCTCGCGCGCCTCGATCAGATCGCGAACGCCGGCGGCTCCGGTCGGGCGCTGGTGGTCAACACCGCAGGCGATCTCACGAGCGAGTTCCTGGCGGCACTGAACCAGATCCGCAGCAGCGCCGTCAGCTGCGATTTCGCGCTGGAGGCGGGCGCGCCGCTTGACTTTGCGCGCGTGAACGTGCGCTTGCTGGACGCCGCGGGCAACGCGCAGGCGTTGCCGAACGTGGTGGGAGCCGCCGCCTGCGAAGACCAGCCGGGCTGGTACTACGTACGAGACGACTCCGGCATGCCGGTACAGCTCAGCGTGTGCCCCGCGAGCTGCGAGGAGCTGAGCAGCGGCCGGGCGAGCGCGGAGTTACAGGTCGGTTGCGCCACGCGCATTCGTTGAGGTTCTGCGCGCCAGTCGCTCGTGAAGCCGGCAGCGACCATCGAATTGCGTCGATCGGGATGCGCATTTGCGTCGCGGCCGGCGTTGCGCCCGGCTGGTCGTGTCCGCCATCAGGTCGCTCGCGGTGCCCCGCTAGCGGATCGGTGCAGCGGGCACCCATGATATGTTGCCCGCTCGCCTATGGTGAGTTCGAAATTTCCTCCGCGTGAGGCGCGTCCGGAGCGGCAGGGTGCGCTGGGCGCGCGCGGCGCCGTGCTCGCCGCGCTCTCGATCTTTGGGGCGGGCTTCGCGTGGAGCGCGTGCTCGGTCGATGACCGTGAGCCGGGCTATCTCTCGGACGCCAGCGTCGGCATCGGCAACAGTCAGGGGGGCTCCGGCGCGGGCGGTCCGCGCGGGACAACTTCGCTGGAGCTCATCCCGAGCGCGATCGAGCTCGGGCCGGTGGTGGTGGGAGCGCCCGCGCGCACGCGGCTACACATCGCCAACACGGGGGACGCGCCGATCGAGCCGCCGAGCGTGTCGATCGCTGCGGGCAGCGATCCCGCCTACGCCATCATCCGCGATGGCTGTGAGTTGCCGGTCGCGCCGGGCGAGGAGTGTGAAGTGCGGCTGCAGGTGCTGGCGCAGCACGAGGGCGCCGTCACGGGCCAGCTGTCGGTGAGCGCGGCGGGCTCGGATCGCGTGGTGCCGCTCTCGGCCAACGCCAGTCCCCTGGGCACGCTGATCCTGGCGCCGGCACCGGGCAGCTCGGACAATTTCGGCCCGGTGCGGCTGGGCACGTCGGTGCAGTCGGTGTTCAATCTGACGAACTCCGGCACCGTGGCGACAGGCCCGCTCAGCGTGCACCTGTACAATGCCGACATCACGCCCGTCGTGGGCATGGCGGGCGGCTGCGTGAACGGGCAGACGTCGCTGGAGCCGGGGCAGACCTGTGACGTGCATCTCGCGTACGTTCCGAGCCGGCGCGGCGCGGCGGACGCGATGCTGGTGGTCACCTCGGACGCGGCGGGCAGCATCGGGCTGCCGCTGG
>DASTRX010000121.1:0-61468 GCA_035760985.1 Polyangiaceae bacterium
AGCTACGTGCTCGGCAGCGACCCACACAAGCAGCGCTTGGTGCGCGAGATCGAAGCCGCTTTCGCGCGCGGAAGAGCGCTGTACGAGGCGCGCTCGGAGCTGACCGCTGGCGAGCTATACGATTTCGTCGCCGAGCTGGCAGCGGCCGGCGGCTGGCGGTTTGGCGCACCGACGGCGGGGCACATCATCGATCGCTTCCCGCATGCGCGAAAGGCCAGCCGCCAGGAGACCATCTACAGCGGTAACCCACTGCCCTTGCGCAAGCCGTTCAGCGACGGGCAGCCGCGGCACTGGATCCTGGAGATCCACTTCGTCGATCTGGCGCGCGGCTTCGGTGGCTTCCACGAGGAGCTGTTGACCATCCGCGGGCCGAGGCCGTGACTTTGCCGGAGCTGGGATAGGGCTCGGAGCTCAACCGAGCTGGCCGGCCTCAGGATGACCCCGATCCCCGGCTCAGCGCAGCTCGACGGGGCGTTGTGTGCTCGCGCGTCCCGGCCCGCCATCGAGTCTCGCTGCCAACGGCACGCGCTGGGGCGAGTGAGGGTTGCTGGGGCGAGCGAAGCGAGCCGATTTCAGGCAGGGCAGTGTGCCATCCAACCCCGCCCCTCGCCGAGCGCAACGAGACCAGCGCGAGGCTCACGCCGCTGATATGAAGGCGCCATGCGGGTCCTGCCCCTCCAGACTCACAAGATCACCAGCGCCGACCGCGATCTGTTCGCGATCCTGGACGCTCACCTGCCGGCGTTCGGCGAGGGCAGCGTGCTCGCCATCAGCTCGAAGATCATCGCGATCGCCGAGGGCCGCGTCGTGCCCATCGCCAGCGTCGACAAGCAGGAGCTGGTTGCCGAGCAGGCCGATCGCTTCCTGCCCGCCAGCGCCAGCAAGTGGGGTGTTTCACTGACCATCACCAACGGCATGCTGATCGCCACGGCCGGCATCGACGAGTCGAACTCGGACGGGCACTTCGTGCTCTGGCCGAGCGATGTGCAGCGCTCCGCCAACGCGCTGCGCAGCTATCTGGTGCAGCGCTTTGGGCTGTCGCGCGCAGGGGTCGTGATCACGGACAGCCGGACCTCTCCGCTGCGCATCGGGGTCACCGGCGTCGCGCTGGCGCACAGCGGGTTTCGAGCGCTCAACGACTATGTCGGGGTGCAGGACTTGTTCGGCCGGGCTCTGCGCATGACCAAGGTGAACGTCATGGACGCGCTGGCCACGGCGGCCGTCCTGGTCATGGGCGAAGGGAACGAGCAGACGCCGCTGGCCGTGATCGACGATGCCGGGCTCGTGCAATTTCAGGATCGCGATCCGAGCGCCGCGGAGCTGGAGCAGCTGCGCGTATCCCTGGAGGACGATCTGTACGCGCCGTTGCTCGAGCGCGTTCCGTGGCAGCGAAAGCGAGGTTGACGGTCGCCGCGCGTCAGCCGATCCCAAGTCACTGGAAGTTGACAGTGGCCCGTGCTACGGATATTTAATCCCGATATCCTAATACACGGATGTTACTGAATCGTTGTATCGAGGCGTTGAACCTGCTGGCCGACGAGAGCCGGCTGCGGCTCTGCGCGCTGCTCCGGGACCGTGAGCTGTGTGTGAGTGATCTGGTCAAGATCACTGGCATTTCTCAGTCTCGGGTGTCGACCCATCTGGGCCGGTTGCGCGAGGCCGGGCTGGTGCGCGACCGGCGGCAAGGGGCGCAGTCCTTTTATACGCTGGCGCTGGCCAACCTGCCGGACGCCCTTCAGCGCCTCCTGCACGAGACCACTAGCGGGGGCGACCCGACGTTGCAAGGCGATCGTCAGCGCCTGGCGGAGCTGGACGCGGAGCGGCGCGGTGACGCGGCCGCTGCGGGCGACGATCTGGAGCGCGACTATTCGCCGGGACGTACCTGGTGCTCGCTGGCGGCGGGGCTCGCGGGGCTGCTCTCGCTCGGTGACGTGCTCGACGTGGGCTCGGGGGATGGCGCTGCTGCTGCCATGGTCGCCCCCTACTGCCGCTCGCTGACCTGCATCGACGTGAACGCGCGCATGCTCGAGGCGGCGCGGGATCGACTGGCGAAGTATCCGCACGCGCGGGTGGAACAGGGCGATGCCCATGATCTGCCGTTTGCTCCGCTGTCCTTCGACAGCGTGCTGATGTTTCACACGCTGACGTACACGGAGCGGCCGCAGCGCGCGCTCGAGGAGTGCGCGCGCGTGTTGCGCCCCGGCGGCAGGCTGGTGCTGCTGTGCCTCGATGAGCACCAGCAGCCCGAAGTCACGACCCCGTACGGGGAGCGGCACCAGGGCTTCTCCAAGGCGTCGATCCGCCAGCTGCTCGCGCGCGTGGGGCTCTCCGTCCGCTCCGCCGAGGTCGCCTGCCGCGAAGCGCGGAAGCCGCGCCTGCAAGTATTGCTCGCCATCGCCGACAAGCCCACTGCTCTCGCCTGAGCCCCGCCACGACCTTTGCCCATGACCGACCTCCATCCGCTGGTCCAGCTGCTACAACAACGCATCGTCATCATCGACGGGGCCGTAGGCACGACCCTGCGCGGCTACGGCGTGGACGAGGCCGGGATCCGCGGCACGCGCTTCCGTGACTCGAAGAAGGACCTGCTCAACGACAGCGAGCTGTTCTGCCTGACACAGCCGCAGGTGATCGGCGATATCCACCGTCGTTTCCTGGAGGCTGGCGCCGACATCATCGAGACCAACACCTTCGGCGCGACCAGCATCGCGCAGAGCGAGTTCTTCGTCGATGACCCGCGCGAGCACGGCGGACGCAAGGACCCGGCCTTCTACCAGAAGATCGTGGAGGACCCGTTCCTGCGCGGCCTGGCCCGGGAGATCAACGAGCAGTCCGCCCGCCAGTGCCGGGAGTGGGCCGACCGCATCGCAAATCGTGACGGCAAGCAACGCTTCGTGGCGGGCGCCATCGGTTCGCTCACGGTATCGCTCTCGAACTCGCCGGACGCCGAGGACCCAGGCTTCCGGGTCGCCACCTTCGATCAGGTGAAGCAGTCGTATGCCGAGCAGGTGCGCGCCCTGATCGCGGGCGGCTGCGACCTGCTGCTGGTGGAGACCATCTTCGACTCGCTGAACGCCAAGGCGGCGCTGGTCGCGTTGCGCGAGGTCTTCGACGAGCAGGGCAAGGAGCTGCCGGTGATCGTCTCGGCGGCCGTGGGGCGCGGCGGCGAGACGATGATCTCGGCGCAGACGGTGGCGGCGTTCTGGAATGCCATGGAGCACATCCAGCCGCTCGCGGTCGGTCTGAACTGCTCGCTCGGGCCGGACCTGATGTATCCATTTCTGAGCGAGCTCGCGAAATGCGCGAGCACCGCCATCTCCTGCTATCCGAATGCGGGGCTGCCGAATCCGCTCTCGCCCACCGGCTTCGATCTCGAGCCCGCGGACATGGCGCGCTATCTCGGTGGCTTCGCGGACGCGGGGCTGCTGAACATCGCCGGCGGTTGCTGCGGCAACACCCCGGAGCACATCGCCGCCATCGCGCGAGCGCTCGCGGGGCGCCCCGGGCGGCCCCACGCGCCGCTCGGCAGGACGCCCCCCGCGCAACGGGCGCTGAACAGAGAAGCGAGCGCGCCAGCCGCCGGCGCCGCCCCGTTCGTGCCCCTGCGGCTCTCCGGTTCGCAGCCGTTCACGCAGCAGCAAGGCGTGTACATGATGATCGGCGAGCGCACCAACGTCGCCGGGTCGCCCAAGTTCGCCAAGCTGATCAAGGAGAACAAATACGAGGAGGCGGTCGCGATCGCCCGCCAGCAGGTCGAGAACGGCGCCAACGTGATCGACGTCTGCATGGACGAGGGCATGATCGACGGGGTGCAGGCCATGACGCGCTTCCTGCTGCTGCTCGCCAGCGAGCCGGAGGTGGCGAAGGTGCCCTTCATGGTCGACTCCTCGAACTGGGCGGTGATCGAGGCGGGCCTGAAGTGCCTGCAGGGCAAGGGAATCGTCAACTCGATCTCGCTCAAGGAGGGCGAGGAGGCGTTCCGCGCGAACGCGCGCAAGGTGCTGAAGTACGGGGCCGCGGTGGTGGTGATGGCCTTCGACGAGCAGGGCCAGGCCGCCAGCTATCAGGACAAGATCCGGATCTGCGAGCGCGCCTACCGCATCCTGGTGGAGGAGATCGGTTTTCCGCCCGAGGACATCATCTTCGATCCCAACGTGCTCACCGTCGCGACCGGCATGGAGGAGCACAACAACTACGCGCTCGACTTCATCGAGGCCACGCGCTGGATCAAGCAGAACCTGCCGCACGCCAAGGTGAGCGGCGGGGTCTCCAACATCTCTTTCAGCTTCCGCGGCAACAATCCCGTGCGCGAGGCGATGCACTCGGCCTTCCTGTACCACGCCATCTCGGCGGGTATGGACATGGGCATCGTCAACGCCGGCATGCTGGAGGTCTACGAGGAGATCGAGCCCACGCTGAAGGAGCTGGTCGAGGACGTGCTGCTCAACCGCCGCCCGGATGCGACGGAGCGTCTGGTCGAGTTCGGCGAGAAGCTCAAGGCCCAGAGCGCTGGAGCAACAGACACGGGCAAGAAGGAAGAAGAGTGGCGGCGGGGCGGGGTCGAGGAGCGGCTGTCGCACGCCCTGGTCAAGGGCATCGACACCTACATCGACGCGGACACCGAGGAGGCCCGCCAGCTCCTGGGGCGGCCGCTCTCGGTGATCGAGGGGCCGCTGATGGCCGGCATGAGCGTGGTGGGAGACCTGTTCGGGGAAGGCAAGATGTTCCTGCCGCAGGTGGTCAAATCCGCTCGCGTGATGAAGAAGGCCGTGGCCTATCTGACTCCGTTCATGGAGAAGGAGAAGGAAGCGCTGGCGGCCCAGGGCCAGGCGGTCAAGACGCAGGGCAAGATCGTACTCGCCACCGTCAAGGGCGACGTGCACGATATCGGCAAGAATATCGTCGGGGTGGTGCTCGCCTGCAACAACTACGAGGTGATCGATCTCGGCGTGATGGTGCCGTGCGAGAAGATCCTGGAGTGCGCGCGCCGGGAGCGGGCTGATCTGATCGGACTGAGTGGGCTGATCACGCCGTCGCTGGAAGAGATGGCGAACGTGGCGCGCGAGATGGAGCGCCAGCGCTTCGAACTACCGCTGTTGATCGGCGGCGCCACCACCAGCAAGGCGCACACTGCGGTGAAGCTGGCCCCACATTACAGCCAGCCGGTGGTGCACGTGCTCGATGCCAGCCGCGCGGTACCGGTGGCTACCAGCCTGCTGAGCACGGAATCAAAGGCGGCCTTCGTACAACAACACCGCGCCGAATACGAACAGCTGCGCCGTTCCCACGCCGGCGGGCACACGCACCTGCTGCCCCTGGCGGCGGCGCGCCAGAATCGCTCCCCCATCGTCTGGCGCGCCGAGGACATCGCCAAGCCGGAGTTCAGCGGCGTGCGCGTGCTGTCGGACGTGCCGCTCGAGCTGCTGCGCGAGTACATCGACTGGACCCCCTTCTTCGCCACCTGGGAGCTCAAGGGCGCATATCCCAAGATCTTCGAGCACGAGACGATCGGGGAGCAAGCCCGGCAGGTGTTCGCCGAGGCCAACGCGCTGCTCGATCGTTTCATCGCCGAGAAGTCCCTGCGGGCTCGCGGCGTGTACGGGCTGTTCCCGGCCAACTCCGTCGAGGACGACGTGGAGGTGTACACCGGAGAGGCCCGCAGCACGGTGCGCGAGCGGCTCCACTTCCTGCGCCAGCAGACGCAAAAGCACAGCGGCGCTCCCAACCGCTGCCTCGGTGATTTCATCGCTCCCAAGTCAACCGGGTTGCCCGACTACATCGGAGGCTTCGCGGTCACGAGCGGCATCGGCCTGAAGGAGCTGGTGCTCGACTTCAAGGCGAAGAACGACGACTACAATGCCATCATGGCCGAGGCCATCGCCGACCGGCTCGCCGAGGCCTTCGCCGAATACCTGCACCGCCGCGTGCGTGAGGAGTGGGGGTACGGCAAGTTCGAGGACCTCTCCCAGGCGGACCTGATCCAGGAGAAGTACCGGGGCATTCGCCCCGCACCAGGCTACCCCGCCTGCCCCGATCACACGGAGAAGGCCACGCTCTGGCGGCTGCTCGACGTGGAGCGCAACACGGGCATCCAGCTCACCGAGTCCTTCGCGATGTGGCCAGGCTCGAGCGTCAGCGGCTTTTACTTCGCGCATCCGCAGGCGGAGTACTTCGGGCTGGGCAAGATCGCCCGTGACCAGGCGCTGGACTATCAGCAGCGCAAAGGGATGACGCTGAGTGAGGTCGAGCGCTGGCTCGCCTCGAACCTCGGTTACGAAGCGTCGAGCTGAGCAGCGCGCCTTGCGCGTGGCAGTTTGCCGCGCAGGCTCGCCCCGCACGAGGCGCCTTGCAACTCCAGAGGGCCAGGGCGGCCTCGGTCGCCGCTGTTGCACGGAACTTGCTTGCCCTTCCCACATGGCAGCGCGATCCATGTGGAACGGCAAACTCGGGGTCGGCAAGCTCGGCATCGACGTCAAGCTGTACGCCGCCGTCGAGGATGTGGCGATCCATTTTCATCTGTTGCACGCCCGGGACGAGGAGCGAGTTCAGCAACACATGCTGAACCCCAATACGGGCGAGGTGCGCGAAGCCGATCAGATCCAGAAAGGCTATGAAGTGCAGCGCGGCACGTTCGTGCTGCTCTCGCCGGCTGAGCTGGCCAAGCTCGCCCCAGCCCCCTCCAAGTCGATCGAGCTCTATGCCTTCGTACCCGCGAGCCAGCTCACGCCGGTCTGGTACGAGCGGCCCTATCACGTGGGCCCCAGCGGCAAGAGCCCCGAGTACTTCGCCCTGGCGCGGGTGCTCTCCGAGCGGGGCCTGGTGGGGCTCGCGCGCTGGGTGATGCGCAAGCACGCCTATCACGGCGCGCTGCGCGCCCATGGCGACTACCTGACCCTGTCCACGCTCCACAGTGCCGAGGAGGTGGTGGCTGCCCCGCGCGTGGCACCTGCCAGCCGCGCCGCGGATGCCAAGGAGCTGGCCATGGCCGAGCAGCTCGTTGAGGCGCTCGCGGGGGAGTTTGATCCAGCCGAGTTCAAGGATGAGCACCGCGAGCGGGTGCTGGAGCTGATCCAGGCCAAGGCCCGCGGCAAGAAGCTGAAGCTGCCGCCGCGGCCGCGCGCCCGCGCGGCAAAGCCGCTCGCGTCTGCCCTCGAGCGGAGCCTGAAGATGGTGCAGCGCCAGCAGCATGGGAAGGAGCGGCTCAGTGCCTGACAGCGAGGTTCGAGAGGAAACGCGCGCCCGCTCCTTCTGGTCGGGCACGCTCAGCTTCGGACTGGTGAGCATCCCGGTGGACCTGCTGCCGGCGCATCGCAGCGCGGAGGGTTCGCTGCGCATGCTGGATCGCGACGGCACGCCGCTGGTGCGGCGATACTTCTGTCCCAGCGAGGAAAAGCAGCTAGAGTCCGAGGAGCTGGTGCACGGCTACGAGCTCGGCAGCGGCAAGGTCGTGGTAGTGACCGACGAGGAGCTCGAGGCGCTCGCCCCCAAGAAGAGCCGCGAGATCGACCTGCGGAGATTCGTGGACCGGGACAGCATCGACCCGCTGTACTTCGAGCGCAGCTACTTCCTCGTGCCGGGCGCTGACTCCAGCAAGGCCTATCGCTTGCTGTGCGAGGTGATGGAGCGCTCCGGCCGCGCCGGCATCGCCACATTTGTGATGCGCGAGAAGGAGTATCTGATCGCGATCTTTGCCGAGGGCGGGTTGTTGCGAGCGGAGACGCTGCGCTTCGCTGACGAGGTGCGCTCCAGCGCGGACGTGGGGCTGCCGAAGCGCGTGACCCCGGATCCGCGCACCCTGGACAAGGTGCGGCGCGCAGTGGCGGGCCTGGAGCAACGGAAGTTCAGCGCGCGTGAGCTCAGCGATCCGCACGAGCCGTTGCGCAAGCTGGCCCAGCAGAAATATCGCAGTAAACGCGACGTGGTGCGCGCTGGCGAGAGCCAGGCAGAAGCGGGCGGCGAGATCATCGACTTGATGGAGGTGCTGCGACGAAGCCTCGCGGAGAGCGGGCTCACCGGGAAGGGCTCGAAGCGCGCCGCCCCGCGGCGCAAGCGCACCGCGCACGGCTGAGGCACCTTCTAGACAACGCCCGTGGGCGGGCGCGGCTGCCTGCTTGGCTGTGCAGCAGAGGAGGTGGAGAGCGCTCGCTCTCCGAGCACTCGGCGCGCAATCCAGGCCGTGAGGGTGGTTCCCTCCCGCTCGTTGGAGCTGACCGTCACGTTGCCGCCGTGAGCAGCGGCGATCTGCTGTGAAATGAACAACCCCAGACCGAGCCCACGGGAGTGCGAGGCTCTCTTGGGCCGGCCTCGGAACGGTTCGAACAGAATGGGCAGCAAGTCCTGCGGGATCACGCCCAGGTTGTGCACGGATACCGCAATATCACCCGCGCAGCCGTCGACCAGCACAGTGATGGGCGAGCCGCGCGCGCCATGTTGCAGCGCGTTGGCGATCAGGTTCGAGAACAGCTGCAGCAAGCGATCGGCGTCGCCGCTGGTGAAACAATCGCCCGTCACCCGCACGACGAGCTCGCGGTCGGCGTGAGCCACTCGCAGTTCTTCCCCTGCGCGCTGCACGAGCTGGCCGATGTCGAGGCGGGCGCAAGCACCGACGAACCCCAGCCCGCCCGCGAGGCGCGCGCGGGTCAGATCGAGAAGTTGCTCGATCATCGCCGTCATGCGCTGCCCCGCCAGCGCCATCTGGCGCAACGTATGGCGGCTGGACTCATCCGACAGCTCCTGCTCGAGCACGTGAGCGCCGGTCAACATGGCGCTGAGCGGTGTGCGCAAGTCGTGACCCAGGATGCCCACGAACATCTCGTTGAGGCGAAGCGCCTGAGAGAGCTCCCGGCGTTGCCGCGAGAGCTCAAAGAAGGTATCGACCTTTCCCTTCAGGACCTGAGGATCGATGGGCTTGTACAGAAAGTCGACCGCACCCGCCTCGTAGCCTTTGAACGAGCGTTCCGGATCGCGCGCACCGGCGGTGACGAAGATGATGGGGACCTGCCGGGTCCGGGTAGCGCCACGCATCAGCTCGGCCAGCTCAAAGCCATCCATGTCGGGCAGCTGGACGTCGAGAAATGCGAGGTCCACGTCTGCTTCGAGCAGGACCTCCAGCGCCTGCGCCCCGGAGCCGGCCTTCAGGAGCTCCAGCCCATCACGCCGGACCAGTGCCTCCAGGGCCACGAGGTTCGCCGGGGTATCGTCGACGAGCAGGAACCTGATAGGCGCATCCATCATGACCGACTCTGCTCCGCGTCGCCGAGGGCGGGACAGGCCGCGGATGCTCGCACGCCCGTGGGCGCGGGTCCAGACGAGGGCCGCACCAACCGCAGCGCGCGAGCGCCCAAACGACCAGCTCCGGCGCGTTGCAAATTGCAGCAGAGGGCCGCCGGCTCAGAACGGAGTCAGCGCGCCTGCAGAGATGAGGCAGCACGGCTGCCCCTGCTGTCCCAACTCGACGCGCCCAAGGGACCCTTGGACCCTTGGACTCCTGGAGTACGTCGGCGGCCTTCCGCTGCTCAGAGGCAGCTATGGTGCATCGCCGCCCCACCGCAATCTGCCGCGGAGGGCCGCCTCCGGCTGTTACGCGGCGGAGCGCTGGCGTTTGGCGGCGCGCTTCTTGGATTCGTCCGAGGACGTCTTGGTCATGCCCTTCGGCACGGCCGCCGCGAAGCCGGCTTCGATGATCTCCTCGAAGCGAGCCTTCATGGTCTTGCCGATCTCGGACAGACGTTCGTCACCCAGCTTCTTCTCCACGGCTGGGAACAGCTCCCCTTCTTCCTCCTCGACGTGGTGCTGGATCAGCTCTTTCAGCGTGGTGACGCGTGCCTGGAAGGCCTCATCCTCCGGATCCGTTGCGAGCAGGCGCTTCAGCTCCAGCTCAGCAAGGGCGTGCTCCTCGTAGGACTCGTTCACGACGTCGGCGTCGATACTCTTGACGGCGGGATAAAAGATCTCCTGCTCGATGGTCATGTGACCCGCGAGGCTGTTCGCCAGCTCCTCGAGCACGGGCCCGGGCTCGACGCGGCCGTTCTCGAGTTTCTTGAACAGCGCTTCTACCTTGCGGTGCTGACTGCTGAGCAATGCTGTGGCTTTCACGGGCTGATTCTCCTGTGGCATTCCGGCGGACGTTCCACCGGCGTTCCGCGGAGTCACTGCAACCCGTGTGCCTACTGCTCAACCGAGCCGCGCGCGAGCCGAGCGGCGCTGGCGCGCCGACCGCTTCTGTTCGTACATCCTGCGGTCCGCGGCCTCGATCAAGGCCGTCAGATCGCTGGGGCGTTCCGGATCCCAGACTGCCGCGCCCACGCTGATCGAGAGCCGATAGGAGCAGAGGCCGCTTTGCTCGAGCTCCTCGATGGCGCGCGCCAGTCGCGCACAGCTGGAGGGCACGCCCTCCTCGTCGCAATCCGGCGCGAAGATGGCGAACTCGTCGCCGCCCAGGCGAGAGATGATGTCGGAAGCGCGGAAAACCCGCTGCAGCAGCTCCGCCGTGCTGCGCAGAGCCAGGTCACCCATGGCGTGGCCGAGCTGGTCGTTGATCTGCTTCATTCCGTCCAGGTCCGCGTAGAAGAGCGCACAGTGCTGCCGCTTGCGCTCCGCGGCCTTCAGTTGATGGCCCACCAGTTCCAGGAACCCACGCCGGTTGTACAGGCCGGTGAGTGCGTCGCGCAGGGAGAGTGCCTGGAGCTCCGCCTCACGCTGCTTCTTTTCGGCGATGTCGCGCACGACCGCAATCCGCACCCGCTCGTCGCGGAACTGCAGGAAGCGCCCGCGCACCTCGACCGGGAAGGTCGTGCCATCACGCCGCAGCATTTCTGCCTCATAGGCGATCTCCGCGTTGGTCGAGGCTTGCATCACGCGGTCCCGATATTCCGGACTGAACAGCTCGATCCCATCGCGACCCGCGAGCTCGCGCGGCTCATAGCCCAGCCAGCGTGCAAAGTTCTCGTTCGTATCCAGGATCATTCGGCCTTGGTGATGGCCACCCCTTCAAAGCTCGCGTCTGCGAGCACTCGATAGCGCTGCTCGCTCTCCAGCAGCTCGCGCGCAGCCGTCTTTCGCTCGGTCGAGTCGCGGAACACCGCCACCGCCGCGAGCACCTGGCCGTCGATCGGGATCGGCCGAGTGGTGACGCCGTAGGAGCGCAGCTCGCCCGATGGCACTCGAAAAACCATCTCCACCGCATCCGCGGCCTGGCCCTGCAGCGCGCGGGCGAGCGGGCCGCGTTCCGGCGGGAACAGCGTGACGCCATCTGCGATGGTACGCGCGGCTTCGCGCCAGCCAGTCGGGGGGCAAGATCTCGCCCGAGACGAAGGGCAGGATCTGCTGCGCAGCGGGATTGATGACCAGGGCCTTCCTACGCGGGTCGATCACCACTACTGCATCCCCGATGTTGTCCAGCATCAGCTGCTGCAACGCCGACTGCTGGCGCAGCGCGCTCTCCGCCTCGCTCCGGGCCGCGATGTCCCGAGCCAATTGCTGGTTCAAGGCCCGGGCTCGTTGCGCCTCGCGCTGCGCTGCGCCGAGCCCCCCGAGCGCGACGGCAATGCCGCCGAGCAGGGCCAGCGCGGTCAAGATTTCCAGCCGCTTCGAGGCAGCGCCCGCTGCGCTCTCTCGCTGCAGCAAGCGCTGGTCTTCACGTGCCAGCATGTCGGCGATCTCGGCCCGGATCGCATCCATCGCGCCCTTGCCCTGCTCGAGCAGGGTCAGAATTTCCTGGTCTACGATCTCTCCAGCGCGGCGACGCTCGATCAGCCGCCGCAAGAGCTCGAGTTTTTGCTTCGACAGCCCCAGCACGCGCTGCGTCGAAGCCTGCTGGGCTGCATCACTCCGCGCCAACTCGGCGAGCCTGGCCAGGTGCGCTTCGATGCCTGGCAGGGCGCGCGCATGAGGCTCCAGGAACTCGGGAGCGTCCGTGAGCAAGAAGCCGCGCACCCCCGTCTCCGCGTCCTTCAAGAGCGAGAGCGTTTCTGCCATCGCGTCTCGAGCGCTCAGCGTCTCGCGCACCGCGGCCTGCTGCTCGCGGTTCCAGCGCGTGTTCAGCTGCCAGAACAGCCCAGCCGGCGCAACCGCTGTGAGCGCCAGGAGCCAAGGGATCAAGCGCTGGCGAGACACGTTGGACTCCGAAGCAGGACCGCCGTCGAAGGCACGCGGCGCCGCGGAACAGAACGGCATTTCGCTCTCGGCGGGATAGCCACCGGCGCGCCTCGAGCGGGGCGGTTCGAGGGGTGAGGAGCGCGGTGCCCGCCGACGCCTGGAACCTACACCCCGAGCAGGACCGAGGAGGCGCGAGACGCTCCTGGGGCTTCTCCGGCAGCCGATGTCAGACCTGGCCCGCCGCGCGCGAGAGACCCTGGAGTTGCTGCGCTCTGACGCCTGCTGCAATCACCCTGTGAGGGCTGGGGTAAATTGCGTCGATTTCAGGCGCTTTTGACCCGAACCTCGATTGCGCGCTGGTCGAGCGGACGTCAGAACGATCGACAGGAGCATGGAAACGATCTGCCTTCGACGGATGGCGACCCTGCGCCGGCTCCGGCAGCGCGACCCTGACGCGCAGGACGTCGAGAGCGCATGCCGGGCGTTTGCTCGCCTCCTGACGGAGGAGCCGCATGAGGTGCCCTTCGCCGCGATCTACCTGCTGGACGAGAACGGCTCCGAGGCAAAGCTGTGCGCCTGGTCGGGGCTCGATCCCGCGCCGCTGCCCGCCGTCGTCTCCCCGTCTGCTGCGGCGCACGACCCATGGTGCCTCTCGCGCGCGTTGCGCACCCGGCGCGTGGAAGAGTTCGGGCTCAGCACGCGGCTGGTGCCCGCTGCCGGCGCCGAGGCGAACCGCCGGGCCCTGGTGTTGCCTGTTCCCGCCAGCGCCGCCGATCGCATCGCCGGCCTGCTGCTCACCGGCTTCAGCCCTCAAACGGTCGGCGCTGCGGACCACCTGTGCTTCTTCGAGCTCGTGGCTGGGCAACTCGGAAGCGCGATCGCCGATGCGCGGGCGCTCGAAGCGGAGCGGCGGCGTGCGCAGTTCATCGCGATGCTCGGGCACGAGCTGCGCAATCCTCTGGCGCCCATCCTCACCTCTCTGGAGCTGATGGATCTGCAAGGCGGCGACACGTTCCAGGCGGAGCGCGAGATCATCGCGCGGCAGGTCCGGCACCTTTCACGGTTGGTCGACGATCTGCTCGAGGTTTCGCACCTGACGCTCGGCAAGTTGCATCTTTCGCGAAGTCACGAGTCGATCCAGAGCATTCTCTCCCAGGCTCTGGAGATCATCAGCCCCTTGCTCGCGCAGCGGCAGCACCAGTTGCGCGTGGATGTGGCTCCGGGCCTGGGCGTCTTCGGGGACAGCCAGCGCCTCGCGGAGGTATTTGCCAATCTGCTGATGAATGCCGTCCGCTACACTCCGGAGGGTGGCTGCATCCTGGTCGAAGCCGTCGCAGATGGCGAACAGGTCCAGGTCAGCGTGAGAGATAACGGCGTGGGCATTCGCCCCGAGATCCTGCCGCGCATCTTCGATCTGTTCGTGCAGGAGCAACAGGACCTGGATCGCGCGCAGGGTGGACTCGGCCTGGGCCTGGCCATCGTCCGCTCGCTCGTGAACTTGCACGGCGGCAGCGTGGAAGCACACAGCGATGGCTACATGAAGGGCAGCGAATTCATCGTGCGGCTGCCGGCTGCGGACCTCCCGCTTCGGCATGAGCCTCCAGCGCCCGAGACCCCGCGCAAGCGGGATGGCTGCCGCCGACAGGTGCTGGTGGTCGACGACAACCAGGACGCTGCAGAGTCGCTGGCGGGCGCGCTGAGCATGCTGGGTTATTCGGTGGAGATCGCTCACGACGGTGCGAGCGCCCTGCAAAAGGTCCATGAGTTCGCGCCCGACGTCGCCCTGCTCGACATCGGCTTGCCCGTGATGGATGGTTATGAGCTGGCCAAAAAGATCCGCGAGCGCGGCTCGCCAATTCGATTGCTGGCGCTCACCGGTTACGGGCAGCCTCGCGATCGCGAACGGAGCGCCGCCGCGGGCTTCGACATGCACCTGGTGAAGCCGATCGATCTCGCGCTGTTACAGGGCGCGATCGAGGGCACGGACTCGCGCCTCAGCGCGACCCGCTAAGCTCCTCCCCGCCCTCCGGGGCGCCTGCCTCCTGGGCCAGCCCGAGCGCCTGCAACCGGCGCCAGAGCGTCACCCGGCTCATGCCGAGAATGTTGGCGGCTTGCTTCTTGTTGCCGCCGGTGCGCTCCAGCGCGTCCAACAAGCGCCGAGCCTCTCGCGACAGCGGGCGCCCAGCGGGCGTGTTGCCGGCCGCGGGCGCACCGAGCGAGCCATCGAGCAGTTCAGGCGGTAGATCATTGGGCTGAAGGATCGGGCCGTCTCCCACGGCATAGGCGTACGAGAGCACGTTGCGCAGCTCCCGCACGTTGCCGGGCCAGTCCTGACGCTCTAGCAAACTGAGCACGCTCGGCGCGATACGCTCGATCCGCCGGCGTGCCGTCGGGTTCATGGCCTCGATGAACTTCGCGCACAGCAGGCCGATGTCTTCGCGGCGCTCGCGCAGCGCGGGCAGAAAGATGGGAATGACGCGCAGCCGGTACATCAGGTCGGCGCGGAAGCGGCCCTCCTCCACCTCGCGGCGCAAGGCGCGGTGCGTGGCGGAGATGATGCGCACGTCGACCGTGATCGGCTTGCGGCCCCCGACGGGCAACACCGTTCGCGTCTCCAGCACGCGCAGCAGCTTCGCCTGCAGCTCGGGCGGCATCTCTCCCACCTCGTCGAGGAAGAGCGTGCCGCCGTCTGCCAGCTGGAAGTGACCCGGCGTGTCGCTGACCGCTCCGGTGAAAGCGCCGCGCACGTGCCCGAACAGTTCGCTCTCCAGCAGGCTCGCCGGCAGCGCCGCGCAGTTGATGGCCTGAAAGGGTCCGCGCGCGCGCCGTGATCGCGCGTGGAGAGCGCGCGCGGCCAGCTCCTTGCCCGTGCCGGTCTCGCCCCGGACGAGCACGCTCGCGTCATCGCTGGCCACCCGCTCGATGATGCGAAAGACCTCCTTCATTTTCGGCGACTGCGTCCAGAGCCCATGGAACAGCACCGGTCCCTCGCTGGATGCGCCCGCGTCATCGAGCAGCACCAGCCAGCCCACGCGGCTTTCCTCCGCGAGCAGCGGCAGAGCACGCACCTTCAGCAGGCGACCAGCAGCGCCCTGTGCTGGGTGCGCGATGATCGCCTGCACGGGTTTGCCTTTGGCGAGCGCCTCCGCCACCGGTCGCTCCTGCGATCTCGTGCACAAGATCTTGGCGGCGAGCGACCCGGGCCTCACCTCCACGCCGAGCAGCGCCTTGGCCTCGCGCGTCGCCAGGGCGATCTTCAGCTCCGCGTCGAGCAGCAGGGCCGCCCCGAGCGAGACCGAGAGGGCGGCCCCGAGCAGCGGATCCGGTGCTTTGGGCGTGGCGCGCGACACTCGGGTCAGGATATCAGCGGGGGCGCGCTCACGGCACTGGAGAAGCGCCGCGCGCAGCTTCCATCGGTATCGCCTGGCTCAATGCCGGGCGCAGCTCGGCACCAGGCCGGAGGCGGCGGAGGAGCCGGCGCAGCCCGGCGATGACTCCCGTACCAACGATGCTCCCCAGCGCGGCCCAGCCGAGGTTTGCGGCCCAACCGAGCAGCGGCGGCACTTCCCGGGCCAGGATGAAGAACGCCATTGCGATCATGAACCAACCGAAACCGTGGCGCAGCGTCTGCGCGCTCAGCCGGGATGCGAGCAGCGCCCCGCCGAAGCTGCCGGCCACGGCGGCGGCGCTGATGCTCAGCGCCAGCTGCCAATCGATCGCGACGTGGCCGTGATACCCGGCGAAGCCAGCGAACGAATTGAGCGCGATCACCAGCAACGAGGTCCCGATGGCGCTGGAGATGGGCAGGCCCCCAAGCAGCACCAGCGCGGGTACGACCAGGAAGCCTCCGCCAGCGCCCAGCAGGCCCGTCACGCAGCCGAAGATCAGCCCAGAAATCAGCATCTTCGGTATGGGCAGCTGCGATGGGTGCCGGCCGCCCCGCTTGCCCGCGACGCCCAGCTTGCGTTGCGGGCGCAACATGGCCAGCGCCGTCGCGAACATCATGCCACTCAGGGCCAGCAGCATCAGCGACGCCGGCATCCGATGCGCGACCCGGCCGGCGAGAAACGCGCCCACGATCCCTGCGCCGCCGAAGAGAAAGCCCGTGCGCCACCGCACGCGCCCTTTGCGCGCGTGCGCCATCAAGGCGGCCACGCTGGTGGTTCCGACGACGAGCAAGGAAGTTGCTATCGCCGCGTGGCCCTCCATCCCGAGTACGTAACGCAAGATCGGCACGGTGAGGATGGAGCCTCCTCCACCGAGCAGGCCCAGCGAGACACCGACCAGAAGCGCTAACGACAGGGCGAGGGGTAACATCTTCGTCTTACCTCGGCGGGTGGTCCACCCGCTCGCCTGGCTGCTTTGCGAAAGCCATGCCGCACGGCGTTTCGAGCCGCGGTGACCTGATTTCCGAGCCTTGCGCAACCAGGGCGCTCACGAAACCGGCGCTCGTGAAACGCGCGCCTGAAACGCCTGCGACGAGGCTGTTTCAAAAACCAGCGGGAGCCCCGCTCAGGCCGCGCACGCGCGGCTCGACGCCGGCACGGATGATGCACAAGATAGCCGCCGTGGAGGGACAATCCTCATGACACTGTTCACACCCTATGCCTCGCTTGCCGGCGGCGCCCTGATCGGGCTCGCCGCATCGCTGCTGCTGATCGGCCAGGGTCGCATCGCCGGAATCAGCGGCATCGCCAGCAACGCGCTGCTCGGCAAGCCGGGCGATCGAGGCTGGCGCGCCGCGTTCCTGCTCGGCCTCGTGCTCGCAGGGTCCGCGAGCCTGATCTTCGCCCCGGCCGCCGTCGGCCATTCTCCGCGCCGGCTCGCGCTGATCGCGGTCGCCGGCTTGCTCGTGGGCATCGGTACGCGGCTCGGCAGCGGCTGCACCAGTGGTCACGGTGTCTGCGGCGTGAGCCGGCTTTCGCCCCGCTCTCTGGTCGCGACGCTCACGTTCCTTCTGACTGGCGCGCTGACGGTGACTCTCGTGCGCTCGCTCGGAGGTGGAGCATGAGCCGCTCGACGCAACAATGGCTCACTGCCTTCGCCTCGGGCTTGCTGTTCGGGGCAGGTCTGCTCCTGGGAGGTATGACGGATCCTCGCAAGGTCATCGGCTTCCTCGACGTGGCCGGAGCCTGGGACCCGAGCCTGGCGTTCGTCATGCTCGGCGCGGTGGTGGTGCACTTCATCGCTTACCGCTGGGCGCGGGGCAGTGCCTCCCCGCTGTTCGCGGACGAGTTCGCCATCCCCAAGCTGCGGCACATTGACGCGAAGCTCGTGGGCGGTTCGGCAGTATTCGGCGTGGGCTGGGGGCTTGCCGGCTATTGCCCGGGGCCCGGCATCGTCTCTCTCGGAGCGGGCAGCCGGGACGCCCTGGTGTTCGTCATCACGATGCTGATCGGGATGCTGTTGAGCGTGAAATACGAGGCCCGACAGAGCAGGGCTTCAACTGGCGCGCAACCCGCGCGCGCGTGATCGAGGGAGGAAGCAAATGCTATTCAGACAGCTCTTTGACGCCGAGACATCCAGTTACACGTACCTGCTCGCGGACGAAGAAAGCCGCGAGGCCGTGATCATCGATCCGGTGCTGGAGCAACTGGAGCGCGATGTCAGCCTGGTGCGCGAGCTCGAGTTGCGCGTGATCGCGGTGCTCGACACGCATGTCCACGCCGATCACATCACGGCGCAAGGGCTGCTCCGCAGCCGCCTGGGCGCCAAGACGGTCGCGTCGGAGCGCTCCGGCGCGGTCTGCGCCGATCTGCTGGTCAAGCACGGAGACCGCATCGAGTTTGGCCGGCATGCGCTGGAGGTGCGCGAGACCCCGGGGCACACCAACGGTTGCCTGACGTTCGTCAGCCACGAGCCGCGCATGGCCTTCACCGGAGATGCGCTGCTGATCCGCGGCTGCGGCCGCACGGACTTTCAGAGCGGGAGCTCCGAGACGCTATTCCATTCGGTACGAGAGCGCCTGTTCACGCTGCCCGACGACACTCTGATCTACCCCGCGCATGACTACAAAGGCCGCACCGCCAGCAGCGTGGGCGAGGAAAAGCGCTTCAACCCGCGGCTCGGAGTGAGCCGCTCGCTCGACGAGTTCACACACATCATGTCGGGGCTCCAGCTGCCCTATCCGCGCAAGATGGACGTCGCAGTACCGGCCAATCTCGCCTGTGGTTTGCCCGGCGCCACGAGTTCGCCCTTGCCGGCTGACCTCGATTGGGCGCCGCTCACGCTCTCCGCATCCGGCGTGCCCGAGCTGGCCGCCGACTGGGTCGCCCAGAACAGCGCGCGCGTTTCACTGATCGACGTGCGCGAGCCCGACGAGTTTCACGGGCCGATCGGACACATTCCCAGCTCCGAGCTCGTCCCCCTCGCGAGGCTGGCAGGCCATGTCCAAGGGCTCCCCCGGGAGCGGCCGATGGTGACGGTGTGCCGCTCCGGCGGGCGTTCGGGCAAAGCCGCGCTACAACTCTCTGCCCTGGGCTTTTCACGCGTGGCCTCGCTGCGCGGAGGCATGCTCGACTGGACCGCGCGCAAGCTCGCGATCGAGTACGGACGGCCTCCCGAGCGCGTGGACCGCCAGGGCTGAGCCGGCCGTCATCTTCGGCTCGCTGCTACTGCTGATCGGCGCGGGGCGCGCGGGGCGCTTCCGAGCCCGACGTACGGCTTTATGCCCGCGCGTACTTCTCCCGCAGGCGCTTTGCCGCCTCCACCATCGAGCGCAGCTTGCCGTCGGCCACTTCGCGCGGCAGGTACTTCATGCCGCAGTCCGGCGCCAGGATCACCTGCTCCTTGGGCACGAACTTCAGCGCTTTCTCCACGCGCTCCTGCACCACCTCCGGCGTCTCCACCTGCATGTCGCTCAGGTCCAGGCAGCCCACCAGGATCTGCTTGCCGGGCAGCTGCTCCAGCACCTGGCAGTCCAGGTTGCTCTGCGCCGTCTCGATCGAGACCTGCTTACAGCTGCAGTCCTTGAGCTCGGGCAAGAAGGAGTATCCAGAGGGCCGCGCATGGATGATCGCGGCGTAGCCGAAGCAGATGTGCAGCGCGGTCGTGCCGCGCACGCCTTCCAGGGCGCGATTGACGGCTTTCAGCCCGTACTGGCGCGCCTTCTCCGGGCGCGCCTGCATGTAGGGCTCGTCGATCTGCACGATGTCCGCGCCTGCCGCGAACAGGTCCTGAATTTCCGCGTTCACGGCCGCCGCGTAGTCGAGCGCGGCCGTTTCCTCGCTCGGGTAGTAGTCGTTCTGCGCCTGCTGCGTCATCGTGAACGGCCCGGGCACGGTGATCTTCACGGGCTTCTTGGTGTGCCGCTTCAGAAACAGCAAATCCTCGACCAGTACGGAGTGCTTGCGGCGGATCGGGCCCGCGATGCGCGGCACGGGATTGGGATGCCCGGAGCGATCGAGCGCGGTGCCCGGGTTGTCCAGATCGACACCTTCCAGCGCCGTGGCCAGGCGATTCGAGTAACTCTCGCGCCGCATCTCGCCGTCCGTGAGCACGTCGAGCCCCGCTTCCTCCTGGGCCTGGATCGCGATCAGCGTCGCGTCATTCTGCGCCTCTTCGAGCAACGGCTCCGCGACGCGCCACAGCTCCCTCGCTCGCACGCGCGGCGGGAAGCGCCCGGCCAGCTTCTTGCGATCGATCAACCACTCGGGCTGCGGATAGCTGCCCACCAACATCGTCGGGAAAAGCATGATGCCGACCCTACCATCGATGGTAGGCGGGGTGGCCAGGCTTCACCGCGACAAACGTTCCCCGGCACGTGGCGGTGACTTTGCCGCCAGCGGAAAGCTCCGCGTCCACGGTGCAGCGATCTTCGCTGATCTGCACGGGCCGCGCCTCTAGCCGCAGCTCTGGTCCGAGCGGCGTCGGCGCTCTCAGCTTCACATGAAAGTCCGCAGTCACCGTGCAGGGCGGCGCGTCCAGCCCCCCCTGCTGCATCAGCGTGTACGCCGCCGTCCAGTTGCTGTGGCAGTCCAGCAGCGCGCCGATGATGCCCCCGTTCACCACGCCCGGAAAGGCCTGGTGGTGCTCCTGAGGCACAAACGTGGCAACGACGGCGTCCGCGTCCACGAAGCTCTTCAGCTGCAGCCCCTGCGCGTTCGCCGGGCCACAGCCAAAACAGGCGTTGTGCGGTGCATAGCGGTCCTGCAGCGCCGCCGCGGAAGGTGATGCCATTACTGCGCCTCCGGCTCGATCTCGTGTAACAGCCGCCCCGCTTGCTCCCACAGCTCCCGGGCACCAAACGGTCGGTGCAACAGCCCCACGCCCTCCTGCTCGGGCGCGGCTTCCGGGCGCCGGCTCGCCTGCCCCGTCACGAACAGCACCGGCGTAGGCAGCCCCAGCTCGCGCAGCACCCGCCGCACCCCCTCGCCGCCAAAGCCGGGCAGGACCGAGTCCAGCACGCACAGCGTGAGCTCCGGGCCGCGCTCGCGCACGATGCGCTCCGCCTCCGGGCCGCTGGTGGCGATCAGCACGTCGAAGCCCGCTTGCTTCAGATAGCAGGCCGTCAGCTGCAACATCGATGGCTCGTTCTCCGCCACCAGCACCAGGCGCCCGCGTCCTTCGAGCGACGGCTTCGCCGGCTGGCTCGGCTCGCGCCGCGCCGAGCGATCGCTGCGCGGCAGGTAGACGTGGAACGTGCTGCCTTTGCCTCGCGCCGAGCTCACGTCGATGAAGCCGCGATGCGACTGCACGATCGCGTACACCGTGGCCAGACCGAGGCCCACGCCTTCCCCCGGGCGCTTGGTGGTGAAGAACGGCTCGCCGAGCCGGCGCTGCACCTCGCGGGTCATGCCCACGCCGTCGTCCCGCACGCTGAGCCGCACGTACGACTCGTCAATGCGCGACTTGAGCACCGCCGGCAGCTTTTCGCGCGGCGGCTCGTCGATGCTGATGTGCAAGAAGCCGCCCGAAGGCAGCGCGTCGCGCGCGTTCAGGCACAGATTCGTCACCACCTGCTCGAGCTGCGCGCGGTTGCCGCGCACCAGCACCTCTCCCGCGCCATCGCTCGACGTCAGGTCATTGCGCAGCACCAGCTGAATCTGCGGCCCGAGCAGGCGCTGCAAGAGCGAGTGGAGCGAGGCGACCAGCTCCCCCAGCCGCAGCTCGCTCGGCGCGCCATCGTCGCTGCGGCTGAAGGCGAGCAACTGCCGCACCAGCACCGCCGCCCGCGCGGCGGCTTTGTCGACCTCGTGCAACATCTCGGTCAGGTCCTTGGCGCGCGCGAAGCCCTGCAGATCGATCAACTGCATCATCTGCGTGTGGCCGTGGATGATGTGCAACAGATTGTTGAAATCGTGCGCGATGCCCCCCGCCAGCTGCCCCACCATCTCCAGCCGGTGCGAGCGCTGCAGCTGCTCCTCCAGCTGTAGCTGCTCTGTGATGTCACGCTTCACCGCCACCGCCCCCACCAGGCGCTGCGCCTCATCGCGGATCGGAGCCAGTGTGCCGTCCTCGTCATAGGCGCTGCCGTTGGCGCGCACGCTCTGAATGCGCCCTTGCCAGACCTCAGCGTGATCGAACAGCCGCTCCAGCCTACGCAAGAACGCGCGATCGTGCCGCACCTCGAGCTCCCGCCAGGGGCGCCCGATCGCCAGCTCCTCGCTCAGCCCGCTGGTGTGCCGGTACGCGGGGTTCACGTACTCCACGTTGCCCTGTGCATCGGTCACCACCACCGCTTCCGCCGCTTGCTCGATCGCGACGGACAGCCGCCGATTCGCCAGCTCCGCCTCGTGGCTGTGCGTCACGTCGCGCGCGATGCCCTCCAGGATCGCTGCGTGCCCTTGCGTGCCCTCGACCAGCGTCGCCCGCAGCTCCATCCACACCACGCGCCCCGCCCGGTGCAGGAAGCGCAGCTTCGAGCCGGTGCCGGCGGGCAGGTGCGGCAGAGACAAGAACTTGCCCAGATCCTCGGCGTGCACGATGCGCGCGATCGCGTGCTCGTCATCGAGCAACTCCGCTGCCGCGTAGCCGAGCAGCGACTGACAGCTCGGGCTCAAGAACTCCAGCGTCAGCCTCGGCTCCAGGCGCAAGCGGAACACCAGATCCGGCAGGTTGTTGATCAAGCGCTCGAGCCTGGACTCCGTCTCCTGCAGCGCGGCGCGCGTCTGCTCGGCGGCGGTCAGATCCACCGAATACGACGCCGACAGGTGCTCACCATCCAGCTCGATCTTGAGCGAACGGATCTCGATCGGATACTCGCTGCCATCGCGCCGCCGGTGGCGGGTGCGCGTGACCTTCGACTGATTCGGGACGGTGCTCTCCCAGAGCCGGCTCCAGGTGTCGGCATCGAACGTGGGATCGATGTCGAACACGCTCGAGGCCAGCAGCTGCTGGCGCGAGTAGCCCAGGGCCTCGCACGCGCCCAGGCTCACATACGCGAACGATCCGTCTCGCCGCGTGAAAAACCAGGCGCCCGGCACCGAGTCGAGCAGCTCCGTGAACGCGAGATTCGACGGCCCTGCTTTCGACACGCTCTTGGATGCCTTGGTCACGATGCTGCTCTCTGCCCGCGCGCTCTCCGCGCGACGGTCGGCGATGATACCGCTCTGCGGGCGACGTGAGGTGGATCGACCTTCCGCGCCGGTCTTGGAGGCAGGAGTTCTCACAATTTTACGCTACCGTTTTTTGACGACCGTGTGGAAACCTTTCCCGGGCAGGCTCCGCCGCGACCGGGCTTCCTTAAAGACGCGGCTGCGCCCCCGCGGTCGTGAGCAGAACGCGACGCGCCGTGCGACAGCGCTCGTTACCCGAGTGAAACTGCTGGTTCGGGCCCGACGGAGCTCGGTGTGGCACAGGCGCGCACCCCGCCACCCCCGCTGTCTGTCCAGCCCTATCCATTGGAAAGTTCTGCGTTCCACTGCTCGAGTGAGCGCGTTATGCTGCCGGCATGCCGCTCGAGGAGGACTTCGCATCCGCGCAGATGCGGGTCAAACAGCTGACCCGCACGCCATCTCCCGATCAGCTCCTCGAGCTGTATTCCTTGTACAAACAAGCCACCGTGGGGGACGTGACGGGCTCGCGTCCCGGCATGTTGGACTTCAAGGGCCGAGCCAAGTACGACGCCTGGGCGGGGCGCAAGGGCACCGCGAAGGCGGCTGCCATGCAACAGTACGTGGACCTGGTGCGGCGCCTGGCAGCCGAGATCGGCTGAAGGAGGGCACGGCGATGGTGCGATGGCTGAAGCGGACGGGGGTTGAGCTGCTGATCGGGGCGGTGCTCGGCTTCTTCGTCTGGTGCCTTGCCGGCAAGTCCATGACCTCCATGATGTATGGCTCGCTGGGCGGCAGCTTCTCCTGCCAGGCGGATGTGGAGACCGCGCTCACCCGCTTTCTCGCGATGCAACTCTACTCGGCCATCGCCGGCGCGGTGATCTTCGCGATCGCGGCCGGCTTGGTTCATCGCGCCATCGGGCGCCGCAGGCAGCGCAACGCGGCGCCCCTCCCGGCTGCTCCGAGCGGCCTCAGCTGACGCATCGTGGACACCAGCCAGCTGACGGCGTTCGGCTACGGCGTGCTCGTCGGGCTCGTGCTGGCCATCGTCGTGGGCATCTCGGGGTGGCTGCGGCGCCGTACACTCGAACGAGAGCTGCACCGGCTGCACTCCCATCTCCATGACCACATGGAGATCACCCAGGAGGGCGCCAAGCAGGTCAAGCTGGAGCTCGAGCGCCTGCGCATCGAAAACGAAAACCTGCGCGTCACCCTGCAATCCTGGAAGCAAAAGCCGGATCGCCGCGAGCTGCACCTGCTGCTGGTGTACGACGAGGCCATCCGCCGCGTCGTCAGCAGCGTGCCGGGCTTCCCTGCATACTGGGAGAGCGCGCTCAAGGAATCAGAGGAGCAGCTCGCCCGCGCCGACCGCGGCCTGGTCGCCTTTGCGCGCCGCATCCTGCCCCGGGCGCGCAAGCCCAAGGAAGAGCCCGACAACGAGTGATTCACGCCTGAATCACCTGACTCGAGCTCACCAGGGCAGCGACAGGTGCCTGCCCCAGACGCGCTGCAGAGCCGAGCGCGCCGCGTAAAAGCCGCACATGCCGTGCACGCCCCCGCCCGGCGGTGTCGATTGCGAGCACAGGAACAGCTGCGGATGCGGCGTCGAGTACGGATCCCAGCGCAGCGCGGGCCGCGTGAACAGCTGCCCGAGATCCGCCACTCCCCCGGTGATCACGCCCCCGATGTGACTCGCATTGCGCAGCTCCAGGTCCGCGGTGAACAGCCGGTGCCGCGCCAGAATCCGCTCCCGGAAGCCCGGAGCGAAGCGCTCGATCTGCGCCTCGATGGCGTCGGTCATATCCACCCCCGAGCCCATCGGCACATGACAGTACGCGTACCCGGTGTGCTTGCCGCGCGGCGCGCGCGAGGAGTCGAAATGGCTCTGCTGCGTCACCAGCACGAACGGACGCTGCGGATGCTCCCCGCGCCAGACGGCGGCCTCCGACTGCGCCAGCTCATCGAACGTGCCGCCCACATGCACGGTTGAAGCGCGCGCCACTTCCGGGTTGCTCCAGGGGATCGGCCCATCCAGCGCCCAGTCGAGCTTGAAGCACGCCGGGCCCATCCTGTAGTTGCGCAGCGTGCGCAGGTACGAGCCAGGCAAAACCTCTCCCGCGATCTCCGCGACCTGCCGCGGCGCGAGATCGAACAACACCGCTCGCGCTGCAGGCAACTGCCCCAACGACGAGACCCGCTCCCCCGTCACCAGCTCCACCCCCCAGCGCCGGCACACCGAGAGCAACGCGCTCGCGATCGCGCTCGAGCCCCCGCGCGCCACGGGCCAGGCCTTCACGTGCCCGGCGATCAAGAACGTCAGCCCGAACGCGCCCGTGAGCGCGTGCTCCAGCGGCTGGATCCCGTGCCCCGCGCAGCCCGCAAACAGCGCCCGTGCCCGCTCGCCGCGAAAGCGCGAGAACGAGAGCGAGCGCGCCGAACGCAGACCCAGCAGACCGAAGCGCGCCAGCGTGAACGGCTGCCGCGGCAGCCCGAGCGGAGCCAACAGATCGGCAAAGAGTTTTTTTGGAGAGCGGACGAAGGGCGTCACTAGCTCCCGATAAGCTCGCTCATCGACCCCCAGCTGAGCGGCGGTGCCCTCGATCGACTGCTCCAGCCAAACGACCTCCCCCCCGTCGAGCGGATGCGCCAGCGAGAGCGGTGGATGGATCCATTCCAGCCCGTGCCGCTCCAGGTCCAGCAGCTCGAACGCGGGCGAAAGACAGCCCATCGTGTGCACGGCGGAGCACAGATCGTGCCGGTACCAGGGCAACGTCAGCGCCTCCGTGCGCACCCCGCCGCCCGCTTCGGCGTTCGCCTCCAGCACCAGCACCGACAGCCCCGCGCGCGCCAAAAACGCCGCTGCGGTCAGCCCATTCGGCCCCGCGCCGACCACGACAGCATCATATCCCCGCGCCACCACACCTCGATTCCTACCGCCAACGCACCACGCCACAGCACGCCGCGCAGCGCAACTAGGCCTTCAGGCCAGCCCCGGCTGTGCTATGCGTACTGCCCTCGTCCCCGTAGCTCAGTAGGATAGAGCAGCGCTTTCCTAAAGCGTTGGTCGCAAGTTCGATTCTTGCCGGGGACGCCAAGGGCTCCGCAGCGTTGCGGAGCCGCTCACTCGCGCGCGGGCTTCACTGGGGCGGCGCGCGGCGCACGGCTCGGAGCTTCTCGGCGATGGCGGCCGCCAAGACATCCTTGGCAGGATACATTTCGCCGAACTCATCTCGACCTTCGAACTCGCCGGAGACCGGGTTGAACTCCAGACGCAGCTGGACCGGCACGGAGGGGCGCAGTGGATGCGCCAGCGGGACTTCGACAGGGGCGCCAGGCCCTCCACCTTGCTGGGCATGGCAGATCGCGAGATCGAGACCACCTGACAGCAGAAAGTCTGCGCTGCCGCGCTGGCCGTACCATACGCTGAGCTTCGGTCCCGCTTGCACGCTGGCTTCCAGCCCCGAAGCTCTCGCCGCGGCTTCAACCTGCTGAAACAGCCGCAGGCAAGCGGTCGCCTGCTTGCTTCGTTCCGGGCTGAGGTTCTGAAGCAGCTTCGCGAGCGTCACCTCGGCGCTTTCCAAGGGCATGTCACCAGCCTCCTGCGAGGCTCATACGTCCACCGCCTGCGCGCACCTAAGGCGCCTCCAGTGCCAGGCGAGCGTCCGCGGCAGGCCCGAGTCGGATGCTGCCGTCATTTTCTCGAGACCGGCGCGGCAGCGCTCAGAACTGAAAGTAAATGAACGCCGGCGGCTTGAGCGGCGCCAGCAGCATTGCCAGGTAAGCGAGGCTGGCGACGGCGAGGGCGCGCGGCAACAGCGGCCAGCCCCAGACCTGGACGACCAGGTCCTTGGTGGAGCGGGGCTGCAGGTATTGCAAGAGCCAGGCGCTCGCGAACAGGGCCAGGCACACGTACACCGGCGCGAGCTCCTGGAGCTCGGCGAGGTGCGCGAGCCAGGGGCGGAGCTGCAGGCCTTCGAAGAGCAGGAGCTTGTGCCAGGACTGGAAGCAGGCCTCGAGCGTCTGCGCGCGGAAGAGAGCCCAGCCGAGGCAGGTGATGTGGAAGAACACGAGCGCCTGCAGCGGGCGCAGCCAGGGGCGCGCTGCGAGCTGTCGCCAACCGGGCCAGCGCTCGGCGAGCGCGCGCGCGGCGCACAGCAGGAGGCCGTGGAACGCGCCCCAGAGCACGAAGTGCCAGGCCGCGCCGTGCCAGAGGCCGCCGAGCAGCATGGTCAACAGCAGGTTGCGCTGGGTGCGCAGCGCGCTGCCGCGGTTGCCGCCCAGCGGGATGTACAGGTAGTCGCGCAGCCACTCGGAGAGCGAGATGTGCCAGCGGCGCCAGAAGTCCGAGGGGCCGGTGGCCGCGTAGGGCGCGCGGAAGTTGGACATGAGCTCGACGCCGAGCAGGCGCGCGAGGCCAATGGCCACGTCGGAGTAGCCAGAGAAGTCCCAGTAGATCTGGAAGGCGAAGGCGTAGGTTGCAAACCAGAGCGCGGCGGGAAAGGCGCGATCCGGCGCGGAGAAGGCGTCGGTATAGGCGCGCACGCCGTCCGCCAGCGCGATCTTCTTGAACAGGCCGAGCGCGATCAGGGCGAGGCCGCTCAGATCAGGGCGCCAGGGCTCGCGCGATACGGCTCGCATCTGGGGCAGCAAGCGCTCGGCACGCTCGATCGGGCCCGCCACGAGCTGGGGAAAGAACATCACGTACAGCGCGAAGTCGAGCAGGTCACGGCAGGCCGGCAGGCGCTTGCGGTAGACGTCGACCGTGTAGCTCAGGGTCTGAAAGGTGTAGAACGAGATGCCGACCGGCAAGACGATCTCCAGCGCCGGCGCGCTGTTGGCGACGCCGAGCCGGGTCAGCAGCTCACTCGCCGATGCGACGAAGAAGCCCGCATACTTGAAGAACGCCAGCACACCCAGGTTGAAGCCGATGCTGATCAGCAGCAGGCGCTTGCGCCGCACCCCCTCGGCGCGCGCCACGGCCAGCGCCACGAAGAAGTCGACGAAGACGGAGCCGACGAGCAGCGCCAGAAAGCGTACATCCCAGCTGCCGTAGAAGAAGGCGCTCGCGAGCAAGAGCCAGTAGCCCCGCGCCCGCCCGCGCAGCAGTGCGTGGCCCGCGAAGAACACGATGCAGAACGTGAGGAAGGAAATCGTCGTGAAGCTCATGGCAGGCTCGCCTGCGGCAGCTCGCTCAGGCTGGCGGACAGCACGGCGCGAGCGCGCTTCACGCCCCGAGAGTTCAAGTGCGCTCCGTCCCGGAAGAGCTGCGGATCGAGCAGCGTCGGGTCGAGCAGCTCGATCAGTTCGACGCGCTGCAGCTGGGCTACCAACGCGCGATGCTCGGCGACGAACAGCTCGCGGCCCGTGCGTGCGACCTCGGTGTCGGCTGCGTAATCCCGATCGGGCAGCAGCACGAGCTGGACGCGATCGGCCAGATCCAGCATCGCGCGCAGCGCTCCGCGCGTCGCCGCCAGGCCGAAGTCGCGATCGGCCGCGGAATAATCGCAGCCGAAGACATTGGAGCGCTTGCGGCGCGGACCGGGCTCGCGCTCGAACCAGGCACTGCTGCCGCCCTCGTCGCCGAACCACAGCTTGCGCGCATGCCGCTGCAGCCACATCGTGTTGCCATAGGTGAGCGAGACCTGGTTCATCAGCCAGCCCCCTGCGTAGCGCAGCGGGTCCGTGCTGTGCAGGTAGACCCGGGCCAGATCGAGCGTGTCAGCGAGCGGCATCAGCTCGACCTCCTGCATCGAGCGGCGCTCTCGGTACTCCTCGCAGTACTCGAACGTGTTCACGCCGAAGGTCGCCGTGCGAAAGTGGCGCCCGAGCGACTGCAGGCGGCGCGCTTCGGCGAGCGTGCACGCTTGCAGGCAGTCGCTCATGTGTGCGTCGACCACCTCGCGGCCCGGCAGCTTCCAACCTGCAGCGATCGCCGGCGCGAACCAGTTCGAGGTGCTGCAACCCAGCACGATGTGCTGCGCCTCCGGCGCGCGCATCACGGCCGTGATGGGCCGCGGGATCTCCTGCCGATACGGCCCGCCCTCCTCCCAGCGACCGATCCAGCGATCGAGCCAGGCCAAGGCGGCGAGCGTGAGCAGCAGAGCCACGAGCGCACGCGCGCGCACGCCCCAGCGGGACGCACCAACAGCGGGCGAGGCGCCGGCGCTGGCCGGCTCGACGCTGGCTGGAGACGTATCTGTGACCGACAAGGGAGCTCAGCGGCCAGTATGCCCCGTGCCCGAGCGTCCTGGGAAGCAACCTCGAGGCGGGCAAAATCTCCGGTGTTTTTCGTTGACAGCTCGGGCTCGACCGGAGCTCGTGCGGGGCCCCACCTCTCGCCAGCGCCTGGGCCTTCCCTCGCGCAGCGCGCTCGCTTACAGAGGCCCCATGTCGAGCGTCCGATTCGAGCCGATCGCCGTCCAGCTCTCGAAACAGGTGCACCTGGATGTGCTGCTGCCGCGCGACGTCGTCGAACAGATCCGGCAGCGCCTGTTCCCACGCAGTGGTCCCGCGCTCGACGCCGACACCGAGCAAGCGTTGTTGCACTTTCGCGCGGTGCAGGCCGCCGCGTTCCAGCTGCTGGGCGCGCCGCAGTTCGAGCGCGCGGGGCGCTGGTACGATCGACTGCGGGAGGAGTTCGACCCGGAGGGGCCGCCGAAGAGCCCCGTCTACGAGTCGTTTGCGACCGAGCACGTGCTCGCCGACGTGCCTCACGGGCTCGCCGGCGAGACGCCGTGTTCGGCGCTGGCGTGGCTCACGCGCCACGATCCGGCGCGCGAGCGCTTGCACCAGGCGGCCCGCGCCCTCGCCGATTCCCATCGCGATGTGTACCGGGTGCTGCGCAGCGAGGGCCTGCGCGCGGAGCTCGAAGGCCTGCGGGACCGGCGCGTGATCCAGGTGCGACAGAGCGCTGACTTTGTGCGCGGCGGTGATCTCGCGTTCGCGCGGGTGCTGCCGTTCGGGGCCGGGCACTTCCTGCTCGAACCGCCGTATTTGCTGCGTGCCAGCGATCGCGACTGGCTCGAGTACTTCCAGCGCATCGCGCCCGATGAGGCGAGCCCGCCCAGCGCGACCCACCACCGCAGCCCCGGCCAGCACGCGAAGCTCACGCCCAAGCAGCGCGCCCGGCTGCGCCAGAAGAAGGCCGCCCAGCGTGACCAGGGCTCGGAAGCCACGTTGCTCCGGCACCTGAAGAATGGCCCCACCGAGCGCTACTGGTTCGAATACATCGTGGACGGCTACGCCGGGGAACGACGCGGCGTGGCCTCGCTGGCGGGGGTGCCGGATCGCCCCGAGACGCTGCCCCACCACGACGCCTTCGATCCCTCGGCTTGCTCTCGCGCGCTGGCTGCTGGCCGTTGCTCAGCTGGCGCCACTGCCGTCCCCCCGGAGCCGATGCAACGGTTGCGCGACGCGCTGATCCAGGTCGCCGAGCGCGAAGGCATGATCGACAGCAGCGAGCGTGTCCTGCGCATCAGCTGCGAGGATCAGGGCATCGAGTTCAGCGATCTGCCCGAGACCGACCTGCCTCTGTTCACCGCCTACTGCACGCTCGCGGCCCGCTCCGCGCACGGCCTGACGGCGCTCGAACACCTGGAGCGCGACACGGAGCTCGACAGCGAGCAACGAGCGCTGCTCGAGAGCCTGAAACACGGCTGGTTCAGCGCGCTGCGCGTCGACGAGCTCCACCCCGACGCCGTCGAGACGCTCGACACCCTGCAAGACAAACCGCTGCGCATCTCCAGGCCACCCCGGCTCACGCTCCACGCCGGCGACCTGATCCTGGGCTGGGTCTACACAGCTCCCGACGGCAGCATCCAGCTCGAGGGCGGGCTGCTCCACATCCCGAAGCTGCTCAGCGTCGCCATGGCGAGCTTGATCCGCGACGCGCGCAAGGCCTTGCCCTCCGACCCCGACGCGGACTGGAAACGCCAGGTCGCCGAGCTACCGCTGCTGATCCTGCTCGGCCTCACCATGGTCCGCAAGCGCAAGCCCCTGCAACTGGTGCGCGACGAGAACGGCGCCTGATGGCGCTCCACTTGGCTTGAACCGACGCCGGCAGGGTGCAAGCATGCCGACATGCCTACGGGGAGGGTACCGGGGCCCATGGGCCACAATGGTCACAGCGGGCGGCACCAATCGCAGTCACATCCGCTTGGTGCAATGCCGGCAACAGTCGACATGTCGGGGCCGGACTACCTGGATTTCCGCGGCCGCGTGCTGGCAGCTGCAATACGGGATCGCCACCGAAAAGGCAGGCGCTTCTTCAACGACATTGGCGCGTCTGAGCTGAGCCCTATCGAGAAGGGGAAGGTCATGCGTGCCGAGGCGGCGGGCAAGTGCATTGAACTATTGAAAGCAGCCAGGGGAGATCTTGCACGCGATCAAATGGGTCCACCTGCGGATTCTGCAGACTCAGCTCGCGAGCACCTCGCGCGCAGCGTGCGATCGATCGGGATCGCATCCGCATACCGTTCGCATGCGGAGGAACAGCTGATCTGGGCCAATGACTGCTTTCCCAAGTACTACCGGGCGACGTATGGGAGGCGAATGGCAGCGCCGGGCGGTGCGCATGGCGAGGAGGCCGTGCGCATCATGGTCGAGTACTTTTCACCCAGGAAAGCCCCGCCGGGATTCAGCAATCACAGCAATGGCAATGCCGTGGACTTCACCACCATACAGGGCGGCATCACCTATACGGCGAACACGTCTCAACGGGTTGGCTGGCGCAAAACCTGGCTACATGGCTGGCTGCTCGAGCACGCGAATCAGTATGGCTTCCGGCCCCTCGCGTCGGAGGAATGGCATTGGGATTTTCGATGAAGCACGAGCGAGGCCTCAAGGGCAACCTACTGCAAGCCGCACTGATCCTGCTCTCCTGCCACGCGAACCCTGCGCACAAGGCCTCCGCAGAGCAACCGGCTGCCTCCGCGAGCGCGAAACTTCCCGCGATCTCCACGCCCGCAGTTCCCGCCCCGGGCGCGGCGCCCTCCTCGTCATTGCCCGACGACTCGCCTCGATTTCTCGCCGGCACGCCGGGCGAGAGCATCTCGCTGTATTCGCTGCGCGGGCCGATCCGCGTCGTCGTCCCCCAGGCCTCCGCCTGGCTCTATGATCCCGGGCACGCGCTGCTCTGGTTTCTCGACGATACGCGCTTCGCGGTCGCCGATCTGCGCAATCAGCTTCCGGCGATCAAGCTGGCGAAGAACCTGCCGCCGGCGAGCTCGATCTGGATCGAGTGGCCATCGAGCGAGCCGTCTCCGTTCGTACGCCCGGAGACGGGCTGCGAGGACAGCGCCGGGGCCATCGAGCTGAAGATCAGCCGGAAACCCGGGTTGCGCCTCCTGGAAGAGCATCGTCGCGTCGCGCTGTCGCCGGCCGCGGAGGGCTGGTTGCAACAGCAACTCGCCCGCTCGACCGCGCTGCCTCCGGCACGTGACTTCAGCCCCGGCGCGCAGCGAGTTGTCTTGCCCCAACGCTGGTCCGGCTGCGAGGAGCCCGAGAACTGCGGCCTCTCTGTGCCATTCGGCAATGGCCCGCTGCGCCTGGTGCTCGTCCAGGAGAAGCTCGAGGATTGCACACACCGCGCCTGTCTGCTCTTCAATCCAGAGACCCAGCAGTTTGCCAGTCCCCCCGTGTTGGTGGACGCGACGGGCGCGCCCCACGCCGCTGCTCCGCCGCCGGCTTGGTCCGATCCGGCGCACGCCATCCAGGGCAGCTGCGGCCCATACCTCTTCGATGCCAGCGGCGCCCATTTCGCGACGCAACACTATCTCTGTCGCGCGGACGACGGGTGCCAGGACCTCGGAGCAGATTTCGTCGGCTGGCTGGAACCGGGCCCGAGCGTGGGCGCCCCGGGCTGAGGCAAACTCGGCGCCTCTCGATCGCCACGGCGTTCGCGCCCGACATCGTGGAGCGCTTGAACGAGCTCCTGCCACCCGCCCTGGTAGAGCGCTTGCCGGCCGCCCGCGCCGCTTTCCGAGCGCGCTGCGAGCGGGTCTGGGGCACGGCCGAGGCAGGCGCTTCCCGTACGCCCGTGCCGGATTGCATCGAGTAGCGCTCTCGGCGCCATGGCTCGAGGCACGGCGCCAGGCTGCGACACCTGTCCCGCTTCGGGCCGCTCTCCACCCTGGCTGCGCAACCCGCCCACACCGAGAGCACGATCGGCGAGAAGCCCAGCACGCCGCGCGTGGCGACCCTGTCATCCGTTGGCGGTAAGTCCACGCGCTGCGGCGCTTCGCGTCGCCCTTGCTACTGGCTTGCCGGGTCGCCACTCCACCGCCAAAATTCAGATTCGTGTGCATTGCCGCGATGCGCGAGCTGGCTCTGTTGCTCACATTGATCCTGGTGCCGGCGGGTTGCCGCTCGGAAGAGTCGTGGTCGGCGCCCGCGCTTCAACCGCGCTCCAGCGCGCCCGCTGCGGCGCCGCCTGCTCCTGCGCCCGCTGTGCCTCTGCTGTCCAGCACCTCCCCCGTCTTGCAGGTCGAGTCCTGCGCGCCCTGCCGCTTCGAGGCGAGCGCGGATCTGCGCTTCGAGGTGAGCTTCCAGCCGAGCGCCAAGGGCGTGCGCTCGCTGCAGGTCACGCGCCCCGCCTCCGGCGCCCCGCCGCAAGTGTTTCAGCTGAGCGGTATCGAGTCCCCGTCGGGCGACTACCTGCTGCAGGCCATCGACATCAACTTTGATGGCGTGCTGGACCTGGCCTTTGGCGCCGCGCTGGGCACCCCGCCTCTGACGCTCGAGTACTGGACGGTCGCCCCTCGGCGCGGCGCGCTCGAAAGCGTCGGCAAGCTGACGAACCTGACCCTCGACCTCGCGACGCACGAGCTGCGGACGCAAGAGAAAGGTGGCCACGCCGGCCTGCCGCCGGCGAGCAAGACCTACCGCTGGGAAAGCGGCAAGCTCGCACTCGTGGACAGCAGCTCGCGCGAGCTGCCCTGATCAGCCTGCGGCGGGAGCAGCGCCAGCCGGAGCACGCAGGAACACGGCGCCCAGCGGCGGCAAGGTCAAGCTGATCGAGAGCGCACGCCCGTGGCTGCCCACGGGCGACGCGCGCACTCCACCCAGGTTGCCCTGCCCGCTGCCGCCAAACTCTTTCGCGTCCGTGTTCAGAAGCTCCTCCCAGAAGCCGTCGCGCGAGACTCCGATCCGGAAGTCGTGGCGCGGCACGGGCGTGAAGTTCAAGACCACGGCGACGCTCGGCGCTCCCCCGCGCGCATGGCGCAGAAAGGAGAGCGTGCTCTGATCGCTGTCGTTGGCGTCGATCCACTCGAAGCCGGCGGGATCGAAGTCCTGCTCGTGCAGCGCGGGGTTCTCGCGGAACACCCGGTTCAGCTGCTCCACCAGGCGCGCCACCCCGCGCGCCTGCTCCTGCTCGAGCAAGTGCCAGTCCAGACTGGCATCGTGATTCCACTCCCGCCACTGACCGAACTCGCCGCCCATGAACAGCAGCTTCTTGCCCGAGAGCGCCCACATGTAACCGAGCAGCAAGCGCAGGTTCGCGTACTTCTGCCAGGTGTCCCCCGGCATGCGCCCGATCAGCGAGCCCTTTCCGTGCACCACCTCGTCATGCGAGAGCGCGAGCACGAAGCGCTCGTGGTGCGCGTAGATGCCGCGAAACGTCAGGTTGCCGTGATGAAACTTGCGATGCACCGGCTCGTTCTTCATGTAGCGCAGCGTGTCGTGCATCCAGCCCATGTCCCACTTCAGATCGAAGCCCAGCCCGCCCAGATGGGTGGGGCCCGTCACGTTGGGCCAGGCCGTGGATTCCTCGGCGATCGTCAGCACGTCCGGCTGCTGGCCATGGATCACGCCGTTCAGGTGCTTCAAGAACTCGACAGCCTCCAAATTCTCGCGCCCGCCATACTGGTTGGGTAGCCACTCCCCATGCCGGCGCCCGTAGTCGAGATACAGCATCGAGCTCACGCCATCCACGCGCAGCCCGTCCACGTGATAGCGGTCGAGCCAGAACATGGCGCTCGAGGTCAAGAACGAGCGCACCTCGTGCCGCCCGTAGTTGTAGATCATCGTACCCCACTCGGGATGGTCTCCCTGGCGGGGATCGGCGTGCTCGTACAGGTGCGTGCCGTCGAAGTACACGAGCGAGGGCCCGTCCTTCGGAAAGTGCGCCGGCACCCAGTCCAGGATCACGCCGATCTCGTGCTGGTGCAGCACGTCGATCAGGTACATCAGGTCCTGCGGGTTGCCGTAGCGCGCCGTGGGCGCAAAATAGCCGGTGACCTGATACCCCCAGGAGCCAAAGAACGGGTGCTCCATCACGGGCATCAGCTCCACGTGGCTGAACCCCAGCCGGCGCACGTGCTCGGCCAGCTTCGGCGCCGCCTCCCGATAGTGGAGCGAACGCAGCCCATCCTCCGGCACGCGCATCCAGGAGCCGAGGTGCAGCTCGTAGATCGAAATGGGCGCGTCCAGCGCGTTGCGCCGCCCGCGCTCCGCCATCCAGCGCCGATCCTGCCACTCGTAGCTCAGGTCCCACACCACGCTGCCCGTGCGCGGCGGCATCTCCGAGTAAAAGCCGTACGGATCCGTCTTGTCGAAGCGGTACCGCCCGTCACTGGAGACGACGTGGTACTTGTACACGCTGCCGTGCCCGACTTGCGGCACGAAGCCGGTCCACACCCCACTCTGCCCGGCCTTCAGCGGCGTCCGCTGGTTGTCCCAGCCGTTGAAGTCCCCGATCACGCTGACCGAGCCCGCGTTCGGCGCCCAGACGGCGAACAGCGTCCCCGCGACGCCGTTGCGCAGCGCGAGGTGCGCGCCCAGCTTCTCGTAGATGCGCGTGTGCGTGCCCTCGCTGAACAGGTGAAAGTCCAGCTCCTGCAGCTCTGCAGGCGGCGCGGGTTGCCTCGGACCTTTACCGAGCTCAACCCCGTAATTGGGTGCAGCAGTACCGTTGCTCATCGTGGCGTGCCCGCTCTTAGCCGATATCCCCACCCCGCGCATAGTACCCGGCTCCGCCGCGGAGCGGCGTGCGAGCGCCCGACGTGGCGAAAGTCGTCGCACCGGCCTCGCCACGATGCGTGCAACCCGGACTCGAGGGGCACGCTGGCTGCGACATTTTGGTATTTTTAGCCGGTCCAGGGCCGGACCTCAGCCGCACGGCGCCGCCCAATCTTCGGGGCGCGGAGCGCCCGCACGAAGCCGCGCGCGGCTGTGCATGCGGCGCCGGAGCACACCTCGCGGTCGCCGGGGTTCGCGCGCGCCAAACCCTCCTACCGATCGGTGGCAGCCGCTACCAACCGGTCATAGGTAGGATCTTTGCGGGCAGGCTTTCGTAGCGCCGGCGAGCGCCGCGCGTCTGCCGTGGGCGGCGCCCCTCTTCGAGCGAATCGAGTTGAGGTTTCCCGGGGAACTTGTCGTCCCGGCGCGCGGCCCGCTGCGTGACGAGCGCCGCGCGTCTGCCGTGGGCGGCGCCCCCCTTCGAGCGGATCGAGTTGAGGTTTCCCGGGGAACTTGTCGTCCCGGCGCGCGCCCCCCCCCGCGTGCCGAGCGCCGCCCGCGTGCGCTTTCTGCTCGCTTTCGCTTCCTGTCCCCCCAATGCCCGACGCTCCCATCTCCGCCGCGAGCGTCGCCGCGGTCGCCTTGCCATCGGGATCGACCTGGTCGGTCTACCTGGGGGCCTCGCCGAAAGGGATCCCTCATGACCAACCCGTAGGAGCCTCTGGCGCGAGATGAGGCCCCATCCGCGCGCTTCTCCACGTCCAGCCTGGAGGGCCGGTGGTGGTCGGCTTGGCCGTGAGCTCTCAGGAGCGAGCCCTGGCGCGCTGCGATGCCATCTCGAGTGCCATCTCGAGTGCCATCTCGAGTGCTGTCACAGCGCGCGAAGCGGCTGCCTCTACAGCGGGGCCGCGCGCGACGGGGGCCTGCGCCGGGATGCACCGGCGAGTGGCCGCTGGGTTGGGCGCCTAGAGCTGCGCCGGCAGTCCGCGCGCGACCAGGCGCGCCGTGAGCCGTAGCGATTTCATGTCGACGCCGGCGCTGCACAGCACGCACAGGTAGCCGCGCACGAACTCGCGCACCCAGAGCTTGCCTTCGCCAAAGTCGAACACGCCGTCCTGCGGCGCGACGCCGTTCGCGCTGCTGCATTGCAGGACGCGGGCGACTCGGCTGGCGGTCAGCTCCAGCTCCGCACGCTCGAACTGCTCCGGCATGGAGCGCACCAGCAGCTCGCCTTCCCGCGCCACCACGAAGCTGCCGAGCACGCCCTGCACGTCGTGCAGGATCTCCAACATGCGCTGGACGATCATTTGAGGCCTCGCTGGCGCAGCACGCCGGAGAGCTGTTCGACAGGGCCGGTCACGCCCGTGACCGTGCTCGGCCCGGCATCGGAGACGGCGAGCACCGATCGCTCGCCTTGCAGGCACACGCTGCGGCAGCGCTGAAAGCCCAGTCCCTGCGCGACCAACAGCGCGGCGCGATGCACGAACTCGGCCGTGTCGGGCAGCCACTCGGCGGGCCCGCTGTGGCGGAGGAGCTCGCCCTTGATCGAGAGCTGAGCGATGCTGACGCGCGAGTAGTCGCGCCGCGCCGGGCGCGTCGACTCGGGCTGGCCCAGTTCGAGGCAGCGCCACTCGCGAGACACTCGCCGCACGCCCGAGGGGCGCTGGCTGCGCTCGTGCTCCGGCAGACCGGAGTCGCGCGGGGCTTTCACAGGGCCGCCGGTGGCGAGAGCGCCACGCTTGACAGCGCCGCGCGCCGTCACCTTGCGCACCACACCCGTGCGCGGTTCCTCGCTCGGCCGCGACGGAGCCACGCTGTCGAGCGCCTCGCTGGGCCGAGACATCACGGCCGTCGGCGGCTCGCTCGCCGGCGCTCGCGGCACGGGCCGGGCCACCCTGCCTGGCTCGGGCGGCAGCAGCGGCGGCCGTGACGGCCGCGCTCTCCACGGCTCGGAGACCCGCCACGCCCGCGACGCGCGCAGCAGCTCGGAGGGGCGCTCCATCAGCCGCGTCTCCTCGTCGTCCAGTGCCGCCGGGCCTCGCGGCTCCGGAGCGCGGGGCCCTCGCGCAGGCCCCGTCGCCCGGAACAACGGCGGCCAGGCACGGCCGCTGCGCGGCTCCTTGCCTTCCGGTGCCCCGGTGGACTGCGCTCTGCCCTGTTGTTGCTGCGGCTCTCTCTTCTGCTGCGTCAGGTTGTTGTGCTGCGACATGAACGATGCCCGCTTCATCGTCCGTCTTTTACCATGTGCGATCCGGTAAGTGTCGTGCCGCACGCATGTGTTTCACTCGAGTTGCACCAGCGCTTGGATATTCAGCTCGAGCTATGCGCAAGGTGCGATGAGGTGCGCGTCCTCACTGCACCCGACGCCGCTGCGGTTGCCCCGTTCTGAAGCTATCTTGCAGCGCTGCTCGGCGGGCGTTTCACGCGCGGGCATGTGGTAGCGCTTCCTCAGCGGGCATGCCGCTGAGCCCGCGCCGGCAGCTCACTTCACGCTGGCGTTGACCAGCGAGCTGAGCTGGACTGGATCGAACGGCTTCTCCAGCCAGCGGTTGGGCACCTCGTCCAGAAAACGCCGCGCGCGAGGCGTGAAGGCGCCGCCCGTCAAAAACACGACCGCGCTCGCTTGCTCCGGCGCGTACTCGCAGAGCGCCCGATAAAAATCGATGCCGCTCATCTCGGGCATCATCAGGTCGCACAGGATCACGTCGAAGCGCTCGCCGCCGCGCACCAGGGCCAGCGCCTCGGCGGAGCGCTCGAGCCCGACCACCTCGTGGTCCGAGGCCAGCGAGCGGCTCACGACCTTGGCCACCAGCGGCTCGTCGTCGACCACCAGGATGCGACCGCGGCGGCGCGCGCTGTTGTTGGCCGGCGCGGAGCGCACCCCCGCGGACAGGGGCTCGCTCGCAAACGGCAGCGCGATGCGGAAGCGGGTGCCCACGCCCAGCTTGCTGTCGACGCTGATGTCGCCACCGAAGCTGGTCACGATGCGATGGCAGATCGACAGCCCGAGCCCCGTGCCCACGCCCACCGGCTTGGTCGTGACGAACGGCGTGAACAAGCGCTTCATCACCTCGGGCGGGATGCCGGAGCCGGTATCGCTGACCTCGACGATCACGCGCTCGCCCTGAATGGCCGTGCTGATGCGGATCTCGTTGCTGGCCGCTCGGTCTTCGGTCATGGCCTGGGCGGCGTTCATGATCAGGTTGAGAAACACCTGGCCCAGTCGCGCTTCGCTGGCCTCGACGGGCGGAACGCGCGCGTATTGCTTCACCAACCGCGCGCGATGGCGGATCTCGTTCCAGGCCATGCGCAGCGTGGACTCCATCACATGCTCCACGTCCACCGGCCCGGGCTGCTCGTCCTCCCCGCGCGAGAACACGCGCAGGTCCCGCACGATCTTGCGCACTCGGTCGGCCGCGTCCCGCGCGTCGACCAGCTCCTCCTGGATGCGCAGCAGGCCTTGCAGCTCGCCGTGATCGTCGATCAAGTCCGACAGGTCGCGCATGGCCAGGTCGACGTTGCCGATGATCGCGGCCAGCGGATTGTTGATCTCGTGTGCGACACCGGCGGACAGTGTACCCACGGCCACCATGCGATCGGCGACCAGCAGCTGCGCCTCCACCTTCTTGCGCTCGGTCACGTCGCGCATGATGCCCGCGAAGTGCGTCTTGCCGTCCGAGGCCCAGGTGCCGAGCGAGAGATCGATGGGGAACTCGCTGCCGTCGCGGCGCCGGCCCATGACCTCCACCGTGCGCCCCACCATGCGCGCCACGCCGGTCGTCAGGTACTGCAACAGCCCCTGCGCGTGGGCCTGCTGAAAGCGCTCCGGCATCAGCTCGGTCAGCGACTTGCCCACCAGCTCCTCCTCGCGCCAGCCGAACATCTTCTCCGCGGCGGGGTTGGCGTAGGCGACGAAGCCCTCCTGGTCGGCGGCGACGACGCCCTCGGTGGCGGTCTCCATGATGGCCCGGAAGCGCGCCTCGCTCGCGCTGCGCTCGCGCTCACCTTCCCGCTGGCGGCGCCGCACCTGATACTCGCGCAGCTCGCGCTCGATGGCGGGAGCCAGCCGCACCAGCCGGCTCTTGGGCATGAAGTCCGCAGCGCCCGCCTTCAGCGCGTGCACCGCGATGTCTTCCCCGATCGTGCCGGAGATGATGATCATCGGGATGTCGAGCCCGCTGCCCTTGAGGATCTCGAGTGCGGCCAGGGCGCTGAAGGTGGGTAAGGAATAATCCGACAGCACGATGTCCCAGCCGCCCTCTTCGAGCGCGGCGCGCATCTCCGCCGCCGTCTCCACTCGACGAGGTACGACATCGTAGCCTCCGCGCCGCAGCTCCAGCAGCAGCAGTTCGGCGTCGATCTCGGAATCCTCTACAATCAGGGCCTGTAGTCGCTTCGCCATCCTCGGGGTGCGCGCTTCGCGTCTGGAAAGGGGGTGCCCGTCACTCGGGTTGCGGGGTTTCCCCGCCGATTCGCTGCGGGCTTTCCCCGCGAATTCGCTGCTGCGAGGGTCGTCCGCGTTCAGTATGTCGTTCGGCAGCGCCATCGCCCTGATCCCCCGACTCCGACCTGCCTCGGGTCCGCGGCGTGCCCGCGGACCAGCGACTACTGTGCCGAAAACTTCGCTTCAGCTCAATTGCTCCCCGAGCGTGAAATAGAACGTTGCACCGTGGTCCACCACGGCCTCCGCCCACACTCTCCCCCCATGCCGATTCACGATGCGCTGGACGGTTGCCAGCCCCACCCCATTGCCCCCGAACTCGCGGCGCGAGTGCAGGGTTTCGAATACCGAAAAAAGCTTGCCGGAATGCGCCATGTCGAACCCGGCGCCGTTGTCCCGGACGAAGTAGACGTTGGTTCCGCGCTCCGAGCTCTGCCCCACCACGATCTCGGCGTGCTCGCGGCGGCGCGTGAACTTCCAGGAGTTGCCGAGCAGGTTCTGCAGCACGGCCCCGAACAGGCGGGGGTCACCCTGCGCCCGCAGCCCCGGCTGAATCTCGAACGAGACCCGCCGGTCCGGCTCGGTCTCGAGCAAGTGCGCCGCCACCCGGCGGGCCAGATCGGTCAGATCCACCTCGCTGCTGCGCAGCTCGCCGCGCGAGAGCTTCGACAGCGAGAGCAGTGAATCGATCAGCGTGGCCATGCGTTGCGCCGACTGGCGCACGTTGGACAGGTGCGATCTGCTGGTCTCATCGAGCGCGGCGCCGCAGTCCTCCAGCAGAGCCTGGGTGAAACCGTCGATGCTGCGCAGCGGCGCCAGCAGCTCATCGGCCAGCGCCCGGGTCAAGGACTCCATCTGGCGATTGGCTGCCTCCGTGGCCTCGCGCGCCACGGAGAGCCGCTCGCTCGCGCGCTTCTCCCGCGTCACGTCAGTGGCCACGCTGCACAGCGCGTACGCCCCCTGGCCCGGCTCGACCAGCGGCAGCTCGACCGAACGATAGTGGCGGGGCCCGTCCGGCGTCTGATAGACCTTTTCGACTTCGACCGGCGCTTGCCCCTCCAGCACCCGCGCGTCGTCCCGCTGCAGCATGTCCGCGTTCGGCCCCTCCACGAACTCGTGGACGGTCTTGCCCAGGGCTCGCGCCTCGCTCACGCCGAACAGCTTCTCGAAGGGACCGTTCACGAACAGGAAGCGCCCCTCCGCGTCCTTCAGCGAGACCAGCGCGCCCGTCGCGTCGAGCAGGGCCTTGAGCTGGGAGCGCATGCTGCTCAACTCGGGTGCGGCGCGGGTCAGCGCTTCGCTCAGGCCGAGCAGGCGCGCGCTCGCCCGGTGGCCGCGCAGCGACATCTCGAAGACCGAGAGACCTTCGTGAAAGAACTGCTCGCCGCGCGTCAGCACCTCCTCGACGTCGGCGCCGGGGGCGGACGTGAGCGCGCGCAACGCCGCGTGATGGATCTCCGAGAACTGGAGCAGGCTCAACCCCTCGTGAACTGCGCGGCGCCCGAAGTCATACGCGGCCTGCAGCGAGAACTCATCGCCACCAGTGCTCAGGTACGCCTCCAGCGCGGCCTTGTAGTCCCTGAAGGCGCAGTCCTTGATGGCAGGTGGCCGGGTCGCTTCCGTCATGCCCGATACCTCCATGCATCTACCCGCGCTTCGATCATGTAACTAACGAACGCTGGCATGCATTCCCGATCCAATGGGATGTCGCAAACGTCGCAAATTACTACGGAGCTGCGGCGTTCCGCGCAGCTCGAACCTCTCCCTCGTTTGCCTTCCGCCGTGAGCATGCTCCCCCCTGTCCCTCGATCCGAGCTGGTCTGTCCCGAGCAGTCGTTGCCTGCAGCTTCAACCTTTCCAAACAGGCTCTTCAGAGCCGGTTGCCGCCAAGAGCCCGTTCGCAAGGCCCGAGCGCGAGCTTCCCGAGCGCGCCTGATCCGGTCCCGTGTCGCGCGCGCCCCGAGTCGACGTTCTATCCCAGAACACCCAGAACTAGCACGATTCGCGCTGAAGTCACCCGAGCGGGTGGCACTTTCGCCCGAGCGCTGCCAGACGGGGGCGCTGCACACGCAGAGAGTGAGCGCAGGTGGGAGAACCCCGCGCCGCTGCTGGCGCGGGCAGCAGTCGCATCCGCTCGTCCTCAGGCGCCGGCAGTTGCTGCCATGAATCACCGCGCACCCCGGTGACGAGCGCACCCCAGTGACGAGCGCACCCCAGTGACGAGCGCACCCCGGTGACGAGCGCACCCCGGTGACGGAGCGCGTAGGGCCCGGCAAGGGGGGCGCCGGAACCCGGCCCGGCCGCCGTCACGCGGCCCTGATCGGCGTCTACCTTAGTGACGCCATGTCTATCTTGACAGACCAGTGGACCCTGAATAGGCTGCATTTCTGCCGTTTGCCGCCGCCGGATTCACGCATCTGGCGGAAACTTCCCAGCGGACACTCCGCACCCCGACCCGGCACGGCGATGGAGGTACGCGTGCTGGTCGCAATCATCGGAGGCCAAGCCAAGGACGAGGAACATCTGGCGCGCATCGCTGCTTCGGCGGGCCACCAGCTGGAGTTTTACCGGGCGGGCCCTCCCGGCAATGACGTGAAGCCGCGCGCGTTGGTCTTCGAGGCGCAGGATCGCCCGGATCTGGCGGTCGGCGCCCTGCGCGCCGTGCGCCAGGACCCGTACTTCGACACCGTGGGGGCGCTGCTCGCCTTGAACGCCGCCCCGGCGGGCGCTGGCGAGCTGCCCGGCGAGTTCGATGACTTCGTGTTCCATCCCTACACCGGGGAGGAGCTGCAGCTGCGGCTCCGCGCGCTGGAGCGCCGCCGCTCGCCGCTCGATGGCCGGCTGCGCAGCGCGCGCTCGGAGCCGATCGAGGGCATCCAGGTGGAAGGGGCCAGCCGCACGCGCTACGTGGAGGGCCGCGCGGTGCAGCTCACCGCGCGCGAGTTCGCCCTGTTCACGCACCTGTGCCAGTGGCGGGGCCGCGTGCTCTCGCGCGACCAGCTGCTGACCTCGGTCTGGGGCAGCCGTTACTCGGGCGGGCGCCGCACGGTCGACATCCATGTCCGCCGCCTGCGCGCCAAGCTGGGCAGCGCGCTGCCGATCGAGACGGTGCGCGGCGCCGGCTACCGCTTGCGCGGCGCCGGCGAGAGCCCCGTCGCAGACGGCCCGCTCGCGGACGGGCCGCTCCCGGAGGGGCCGCTCTCGGGCGTCGCCGCCCTCGGCGACCAGCCGATCTCCGCCGCCGTCTTCGCGCCGACCCTCAGCTCCGCGAGCTGACTCGGCGGCTCCTCCAGCCCCGGCTCGATCACGCGGCCGCGGGCCATCACCTCCACGCTGCGCTGCGGGAACTGCGGCACGAGCTCGGGCTCACCGAGCCCGTCCGGCAGCTCGGCGAGCCCGTCCGGACCGTAGCGATCGCTCGCCCCCAGCAGGTGCAAGAGCTCGTGCGCCACCACGAACAGGCCGAAGTCCGCGCTGTCCTCGCGCAGCTCCAGGCTGGTGACGGCGATGCGTCCGCCGTCCTCGCCCAGGCCCTCCACCAGGGACAGCCGCTCGTTGTGAGGTTCAGACAGCCGCAGGTAGATCTTGCCGTCAAAATCGCCGTCGCTCACGCCCGCGGCGCGATCGCAGCGGCGGGCATAAGCGCGGAGCGAGAGCGAGAGCGTCAGCTCCTGCCAGAGCGAGGGCTGGTCCGGTGCCACCGGCGGCGGGCGTGGCTCCGGCACGGGGCCAAACTGCTGGAAGCGGATCGGCCGGAAGTTGCCGCCGTAGCGCGCGAACTGGTCCTCCAGCTGTTGCTCCAGCGGCTCGACGTGCCCTTGCAACCGCGCCAGGGCCTCCGGCTCCAGCTCGCCGTCGGCCAGCAGCACCAGAGCCACCGCGAGCGGCCGCTGCCACTCGCGCCGCGCGCTGCGCCGCCGGTGATCGCGAGCGGCATAGGCCAGCACGCCGAGCAGCACCAGCGTCAGCACGCTGACGCGAGCGTAGTAGAAGCGCTTGCTGCGGCCGCTGCTCACGGGTGAGTCTGGATCAGGGCCCGCAGCTCGGCCATGTCCGTGAAGGTGAACGCTCCCGCCGCCGCGAGGCGCGCCACGTCCTCGTCCGCGGCATAGCCGAACACGCGCATCCCGGCGGCGACGGCGGCGCGCACCCCGCTCGGCGAATCCTCGATCACCGTGCACCGCTCCGGTGCGACGCCGAGCTGCGCGGCGGCATGCAGAAACAGGTCCGGCGCCGGCTTGGGTCGCGCCACGAGCGACGCCGTGAACACGCGCGGGCCGAAGTAGCGCGCCAGGTCGCACAGCTCGAGCGAGAGCCGCACGCGCCCCGGGGGCGACTGCGATGCCACGCACAGGACCTGGCCTTGCGCGAGCAACGCCTCGATCAGTGCGCGCACGCCGCGCACCTCGCGCAACTCGGCGCGGAACCCGTTCGCTTGCGCCATCGCCCATTGATACATCCAGTCGACCGGCAGACGCCCCGCGAGCCGCTCCTCGATGGCGCGTGCCATGTCCAGAAACGTCCGGCCCTTGAAGGCCTCGCGGTGCTGCTGGGGCGTGCAGGGCCAGCCCCACTCCGACAGCAGCTCGGCCTCGATCCGGCACACCAGCCGCTCGCTGTCCACCAGCACGCCGTCACAATCGAAAATGATCGACACGACTGCCGCATAGCACGGCGCCGGGCGGCGAGATGGGCTGGGGCCGGTAGTTGCCTTCGTCCCAGCCTGCCGCTAAGGCTGAAGCGTGACGGAAGAAATCGTCGACCTGTTCAGCGACACGGCCACCCAACCCACGCGCGGCATGCGCGAAGCCATGCTCGACGCGCCGCTCGGCGACGAGCAGCGCCGCACGGATCCGACGGTGCGCAAGCTGGAAGAGCGCATCGCGAGCCTGGTGGGCAAGGATCGCGCGGTGCTCGTGCCCTCGGCCACGATGGCCAACCAGATCGCGATCGCGCTGCACTGCAGCCCCGGTGACGAGGTCATCTGCCACCGCACCGCGCACGTGATCAACAGCGAGGGCGGCGGGCTCGCCGCCAACTCGGGCGTCCAGGTGATGGCGCTGCAGGGCGAGCGCGGCATCTTCGACGCGGACGACCTGCGCGGGGCCCTGCGGCTCGACGATCCGCACCAGCCGAAGAGCGCCGCGGTCGTGGTCGAGAACACCAGCAACGGCGGCGGCGGCAGCATCTGGCCGGACGCGGCCTTCGACGGCGTCGTGCAGGTGTGCCGCGAGCACGGCCTGCCGCTGCACATCGACGGCGCGCGCCTGTTCAACGCGGCAGTGGCGCGCGGCGTTGCACCGGCGCGCTGGGGCCATCACGCGCGCAGCGTGCAGATCTGCTTCTCCAAGGGGCTGGGCTGCCCGTTCGGCGCGGTGTTGTGCGTCGATGCCGACCTGGAGCCACGCGCGCGCCGCATCAAGCAGCGCCTGGGCGGCGCCCTGCGCCAAGCCGGCATCGTGGCGGGCGCGATGCTCTACGCCCTCGATCACCACGTCGATCGCCTGGCAGAGGACCATCAGCGCGCAGCGCGGCTGGCCTCGGCGCTCGGCCAGTTCCACGCCGTCGAGGTCGTGCCGGTGGAGACCAACATCATCTATATGCGCTACCGCCGCGGCAGCGCGGCCGAGCTCGCCGAGCGCCTGCGCGAGCGCGGAGTGCTGGTTTCCCAGGCAGGGCCCGACCGCATCCGGGCCTGCACCCACCTCGGTATCACCGATAGCGCCCTGGAGCGCGCGATCGCGGCCTTCTCGGACGTCCTGAAGCACCACTGAAGCTCCGCCCCCGCCCGGAGCGGCTCCGCCAGCGACCAGGCCAACGGGCCGCCGGACAGCCGGGGTGATTGCCCGGAATGGCGAAAATCGTGCCAGTGGTTGTTCCTGCTCGCGAAATAGGGTAACCAGCCGCCCCATCGTCTGCGGGGCCACCCCGCATCCCGAGGGACTCGAGGAGAGTGAATGGCGCGCGTCACCGTCGAAGATTGCCTGGAACATGAAGAGAATCGCTTTGCCCTGGTGCTGCTGGCGGCCAACCGCACCCGGCAGCTGATGAAGGGTGGGCAGCCGCTGGTGCGCGGCAACAACAAGTCCGCCGTGATGAGCCTGCGCGAGATCGCCGACGGCAAGGTGCGCTTCCACCGCGAGAGCCTCGAAGTCGTCAAAGAGTGGCTGGACGAGCGCGGCGTCGAAGGCCGCTGACCGAACTCACAAGCTCAAGGGGTGGCTGAAGAAGCCATCCGGATCGAACTGGCGTTTCACGCTCGTGAGCCGCTCGAGGTGAGCACCGTAGTAAGCGGTCCGCCAATCGCTGAGGCTCTTGTCGCTGTAATTGGCGTAGGCGCCGTCGCTGAGGGGCGCCAGGCTGTCGTACACCTGCTGCAACGACGCCAGGCTGGCTGCCGCCTCCGCTTCCGCGGACCAGTCGGCTCGATACTGGATCGAAAAGAGCGCGTCGCGATGGGCGAACGCGGTGTCGTGGTGGGGCACGCGTCGGATCGCGCCCTGCCACGGATCGAGCATCAGCCCGAGCAAGCCATCGATCGGTGGTGCCAGGAGGCGGAGCAAGACGTCCCACTGGGCGTCACCCAGCTCGCGCTTGAAGAAGTGCGACTTGGACTTGAAGCGCGTCGGCTTCAGCGGCGCGTCGAGTTCGCCGCCGAAGACCTGGGCCGCCTCGAGCGCCGAACACTCCTCGATTTCCGGCAGCTCGAGCAGAGGCAGGAACGGCTCCAGAGCCACGCGCGCGCCCGGGCGGTCTCCCCAGTACTGCGCGAGCAAGACGGGCCCATCGATGCCGCTCGGAGTGGCGGCGACGTAGACCAGCGGCGTCAGCTGGTCGGTGCCGCCCGCGATCCACGATTGCCAGCGGGCCAAGAACTCCCGCCGCGCCTCCGGCCGCACGCGAGCTCGCAGCACGGAGACTCGCTCGCTCGCCGGCTGCGGCGCGAAGCTGAGCCGGGTCACCACGCCCAGATGAGCGCCCCCGCCGCCGCGCAGCGCCCAGAACAGCTCGGGGTTCTGGCGCTCCGATGCGATGGCCACGCGGCCCGAAGCGTCGATCAGCTCGACTTCTCGCAGGGCGTCGCAGCTCAAGCCGTACTTGCGCGAGCCGAGGCCATAGCCTCCGCCCAGGGTCAATCCGGTGATCCCCACGCTGGGGCAGGAGCCCGTCGGAATGACGAGACCCCGCGGCAGGAGCGCACGCTGCACCTGACCCAGGGTCGCGCCCGCCTCGACCGTCAGCGTCTTGCCGTCGCTCGACAGCTGCAAGCGATTCATGCGCCGCGTGTCGAGCAGCACACCGGGCCCGGTGTTGAGATCCTCGAAGGAGTGCCCGCCTCCGCGGATGTGCAGCGGCCAGTTCTCGCGGCGGCAGGTGGCGATGGTCCCTATGACCTCTTCCCGCGTACGGGCCAGCGTGATGAGCCGCGGCCGCAGCCCGTGATAGGCAACGTTGTAGCCCGGCACCAGGGCTTCATAGCCTGGCATGTCGGGAGTGAACGTCTCGGCGCTGAGGCCGCGCGAGCCGGGAGCTCTGCTCCTGGCCGCGAACCTCGTGCCGCTGCAACCGGCGATCAGCCCGGCCCCCCCGAGTCGGATCAGCTCACGTCGCGATAGGCTCAATCCGCACTCGAGGCTGGAGCATCCTGTGTTCGTCGCGACGCGCCGCGCGCGAGCGGCCGCTCACCACTCCACGCGGAAGCGCACGCCCGCCGTGCGCGGCGGGTTGAAGAAGCGCAAGTTCAGGCCCGGCGTCGAGATGATGCTGGTCGAATACGCGATGTTGGTGACGTTGTTCACATAGGCGTTGATGCCGATGCGACCATCGGGGTGCTTCCAGCCCACGCCGAGGTCGAAGCGCGTGTACGCCGGGACCACGTCCGTGAGGCGCTGCTGGAGATTGGCGCCGGAGGTCGCGGGATCATCGGTGGGCGGCTGCAGCGCCTGGAGCGCCGCGGAGCGCATGGGCGTCACGCCCGGCGCCGGCGGCAGCAGCTTGCCGTTGCCGTTGTAGACGCTCATGTAGCTCTGGGTCTTGGTCTGGCCCTGGATCACCCAATCGAAGGAGCCGGCCTCGGTGAAGATCAGCTGCGAGAGCGTGAAGTTGAGCGTGGCGGCGGAGACGCGCGGCAGCCACTTGCCGCCCAGATCGACCAGGTAGTTCTCGGAGGCGGTGTTGGAGATGCGCGTGTCGAGGGCGATCGTGTCGTCCGGGAACTTCGCATCCATCAACAGCAGGTGCGCCTCTGCCTCGAGGCCGAGCGGCAGGCGATAGGTGATGTCCAGGTCAAAGCCGTAGATGGGCGTGACGTTCTCGGCGTTCTGGCGCACGGCCGTGTTCGGCGCGGCCTGATTCATCGCCGCCATGTCGCCGCCACTGTCCATCATGTTCTCGCCGATGCTGGCGATGGTCTGGAACACCATGTCCTTGTAGCGGTACATGAACGCCGAGGCGTTCAGGCGCAGGTTGCGATCGAACAGGGTATTCTTGCTGCCGAGCTCGAAGGCCAGCACGCTCTCGGGCTTGTAGTCCTGATTGTAGTACGTGCCCTGCATCGCGCCGGGCGCGGTGTCATTGAAGCCGCCCGCCTTGTGACCCGTGGTCACGGTGAAGTAGAGCAGGCTGTCCTTGGCCAGGTCGTATTCCACGCCGGCGCGCCAGTCGAAGAAGTTGGTGGGCGTGATCTCGTTGTTCTGCGGGATGGCGTTGGCGAAGTTGGAGGCCACGCTCGACTTCACGCCGTAAGCGCAGCGCATGCCGGGGCCATCGGGGTTCGGGATCACGCGCGGCTGCTGCACCTCCCCCGCGGCGGCGGTGGGCGGATCATTGCAGATCGCCTGCGGCAAGGTGTCCCGAGCGCCGAAGCTCTTGATGCCGTCCAGGAACAGGTTGACGCGGTCCGTGGCGTCCACCGTCCCGTCGGGGCCGGGGTCGAAGTTGAAGGTCTCGCGGTTCAGCCCCTCGTACTGGAAGCCCTCCGTGCCGAAGCGCAGCGCGTTCGGGTTCTGGGCGGTTCCGCCGGTGATGTTGCCGTTGTTGGGGAAGCCCTGCCAGAGCGCCCACAGGCCGTCCTTGCGCGACTTGGTCTCGTGCGTGAGGCGCACGCCGCCCAGCACCCGGAAGTTGTCCACCACGTCGAAGGTGGCGTCGACGTAGCCGGCGAAGGAGGCGCCCTTGACGTTCGGCTCGTTGAACTCACCGCCGCCGAAGCCGTTGGCCGGGTCCGCCACCTGCCCCAGGAACACCTGCTGGTCTTCGTTGAAGTAGAAGAGCCCTGCCGTCCAGCGCAGCCGCGAGTCATCGGGGGCGAAGGCGCGGAGCTCGCCGATGAAGGACTGCGAGCGCGAGTCCCAGAAGCCGTTGGTCCATGCATCCGGCAAGCAGGTGGCGTTGTTGCTGCAGTTCCCCGGAGTAAAGTCGTAGCCCGGCACGACCGCGCCGGCGTTCGCGCCCGTGTGCTGCACGTACTGGAGCCGGCGATAGCTGCCCAGCGCCTGGAAGATCACCGGACCCGCGTCGAAGTTCAGCTCGGCGCGGTAGCCCTCGTGCCACAGGCTCACGGCCGGGTTCATGCCGCGCATGTACACGCGCCGGGGGTTCTCGTTGGGGCTCGGGAAGGCCTCGTGCCCGGGCACCTCGAACGGGATGGCCACCGCCCGGACCGCATCGGGGTTGTCGGCCGTGGGCGCCGGTTCGGTTCGCGTCGCGGTCAGCGGGCCCTGGAAGTTGGCCCCGAGATAGCCCGTGCCGCCCTCGTGCGTGTAGTCGTAGCCGAGCAGCGCAGAGAAGCGCTTCGTCGGCTGATACAAGAGCTGCAGGCGATAGGCGTAGGAGTCGGCGTTCTCGCCGGCGGGGATGTCGTAGAGCGGGCCCGCGTTCTCGTAGTACGAGTCGTGCACCTCCGAGAAGGCGGCGGCGCGGAAAGCCAGCATGCTGCCCACCGGGATGTTCACCATGCCCTGGTAGCGGCGCTGCGCGAACGTGCCGAACGTGGCCTCGGCGTCGGCGCCGAACTCCTCCAGCTTGGGCCGCTTGGAGACGATGTTGACCGCGCCGCCCATCGCGTTGCGGCCGCGCACCGTGCCCTGAGGGCCGCTGTTCACCTCGACGCGCTCGATGTCATAGAACATCGAACCCACGCCGCGCGGGCGCGGGATGTACACGCCATCGAGGTGCAGCGCCACGGCAGGGTCACCGATCTCCGTGTTGTTGTCGGAGCCGATGCCGCGGATGAACACCTCGGTGTTGCCCTCCTGCACGCCGATCTGCAAGCCAGGCACCATGGAGGCCATCTCGCGCGCGTTGGTGATACCCACCGACGCCAGCTTGCTCTCGGTGAACGCCGCGGCGACACCCGAGTACTTCTGCACGTCCTTCTTGCGGCGATCGACCGTGACCACCACCTCGTCGAGCTTGCCGGCACCCGCGCCCCCGCTGGGCTCCCCCACCTCCAGCGAGTCATCGACTTCCAGCGAGGCTTCGCCCGCGGCCTGCGCGTCTGCCTCGGTGGGCGCCGAAGGCTCCGGAGCTGGCGCTGCGGGGGCGGCTGCCGGATCCGCCGGCGGCTCTTCAGCAGCCGCCGGGTCCTGGGCGAATGCGAGCGTCGAGATCAGCGCGGAGCCGAGCAGGCCCGCGAGCGATGCGAGGCACGAAAACGGGCGGGGAAAGAAGGAAGAGCCGAGAGAACGCAGCGGGGACCGTGAAGGTGAGCCGGTGTGGATTGAAACCATCTGGGTGTCGTGCCTCATCGCGGATTGAGAACGCGGGTCGAGATCGCAGGGGGTTGGTGTCGCGCCGGAACTCGAGCGCTCGAGCGAAGGCGGGGGGCGCGCACGGCACGCAGGGTTCCCGAACGGTGTGCATCCGTCAAGCCTTCGCGCCGCACCTTTTCACCGGGATTCACTGGGCTCCGCTCCGGACTCCCTGCGGCGGAGGCTCTGGAACCGCTACCGCGTCGTCCCGCCTTGACGGCACCGCGACTTCCAGAAACTCTCGCGCATCGTTTGACGAACCGCGGCACTCATCGTGCGGAACCAGCCCCGCACCACGAGCGCGTGATTTCCGATGAGTGACTCGCCGAGCTCAATTTCTCCCACAATCGAGCACAGCTCATGAAGATTCTTTACATTGGTGGCACCGGCGAAATATCCTTCTGCTGCGTGCTGGAGAGCCTCGCGCTCGGCCACGACGTGACCGTCTTCAACCGCGGCCAGACGGAGCAGCCGCTGCCCGACAAGGTCCGGCAGATCACGGGCGATCTCGGCGATGACAGCGGCTACGCGCGGCTGGGCGAGCAGCGCTTCGACGTGGTGTGTCAGTTCTTTGCCTTCGACATGCAGCGCGTCGAGACCGATGTGCGGGTCTTCGGCGGCAAGACCGGGCAGTACGTGTTCATCTCGACCGCGTCGGCTTACGCCAAGCCGATCGATCGCTTCGAGCGCATCACCGAGCGCACCCCGCTCGCGAACCCGTACTGGGAGTACAGTCAGAAAAAGGCGGCCATGGAACAGCGGCTGCTCGCCGCGCACCGCAACGGGCAGCTGCCGGTCACCATCGTGCGGCCCAGCCACACCTACCGGCGCCGCCTGCCCAGCGCGCTCGGCGGCGGCGACTGGACCGCCCGGCGCATGCGCGAGGGGCTGCCGGTGATCGTGCACGGCGACGGGACCAGCCTCTGGACGCTCACGCACGCGAGCGACTTCGCCCGCCCCTTCGTGCGCCTGTTCGGCAACCCGGGCGCGATCGGCGAAGACTTTCACATCACGGGCGAGAACGTGCACACCTGGGATGAGATCTTGACCCAGATGGCGCGCGCGCTCGCGGTGCAGCCCCAGCTGGTGCACATCGCGAGCGACACCCTGGTGCGCCACGAGCCGGCCTGGAAGGGCCCGCTGCACGGCGACAAGTCGCCCTCCACCTTGTTCGACAACAGCAAGGTCGCGAGCGTGGCCGGGCCCTTCCCCACCCGGATGACGATCGAGGAGGGCTTCCAGCTCGCGGCGCCCGAAGTCCTCGGCCGCCTGGAGCGGGGCGCCGGCAAGGACCCGGCGCTCGACGAAAAGGTGGACCGCATCCTGCGCGAACACGGCTGAAAACCGCGAAAAAGCCCGCGGGCCGGCCGCGCCGTGGCTAGCGCCCGCAGGGAAATAACAGAGGAAGGACCGCGGAGCAGCCCGAAGTTTGGCCCGTGATAGCGGGGCCCTCACCCCGCTGCGGGGACCCGATATCACGGGTCAAACTTCCGGCGAGCGGTACTAGTCTGAAGAGGCGATGGCGGCGACGTACTTCGAAGAGCTCGGCGGAGAACCCGTTCTGCGCAGCATCATCCGGACGTTTGTGGATCGGATGTTCTCCGATCCGATGATCGGCTTCCTGTTCCGCAATGCCAGCCGCGAACGCGTCGCCGACAAGGAGTACGAGCTCGCCGCCCAGCACCTGGGCGGCGGCGTCGCCTACACGGGCAGGCCGATCGGCGAGGTCCACGCCCGCCACGCGATCCTGGGCGGGCAGTTCGATCGCCGGCTGGCGATCTTGCGCCGCACCCTGGAGGAAGCCGGGGCTCCGAACCACGTCATGCAACACTGGCTGGCGTACACCGAGCGGCTGCGGCCGGTCGTGATCGGAGACGACGCGGAGTGCGCTCCTCCCCGCTGACACGTTGCTGGCTCGCGGCGCTGCTCGCCTGCAGCGCGAGCCCGCCCCGGGTGCCGCCGGAGCCCTCCGAGCGAATGGCGCTGCCAGCGCCGCCCGCGCCACCGCCCGCGCCCAGCGCCAAGACGCAGCGCAGCGGCGCCGAGCTGGACCCGCTGCTCACGCAGAAGCTGGCCGTGGCGCGCGGCGACGCCTCGATCGGGCGAACGCTCGGCGTGTTCCGCAACACCTACTACGACTTCCCGCTGGAGCGCGAGTACACGGGCCCGCTCGTCGATGTGTTCGACCCGAGCTGCCGCTCGCTGGCGCGCGTGCCGCGCGAGTTCCACGACACCCTGTGCATGCAGGGCAGCGGCCTGCTCGCGGATGGCCGCACCTTGAGCTTTGCCCGGCGCGACTGCCGCTGCGCCCGCCGCTGCCCGCGCTCCAGCCAGCGGATCTGCTACGAGGCGCTGCCGCCGGAGCGCTACCCGTGGGGCCGCGGCGCCACGGGCGAGCCGATCACGCCGCTGCTCAGCGTGGCGGTGGACGTCGACGTGATCCCGCTCGGCACGCCCCTGTTCATTCCGGATTACCTGGGGCTGCCGCGCGGCGCGGATCACCACTCCGAGCACGACGGCTGCTTCATTGCCCAGGATCGCGGCATCAAGATCCAGGGCCGCCACATCGACGTGTTCACCGGCGAGGAGGCGCAGACCGAGGTTTGGAACCGGCTCGTGCCGAGCAACCGCGGGGTGACGGTGATCGTCGACAGCCCCTTCTGCGAGCGCCTCGGCCTCGACCCGAGCAGCGCCCGGTGACGTGGAGCGGGCAGATTCTGGAGGGCTCGGCGCCGCGCGGCTCCGAGCCCACTAGCATCTGCCCCATCGAAGTCAGCTGGCGGCGGCGGCGCGCTCGAACAGCCAGCGATCCTTCAGCCGGCGCAGCGTGTGGCGCTCGCGCTTCTCTCCGCTCTCGCCGGAGAGCACGACCTCCGCCGTCGCCGAGTCCCCGTCGGCCTTGCACGCGACCAGCTGGAACCGACTCGGCGGGTCGGCTTCCGCCGTGCCCGAGGCCTGTACCGCGTCCGGATGCAGCGAGCGGTTGAGGAAGCGCACCTCACCGACCAGCGGCGCCACGAAGCGCGCGCGCACCAGCGCCTCCGGCGTGGTCGCGCCCGAGTCGAACACGGACAGGCAGCATTTCTTGAACTTGCTGCCGCTGCCGCACAGGCACGTGTCATTGCGGCCGATACGCACTTTGGGCCCCACCACCGGCGCCGGATGGATCTCCTTGCCGTCGAGGTACTTCCACTGGCCGTTGTGGCGCTTGAACATGCCGCGCTCGTGGTGGCGCTGCGGCTCGTCCTGCATCGTGTACTTGGCGACGAACTCGACCTCGCCCGTCTCGTCCTTGGCGCTGCCGGCCGCCTTGTCCAGGATCTCCAGCCCGTGCCACTTGGCGTTCTGGGCCCAGGCCTTGGTGCTCTCGCGGTCGACGCCGCCCGCGCCGTCGGGATGCAGCGAGTCGAGCAGGAAATCGACCTCCTGCTTCACGTACGCGGAATAGCGGGCGCGCATCAGCGCCTCTGCCGTTTCCGCCTTGCCTTCGCCAGAGATGATGGGCTTGCAACACTCGGCATACGCCTTACCGCTGCCGCACGGACAATTGGACTGACTCATTTTTGCGGGCTGGAGCCTAGTACCTCGATTCTCCTGAATCGAGGACAATGTAAAGGCAGTGCCGCGAATCAGAGCTAGCGCCAGGCAGATAACTTCTGCCGCCCTCGCCCCGTCAGGGGCGGCGGAAGTCAGCCATCGCTGCGATGGATTCGCGGCACTACGCTCCCGGCGCCGCGCGCCACTGCCCTTTGTTCGAGCGCCGCCAGCAGCTTGCGGTGAATTCCGCCGAAAGTGCCGTTCGACAGCACTGCGATCAGATCACCCGGCTGGGCGCGTTCGCTCAGGGTGCGCACGATCTCGTCCACGCCCGAAAAGACTCCCGCGGTCTTGCCCAGCGCGCCGACGTCGCGTGCGACGCGGGCCAGGTCCAGCGCCTGATCGGGCGGCAGCTCGCGCGCGATCGGCGCGAGGAACACCTGGTCGGCGACGGCCAGCGCCGGGGGGTAGGCGTCCTGGTGCAGGTTGCGGCAAGCGGTGGCGCTGCGCGGCTCGAACACCGCGAATACCCTGGCCTGCGGATGGCGCTCGCGGAAGCCGAGCAACGTCTCGCGCACGGCTGTCGGGTGGTGCGCGAAGTCGTCGTACACGAGCACGCCGTCGGGCGTGCCCAGCAGCTCCTGGCGGCGCGCCGCGCCGCGCAGACCGGCGAGCGGAAGGCGCAAGCTCATGGGCTCGACGCCGAAGCCGTGGGTGGTGAGCGCGAGCGCGGCGGCCACGTTGGCCAGGTTGTGGCGGCCCATCAGGGGCGTGACCCAGCGCCCGGCGGCGACTCCGCCCAGGAACAGGTCGAAGCTGCTGCCGGAGGCGTCGCTGGCGGCCGGCGCCACCAGCCAGTGCGGCGCGACGCCGAACGTCTCCTGGCCTTGCAGCGCGTACCAGATCACGGGCGAGCGAGCCTGCTCGCGCACGATGCGCACCACGTGCTCGTCGGCGGCGTTCGCCACCACCAGGCCCGTCTCCGGCAGCTCGCGGATCAAGCGCTCGAAGGGCTGCAGATAGTCGGCGAGCGTGGGATAGATGTCGATGTGGTCGTGCTCGATCGAGGTGAGCACCACCAGCTCCGCCGCGTAGTGCAGAAACTTGGCGGTCTTCTCGAAAAACGCGCTGTCATACTCGTCGCCCTCGATCACGAAGGGCGGGCGCGAGCGCGGCTGCAGCAGGTTGCGGTGCGCCGGTGCCGGCGGGGGCGCGCGGAAGCTGCGGTCGAGCCCCTGCGGCACGCCGCCGATCAGGAATCCCGGTTGCAGCCCCGCCGCTTCTAGAAGCCCCGTCGTCAGCGTGGAGGTGGTGGTTTTGCCGTGCGTCCCGGCGATGATCACGGGGCGCGTACCGGGCAACACGAAGCGCTGCAGCGCGCCGCCAATGTGGGTGTAAGGCAGACCCGTATCGATCGCAAAGCGCGCCTCGGGGTTGTTGGCGCGGCACAGGTTGCCGATCACCACCAGCTCGGGGCCGTATGCTAAATGCTGGGCATCAAAGCCCTTCTGGCACTGCACGCCCCACTCCTGCAGGCGCGGCCCGATCGGCGGATCGAAGGCCACATCGCTGCCCGTCACCTCATGGCCCATCGAACGCAGCAGACCCGCCAGCGGGCCCATACCGGTTCCAGAAACCGCAACGATGTGGATGCGCATGCGCAGGCGTGTACACCGGCGACGCGCGATCGGAAAAGCCATCCACGCGCTTATTCCCCCCTCTCGGGGTGACCCTGCGAAGCCGCTGTTATCGCTACAAAGTCAGGCGAGACGCGGGCAGAACACGTGGATCGGCCGTATCCTCGGGTGGACGGGCTTTTTTGTCATGGCCATTGAAGATCGAATCACTCGCGTCCTCGAACAGGCGGAAGCCGAGGGGGAGCTGGGAGTCGAGCTCCGGCAGCGGATTCAAGTGGCCGTCAAGCAGGCCTTCGCCATCGAGCGCACGCGCCTGCGTTCGGAGAAGGTCGTCGCCATGTCCGAGGAGGACGCGGTCCGTTACCGCATCATCTCGGAGCTCTCCACGGACTGGGTGTACGCCGCGCGGCGCGAGGACGAGCACGGCAAGGTCAACATCGAGTGGGCGACCGAGGCCTTCGAGCGCATCACGGGCTACTCGGTGGAGGCGCTGAACGAGCGCGGAGGGCTGCGCTCCATCGTCGTCCCCGACGACCATCCCGAGCTCGACGCCGCCGAGGCCACGGCGGACGGTCCGGGCGTGTTCGAATACCGCATCCGCACCCGCAACGGCGACGAGTGCTGGCTGCGCGACTATCGGCGCCCGGAGCTGGACGCCAGCGGCACGCGGGTCGTGCGCGTGTTCGGCGCGGTCAAGGACATCACCGAGCAGAAGCACGGCGAAGAGGCGCTGCACGACGCCATGCTGGAGCTCGAGCAGCGGGTCGGCACGGAGGTCGCGCGCTTCCGCGCGCTGCTCGACCAGGCGGGCGAGAGCATCCTGGTGATCGACCCGCGCACCCACCAGCTCGTCGACCTCAACGATACGGCGTGCCGGCAGCTCGGTTACCGCCGGGAAGAGCTGCTCGACATGACGTTCGATCAGTTCGTCGTCGGCAAGCTGCCCTGGCAGGATCGCGCGTTGAGCGAGCTCGGGGAGAATAGCCTGTCCGCCGAGCAGCTGTTCCGCTGCAAGGACGGCAGCACCTTCCCGGTCGAGGTCACGGTCAAGCTGCGGCGCTTCATCGGGCAGGATTATCTGATGCTGGTGGCGCGCGAGATCACCGAGCGCAAGCAGATGGAAGCGCAGCTGGCGCAATCGGATCGGCTCGCCAGCGTGGGCGTGCTGGCCGCCGGCGTCGCACACGAGATCAACAACCCGCTCGTGTACATCATGAACAACCTCTCGTACGTGCTCAGCCACTTGCCGGAGGGCTTCGACGAGCTGACCAGCGCGCTGCGCGAGGCCCGCAGCGGCGCCGAGCGCGTGCGCGACATCGTCAAGGACCTGAAGACCTTCTCGCGTTCCGACGGCGAGAAGATGGAGCCGGTCGACGTGCGGCAGATCCTCGATTCGGCGATCAAGGTGGCGCACAACGAGATCCGGCATCGCGCCCAGCTCGTGCGCAATTACCACGAGATCCCGCCGGTCGAGGCCAACGCGCGGCTCGGGCAGGTGTTCCTGAATCTGATCCTGAACGCGGCCCACGCCATCCCGGAAGGCGACGTCGCCAACAATCAGATCACGGTCAGCGTGGAGCGCAAGGACGCTTCCCGCGAGGTGCTGGTGAGCATCCGCGATACCGGCGTCGGCATCCCCGAGGAGCGCATGGCGCGCATCTTCGACCCGTTCTTCACCACCAAGCCCGTGGGCGTGGGTACGGGCCTCGGGCTGTCGATCTGCCGCAACATCACCGAGGCGCTGGGGGGGCGGATCGAGGTCAGCAGCGAGGTGGGCGTCGGCTCCACGTTCTCGGTGACGCTGCCGTTCAGCGAGCAGCGGCAGGCCGTGCAGGTGCAGCCCAGCTCGCGGCCGCCCGCGCTGTCCTCGCGCTCGTTGCGCGTGCTGGTGGTGGATGACGACGTGTTCGTCGGGCGCTCCATCCGGCGCCTGCTGCGCCCTCAGCACGAGGTCACGCTGGCGCTCAGCGGCCGCCAGGCGCTCGGCTTGCTGCGCAACGGCGAGTACGACGTGATCTTCTGCGATGTGATGATGCCGGAGATGACCGGCATGGAGCTGCACGCCATGGTCAGCAAGCAAGACGCGCGGCTCTCGGAGCGCTTCATTTTCATCACTGGCGGGCCCTTCACGCCCGAGGCGCGGCTGTTGTTCGACCGCGTCACCAACCCCTGCATCCAGAAGCCCTTCACCCCCGGCGACCTCGCCAACGTGCTGGAGACGGCCATCCACGCCGCGCCGCCGTCCCGCGCGCAGAACGCCTGATCAGGCGGCCCAGGGCGGCTTGCGGAAGCGCTGGCTCAGTAGATCGACGAAGGCCCGCACGTTGCCGGGCAGGACGCGCGCCGGCGCGTACAGCGCCTGGATCGCGATGCGCACGAAGCTATAGGGAGCCAGCACCTGCACCAGCGTGCCCGCTGCGAGGTCGCGCGCGACCATGAACGAGGGCAGCACGGCCAGGCCCAGACCCGCGAGCGCCGCCTCGCGCAGCACGCTGCCGCTCTGTGCGTGGAAGCGCGCTTCGACGGGCACGGAGAAGGAGCGGCTCTCGCCCCTGGGCCGCGCCGGGTCCCGGAAGCGCCACTCGTCGGCGCTCTCCAGCAGCGAGTAACGCAGGCACTCATGATGGATCAGCTCGGCCGGCTCGCGCGGCGTGCCGCGCCGGGCGAGGTAGGCGGGGGAGGCGCAGACCAGCGTGTGGTCTTCGCACAGCTTGCGGCCGATCAGCTGGGAGTCGCGCAGGCGCGCGCTGATGCGCAGGGCGACGTCGATGCCCTCTTCCACCAGGTCCACCAGGCGATCCGCCAGCAACAGCTCGACGCGCACCCGGGGGTGCTGCTCCAGAAAGGCGGCGATCGGCTCCACCAGGTAGAGCTGGGCGAACACCACGGGCGCGTTCACGCGCAGCACGCCGCGCGGCTCCGGGCTGGCCCCGGCGCCCGTGGCCGCGGCGGCATCGGCCGCGCTGGCCATCTGTGCCGCGTGCTCGTAGAGCGCCAGGCCGTCGGGGGTCAGGGTGAGGCGGCGCGTGGTGCGCAGCAGCAGGCGCGTGCCGAGGCGCTCCTCCAGGGCGGCGATGCGCGCGCTGGCGACGGATTTGGAGATGCCCAGTCGCGCCGCGCCGGCGGTGAACGACTTGGCCTCCACAACGCGGGCAAAGATCAGCAAGGACTGCACGTCATCGGTGGTCGCCGCCATGTCTCACCGCAGCCGTATGTCGAACCGGGCGCGCCAACAACGCCCCCAATAACGCCCGCCAACAACGGCCGCCAACAACGGCCGCCAACAAGGCCCGCCAGCAAACAGCTGCACTGAATCAGGTCGCTGAATTTCAGGCGTGCTGAAACAGCTGGGTCACGGAGAACACGCCCACGGGAACCGCATTTCGCCGTGAGACGGCGGTGTCAAATCAGGTCGGTCCTGGGGTATGCTGAAAGTCTCGTTCCATTGTGGAACTCGCCCGCACCGAGGATCGAGGGCGAGCGTGAGGACTTATGACAGCTAAAGCTCTCGGGGCGCGCCGGCTCTTCTCCAGACTCGCGCCAGTCGCTGCGGTGGTGGTCGGCTTCGTCGCGTGCGCGAACACCGCGGAAGATCTGTTCGATCCCGACGAGATGATCGGCCCGCTCGAGCCGCCGCCGACGATCGGCGCGGGCGGAGGCTCGGGGATTCGCCTCACCGATCCGCCCCCGCTGGCGACGGGCGGCTCCGGCGCCGCCATGCAAGCCCCGGTCGGCGCCAGCGGCGGCAGCGCCGGCAGCGGGGCGACCGGCGGGGCGCGGCCTCCACGGCCGCGCGCCGATGCGGGCGCGGAGGATCCGGGTCAGGGCGATGCGGGCGTCCCGCCCATCCCGAGCACCGGCGACGGCAGCTGCGGCAGTCAATGTGAGTACGCCGGCGGCCGCTGCTCCGGCGGGGTCTGCTTCTTCGACTGCCGCGCCGCGGGCAGCTGCAGCACCCAGCAGGTGATCTGCCCGGCGGGCGTCCCCTGCGACATCACCTGCGGCGATCGCGCCTGCACTTCCAACGTCATCTGCCACGCCGGCTCCAGCTGCGACATCCGCTGTGTGGGCGAGCGCTCGTGCGGGTCGGAGGTGATCTGCGAAGGAGACTGCGACGTCACCTGCTCCGGGCAAAACTCCTGTCCCGGCGGCACGGGCGGCGCCGTCCAGCATCTGAACCTGCGCTGCACGGGTCGCGAGTCGTGCGGCTCCACCGTGCAATGCGAGGGCAAGACGTGCGAGGTCGCGTGCACGGGCCAGCGCAGCTGCGCGCGCGTGAAGATCTTCGGCACCACCAACACCCTCACCTGCACCGGCGACGGCTCGTGCGGCACCGACGTTTCTTGCAACGGTACGAGCTGCGGCGTGCGCTGTGCTGATGACGCCTGCCGCAACGATGTCAAGTGCCAAGCGGTCAGTTGCGAGGTGGCCGAGATCGATGACTGACGCGACGGAATGAAAGTCGGCAGATCGCTCCAGCTCTGATAAAAGAGCGGGCTCTGCCTGAAGCTGTCTCAAACCCACATCGGATCCATCCCGTCCCGTGCATTCGGCTCTGCACGGAGCTCATCTCCGTCAGTTCGCCGGGCGACCCCATCGGGCAAGAGCTGACGCTGCCCGTGCTGAGCCTCGCCTTCGACTATGCGGGTACGCGCATCGCCGCAGCCGACCCGCAGCAGCGCTTCTTCGTCGCGCAGGGTGCGGGGCTGGCGCCCGTCGAGCGCGACCGGGAGCGCGAGGCCGAGGCGCGCGCCGAGCTGGAGCGCTTTGGCGCGGTCGAGCTCGGGTGCCTGGAGGGCTACACGGAAGGCTACGACTCCACGGCGGACTATCTGGTCGCGCTGGAGGGTGACGCGCACGCCTACTGCGCCTTCAGCGCGCAGGCCGTGCCGGCGCTGCAGGCCAAGGGCTTCCGGATCGAGATCGACCCCGAGTACCCCTATCAGGTCCTCGCCGAGGAGCCGAGCTGGTACCTGGACCTGCAGCCCCAGGGCGGCCGCGGGGGAACGCCCGCGGAACGCCTGGACTGGTTCGCCTGCGAGATCGGCATCGACCTCGAGGGCCGCCGCGTCAACCTGCTCAGCGTGATGCTGGAGCTCTTGCAGTCGATGCCCGACGGCAGCCCGCCCTCCTCGCGCGCGGGCGGGCGCTCCCGGCGCGCCTTCGCGCTGCCCGTCGATGATCGGCACTACGTACAGATCCCGCGCGAGCTGCTGGACGAGCTGCTCGACGTGCTGCGCGAGCTCTACTCGGGGCGGCGCGCGCTGCCCAACGACCCGCGGCTGGTGATCAGCCGCTATCACGGCGCGGCGATCGCGGCGCTGGAGAACACGCTCGGGCGCGGCCGCCCGCTGCGCCGCTCGGGCCCGCGCCTGCCGGCGCCGCCGCCCGCGCCCTCCGGAGAGGCTCGCGCTTCGCTCTCGCTCGCGCGCAGCCAGCTGGAGCGCACCAAGCTGGGCGCGATGCTGCGCCCGTATCAGGCGGATGGCGTACGCTGGCTGCTCGGGTTGCGGGCGGAGAAGCTGCCCGGAGTGCTCGCCGACGACATGGGCCTGG
>DASTRX010000122.1:0-80266 GCA_035760985.1 Polyangiaceae bacterium
GCTCGGCCGAAATACGAAGCGTACTCGCCACTGCTTCACGCCCAGGAAGAACAGCACGAAGCTGTAGACCCCGACTCCGACCAGCGTGCCGAGCACGAGCGACCAGGCGCCGTACCCCGCCAGCGCCAGCAAGAAGGCCGCGAGCGTGCTGCAGGCATCGCCCAGGATCTGCACCACGGCCACCAGCTTGAAGCGCAGATCGCGCTGAAACAGCGCCTCGAATTGCTGGCCAAAGGCGGCGACCGGCAGCTGAAGCGCCGCGGCCGGGATCAGCTCGGCGAGCGCGGGTTCCTTGAACAGCATCGAGATCGGCGTCTGGAGCGCGAACAGGATGGACCCGCTCACGACACCCGCGATCACATTCATCCAGAACAGCGTGGAGAGCCGATCGGGATCCTGCTCCTGCTTCTGGATCACGGCGCTGGACAGGCCCAGATCCACGTACGCCTGCGCGTAACCCAGCACCACGGTCACCATGCTGGCCAGGCCGAAATCGCGCTGACCCAGCAGGCGCGCCAGGATCGCGGTGCGCAGCATGAGAAAGAAAATGCGCGAGCCCGAGGCCAGCCCGTTCCAGCGCACTCCCCTGGCAGCGGCTGCCTTGATCGAGCCGGCGTTCACGCGGAGACCCGGCTCGCTGCACGCTCAGCCGACACCGTCACGCTCCGGGTCGAAGCCGAGAAAGCGGCGCTCGAGCCGTGGCTCTGCGCCGTGCCGCTCGTCGCCCAGCGGCTGAATCTGGAAGATGGGGTTGCGTTCGATCTGCTCCACCACGAGCCTCGGGTAAGGGTGCCGACCCCGCAGCTCATAGCGCTCCAGGTGGGGCAGGATATGGCGCTGCATGTAGGTCCGGCTGGCTTCCGCCAGATCGCTCGTGCCATATCGCTCGCGCACGATACTATGAATATAGTCGTCGAGCGTGGGGAAGCGGGCGTAGTCGCCCAGCTGCCGCCAGTTCGTGCGCTCCGAACGCCGAAACAGGTTCAGGTCGCTCTTGATCGTGCAATGCATCCAGATCGGCTGCGGCCAGGTGGAGGCTTGCATGGCCCGGAGCAGGCGCGTGGTCTCTCGGCGGCCCCGCCGCACAAAGGCGAAGCCCGGAAAGGTCTGGTACAGGCGCGGCATGGGCGGGCTGGTCACATCCACCACGTACTGCCGCTCCGGATGGGCCGCGGCCTTGCCCGTGAGCGGGCGGCCCGTGTGGAAGAAATCCCCAAACACATTGGGCTGCGGCACCCAGATCACGGCGGGCTGGACGCTGCGCCGCACCGAGAGCACGAAGCGCCGGAACTCCTGCACCGCCAGCGGTCCATCGGTGTAACACACGTAGTCGGAGTCGGCCCGGACCACCCACTCGTGGCGCGCCTGGGAGAGGGCCAGGGCGCGGTTCTGGTGCAGGTCCACCAGATCCGGTCGATCAAAGAAGCGCACGCGGCCCGGATAGCGCTCGGCCAGCGTCCGGGCGATCTGCGGGCTCGCGTCCTCGGAGCCGTTGTCGACCACGATCACCTCGTCGCCCAGCTCCAGGAACGAGCGGATCGACAGACCGAGCAGGTATTGCTCGTCCTGTGACGCCAGCAGCACCGAGATGCCCGGCTTGCGGCGCTGCAGTGAGCGCACGATCGCGGCGCCAAACCCGCGGAATCGTCCACGCCATCCAAGCATCGGGCGCGTCGTCTGCCACGGAGTCCCGCCCAGGACAAGCTTCCCGCAGCCCCCAATCGGTTGACCGGATTGAGCAATTCATTGCGCCAGGTTGAGGCGCTTCACTACGCTCGGCGGCCAAATGACGGGTTCCGAGCGGCTCGCGTGGGGGACGGCGGCGGGCGTGCCGTGGCTGTTCATCTGGCAGGGCCTGGATTTCAGTGATCAGGGCTACCTGCTCACCGGCTATCGCTGCTTCTTCCGCTATCCGGAGTGCACCGAGGACTCGGGGCACATGTGGCTCACCAACCTGGTGGGCGCGCTCTGGGATGCGCTGTTCGGTCCGCTGGGCGTCGTCGGCATGCGGGCGCTCTGGGCGCTGTGCCTGTCGCTGTGCATGTTGCTCGCTCTCCGGCTCGCGCGGGCACTCGGGCAGGAGCGCGCCGCCGCGCTGCCGATGCTGGCCGCCAGCATCTTCCTGAGCGATCGGCACATGACGTCGTTCTCCTACGACACGCTGACCTCGCTGTTGCTCGCGGCTGCGGCCGTGACGCTCGTGCGCGGCCTGTCGTCGCGGCGCCCGCTCTGGCTGTTTGCGAGCGGCGCGCTGATCGGCGTGGCTCCGTTTGCCCGCTTCCCCAATCTGCTGGCGATCGCCCTGGTCTCCGCGCTCGGACTGCTCGCGCTGCTGGAGCCCGAGCGGCGCAGCACGCTGCTTCCGGACCTGGGCCGCGTCCTGCTCGGGGTCGGGGCAGGGGTGGCGACCGTGTTGGCGGCGATCGTGCTGCGCGGCGACCTGAGGCTGTACCTCGACGGCGTGCGCAGCTTGTTCGAGCCGAGCATGGTGGGCGCCGGCTACGGTCTCGGCAAGCTCGTGCGCAAGTTCGTGACCGAAGAGACCACTGCCCTGGGCACGGGGCTGCTCATCTGCGGGGCCGGGCTGGGATTGTCGCACGCGCTGCGCCGGCTGCCGTCCGCCGCAGCCTGGGGCGTGTCGCTGGCGGCGGGCGCGCTGGGAGCTTACGCCCTGGTGCACTTCAAGGATTCGTGGCGCTTTGCCGTCACGGGCACGAGCTATTGGCTGCTGGCGGCGATCGTGCTCGGCCTCGGTCAGCACGGCGTGGCGCAGCGCGTGGCTGCGTACGTGTTGCTGCTGGTGGTCGTGATCGCGCCGCTCGGCAGCAACCTGGGCATCCACAACTCCCACATGGGCTTGTGGCTGGCTCTGCCGCTCGGGTTCGCGCTGTTGAGCTCCAGCGCCGCGCCGACCCTGGGCGGACAAGGAGCCCGGCTCGCGCTGGTGGCGAGCCTGGCGATCGCAGGCGAAGGCCTCGCTCGCGCCGCCACCTACACCTATCGCGACTCGCCCCGGACCGCCCTGTTCAGCTCCATCCCGGATCCACAGCTGCGGGCGCAGTTCACCACGCCCGCGCGCGCCCGCTCGGTCTCCGAGGTGCTGGCGGCGCTCCACTCGCGCGTCGCGCCGGGCGACTACCTGCTCGCATATGAGGGCACGCCGCTGCTGCAGTACCTGACCCAGACGCGGCCCTACCTGAACCGTCCGTGGTTGATGGGCTGGGAGCGCGGAGAAGTGGTGGCGCGCCTCGTGGTCGAGGCCCGGGCGAAGATCCCGTGTCTGCCGGTCGTCGTGGTCACGACCAAGGGGGGCCGCAGTCCGGGCTGGCCCGACCGGGCGGGCCCGCTCCAGGAGCGCAAGTCCCAGCAGGGGGTGCGCGAGGTGCTGAGCGATTTTTTGCGAGAGAATGGCTACCAGCCCACCTGGGACAATGGTTTCTTTCAGATCCAGGAACCGCCGGGTGGAAGCTCCATTCACTGCCGCTGAGCGCATGACACCGATCTCGCCCCCAGGGCCTTCCGGCGCGCTGCACGCGCTGCCCGTGAGCGCGCCGCACCGCGTGCTGATGATCTCGGAGAAGTTTCCGCCCTTCAATCAGAGCGGTTCCGCGCGGCCGTTCTATTTCGCCAAGTACCTGCCGGAGTTCGGCTACGCGCCCCGGGTGATCGCCTCCAGCCTGCTCGCCCGCGAGGAGCGCGATGACTCGCTGCTCGCCGAGCTGCCAGTGCGCGTGCGCGTGCGCCGGACGCCGCGCTTGCTGTCCCCGGCGGTGGCCCGGCTGCGAGAGCTGGCTCGCGGCCGCACGAACCTGCCACATGCCGCGTCGGTCGCGCCCCGGCCGCGCTCACCTCGCGCGAGCTGGAAGCAGGAAGCGGCAGGCTGGCTCGAATGGTGGTCGTACTGGGAGCTGGACTGGGCCGCGCTGGCCACGCTGGCGGGGGCGTGGGACGCGCGCCGCGAGCCGCCTCGGCTGATCTGGGCGTCCGCGCCGCATTTTCGCAACTTCGCGGTGGCAGCGCGGCTCAGCGCCTGGTTCGGCGTGCCGCTGGTGCTGGACCTGCGGGACCCGTGGACGTACGGCAGTCTGTGGCGTCCGCTGAGCTCGCGCAGCGCGCGCTCCGAGCAGGCCTGGGCGTCGCGCGTGCTCGGGCTCGCGACGCGCATCGTGTTCACCAGCCCGCTCACGCTCGAGGCGATGAGCCGGCGCTTTCCCGAGCTGCGCCGGGATCGGCTGGTCACCATCACCAACGGCTTCGAGGACGGCCCGCTCGAGCCGCTGCGCGAGCTCCCGAGCGAGCGCTGTTTGTTCCGCTACATCGGGGTCTTGAACGAGCGCCGCCAGCCCGATGTCTTGCTTCGAGGTTTTGCCGCTGCCGCGCAGGACCCCGAGTTTCGCGCCCTGGCGCGCCTGGAGTTCATCGGCAGCGCAGGCGGGCATGAGGCCAAGGTCGGCCTCGCGCCGGGTTGCGACGTGCAATTTCTCGCGCCGGTCTCCCGCGCGCAGAGCCTGCGCTACATGGCCGGCAGCGACGTGAACCTGCTGCTGCAGACCATCTCCGAGGGCGAGGACGTGATCTCGGGCAAGGCCTTCGACTATCTGCGCGCACAGAAGCCGATCCTGGGCATCGTCGATCCGGCGGGCGGCGACGCCTGGTTGCTGGCGGAGAGCGGAGCCGGGCAGGTGGTGCCCTGGCAGGACGAAGCGGCGATCGCGCGCGCCCTGCTGGAGGCGTTTCGGCGCTGGAAGGCCGGCGAACGCGGCGCGCCGCCGCAAGCCGCCAGCCGCTATTCACGGCGTGCCCTGACCGCTGAGCTCGCGGCGCTGTTCGACCAGATCCTCAGCGAACCCGGCAGGAAATAGCCGGATCAGCCGCTCGCGGCCGCGAGGTACTGGCGCAAGCGCCCGACGATGCGCTCCGCGGCGCGTCCGTCGCCATAGGGATTGGCGGCGCGAGCCATGCGCGCGTACGCCTCCGAGTCGAGCAACAGGCGCGACACGCCGTCCACGATCTGCGCCGTGTCGGCGCCCACCAGCTGCACCGTGCCGGCCTGAACCCCTTCGGGCCGCTCGGTGGTGTCGCGCATCACCAGCACCGGCTTGCCCAGGCTCGGGGCCTCCTCCTGGATGCCGCCGGAGTCCGTGAGCACCAGGCGGCAGCTCTGCATCAGCGCCACGAATTCGCTGTACGGTTGCGGAGCGACCAGGCGGATATTGCCGATGCCGCCCAGCAACGCCTGAACCGGGCCCTGCACGTTGGGATTCAGGTGCACCGGGTAGATGAAGTCGTGGTCCGCGAAGCGCTGCGCGAGCGCCGCCAGCGCAGCGCAGATCTGCTGAAAACCGCGGCCAAAATTCTCGCGCCGGTGGCCGGTGATCAGCACGAATGGGCGGGGCAGGGGGAAGCTACCGAGCGTGCGCCCGAGCTGAGCGCTGAGCTCCGCTCGCACGGCGGGCTGCTGCTGGCGCGCCACCTCCGCCTGGAGCGCATCGATCACGGTGTTGCCGGTCACGCTGATCGCCTCGGCGGCGATGCCTTCGCGCAGCAGATGGTCGCGCGCGAGCTCGGTGGGCGCGAAGTGCAGCGTCGCCAGGCGGCTCGCCAGGGTGCGATTCATCTCCTCCGGAAAGGGAGACCAGCGATCGTACGTGCGCAGGCCTGCTTCCACATGGCCCACGGGAACGCGCCGATAAAAGCAGGCGAGCGCCGCTGCGAACACGGTCGTGGTGTCGCCCTGCACCAGCGCGAGCTCGGGCTGAAGCCGCCCGAGCAGCTCGTCGCAGGCGGCGAGCAGGCGCGCGGTCAGCTCGGGCAGGGCCTGGTTGGGGCGCATCACCGCCAGATCCTCTTGGATGCGCAAGCCGAACAGCTGCGCCACCTGGTCCAGCATCTCGCGGTGCTGGCCCGTGCTGATCAGCACAGGCTCGAACTCGGGCGCCTGCTCCAGCGCACGGATCACCGGCGCGAGCTTGATGGCTTCCGGGCGGGTGCCGAGGAAAACGGCAACTCGGGTGGTCGGCATCGCTGGCTCGCTGCCGGTCAGCTGCGCAGCGCGCCGCAGGTGTCGAAGATGATCTTCTCCGCGAGCAGCGGCTTGGGGATGTTCTTGAACTCGCGGTGGGCCACCAAAAATACCACCATGTCCGCCCCGTCGAGCGCCTGTGCCAGCGGCAGCAGCGGGAACTCGGGATGAGAGTCCAGGTTGGGCTCGACGACGCGCAGATCATACTCACCGGTGGCGGCCAGGTGCTGCACCACCTCCAGCGCCGGCGACTCGCGCAGGTCGTCGATGTCCGGCTTGTAGGCGAGCCCCAGGCAAGCGATGCGCGCGCGCTTGAGCCGCGCCGCGCGCCGCTGGATGCGCTCCAGCACCCAGGCTGGCTTGGCGGAGTTGGTCACGCGCGCCTGGCGCATCAAGGGCGTCAGCTCCGGCGCGGCGTGGACCAGGAACCAGGGATCGACGGCGATACAGTGCCCGCCCACGCCGGGGCCCGGGTTCAAGATCTTCACGCGCGGATGGCGGTTGGCGAGCGCGATCAGATCCCAGACGTCGAGCGACAGATGGTCGGCGAGCAGCGACAGCTCGTTGGCGAAGGCGATGTTCACGTCGCGGTAAGCGTTCTCGACGAGCTTCACGGTCTCGGCCATGCGCGCGCTGGTGATGTGCACCTGCCCGGCGACGAACGTGCTGTAGAACTCGGCGCAGCGCTCGCCCGCGGTCGCGTCCAGACCGCCCACGATGCGATCGTTCTGCACCACCTCGCGCAGGATTTGCCCCGGCAGCACGCGCTCGGGCGCGTGCGCGAAATGCACCTGGCCCGGTTGCAAGGGCGTGTGCCGGGCGACGATCTCGGCGATGCGCTCGGTCGTGCCCGGGGGGCTCGTCGACTCCAGGATCACCAGGTTGCCCGGGCGCAGGTACGGGCAGATCGACTCCGTCGCCCGCTCGACGTAGGAGAGATCCGGCACGTGTCCCGGCGCGACCGGCGTCGGCACGCAGATCAGGAACACCTCTGCTTCGGCCGGCAGAGGGTGTGCGCGCAGCTTGCGGGTCTCCACCGCGGCGCGCACCAGGATGTCGAGATCCGGCTCCACGATGTGCGCGCGCCCCGAGTTGATGATGTCCGCGGCGCGCGCGTCGACCTCCACGCCGTGAATCGTGTAGCCGCGCGAAGCCAGTACTGCGGCTGTTGGCAAGCCGATGTAGCCGAGGCCCACCACACACACGCGAGTATCCCGGGGAACGAGCATCCCGGGTGCTCTGCCACGCCGGGAGACCAGCGGACAAGTCGCCAGGCCAGGCGCGTGGGTAGGGCGGGCGACTGGCCAACTTGGTGCTGTCGTGGCCGTGCGGTGGGCACTCCTGGGGTCGCTCGGTGGGGGCAGGGTCGAGCCATCCAAATCGCCCATCGTTTTTGGCTGCTCGAATAGATTGGTGACCCGATGCAATCCTTTCTCGTCGCCGCGGGCCTGGGAGCGCTGGGCACCGCCTCGCTGGAGGCCCTCTCCGCCAGCGGCGCGCGGCACGTGCCCGCTTTTGGAGGTCCCCCTGTCGGCTCGGTCCGTGCGCTGCCCGAGCTGAAGGGCGGGTGGGTGGTCTGGGGCGCGGAAGCCGCGCCGAACCAGCTGATCGACGAGCTGGTGATGGACGACTGGGCCGTGCTGACCTTCGGCGAGGTGCAGGCAGAACAGCCTGCCGCGCGCGCGGTCGCCGACGCCTTCGCGCGCGGCGGCGCGGCGGCGGTCCGCATACTGGACGGCTGCTTCTGCGCCCTCATCGTCGCCCGGCGCGCGGGCGAGCTGCAGGTCGTGTGCGATCGCATCGGGCGCCTGGCGCCCAGCTATTGGTGCGTCGGCGAGCGCATCTTCCTCACCGTCCACGAGACGCTGCTCGGCGCCTGCGGCTGCCCCTTCGAGCTGGATCCGATCGCCGCCGCTTCGGTCGTGGCCTGCGATTGGTCGCTCGGCGGAGCGCCCCTCAACCGCAACCTGCGGCGGCTCGGGGGTGCCTGCTCGCTGCGCTGGCGAGCAGGCGAGACACAGCTGGAGAGCTACGCGTTGCGCCCCGCCGTGCCGCGCGTGTCTGCGCGCGATGCGCGCGGAATTCGCGCGCTGACGGGCGAGATGTGCGACGCCGTCGCCGCGAGCGCGCAACGCCTGTCCACCACGGCGCGCGAGATCGAGGCCGGGTTGACCGCGGGCCTCGATAGCCGCGCGGTGCTGGCGGCGCTGCTGTCCAGCGTCCCGCGCGAGCGCATTCGCTTGCACACCACCGGCAGGGACAGCTCCCAGGACGTGCGCGTTGCCCAGCGCATCGCGCGCGCCTTGCAGCTGCGGCACGAGCAGCGGCCCCCCGAGCCTGCCAGCGACGAGGCGTTCGAGGCGCACGATCGCCTGCGCGCGTTTCTCGCGAACGGCGACACCAACGCGCGCGCATCGCTGGCGGCGATCCCGCAAGCGCGCCCCGCGGGCTGCGTCGTCGCGGGCGGCGGCGGCGGCGAGATCTATCGCGGCTTCTACTACCGCGAAGGCGGCTCGGCGCGCACGCCCGGCGAGGTCGCCGAGCGGCTCACGCGGAGCAAGTTCAACCGCTTGCTGGGCAGCGGCTTCGCCAGCGAGATCGTGCTGGGCGTGAGCGATCGCCTGCGCTCGTGCTTCGAGAGCTACGCTGCGTTCAGCGAGGCGCCGAAGGACTGGCTGGATCTGTTCTATATTCACGAGCGCTTCGCGCGCTTCGCCGCGCTCTCCGCGCGCAAGCAGGACGCGCTGCGCTGGAACCCCTTCGGTGAACCGCGGCTGGTCGACATGGCCTGGCGATTCCCGGAGCCGATCGGCGCTCATTGCCTGGTTCATCGCGAGCTGATCCGCCGCTATCTGCCGCGCCAGATCTGGTGGACGCCCATCAACGGTATGCATCCGCCCGCCTGGGAGGGGCCGGGGCGCCTTCGCCAGGGCCTGCGCTGGACGGCGCTCGGACTGCAGCGCGGGCGGCGCTTGCTGGCCAGTGCCCGCGGGCGCAGCGCCACGGGCTCGGCGGATGCCAAGCAGAGCGCGGCCGAGCTCTTCGCCGGGCCGCTCTTTGACTACCTCTCGGACTTGCTCGGGCAGCAAGGGGCCATCGCTCGGCAACTGTTCGACGACGCGACCTTGACGAAGCTGTTGACCGAGCATCGAGCCAGGAGGAATCGGATCGGCGTGCTGGCGGCGCTGGCGAACATGGAACACTACCGCGTCGGCTACGCTGGCGCGCTCGCGTCGGCGGCTGCTCAGGCCCTCTGAGGCGTGCGCGCCGGGCTGGCGCCATGCTAGAGCAGCTGCGCATGAAGAAGTACGCAGCGGCGTCGCTGACGGTGGCCCTCGCGCTCGCGGGCTTCTACCTGAGGTGGCACAACGCGCATGCTGACCTCGGCTCGCCCTCGGTGGACGAGAACGACGTCGTTCAGCAGGGCGTCGCCTTCATGGACGGCGAGTGGAGGTACTACTTGCCCGAGTACGGCGCGCTGCCCATGTACGGCCTCGCCGCGCTCTACCGGCTGGTAGCGCTGTTGCACGGCCAGACCGCGCTCGAGTACGCGGCTCGCGTATTCTACGATGGCGCGGAGCAGTACCTGCTCGCTCGCCTGATCTGCGTGGCCAGCTATGTGCCCCTGGCCATCGTCAGCTATCGCTATCTGGCGCCGCGCTTCGGGCGCAGCGCCGGCACGATCAGCGCGCTGCTTCTGTCTTTGCCAATCCTGGATCGCCTGACCAAGTCGACGGTGCGCATCGACGTCGCACAGGGGGCGTTCCAGCTGCTCGCCTTGCTGTTCCTGGTCAAGACCCTGGATGGCAAGAGCTGGCGCAACTGGCTGGCCGCGGGGGTATTCGCGGGCCTCGCCATGGCGTCGAAGCCGATGCCCGGCGCGCTGATCGCGCCCTGCTTCTGGGCTGCGAGCTGGTTTGCCGCCACGCTCGAGCGGCCCGCGCCGCCCGGCGGCGTGCCGTCCCAGCTGCGCGGCTTCGGGCAGCGGCTCTGGCGCAGCCTGTACCGTCCGCAGCTCTGGCTGTCCGGGGCGGCGGCGCTGCTGGTCGCGGTGCTCGCCAACCCTTCCGCGCTCGACCTGCGCGCGTTCATCGATGCCCAGCTGCAGGCGAGCCAGTACTACTCCGGGGCCAGCGCCCCCGGCGGGCACCGGACGGCGTTTGAAGTGATCACCGTGCTCGGGCCGCCGTTCACGATCGCGATCGCGCTCAGCGTGCTGGCCATGCCGTTCGTGCGCGACGCGCGCGCGCGCCTGATCGCGCTCTTTCCGCTGGTGTACACGACGGCCTTCTGGGGTCGCCCGGTGCGCTTCTACTACATGGTGGCGCCGGCGATGGCGCTGTGCTGGGTCGTCGCCATCGGCGCGGGTCTGGTGCTGTGCCGGCTCGGCCTGGACGCGCCAGCGGACGCTCGCTCCTCGAGCGGCGGCGGCTCGGAGCCAGCGCCCGTCGCATCCGCTGCGCCGCGCGCCCGGGCTGCCGGCGTGGCCCTCTCGCTGCTCCTGGTGCTCGTGCTGGCCTGGTTACCGGTGCGCGAGCTGAGCGAGTTCGCGCGCACGATCAGCCCGCAGACGCTCGCGCGCGAATGGATCCATCGGAATATCCCGAGCGGCACGCGCTTGTTTCACTATGGAACCTACGCGGGCGGGCCGCGCCTGGTGGCTGCCAGCTGGAAGGCAGAGCGCAAGATAACGGACTTCTTCGAGTACGGGCGCTACAACTACGTCTTCTACGAGCGCGCGGCTCGCAAGGCCTACGAGGACTATCGCAGCCAGGGCCGGCCCTACTACGAGATCGAGATGTTCAACGAGAGTCCGGCGATTGCGAACCGCTCCCGCAACTGGCTCAGCAGATCGCTGGCGAGCCACGCCGTCAAGAATGGTCAGGAGTACATCCTGCTCGCCAACTACCGCGCCAGCGAGTACCGCACGCTCGGCTACAGCTGGTTCGACAGCGTGGAGCTGGCGCAGGAGTTCGGCAATCTGGCCATTTTTCGCGTGCCGAAGCCGGTCGCGCCGCGGCCTGCCGCAGACACGGGCAGTGGCGCCAGCGGCGGATGAGGAAGGAGTTGGGCCGGGCCTGCGCCGCGCGACCGCGCGCGAAACCTCGGGGCGCGGGCGCCTGCGCGCGACCGCACCGTGCTCACAACATGGCGACGCCGGAGCGCCTCCGCCCGAGCGGAAACGCCGCGTCGATCGCGCGCTCGTCCTCCGGCGACAGCTTCAGCGCGAGCGCGCCGGCGTTCTCGTCGGTGTGCGCCCGCTGGCTCGCCTTGGGGATGGCGAACAAGCTCGGGCGCCGCGTGAGGAAGGCCAGGATCACCTGGCGCGGTGTCGCGCCGTGGCGAGCCGCGACCTCGGCGAGCAGCTTGCCGCCGTTGCCGCGCAGCAGGCCCTGGCCCGTGCCGAAGGGAGTGTACCCGACCAGCGCGATGCCCTGCTGTTCACAGAAGGGCAGCACGGCGTGCTCGATGCGACGCTCCTCCAGGTTGTACAGCACCTGATTGCAGGCGATGCGCCCGGGCCCGGCGATCTCCAGCGCCTGTGCCAGGTCCTGCTCGTCAAAGTTGCTCACTCCCCAGGAGCGGATCTTGCCTTGTTCGCACAGCTGCTCGAACGCGGCGATGGTGTCCTCCAGCGGGTAGGAGCCGGGCCAGTGCAACAGGTAGCAGTCGAGCCGATCGGTGCCGAGATACTTCAGGCTGCGCTCGCAGGACTTCAGCGTGCCCGTGCGGCTGGCGTTGCTGGGCATGACCTTGCTGACCAGGAACACCTGGTCGCGCCGGCCTGCGATCGCCTTGCCCACGATCGCTTCGGCGCGGCCGGAGCCGTAGAGCTCCGCGGTGTCGATGTGCGTCAGGCCGCGATCGAGCCCGTGCTGCAGCGCAGCGATGGCGGCGGCTTCGTCGCCCGCTTCGAGGTGCCAGGTACCCTGGCCGATGCGCGGCACCGGCCGCTGTGTCGTGCCCCACGTCTGCATGCGGGCAGCGTAACGCGCGCCCGAACGCCGCGTCCACCGCTTCCCGGAGCCCGCGCACCCCCGCGGAGGGGTGGACCCCTGGGCGCCGCTCCGTGCTAAGAGCCTGCACGCCATGAATACCCAGGCATTTCCCGATCGCTTCGTGTGGGGCGCGGCCACGGCCGCCTATCAGGTCGAGGGCGGCGCGCGCAGCGGCGGCCGCGGTCTGTCGATCTGGGACATGCTGTGTGAAAAGGCCGGCGCGATCCACGGCGGCCACAACGCCGAGGTGTCGAGCGATCACTATCACCGCTTCGCGGAGGACGTGGCCTTGTTCCGGCAGCTCGGGCTCACGGGCTACCGCTTCAGCCTGAGCTGGCCGCGCATCCTCCCCACCGGCACGGGCGCGCCGAACGCCGCCGGTCTGGCCTTCTACGACCGCTTGGTGGATGAGCTGCTGGCGGCGCGCATCACGCCTTACGTCACGCTGTTCCACTGGGACTTGCCGCTCGATCTGTACCACCGCGGGGGCTGGCTCAATCGGGACGTCGCCTCCTGGTTCGCGGACTACAGCGAGCTGTGCGTGCGCAAGCTCGGCGATCGCGTGGAACACTGGCTGACGCTGAACGAGCCGCAGGTGTTCGTCGGCTATGGTCACTATGACGGCCGCCACGCGCCGGGCTTGCAGTTCTCGCTGGCCGAGATGCTGCGCTGCGGTCATCACGCGCTGCTGGCGCACGGCCGCGGCGTGCAAGCGATCCGGGCCGCCAGCCCGCGTCCGGCGAGCATCGGCTTTGCGCCCATGGGCTTTCCCAAGCTGCCTGACAGCGACTCTCCGGAAGACATTTCCGCGGCGCGCGAGCTGATGTACTCCGTGGTCGACCCCAACCACTGGAACCTCACCTGGTGGACCGATCCGGTGTTGCTCGGTCAGTATCCGGAGGACGGCTGGCGCCTGTTCGGCAAGGATGTGCCGCACCTGGCCGCGGGAGACCTGGAGCTGATCTCGGCGCCGACCGACTTCCTCGGCCTCAACATCTATCAGGGCGTCCGCGTCCGGCGCGGCGCCGCAGGCAAGCCCGAGGTCGTGCCGACGCCGGCAGGGTTTCCGCTCAGCGCCTTCAACTGGCCGATCACGCCGGAGGCGCTCTACTGGGGGCCGAAGTTCGCCCACGAGCGCTACCGCAAGCCGATCCTGATCACGGAGAATGGTCTCTCGCTGCGCGACTGGCCTTCACTCGATGACCGGGTGCACGATCCGCAACGCATGGACTTTCTGACGCGGCATCTGCGCGAGCTGCACCGGGCCATTCGCGACGGCGTGCCGGTCGAGGGCTATTTCCACTGGTCCGCGCTGGACAATTTCGAGTGGGCCGACGGTTACAAGGAGCGCTTCGGCTTGATCTACGTCGACTACGCGACAGGTCGGCGCATTCCCAAGGACTCGTACCACTGGTACGCGAAGATCATCGCCAGCCGCGGCCGCGCCGCCCTGGAGCCCTCCGCCGCCGAGATCCACCGCCACGATTTCGATGCGGAACACGCCGCGGTCATCCGGGGCCTTCGCCCCTAGGACCCAGGCTGTCCCAGCGCCCCTCGAGGCTCTGTCCCTCGACGGCCGTCCGCGCGCGCGCTAGCCCTGAGAGATGGCGCGCGAACCGTATGTTTCGGTGAATTTTGTGGCGTCCCAGCCGGGCCGCCGCGTCAGCCAGAGGGACATCGTCGAGCAGCTCCGCCAGGAGATCACGAGCGGGCGGCTGCGCCCGGGCATGCGGCTCGCGCCGGTGCGCGCGCTGGAGCATCGGCTGGGCATCTCCAAGAACACGGCGCAGGCTGCGTACGACGAGCTGGTCGCGCGTGGCTTGCTCGAAGCGCGGCTGCGTCAGGGCGTGTTCGTGGCTGTTCCGCCCGCGGGCGTGGCAGCCGCTCCGCTGCGCCAGCCGAGCGCGCCGCGCCTGGTCGGGCCGGACCTGCCTCGGCCGCAGCCGGTGCGCACGGATCGCCTGGAGCTGAGCAACGTGTTCATCGATCCCGAGCTGTTGCCGCACGCGCAGCTCAGCGACTGCTTTCGCTCGGTGCTGGCCAACCCGGGCCTGCACACTTTTTACGACGCGCAGGGCCATGCCGGGCTGCGCGAGGCGATCGCCGAGCGGTTGCGGGCGCGCGGTATCGAGGCCGGTCCGGACGAGGTGATCATCACCAGCGGGTCTCAGCAGGCGCTCGACATCGTGGGCCGTTCGCTGGAGCGCAAGGTGGTGGCCACCGAGAACCCGGTGTACGCGATCGCGCGTCAGCTCTTTCTCCACCTCGGCTGCCGGCTGGTACCGCTGACGCTGGACCCGTTCCGTCCACTGGATCTGGACGCCTGGGAAGACGCACTGGCCCAGGCGCGCCCGAGCCTGGTCTACGTGATCACCAGCTACCAGAACCCGACCGGGTACTCTTACTCCTCGAGCGAGCTGGAGCGCGTGCTCGAGCTGTCGGAGCGCTACGGCTTTGCGATCCTGGAGGACGACTGGGGCTCGGACATGCTCTCCTGCTCCGAGTATCGGCCCACGCTGCGCGCGCTGGGCGGCCCCAACGTGCTGTACGTGAACTCGTTCACCAAGAAGCTGCTGCCTTCGCTGCGGCTCGGCTATTTGCTGTGCTCGGAGGGCACGCGCGATGCGCTGGTCGCGACCAAACGAGTGGCCACGCTGGGCAATGCCATGCTGCTCGAGGCCACGCTGCACGAGTTCATCACGCGCGGCTACTATGATGCGCATCTGCGTCGCGTACACGGCCTGCTGGACCAGCGTTACCTCGCGTGCCTGGAGCTGCTCCGGGACTGCATGCCCCGAGGAGTGCGTTTCAGCACGCCGGGCGGGGGCCCGACGCTGTGGCTCGATCTGCCGCGCTCCACGCCCGCCGCCGAGCTGTGCCAGCGCCTGGCGCGGCGCGGTGTGCACATCGAGCACACGGGCGGCCACTTCTACGGCGAGCCGCACCTCAACGGCTTCCGCGTCGGGTTTGCGTTCCTCAGCAGCGAGCGGCTGCAGCTCGGGTTGCGCGCGATCGCCGAAGAGTTGCGAGCTCTGGGCGCGGCGCCGCGCGGGCCGCTCCGCGCCTCAGAGCACGAATTGCCCGCGGGCGACCAGGCGCGCCGAGCCGCCGACTTCGACGCGCGCTTCCGCATCGGCGCTGACGCGGGCAAATAGCGTCGAAGGCCGCTGTATCTCCGCGCCTTGCTCGATGCGCAGCGTCTCGCCCGCCGGCAGCCGCCCCTCGCGCCGCAGCTGCAGCGCCAGCGGCCCGGCGAAGGAACCCGTCGCGGGGTCCTCGTTCACGCCCGCGGCCGGCACGAAATAGCGCACCCTGCACAGGCTGCCGTCGAAGTGGAACACGCCCACCCCGTATTCGCAGGCGCGCGCCAGCGCGGAGAAATCCGGCCGGAGACCGCGCAGCGTGCTCGCGTCGGCGACGCCCACGCACAGGTGACGCGGCCCATTCTCATACGCTTGCCAGGTGAGCGGCTGCGCGGACAGGCCCAGAGCTTCGAGCACGGCGCGCTGCTCCGGGCTCGCGATGGGCCTGGGTGACGGCTGCGTCATCCAGCCAAAGGTCACGCGAGCGCCTTCGCGCTCCAGCCGGACGGGAACGACGCCGACGTTCAGCTCCAGCCGGATCTCCGTGGCCTCCATCGGCCCCGCGAGCACGAAGGCCGTACCCAGCGTCGGGTGACCCGCAAAGGGGAGCTCACGCGTCGGAGTGAAGATGCGCACGCGCGCGTGGCCTCCTTGTTCCGCGGGCAGCACGAACGTCGTCTCGGAGAGATTGAGCTCGCGCGCCAGCGCCTGCATTCTCTCCGGCGAGATCGCGCGAGCGTCCGTGAAGACGCAGAGCGGATTGCCCTCCAGCGGCGTCTCGGTGAAGACGTCGCAGATCACATAGCGCAGGGTCAGCACGCCGCGCACTATACCGGAGTCGCTGCCGGGACAGGCAGTGTTCCGCGCTGCAGCGCTAGAAGGCGCCCTGAACGCCGACGGTATGGGCGTCGAACCAGGGCCGGATGGCACCGGCCTGACTCGCATCCGAAGCGCTGGGCGCGACCAGCCAGAACACCACGCCAGCGGCCAGGCCGGCGGCGCCCACTCCATAGAAGACCGTGCTCACGGTGCGCATCGACTGGAAGTCCTTGACCATGCCCGGGCCGGGGCCGTCCGGGTCACAGTTGTTGTCCTGGCACTCGGACTCGGCTTGGCTGTGCTTCTTCACTGCGATCAGGCCGGTCACGATCCCGCCGCCGAGGCCGACGAGGCCCACGCCCCCCGAGATATAGGCAGCGAGCCGCAGCGTGTCGCCAGGAGAGGCGGGGCGCTCGCCGTCGACCGCGGTGGGAGCGGGATGGATCACCGTCGGCGCGGGCGGGCTGAGCGAGGGCGCCGCGAGGTTCAGCGCGACGGACGCCTTCTGTCCCTCCGACAGCACCACCTCGGCGATGTCCGAGCGGTCGCCGCCGATCGAGCCCTTGATGCGATACGTGCCCGGGTTCAAGCGCTGCGCCTGGTCGAGCTGCGCTGCGCCGATGGCGCGGCCATTGATCGACACCTCCAGGTTCGGATCGTTGGCGCTGACCCCGTCGACGCGCAGGGTGAGGGTGGGGATGCGGGTGCGCAGCGCGCGCTCCTCCTGGCGGGCGGCGGCGATGGCTTCGGCGAACTGCCCGGGAGCGTCCGAGGGCACCTGGGTCTGCGTGGTGCGCAGGTAGGCATCGGCCGCCTCCAGCAAGAGCCCCATCTTCTCCAGCGTACGCGCCTCGTACAGCACCACGGTGGGAGCCGGGTACAATGTGAAGGCGCGCCGGAACAACGCCAGCGCGGTCTCGTAATCTCCGGCATTGAAGGCCTCACGCCCGGTGACCGCGACGCTGCGCGCGAGATCCAGGTTGGCGTTCTCGCCGGCGGGCTCCGCCGCAGGTTCGGCTGCCTGCGCGCTGCCCGCCAGCAGCCACGCGGCAGCGGCGCCGACAGAGACCCAGCGACTCAGCGCGCCGCAGCAGCGAGCCCCGTTTTCCAGGCGATTGGTTTTCGACATCGAGGCCCTTCCGTCGGATCGGAACGGCCCAAACTCCGTCGCTTGTAGCTCGAAATCGAGCCCCAGCGCCGGGAAGCCGCGGTTAGAAGCCGAACTCCTGGTCGATGCGCTTCTTGCTCTGCGGCTGCCGGGCCTGGAGCACGGGCCGTGCAGCTGCGCGGCGAGGCTTGCTGGAGTCCGCCGGCTTGGCGTGTTGCGGCGCCGTCGTGCTGTCGCTGGTTGCGGAGCTGCGCTCCGCGAGCGCGGCACGCACCTGATTGCCGGTCAGCGCGGGCTTCTTTGCGGGGTGTGCATCGGGTGCGGCGACCACCGCGCTGGCGATCGGATCGACCTGAGGCGTGGCGGGTGCGGGAGCCGTCACGGGCGCGCTGGGCGCTGCGATCTGCGCCGCGGCTGCACCGCGTTCGGCAACCGCGGCTGCGCGCGCCACCTGCGAGCTGGGGGCCTGAGCGGCCACGCTCCAGCCCAGCGCCAGGATCGCCGCTGCGGCCGCACCCCAGCCCAGCACGCGGGTCGCGACCCGGCGCTGCCCGCTCAGCGTGGAGATGGTCTCGCCCGCCAGCGTGTCGGCGGAACGACGCTTGATCAGCGTGCTCAGCACGCCGCGCCGTGTGCCCTCCCTGGGCGCATCGGCAGCCGCGGGAGCCTGTTCGCTGGGCCGCGCCTCGAGCCACACCTCTTCCAGGGAGCGCGCCGCGGCGTCCGTGCGCACACCCCTGTCGTGCAGCCACTTCGCCAGCGCGCGGCCGAGCTCCCACATCGAGCCCCAGCGCCGCTCGCGATCGCGGTGCAAGCCGCGCTGCAGGATGCGCCAGAGTTCGTCATCCCCGTAGCCGTAAGCCGTGATGGGCTTGGCGTTGTCCTTGAGGATGCTCATCAAGAGCGCGTTGTAGTTCGGACCGCTGAAGGGCAGCTCGCCCGTGATCAGCTCGTACAGGACCACGCTGATCGACCAGATGTCAGTGCGGAAGTCGATGTCCGTCTGACCGCGCGCTTGCTCCGGCGAGAAGTAGCCCGGGCTGCCCAGCACCGCCCCGTCCTGCGTCAGGCGCGTGCTGGTATCGGTGGCTTGCTCCAGCTTCGCGATGCCGAAGTCGAGCACCTTGGGCTGCAACCGGCCGCGCGTGGTCTTGGAGAGGAAGAGATTCTCCGGCTTGATGTCGCGATGTACGATGCCCTTGTCGTGCGCCTCGCGCAGCCCATCCATGATGGGCAACAGCAGGCTGATGGCCCGCAGCGTGTCGACCCTGCGCTCGCGCCCCAGCACCTCGCCCAGCGACTCGCCGTGCAAGAGCTCCATCACCACGTACGGATCTCCGCTGGGGGTCGCGCCGAAGTCCAGGACCGGGGCCATCGCGGGGTGGCCCAGCCGGGCCGCCGCGTGCGCTTCGCGCGCCATGCGCTTGAAGGCCTCGGCGCTGGGCGTGGTGCCGCGCACCAGCTTCACCGCGACCTCGACCTCCAGTGCCGTCGAGCGCGCCTTCCAGACGACGCCCATGCCGCCTTTGCCGAGCGGCTCGATCAGCACGTAGCGCCCGTCGACCACGTCGCCAGGTCTGTGCACCTTGCCCTCACGCCGTGACTCGCCACTCTCCGATGGAGGCGGCGAAGCCTCCGTCGGCGAGCTCGCGCGCGTGGCCGATGAAGAGGGAGGCAGCGGCCCCTCCACGTCACCCGAGCCATCTCTCACAGCAAGCATGCAGCTTCTTCAGTCTGATGCAGCGCCGCCTTCGACGCTCGTCCTTAATCTTTGGAAACGGAACGACGTATGAATTTCGATGCGAGGACCTCGGTGCCGTGGCGCCGAGAGTTCCCCTGCGTGGGTGTTCGTGCGACAGTCGCGGGCGCATGCGACCCTCGGACTTGCTCCGGATCGGCCCAACAGCGTTCCTGCTCGGAATGCTCGTCGCGGTGCTGCTTGGTTCCACTGCGTTTCACTTGGTGAAACATCTGGCGCGGCGACGGCGCGTGCGCCGTGCCGCGCGGGCGCACCAGGCCGAGCGCGCTGCCGCGCTGGTGCTGGAGCGCGCGGGCTATACCGTGCTGGGGCGGCAGGTGCGCCGAGTCTGGTCCGTCTTGGCAGATGGCCAGGAGGTGCGCTTCGACCTGATCGCCGACTATCTCGTCGAAGCGGGCGGTGCAGCCTGGGTGGCAGAGGTGAAGACAGGCGAGCGCGCGCTGAGCCTGTCGCACGGACCGACGCGGCGCCAGCTGCTCGAGTACCGCCAGGCGTTCGGGGTGGAGGGGGTGCTGCTGGTGGATGCCGAAGCGCAGCGCGTGAGGCGCATCCAGTTTCGCGAGCCGGCCTCGCGGGCGCGCGCGCCGCGAGCGCTGCTCTGGTTGGGGCTGGGCGTATTGCTGGGGTTCGGGCTCTCCCGCTACTGGCCTGGCGCGGCCGCGTGGGCGAGATAGCGCTGTTTCCAGGCTTTCGCGCAGGCCGCCTCCCTTGCTAGAAGCGCTCGATGTCTCAGCAGCCATTCTACGTGCACGAGTCGGCGGTGGTCGATGCGGGTGCTCGCATCGGGGATGGCACGAAGATCTGGCATTTCTCGCACGTGAGCGCCGGCGCTGAGATCGGGCCCGACTGCACGCTCGGGCAAAACGTGTACGTGGCGGACGGTGTCAAGATCGGGCGTGGCTGCAAGATCCAGAACAATGTGTCGCTGTACGCCGGCGTGATCCTCGAGGACCACGTGTTCTGTGGCCCGAGCATGGTGTTCACCAACGTGAAAGCGCCGCGCGCGGCGTTCCCGCGCGAGCGCTCCAGCTATCTTACGACTCGGGTCGGGCAGGGCGCGAGCATCGGTGCCAACGCGACGCTGATCTGCGGAGTGAGCATCGGCAAATGGGCGATGATCGGCGCGGGCGCAGTGGTGACGCACGACGTGCGCGACCACGCGCGCGCGATCGGAGTGCCTGCGAAGGCGTTCGGCTGGGCCTGCCAATGCGGGACGACGCTGGCCCTGCTGGTCAGCGCAGGCCAGGTCAGCGCGCGCTGCGCGGAGTGCGGCCGTTGCTACCGCGCCGGGTCCACGGGGCTGGTGTTGCTCGCCGAAGAGCTCTCCCCAGCGGAGCGGGGCACGAGATGAGCCCACCCGTGCCGATGGTGGATCTCGCGCCAGGTTTGCGCGAGCTGCGTGCGGATATCGATGCCGCGCTGGCCCGGGTGATTGATTCGGGGCTGTTCGTCAACGGGCCGGAGGTTCGCGCGCTGGAGCGTGAGCTGGCGGGATACCTGGGTGTCGCCGAGTGCGTCGGCTTGAACTCCGGCACCGACGCGCTGGTGCTCGGGCTGCGCGCGCTCGGGGTCGGGCCCGGGCACGAGGTGATTGTGCCGGCCTTCAGCTTCTTTGCCAGCGCCGAGGCGGTGAGCGCGGTCGGTGCGCAGCCGGTCTTCGCGGACGTCGATCCGCGCAGCTTCAACCTCGATCCGGCTGCGGCGGCGCGCGCCATCACCCGCCGCACGCGCGCGCTGTTGCCGGTCCATCTGTTCGGGCAGGCCGCGGCCATGGACCGCCTTGCCCAGCTAGCGGAGCAGCACGGACTCTTGCTGCTGGAGGACGCCGCGCAGGCGCTCGGCGGTAGCCATCGGGGCTGCAAGCTGGGCAGCCTCGGCCACGCCGCGGCCCTGTCGTTTTTTCCGTCCAAGAACCTGGGCGCGTTCGGGGACGCCGGGGTGCTGGCGACCAATTCCACCGAGGTGGCCGAAGCCTGCCGCCAGCTGCGCCAGCACGGCAGCCGCAGCTCGACGGGGCGCGGCCGGCACGAGCACGAGCGCATCGGCCACAACTCGCGCCTGGATTCGCTGCAGGCCGCCGTGCTGCGCGTAAAACTGCCGCGGCTCGATCGAGCGCTCGCCGCGCGCCAGCGCGCCGCGGAGCGCTACGATGCGCTGCTGGCGGACCTGCCCGGCCTGGTGAGGCCCTGGCGCGATCCAGACGCCGCGCACACGTTCCACCAATACACGGTGCGCTTGCCCGCCACCGAGCGCGATCGCGTCGCAGAGCAATTGGCGGCGCAAGGCATCCAGACCATGGTGTATTACCCCACCCCCTTGCACCGGGCGCCCGCCTATCGCGCTGCCCACCTCGGGCTGGAGCTGCCCGAGGCGGAGGCCGCGAGCCGCTGCGTGCTCAGTCTGCCGATCTGGCCGGAAATCGAGCCGCACACGCAGCGCCGGGTCGCCGACGCGCTGCGCGCTGCTCTGGCGAACGAGCCCGCGCGCGCCGTCAGTTGAGCGCGCCACCGCTGACGATGCCGCGCGGCACGATCGGCTCCGGCGGGCGCGTCAGGCGCGTCGTGCTGGTCGCTCCCGTTTCGGGCAAAGCGGCCGCGCCGCTCGCCGGTAGGCGCGCCGAAGCAACGTCCAGGTCCGCGCCTGCCGGCGCGTAGTCCGTGACGATGCGGCGCAGCTCCGACTTCACCAGCGACGACGCGCCCTGCAGCGCGGCTTCTACCAGCCGATCGAGCAGATGCTCGACGTCCTCGATCTGCTCGGCGCTGGTGCGCCCCACGAAGATCTTGGGGTGATGGGTGCGATGGGCCGCCTCTTCCTCGGTCGAGAGCTCCTCGAACAGCTTCTCACCCGGGCGTACGCCGCTGAACTCGATCCGGATCTCTTCTTCGGAGAAGCCCGACAGACGGATTAGGTCGCGCGCCAGGTCGACGATCTTGACGGGCTCCCCCATGTCCAGGATGAAGATCTCTCCGCCGGCGCCCATGGTGCCCGCCTGCAGCACGAGCTGGGTCGCCTCCGGGATGGTCATGAAGTAACGCTCCATCTCGGGGTGCGTCACCGTCACTGGACCGCCCGCGGCGATTTGCTTCTTGAAGATCGGCACGACGCTGCCCGCTGAGCCCAGCACGTTGCCGAAGCGCACGGTGACGAAACGTGTCTGGCTGAAGCGGGCGCGCGACTGCACGTAGATCTCGGCGGCCCGCTTGCTGGCGCCCATCACGGAGGTGGGGCGCACGGCCTTGTCCGTCGAGATCATGACGAACGTCTCGACACCGTGCTCGTCCGCGAGATCGGCGAGCTGGCGCGTGCCCTGCACGTTGTTCTTCACGGCCTCGCACGGCTGCTCTTCCATCAGCGGCACATGCTTGTGAGCCGCCGCGTGGAACAGCACATCCGGCTGACACTCGGCGAGCAGCTGTGACATGCGGCCCCGATCGCCGATATCTGCAATGCAGGGCAGGGTACGCTGCTCGGGGAAGTTGCGGGTGATCTCGCGATGGATTTCGAAGAGCGCGTTTTCGGCTCGCTCCACCAGCAGCAGGCAGCGCGGCGAGAACTGGGAGACCTGCCGGCACAGCTCGCTGCCGATGCTGCCGCCGGCGCCGGTGATCATCACGGTGCGGCCCTGGATGGCGTGGGCGATGGCCTCGGAATCCAGGGTGATCGGCTCGCGGCGCAGCAAGTCCTCGATCGCCACGTCGCGGATCCGGGACAGATTGATTTGCCCGCCGACGAGCTCGTGCACCGCGGGGATGATCTTCACGTCCAGCCCCGCCCGGGAGCACAGCTCCGAGATGCGGCGCACCGTCTTGCCCTGGGCGTTGGAGACGGTGATCAACGCCTGCTTGGCGCGCAGACCGGGGGCGATCTGGCCGACCTCGTCGATGCTGCCCAGGACGGGAATGCCATGGACCAACGTGCCGCGCTTGGCGGGATCATCGTCCAGAAAACCGACCGGGCTGATGCCGAGCTCGGGCCGATTTTCGATCTCCTTGGCCACCTGCACGCCGGCCTGACCCGCGCCGAAGAGCAGCGTGGGGACCGGCTCCACGCCGCGCTGGCGGCGGCTGTCGGCCTTGGATTTTTCGCTGAGCAGGCGGCGCAGGGTGCGCACGCCGGCGATGCCCAGAAAGCTCAGCGTGAAGTTGATGGCGATCACGCCGTAGGGCAAGAGCGCCTGCTGGTTGAGCCTGGGAAACCAGTGCCCGCCTGCCGCGCGCAGAGATAGCAGCAGCAACGTCGCCGCCGCCATGGCCGAGAGGATCCGGCTCACCTCGCGCAGGCCGACGTAGCGCCAGACATAGCGCGGCACTCCGTGCGCGAACAGCACGACGTACTCGATGCCCACCACGTAGGGCCAGAGCACTAGCAAGCTGCGCAGCATGGAGGGCGGCAGACTCCAGTCGAAGCGGATGTAGAAGGCGACCCACAGCGCGGCGCTCAGGACGCACTGGTCGATTGCGACCTGGATGCCGCGCAGCATCGCGATGCGGGTGCTCATGACGCGAGCTCCCCGCGCTCGAAGCAAGGCTGCAACAGCTCGATCACGCGGGCCTGGTCAGCCGCCTGCAGGTTCGAGCCGCTCGGCAGGCAGAGGCCGCGCGCGAACAGGTCGTCGGCCACTTCACCGCCCGCGCACTCGAAGCGTGCGAAGACGGGCTGCCGGTGCAACGGCTTCCAGACGGGCCGCGCCTCGATGTCGGCGCTCGCCAGCGCCGCGATCGCCCGGTCGCGCTCCGCGCCCGAGCCGCAGGTCAAGCAGGTGAGCCAGCGAGTGCAGGCGCCCCAGGGCGCCTCGGGCATGAAGCGCAGCTGCGGGAAGCGGCTCAACGCCGAGCGATAGGTCTCGAACAGCTGGCGGCGCCGTTCCACCTTGGCATGCAGCGAGCGCAACTGCGCGCGGCCGAGGGCCGCGAGCAGGTTGCTCATGCGGTAGGTGTAGCCGATCTCATGGTGCTCGTAGTGGAGCGCGGGCTCGCGCGCCTGGGTCGCCAGATGACGGGCGCGCGCGATAGCCGCGCCATCGTTGGACACCAGCATGCCGCCGCCGCTGGTGGTGATGATCTTGTTGCCGTTGAGGGAGAATACGGCCAGCGCGCCCTGGCTGCCCAGCGCTGCCCCGCGATGGGTCGCTCCCAGCGCCTCCGCCGAGTCCTGCAGCAGCGGGACCGAGTGCGCCCGGCACAGCTCGCCGATCGCGTCGTAGTCCGCGGACTGCCCGTACAGATCGACGCTGATCACCGCCTTCGGCAAGCGGCCCGAGCGAGCGCGCGAGGCCAGGGCGCGCTCCAGCAGCGCCGGGTCGAGCGTCCAGCTGTCCGCCTGCACGTCGATGAAGAAGGGGCGCGCCCCCACGTACAAGACCGCATTGGCGGTAGCCGCGAAGGTCAACGTGGGCACGAACACTTCCTCCCCGGGTTGCACGCCGAGCAACACCAGGGCGAGGTGCAGCCCCGCCGTGCCGCTGCTCAGCGCAGCCGCATGACCCACCCCCACTGCCCGCGCAAAATCCGCCTCGAACGCGTCGACCTCGGGCCCCAGCGGGGCGATCCAGTTCGAGTCGAACGCTTCGAGAAGGGCCTGGCGCTCCTGGGGGCCAACATCGGGCGGAGAAAGGAAAATGCGGTGGGTCAGGAGGGCCTCCGGGGGCGTCTCTGGATCAGTTGATTCTGCGCGCCCCGACATTCACCGGCACACAATTCCGCGCGCCAGTGTGACCCTACTGACGACCGGAGGGGCTCCGCTCAAAACCCCATTTTCGCGCATTGCGCCAGCACGCCACGCCCGCTGAACCAGGGGGGGTACGTGAAACGGCGCCGGCTCCCGACCTGGTGCCCCGGCGCCGTCGATGTAAGACCCCGAAAGCTCGCTTTACGCTGCCTGAACGGCACCGGGCTGCGGGCCCCGGCTGGGCCGAACCCAGGCTGCCGCTTGCTGCTTGAGCTCCTCGAACTTGTTGCTCGCCGAGCCGAGGCGCTGATCCCACTCCAGGTTGATGGGCTGACTTTTCGCCATTGCGTGGAATTTGACCATAACCATGGTCAGGAACAGCGGCTTCAAGAAGGCGGAGCGCACGCTGCCAGCGAACAGGACGGCTCCCACGATCATGACCATGCCCCCGGTGTTTCCCGGCAGCAGCCAGCTCAGCGCGAAGCCAGGGGCCAGCATCACGATCCAGATCGCGGTGGTGAGCACCCGATCCAGGACCACCACCCACAGGCCGGTCTTCAAGACCTCTTTCGCGTTCTGCGCGTAATAGATCAGGCCGTCCTTCGACGAGCGGTACACGTTCTCATCTCCGCGCGCCAGGTTGTACGAGAAGATGGTCTCGTCGATATAGGTGGTCGAGGCGCGCAGCACCGCGTTGACGAACCCCATCACCGAATCGAGCCCCGGGATCGGCAGCAAGCTCGCAACCCAGTTCAGGGTGCGGTTGAACGCGCCGACGATGCCGGCGATCAACAGGTCCAGCGCAAACATCGCGTTGACCTCGCCAAAGCGCTCCGTGACGACGCGCTTGCCGTACGCGAACATGCCCTCGCTGCCGTTGCCGATGCTGCCCGTGGTGATCAGCTCGGTGAGCACCGCGATGTGGGCCGCCTTGATCAGGTACAGCATGTAGCGCACAGCGAAGCGCCAGATGCTGCCACCGACGACGAGCAAGCCGACGATCCAGATCCAGCCGAGCAGGGGCGTGGCCTTGGACAGGAACACGAAGCCCCCGACCAACAGGATCCAGTAGACGATCGCCGCGACCGTGAGGGCGCACAGGATGCCGAAGCGGACCAGCAGGAAGGGCAGGGTCTGCATCACCAGCCGGAAGGCTTCGCCGATGCCCGCCGAGGTGATCGAGAGCGGATAGCTGTGGCGCACGTCGGAGCTCGGATGGCTGAATCCGCCGCCGCTGGCAGCCGCACCCGAGGCCTGACGAGCGCCCGGCGCCGGGCTGGCCAGGCGCAGCGGAGCCGGGGCAGCGGGTGGCTCGACTGCTTCCATGGGCTGTGTGGCCGCGACCGGCGCTCGCGGTGCCGGCGCCACCGCGGTAGCGGGCGCGCGCAGGTACGTCAGCGCGGAGTTGCCCAGCTGCACGGACTGGCCCGGCGACAGTCGCGTGGGCTCGGTCAGGCGCCGGCCGTGCGCGTCGAACGAGCCGTTCGACGAGCCGAGATCTGTATACGTGACGGCGGCGCCCTGGATCACCAGCTCGCCGTGTACGGCGGACGACTTCGCGTCCCCGAGCACGATAGCGCCAGCCTCGCGGCCAATCTGGAACCTGCCATCCCCGAGCTCACGCTCTTCCACGCGCCCATCGGAGAACTGAATCCGAAATACACAACCACCCATGTTTGCTCCTGCCTCTCCCCATCGGCCAGAGTACTGGCTAGGTTTCGTGAAATCGGTGTCGGGTGCTGGGCTCTCCCGGACCCACCGCTCAATTCTGGCGCGGCACGCTCGTCGTGCGAGGACTTCCGGCCAAACGCTGCGCCAGGCGGTCCTCGAAGGCTCCGGAGAGCGCCGTATACGCCGCGCGCGTGCTGGGATCGGGCTCCACGCGCACCTTGGGATCGAGGGCCACGAAGGCGCCGAACAGGTCCGGCCAGGGCACATTGCCGACGCTGTGCGCCGCGCGCAGCGCCCCGCCGAGGGCGGAGGCGTTGGCCACTTGCAGCACGCGCACGGGCGTCTGGAATACGTCGGCGATGACCCGCTGGATGCCCGGGTTGCGCGAGGCCCCGCCGGTCAGCACCAGCTGCTTCGGCGCGTGGCCGATCCAGTCCGAGTGCTTGCGCATGGAGAGCGCCTGCGCCTCGAGCACGGCGCGCACCGCCTCCGCGGGACGCTGCCAGGCGACAAACTCGGGGCTCCCGAACAGCTCCACCCCGGGATCGAGCAGGCGCGGCGTGGTCTCGGTCGTGAAGAACGGGAGCATCAGGTTGCCGCGATTGCCAGCCGGCGTCTCCGCGATCGCCGCTGCGAATGCATTCCAGTCCAGGTTGAAGCGCTGCGCCACTCGCTCGCGCGCCAGCGAACCATTGGTGAAGCAGATGAGGCTCATGAAGCCCCCCGCCGGGTTGCCAAACACGTGCCCGTAGCCATGCGGATCGGTGCGCGGCCCGTCCATGGCGGCAAACACGGTGTCGCTCGTGCCCAGGCTGATCAGGCGCAGACCCGGCTCGATCGCTCCCATGCCCACCAGGCTGCTCGGGTTGTCCCCGGTGAACGCCACGACTGGCGTGCCCGGGCGGAAGCCGTAACGTTCGACGAAGTAGCGATGGATGCTGCCCACGGTCGTGTGCGAGGGCACCGCGGGGCGCAGCCGCTCGGCGAGGCCGGGGGCGGTCGCGTCGAGCAGCGTCGGGTCCCAGCGCGCGGTCTTCAGGTCCAGCAGGTTCATCCCGGCGCCGTCACCCAGATCGATGGCGACAGAGGTGCCGGTGAGCAGCGAAGCCATGAATGAGCTGACCAGGTGGATCTCGCGCGTGGCGCGGTAGGCCTCCAGCTGCGTCTTCCAGATCTTGCGGATCTGCGGCCCGGTGAAGCGCTCGATGGGATTGGAGCCGGTGAGCGCCAGCACTCGACCTCGGCCGCCGGCCGCCGCGGCGATCTCGGCGCACTCCTCGGAGGTCGAGCTGTCCATCCACATCGGTGAGGTCGGCACGCTCAGCAAGGGCCGGATCTGCTCCACCAGGGGCTGCGCCGGCGACCAGCCGCGGGCATCGGCGATCGGCATCTTCAGGTACACCGAACCATGCTGCTGGCCGGCGCCACTGATGCCGGCGACACGCGACAGATCGAAGCCCTCGCTCTTGATCCGAGCCAGGAGCAGATCCAGGGCCTCGACCCACATCAGCGGATCGCTGTGGCAAATGCGAGGGTCAGGATTGGGCAGCACGCCGTGGGGCGAGCCATAGTTGGGCAAGTCGCGCCCGAAGTTGACCGATTGATCCAGGACGACGCGCTTTTCGTCCGTGTCGATGACGATGGCCGAGAGACTCTGAGTGCTCGAATCCAGTCCTAGAAAAAATGCCACGCCTGCCTCCTGAGCAGAGCGACCCTAACCTCGGGGGCCCGGGCTCGCAATCGCTATCGGATCCTCGCCGCTCCCCGGCGCGTGGGGTGTCGCCGCGGAGCTCGGCGGCGGACTCGCAGCGCGAAACGCCGCCAACGTCTGGTACTCGCCGTGGGCATGTTGAAACCCCGTCGCCTCGCGGAACGCCCTGTCGCTGATCACGATCGGATATTTGATGTGGGCCACCGCGCCTGTGGGCAGGCGCGGCAACCCGAACCGGCCGAGTAAAAATGGGTGCAACACTCGCGCCATGCGCGTCGGCGTGCGATCGGTGACCCGGATCAGCTCACTCAAGGGCAGCGCTTGTGGTCCTGCCACATTGAAGACGCCGCGCAGCCTGCGCTCCAGGGCCAGGATGATGGCAGCCACGGCGTCGCTTTCGTGCATGAACTGAAATAGAGGATCGAAACCCAGGATCATGGGCACGCGCGGGCCCGCGAGAAATGAGGCCAGGGTCCCGTGCAAGCTCGGGCCGAGCGTGTAGACGAGGCGCAGCACGGTGGTGATGCGGCTCGGGAAACGCCAGAGCGCAGAGGCCGCGAACAGATCGGCGGCGACCAGATCGGCGAGCTCGGGGAAGCTCTCCAGCGCCATCGGTGGCTCATCTTCCGTGCGGTACAGGGCCGCATCGGGGACGGCGCCGTAGTAGGTGTGGCGCCCCACGAACAGCGCGTGCGCCACGCCGTGCGCCTCGCAGTACTCGAAGACCTTCTGCGTGCCGCCGAGATTGATGCGGTAACGCTCGTCGCGGCGCGTGGTCAGGTGAGAGACCGTCGCCATGTGGATCACCGCGTCCGGACGCACGCTGCGAAACAGCTCCTCCGCCTCCGGCTTGCGGATGTCCGTCTGCAGGAGCTGGACGCCCTCGGGCGCCGCCGGCCACGGCCTGCGATCGATCCCGGTCAGCTCATGCCCTCGAGCGCACAGCTCCAGGGCCACTTGCTGTGCCAACTTGCCGGAGATGCCCGTGATCAGAATCTTCATTGCTGCCCCGCTCCGTTCATTCGCGCGTCTCCACCGCAGGAGGAGGCCGAGCCGCGCGGTCTGCCAGGCCATGCGCGATCAGGTCCGCGATGGCCGCCTTCACCACTTCCACCTGCGCCTGAATGACGGGCTGGCTCTCATCGCCCGTGCCCGAGAAGCGCAGCGGTGTTCCGAAGCGCAACTCGGCGCCGACCGGCAAGGGTAGGGGCAGCAGGTAGGGCGTGATCGGGATGTAAGGCACCCCCAGCAATTTGCCGAGAAAGCTCAGGTTCGCGATCGTGGGCACCGCCTCGCCACCGCCCAGATAGGCGAAGGGAACGATCGGGCTCTGGGTGCGCAGGGCCAGGCGCAGGAAGCCCGTGCCGAACTGGCCCAGCGAATAGCGATTCCAGAACAATTTCTGCGTGCCGCGCGTGCCTTCGGGAAACACGAGCAGCACGCGATCGTCGCGCAGGAGCTGCAGCGCGTGCTGCGGCAAGCCGGTGATTTGCCCGGTGCGGCTCGCCAGCTCCGACAAGAAAGGGATCCGATTCACGAAGCGATCCGCCATCGAATGCGCGAGCCGCGGCGGATCCAGCTCCAGGAAGCAGGCGGCGATCACCATGCCTGCGTCGATCGCGTAACCGCCCGAGTGATTGCCGACCAGAATCACGCGCCCGCGCGGCGGGATGTTCTCCAGGCCACGGCTGCGCACCGTGAAGTAGTGCCGGTACAGCCAGCCTGCGACCCGCATGCCTGCCGCCAGCGAGGACCTCGAGACGCCGTACGGGTCGAAGCCGTGCGCATTGAAGGAGACATCGAGGCGCGCCATGCGCGCATCGATCTCCTCGGCGAGGGTTACGGTCGGATCTGGCTCCCCGATCACGGCGTGAGGTTGGGCGGGACGCGAGGTCTCGTCAACCACCGTCGGCAGCGCTGGCGTCCTGGACCCCAGCGTCGCTGACCCCGCCATCGCCCACGCCTGCATCCGTGGCGCCCGGTGGGAAGCACGTGCCGCCGCGGCCGAAGCGTTCGCGGACACCGTCGCTCAGGTTGCAGACCCAGCCGTTGCTGGCTTGCGCGCAATCCGTGTCCACGTCGCACAGCTCGGCGCAAAAGCCCGAGTCGCCGATCCCTTCCGAGGAAAGGAAGCCACCGAAGCGCGGACCGAGGCAGCCCGCGTCTCGCTGGGTGGCAGAGGGCCCGTAGCCGCAGCCGACGGGCTGCCCAAAGACACAGGGAGCCGAACAGAACGCTTCGGTCGCGCTGGCCGCGACGCAAATCCCACCCGCGCACTGCGTCCCGCCGGTACAAGCCTCGCCGATCGACAAGCCCGCCGGGCGAGCGTCGACGCACACACCGCGCTGCAGATCGCAGACGCGACCTGGACAGTCCTCATCGCTGCCACACTGCGGAAAGCACCAGCCGGGCTGGCGTGCGCCAGTGAAATCCGCCTCACCGAGCGCGACCTCGGACATGCACACGACGTCCGGGCGCGTGAGGCACTTGTTTTCGGCCAGGGATCTCGGATCCTGATTGCGGCAGGTGCGCAGGCACACGCTCTGCGTGGCGGTGAGCCCGAGGCACTCCGAGTCGGGATCGACCGCACTGCAGACCTCGTTTCCAGTGCAAGGCAGGCTGCAATACCCGCCGGCGGGGCCGCCGCCGAACATCGCGTTCGACTTGTCGGTGAAGCACTGCAGGCCCTCGCCGCAGTCCGCATCCGCGCTGCAGCGGCGCCCGACCAGCGGTGTGATCGGCTTGTCGCTGGTTTCCATCGAGGGCTGCCGCAGCGGCCCGGTGCAGTCGCATTCCCCGTAGCCGGAGCCGTCGGCGAGGCAAATCTGAGTGCCCTGGCACCGCCCCTGATCGGCGCACAGTCGCGTCGTACCCGCGACGCAGACGCGGTCATTCGAATCGTCATTGCAGGAGGCGACCCAGGCAGCCGTGAAGCTGAGCCCCATCAGGGCAAACGAGCGGGCGAAGAAACGAAGAGAAGCTCGACGCGCGAGCTGGAATCGGGAGGAGACCCCGCCACGACTCATACGCGGGGCTGTGTTTCGGCTCATGCCCGGACAGTACTCTGAGTCCTGCTGGCGAGCGTCACAAAAGCCACGGATCTGGCTCCGTTCCTTGCCGCGCTGGAACTCCCCGGCATGCAGCGGATCTGGCCCTAGGACCAGCAGGCCCCGGATCGCGCGTGCCGGAGCCCTACGCCGCGCCGATCAGCTGGCGCCGCGGAGCTGGGTCACGGCGGCGCGCACTTCGTCCGCGTCAGCGGAGGCCGACTTGGACTTCAAGAACTTCATTGCGATTCCGAGCGCCGGCCCGGGACCGCCTGCGCTGCGAATCTCTGCCGCCACAGGCTCGAACAGCTCGACGAGCTCTGCGGCAGAGAGCGAGCGCGGCAAGAACTCCTCGAGCACCTTTATCTCCTGCTCCAGGGCGGTACGCTGAGCGGCATCCGTCACGGAACGCAACGTCTCCTGGTTGGCCTTGACCAGCTTGCGCAGGACCTGGGCCACGCGCTCGTCGCTGGCGGCTTCGCCGGTGCGTGTGACCTCGCCGATCGCAGTGCGCAGCACCTCTTTCTCGACGTTCGCTCCGGACTTCATCGCTTGAAACATGCGCTGTTTGATCTGATCGATCAGCATCTCGGGTTCCTTGTCTGACAATCGTCAGGCTAGATTCAGGGTCTACTGGGCGGCGGAGCCTGCGACTGCAGCCCGGAGGCGAGCGGAAGCCGAAGCTTGAAACGCGCGCCCTTGCCGCGCTCTCCCTCCGCCTCCAGCGTGCCGCCCTGGTTTACCACCAGCGCGCGCGCCGTGGTCAAGCCCAGACCCATGCCGAGCGGCTTGTTCGTCACCAGAGGCTCGAACAGCAGGGCGGCCTCCTCGGGTGAGATCCCGACGCCGGTATCGGCGATGGTCAGCTCCACAGCGTCCCCATCCCGACGTGAGGCGATGGTCAACGTCCCCGAGCCCTCCATGGCTTCGCAGGCGTTGCGGATCAACTTGCACATCGCGTCGCTGATCTGGTTCGGGTCCACGTGCACGCGCTCGTCCCCCAGGTGTTGCTCGATCAGCACCCCCGCAGGGATCGCCTCGCGCCCGAGGGCGCTCTCGACCAGCTCCTGGACGCTGGAATTGCGCGCCGCAGGGGGGCGGATGCGTGCGTAGTCGAGCAAGTCCTTGATGATGCGATTGGCGACCCAGACCTCCTCGCCGGCGATGCGCAGCGACTCTTCGATCGAGGGCGCCGTCAGATCCCCGAGCTGGCGGCGCAGAACGGCGACGGCGTTCGAGATCGCACACAGCGGGTTGCGCAGCTGGTGAGCGAGGATTCCTGCCAGGTGCCCGAGCACGATCAGGCGCTCCTTCTTGAGCAGCTCATCCTGTTGCTGCCGCAGCAGCCGCACGCTCTCTTCGGCGCCGGGCGTCGGGGTCTCGACCTCGAGCGCGCCGGTGTGGCCGGCGACGCCCCACTGACGCAGCACGTAGGCGACCGCCCCGTCTGCCCCGCGGATGGGAATGTGCCAGCCCGACAGCCCGATCAAGGTCGAGCCGAGGCTGGAGCGCTCCTCGAAGAACAGGTGTTGCCCTTCGCGAAACACGCGCGCGTCGCGCATCTGTTCCAGGCGAGCCTGCTCCTCGGGCAGCAGATCAAAATCAGTCTTGCCGATCAGTTCCAGCCTCGCGCGACCGAACGCGGACTGGAAGGCGGCGTTCGCCCAGACATAGCGCGATTTGTCGTCGCGCAGACACAAAGGAGTCGGCAGCCCTTCGAGCATCGCCCAGGCCAGCTCCGCGCTCGGCGGTGGGCTCGCCCCCCCAGCCTCGGAATCTTCTGGCGCAGCCCCCGCGGAGAACATCGCTACAGCTTACGCGAAGCGGCGCCCGGATTTCGAGTTGCCTAGAGTTTTCGACGAGCTTGCGCGAGCTTCGCGAGCCACGCTTCGGCAGCCGTGTGCGCGGGGCAACCTCGGTCATTAGGCCGATGCGCGGCGAGCGGCCCGCTCGGGTCCGCGGGCTGTCTCCGGGTCCCGGCAGACCCCATGTTGAAAACGCTGGTCGACCGAGTAATAAGGCTCTCACCGTGACAAGCAATCCCAAAGAACCCATCGATCTGGATCCGGCGGAGACTGCCGATTGGCTGAACTCGCTCGAGGCTGTTCTCGAGCACTCCGGCGAGGAGCGAGCCGCCTACCTGATCCGCCGCGTGTTGCAGGAAGCACAGCGCATGGGAGTGCGGCCCGAGCTGCCGCTCACGACGGACTACGTGAATACCATTCCGGCTCACGAGGAGCCGGCGTACCCGGGGGATCTGCAGATGGAGGCCCGCATCAGCGGCATCATCCGCTGGAACGCCATGGCCATGGTGCAACGGGCCAACACCCGTTTCCACGGCATCGGCGGGCACCTCTCGAGCTACGCGTCCAGCGCGGATCTGTACGAGGTCGGCTTCAACCACTTCTTCCGCGGCAAGGATGCGGGCGGCGTCGGCGATGCTATCTATTTCCAGGGTCACGCCTCGCCGGGTATCTATTCGCGGGCCTTCCTCGAGGGGCGGATCGATCTGGATCGCGTGGATCGCTTTCGGCGTGAGGCGGAGCGGCCCGGGCTGCCTTCGTACCCGCACCCGCGCTTGCTGCCGGAGTTCTGGGAGTACCCGACGGTGAGCATGGGCATCGGCCCGATCAACTCGATCTACCAGGCGCGTTACCTGCGCTACGTGCACGACCGGGGCATCAAGGACACGTCCGGATCGATGGTCTGGTGCTTCGTGGGTGACGGAGAGTGCGACGAGCCGGAGACGCTGGGTCAGCTGCGGCTGGCGGCGCGCGAGTCGCTCGACAACCTGGTGTTCGTCATCAACTGTAACCTGCAGCGTCTGGACGGGCCCGTCTACGGCAACGGCAAGATCATCCAGGAGCTCGAGGGCGTGTTCCGCGGGGCGGGCTGGAACGTGACGAAGGTGATCTGGGGTGATGGCTGGGACGATTTGTTCGCCAGGGACGAGCACGGGGTGCTCGTGCGCCGGATGAACGAGGTGGTGGACGGCGAGTTCCAGCGCTACACGGTCGCGTCCGCCGACTACATCCGCCAGCACCTGTTTGGCACCGATCCTCGGTTGCTGGAGCTGGTGAGCTCGCTCGATGATCAGGCGATCACCAAGCTGCGGCGGGGCGGCCATACGCCGCAGAAGATCTACGCGGCATATCAGCGCGCCGTGCACGAGAAGAACGGAAAGCCCACCGTGATCCTCGCGCACACGGTCAAGGGCTGGAGCCTGGGCGAGGCCTTCGAGGGCAGCAACGGCACCCATCAGAAGAAGGAGATGGAGCTCCAGGAGCTCAAGACCTTCCGCGATCAGTTCGGCTTGCCGATCCCTGACGATCAGCTGCAGGACGCTCCCTTCTACCATCCGGGCATGGACAGCCCGGAGGTCAAGTACATGCTGGAGCACCGGCGCGCCCTCGGCGGTTCGGTGCCCAAGCGCAAGGGGCGGCCCTCGATCAAGCTCGAGCTGCCGGCGGCCAAGCTCTACGATGAGTTCAAGGCCGGCATGAAGAAGGGCGAGGCGTCGACGACGATGGTGTTCGCGCGCATGCTGTCCAAGCTGATGCGCGACCCTGGCATCGGGCGGCGTGTAGTACCCATCATCCCGGACGAAGCCCGTACGTTCGGCATGGACGCCCTGTTCAGCCAGGTCGGCATCTACTCGTCGAAGGGCCAGCTGTACGAGCCCGTCGACAAGGGCCGCTTGCTCTACTACCGCGAGAGCAAGGACGGGCAGGTGCTCGAAGAGGGCATCAACGAGGCAGGCTCCACCGCTTCGTTTACTGCCGCCGCGACCTCCTACGCGACCATCGGCGAGCCGATGATCCCGTTCTACATCTTCTACTCGATGTTCGGCTTCCAGCGTACCGGCGACCAGTTCTGGGCGCTCGGCGATTCGATGGGCCGCGGCTTCGTCCTCGGCGGCACAGCAGGGCGCACGACGCTGAACGGCGAGGGGCTCCAGCACGAAGACGGCCACAGTCACGTGCTGGCTGCCACATATCCCAGCGTGCTCGCCTACGACGTATCGTTCGCGTACGAGCTCGCGACGATCATCCAGGATGGCCTCTCGCGCATGTTCGAGCGGGAGGAGAACATCTACTATTACATCACGCTGCAGAACGAGAACTACGCCATGCCCCCCCTGCCGGCGGAGGGCGACGCCGCCGTCGCCAAGGTCAGCGAGGGCATTGTCAAGGGCATCTACAAGTACGCGGACAGCCCCAAGCCGGGTAAGCACAAGGTGCAGCTGTTCGGCAGCGGCTGCATCATGCTGCAGGTGCTGCGGGCGCAGCAGATCCTGTCGGAGCGCTTCGACGTCGCCGCTGACGTTTGGGCGGTCACGAGCTACCAGCAGCTGCGGCGCGAGGCGCTGAGCTGCGAGCGCGAGAATCGCTTGCACCCCGAGCGGGAACCGCAGGTGCCGTATATCACCCGGCAGCTGAACGGTGTGCAGGGGCCCTTCATCGCCGCGAGCGACTACATGACGCTGGTGCAGGACCAGGTGGCGCGCTGGATCCCGGGGCGCTATGTGCCGCTCGGCACCGACGGTTTCGGCATGAGCGACACGCGGGAAGCGCTGCGCCGGCACTTCGAGGTCGACGCCGAGTGTATCGCCGCGGCCGCGCTCTCGGCGTTGCACGCCGAGGGCAAGCTGGACGCGAAGTTCGTGGCCCAGGCGATCCAGGTCCTGGGTGTGAACCCGGACAAGACGTATTCGGCCAAGGTCTGAGCGCCGGCGGGGGGCCGCCCGCGGTTCCGTCAGCGGGAGCCGGCGTCCGCATCCGCGGTCGCCGGCAAACCGGGCGCTTTCGCTGTCACTGAGGAAGCTGTCGCGCGGCGATCCGCCTCGACCAGGTCCTTCAAGCGCTCCAGCCCGGTCGCCATGTGATCGTGCAGGCGTTTCTGGAACAGGTCGAGGAACAGCCCCCCGATGATCGGGGGCAGGCGACCTCGGTCGAGCCACGTCACCAACGTCACCCCCGGGCGCTCGCTGTAGCGCACGATCGCCTCGGAGGCGTCGCCGCCCTGCGTGTGGTTTTCGAACCAGACCCCTTCGCGCGGATCGCTGCGGACGATGCGGGTCTCGCCGCTGGCCAGGGCGTCGCGGCTGCTCGCGCGCCCATACCAGCGGAGCGTCGCTCCGGTCCCTGTGCTGGGCTCGCTCACTTGATTCTGTGGCCAGAGCTCGGCCTGGTTCCATTGTGCCCAGCGCGGCCAGCGCTGCAGATCTCCGATCCAAACATGCACGGCGGCCGCGGGCGCATTGATCAGGATCGACTCTTCCACCTGCCAGTCCCGGGGCAGTAGCGCGCCGATTCCGCCGATCAGCAGGGTCACGAGCAGCAACGACCCAAAGACGATCTGCGCCACCCGGCCTAGCCCGGGCTGCAGCGAGCGACGGCTCATGCGCTTGCTTCCTCGCTGGCCGTCAGGGCGCGTGCGATCTTGCGATGGCAAAGCGGCATCGCCAGCGTCGAGAGCAGATGCGGCGCACACCAGCGCAACTCGGCCCCGTCGCGCGCGCGGGCGCGGCCGCTCACGGCGGTCGCGCGGTACACCTCGATCTGGATGCGGAAGCGCGTCACGTGGTGCTCCAGGCTGTAGAAGGGTGCGCCGAGCTCGATCCTGACCCCGGTGCTCTCGGCGATGGCGCCGGGTAGGCGCGCCCGCGCCTGCTCCTCGGGTGCCAGCTTCAGGTCGGGAAATTGCCACATGCCTGCCCAGCGCACAGCGTCCGGCGCGGCGCGCAGCACCAACACCCGGTCCCGCCGTGCGATCACCGCCGCCGCGCGCCGCTCCTCGCTCAGGGCGGGCCTCGGCGGCGCTTCGGGAAAGGCTTCGACGCTGTCCAGCGCGAGCGCCCGGCAGTCGCGTGCCACCGGGCACTCGCCGCAGCGGGCGCCGCGAGGAGTGCAGACGGTCGCGCCCAGCTCCATCAGGGCCTGGTTGAAATCGGCAGCCTTGCCGCTGGGCAAGAGCCGTCGAGCCAGCTGCCAGAGCTGGCCGGCAAGGGGACCACGGCGCGGATTGCCGCGCAAGCCGAACAGGCGCGTCAGCACGCGGATCACGTTTCCGTCCACTACCGGCTCGTCCGCGTCGAAGGCGATGCTGGCGATGGCACCGGCGGAGTAAGGGCCGATGCCGGGGAGCGCTCGCAGTTGCTCGATCGCGCGCGGTAGGCGGCCGCCGTGCGCGGCCATGACGCGCTGGGCGGCGCGCTGGAGATTGCGCGCGCGCGAGTAGTACCCGAGGCCCTCCCAGGCGCGCAGCACGTCTTCCCCGTCGGCTCGGGCCAGCGCTTCCAGCGTCGGAAACCGCTCGAGCCAGCGTTGGTAATAGCCGATCACGGCTTGCACGCGCGTCTGCTGCAGCATGATCTCGCTGACCCAGATGCAGTACGGGTCGCGCGTGGCGCGCCACGGCAGATCCCGGCGCCTGCGGCCGTACCAGCCGAGCAGAGCGGCGTGAATGCTGCGACAGAGCTCCGGTGTCAGCTCGGCGGGAGCCTCCGGGGTAGCGGAGCCGAGGGCAGGGGCGGCCCTCCCGGAGCCGGTCGTCCTCCGCGCCGGGGCGCTCTCCAGCGTGCCCTCGGCGGCCTCACCAGTGTATGGCGAGGTGCGTACTGCTCGGGGTGCGGCCTGTCCCCGCAAGAGCTGGGGTGCGGGCTGATCCTGCGGCGGTCGAGCTGCGGGGCGCTCCCGCAAGAGTCGTCGCGTCATGCTTTTGACGATCCGATCGGCGCCGCGAGGCGGGCGCTCGCCGCGGGAGAAATCGGTTGTTCTTTGAACGTACGTGCGTTCCGTGCCATTCTCCAACTTGGCGCCATGCCCCAAGCCCGTTCGATCTCGCTCGATCTAGTTCGCACGGACGGTTGGTTCGATCGGGTCGGGCAAACCGTTTCGAGCTTCCAGGCACTTTGCGACATCTTGGGGGAGCGCTTCTTCGCGTTTTCTTTGATCACGGGCGCGCGCATCACGGCCCTGACCGTCGATCGTCGCCATCCCGAGAACACGCTAGTCGACTTTACCGTCGGCGCGAATGAAAGTTCGAACGAGGATTCGGAGCGGCTGCCGCTCGCCGACTTCCAGCGCCGGCTCGTTTCCGCGTTGCTCCTGGATGCCCAGCACGGGCCGCCGCCACAGCGCGAACAAGACGCCGAAGCCATCCAGCACTTCATCGGCCCGCAGTTCCTGTTGCTGGCGCCGCTGTACGGGCTGTCGCTGCAGGAACTGAGCTTCGAAAATGGCGAAGCCCAGCTCAAGTTCACCTGTGACAGCGTCGAGCACGCCTCGAGCCTGGACGAGTTCCGCAGCAACCTGCGCGAGCGGGTGCGTGCCGAGTTGAACCATGTCGCGCGTCCCGAGACGCGCAATGCCATCGACCTGAGCCACGTGGCGCAAGCGGAGGGGCTGTTCACGCGTCGCGACTACGCCGGGGTGAAGGAACTGCTGGGCACCTGGCCCGCGGCGCTCACCATTTTTCTGCGCACGCCGGAAGCACAAGCCCTGCCGCCGGACACGCGTGGCACGTTGGCCCATGCGCTGGGCCTGCTGGGCTCGTCCTGCTCGGCGCTCGGGGAGCCCAGTCAGGCCGAAGAGATCCTACGGCTCGCCGTCCAGTACGCTGGGGATACGCCGGTCGCGGCTCAGATCTATGAGCGGCTGGGCTCGGCGCTGCTGGCCGAGCGCCGGCATGGTGAGGCGATCGGCCCGCTCCGGCGCGCCGCCATGTTGGGGTCAGCCTCGGTATGGCCCCGACTTTCTGAAGCATTTCTGGAGCGAGGGCGCTTCCTGGCCGCGCTGGGCGCAGTGGAGGAGGCGCGCCGTTCCGGGGTCGAGGAAGCGAGCCTCGCGGACGTGCGGCGCCGCGTTGAGGAGCGTCTCGGGGGACTGCTTCAGCCCTGGCGGGACCTGGTCGCCCGCGGCTGACGCCCTCGGTGCCCGCAGCTGACGCCCGAGTCGCTCGCGTCTGACGGCGCATTCCCGGGGCGCTCCGGGTCGCCGGGGTTGAGGCCGGTGTGGCCAGGCACTGACGCAGCGCGGAGAAATTCCGTTCGGCCACCACTTTGGAAGCCGCGGGAGTCGCTTCGGAGGCCGTCGACCGTCGGGCCCTTACCTGTCATTGACAGGGCTCGGCCAAAGAACTATCAAGCGCTCGAAACAGCGGCATTTTTCGACGTTTTTGCAGTCGAGATCGCTGTTTCGGTTGCCTTTTCGTTTCGCGGTTGCTCCTTGCACGTCGTGCCGGGATGTTCCCGCACCCGAGCTCCGAGGGCTCCTCCTCGCCGGCTCGGTGCCTCCCAGCTCGCTTCCCTCACAACCCCAGACGGACGATGCTCGCGCAGTACCTACCGATGTTCTTCATGTTCGGGGTCGCGCTCGTGATCTGTGCCGGCATGTATTGCGCCGGCCACTTCCTCGGGCCGAAGAACCCCACGCCCGGAAAGGTCATGCCGTTCGAATGCGGCAATGACACCGAGGGCTCGGGCCACGCGAAGATGAGCGTGAAATTCTATCTCACCGCGATCCTGTTCGTGGTTTTCGATATCGAGGTGGTGTTCATGTACCCGTGGGCCACCTTGTTCAAGACGCTCGGGTGGACGGGCTTCGTCAGCATGCTGGCGTTCATCAGCTCGCTCTTGATCGCCCTGGTCTACTGCTGGAAGAAAGGGGCCCTCGAATGGGAGAGCTAGCACCGAAGAAGTCGCCGGAAGTCATGCAACCGATCGTGGTGGACGGCTTCGCGACGACGCGCTTGAAGGATTTGCTCGCCTGGGCGCAGAAGTATTCGCTGTTCATGTGCCCGTTCGTGACCGCCTGCTGCGGCATGGAGTTCATGGGCGTGACGAGCCCGCGTTACGATCTGTCGCGCTTCGGCTCCGAGATCCCGCGCTTCTCGCCCCGGCAGAGCGATCTGCTCTGGGTCGTTGGCACGATCACGCAGCGGCAGGCGCCGATCTTGAAGCGCATCTACGACCAGATGGCCGAGCCCAAATGGGTGATGGCCTTCGGCACCTGCGCCTCGTGCGGCGGCTTCTACGACAACTACGCGACGGTCGCCGGTATCGACAAGATCATCCCCTGCGATGTCTATATTCCCGGCTGCCCACCGCGACCCGAAGGCGTGCTCGACGGCTTGATGCTGTTGATGGACAAGATCGCTCGCCGCGATCCCAGGCCCGCGGTGGTGAAGCCGCGCGTCGACCCGGTGGATCTGCCGACTCACGGCCTGGTGCAGCTGGGCAAGAAGCGGGATTCTGTGGCGTGACGGGTGCCGCGCGCCGGCGTTCGCGCCGCGCTGCGCAAGGACCCGCCCCGGCGGGGACAACACCCACCTGCGGCCGCATCCACGAGCTCCAGGCTCGGAGAGGCGCAATCAAGCATGGCTCAACGACTCGTCGATCTGCTCAAGAACCAATTTGCCCTGGCAGTACTGGAAACATACGCGCAGCACGGTGACGAAACCGTGGTGCTCGATCCAGGCAGCTGGCATGAGGTATGTCGCTTCCTGCGCGACGCGCCGCCAGCTCAGATGAACATGCTCACGGATCTCACGGCGGTCGATTATCCCGAACGCGATCCACGCTTCGAGGTGGTGGCCCACCTCTATTCCCTGCAGCACGGGCATCGGCTGAGGCTCAAGACGCGCGTGGGCGACCGCACCGGTGAAGACGTGCGCGTCGATTCGATCTCCGATCTTTGGGGCAGCGCAAACTGGATGGAGCGCGAGTGCTACGACATGTTCGGCATCCAGTTCGTGGGCCATCCCGACCTGCGCCGAATCCTGCTGTACCCGGAGTTTGTGGGTCATCCGCTGCGCAAGGACTACCCGGCGGAGCGCATTCAGCCCCTCGTCCCCTATCGCGAGGGCGCCAACAACGAGAAGCTGCCGCCGTTCACGGCGTTCGAGGGCATGCCCTTCGGCCGTCAAACTCACCAGCAATCCGGTCCGCTCGGCAGCGAGAGCGATCCGGAGCTCTTCCCCGAAGAGCTGGACGCGAGCCAGGGGAGAAACCCCGAAGCCTGAGCAGGCGCGGAGCGTGACATGGAAACCCAGGATCTAGATCTCGAACGATCCGAGCTCGAGCTCGACGCCGAGCCGATGTTTCTCAACGTCGGTCCCGCGCATCCGGCCATGCACGGCACGGTGCGCTGCCAGATGGAGCTCAGCGGCGAGGTGATCGAGCGCGTGGACGTGCAGGTCGGCTACCTGCACCGCGGCTTCGAAAAGATGTGCGAGCGCGGCACCTGGTCGCAGGTGTACCCGTACGTCGATCGCTGCAACTACGTCTCCCCGATGCTCAATAACGTGGGCTTCTCGCAGGCCTGCGAGAAGATGCTGGGCATCGAGGTCACGCCCCGCTGTGCCTACTACCGCATCGCGCTGGGCGAGCTGGCCCGTATCTCGGACCACCTGACCTGCGACGGCGCCATGGCCATGGAGCTGGGCGCGTTCACCCCCTTCCTCTGGATGATCAAAGGTCGCGAGATGATCTGGGACATCATGGAGGAGGAGACGGGCGCGCGACTGACCCACAGCTTCGGGCGCATCGGCGGCATGGCCTCGCCGCCCACGGAGGGTTTCAAGGACACGGCGCGAGCAGCCGTGGCCGAGATCCTGTCCATCATCCACGAGTCGGAGCAGCTGCTGTTCGGCAACCGCATCTTCCTCGACCGCCTGCAGGGCATCGGCAAGATCAGCGCGGAGGACGCCATCTCCCTGGGCTGGACCGGCCCGTGCCTGCGCGCCTGTGGCGTGCCGTATGACGTGCGCAAGGCGCATCCCTACGGTCGCTACGACGAGTTCGACTTCGACGTGCCGGTGGGCTCGGAGGGCGACTGCCTCGATCGCTTCGTGGTGCGCCTCGAAGAGATCAAGCAGAGCGCCCGCATCATCGAGCAGGCGTTGAAGAAGCTACCCAACTCCGGCCCGATCAACGTGGACGATCCGCGCGTGGTGCTGCCTCCCAAGCAGGAGGTGTACAACACGATCGAGGGCACCATCCGGCACTTCAAGGTGATCATGGAGGGCCTGAAGATCCCCGCCGGCGAGGTCTACTCGTACAGCGAAGGCGGCAACGGCGAGCTCGGATTTTATCTGGTCAGCGACGGCAGCGGCACGCCCTACCGCGTGCGCATTCGGCCGCCCTGCTTTCTGGTCACCAGCGGGCTGGAGCGCGTGATCACCGGAGCCATGGTGTCCGACGTGGTCCCGTGTTTCGGCTCCCTCAACATGATTGGCGGCGAGTGCGACCGCTGAGGCCGCCCGTAGCAGACGTCCCAGGAGACTTGGATGCCCACGTTCAAGATTGATGGTCGAGAGATTCCCTTCGAGAAGGGCGAAACGGTCATCCAGGCTGCGCAGCGCGCGGGGATCGACATCCCGCACTACTGCTGGCATCCGGGTTTGAGCGTGGCGGCAAACTGCCGCATGTGCCTGGTGGAAGTGGCGCCGCCTCCGGGCCGCCCTGCGCTGATGCTCAATGTGCTCAGCTACGATCCGGACACGGGTGAATACGTCGATCAGCAGAAGCCCAAGCTGCAGCCCGCCTGCCAGCAAGTCGTCGCCGAGGGCATGGATATCCGCAGCGAGTCCAGCAAGCACGTCGCCCGCGCGCGGGCCGCGGTGCAGGAGTTCCTGCTGCTGAATCATCCCGTCGATTGTCCGATCTGCGATCAGGCCGGCGAGTGCCGGTTGCAGGACTACTGGCTCGAGCACCAGCACGAGGCGAAGCGCATGCGCGATGAGCCCGTGCACAAGCCGAAGGCGCAGGTCTTCGGTCCGACCATCGTGTACGACGCGGAGCGCTGCATCGTGTGCACGCGCTGCGTGCGCTTCTGCGAAGAGGTCGCGCAGGATCCGGTGCTCAGCGTGCGCGAGCGCGGCAACGTGAACGAGATCGTGGTCTCGCCGGGCCGCGAGCTGGATCACCCGTACACTCTGATGACCGAATACGTGTGCCCGGTGGGCGCGCTGACGGCCGCGGACTTCCGCTTCAAGGCGCGAGTCTGGTTCCTGCGCAGCGTGCGCTCTGTGTGCCAGGGCTGCGCCACCGGGTGCAACGCGCACCTCGACTACGACCCGCGCAACCAGACCGTCTACCGTCATCGGCCGCGCGAGAATCAGCAGGTCAATCGCTACTGGATGTGCGACGAGGGCATGCTCGACTACCAGCGCGTGCACGACAATCGCCTGCTGGAGGCGCGCTTGGCCACCGGGCGCGTGAACCGCGGGGGCACTCCGCAGCCCGAGAGCCCGGAGGCTGTGCCCGTCGGTGCGGCGCTCGATCGCGCGGCGGAGCTGCTGCGTTCGGCCGATCCGGCGAAGGTCGCCGTGCTGCTCAGCGCGCAGCACTCCCTGGAGGACAACTTCGCGTTGCTCGATCTGGCGCAGCGCGCGCTCTGGTCGGCCTCCGCCGGAGCCGGCGCCCGCAGGGAGCCGCTCAGCGCGTCGCGGGTGTTTGCCACGGGGCGTCCGGCAGGTGAGGGCGACCAGATCTTGCGTCACCAGGACAAGAACCCGAACAGCGCCGGCGTGGCCGCGCTGCTGGCGCCGGCGCGGCCGCAGAACTTCGCGGCGCTCTCGGCGGCGATCGATGCCGGTGCCATCACTCATGTGATCGCGCTCGGCAGCGACGTCGACCCAGGGAATGTTGCGGGCGACAGCCGGATCGCGAGCCTCGGTCGCTTGCAGGCGCTGATCACGCTCGGCACCTGGGAAGGGCCGCTGTCGCGCGCTGCCCACGTGCTGTTGCCGGCGTCCAGCTGGGCCGAGAGCGACGGTCAGTTCATGAACGCTCAGGGCATGGTCCAGGAGAGCGAGCAAGCCATTCAGCCCGTCGGTCCATCGCGTCCCGCCTGGAAGCTGGCGGCGGCCATCGGCGTGCGCCTGGGCCTGCCGATTCCCTGGCGTACCCTGGAAGAGTTGCGCGCCGCCTTCGCGGGCCGCCCGCAACCGGCGGAGCCCGTTTCCAAACGATCTTTGCAGCCCGGAGCCGTTTCGTGATCGAAATCATCCTCGGCGTCGTACGCGCCGTGTTCGTGGTCATGTTCGGGATGAATCTCGGCGTGATCTGCACCTGGGTCGACCGCCGTCAGGGCGCCTTGATCCAGGATCGCGTCGGCCCCGATCGCGCGGTGGTCTGGTTGCCGACGCCGATCGCGCGGGGGCTAGCCCTGTTGCCCGCTGCGGCTGCTGCGGGCGCGGTGCTGTTCCTCGCCCTGCAGGACAAGCAGAGCCGCGGCGATGACCCGGTCTCGATGGGCCGCGCAGTGCTCTTCAGCCAGCTCGCCATCTTCCTGACGTGGGTGACGCTCGCGGCGGCCGTGGCTCACGTGCGCCGTCGCGGAGCCGAATCGGCGCTGGATCGCGCGCTGCTCTCGCTCGGGCAATCCCGGCGCATCGCGCAGCTCGGCGTCTTGGCCCAGCTCGGCGTGCTCTGCGCCATGGCGTTGATCGCCGGTTCACCGCTGGGCAGCGTGGTCGCGGGCGCCGCGTACGGTGGCGGCGTGCTGCTCTTGTGCGCGGCCATGCTGGGCGGCGCGGGCTTTGCGGCGCTGAACATGCGCGGATCGCGCGTGGGTCTGCGCCTGCTGGGTCTCTTGCATCCAGCGGCAGACGGTCTGAAGACGGCCTTCAAGGAGGACATCATCCCCCTCGGCGTGGATCGCCTCATGTACGGGCTCGCGCCCTGGCTGGCGTTCTTTCCGTCGCTGGTGGTGCTGGCGGTGATCCCGTTCGGCAACAGCCTGTGCTTCGGCACCACGCCCGACGGGCACCTGGACATCACCGCCCTCATGCCGGCGCTGGGCCCCGATGGCGTGTGCACCGGCCGCGTGCTGAAGCTGCAGGTGGCCGACCTGAACGTGGGCATCCTGTACTTCTTCGCGATCGCGGGCACCGGTATCGTGGGCGCGGCGCTCGCGGGCTGGGCGAGCGACAACAAGTACAGCTTGCTGGGCGGCTTGCGCGCCGCGAGCCAGATGGTCTCCTACGAGGTCACGCTGGGTCTCACCCTGGTCGGCACCATGATGATCTACGGTACCCTGCAGGTGGACGACATGGTTCGCTGGCAGGCGCAGAACACCTGGGGCATCTTCGTCCAGCCGCTGGCCTTCGTGCTGTTCTTCGCGGCGGCGGTGGCCGAGTCGAAGCGCATCCCGTTCGACATTCCCGAGGGCGAGAGTGAGCTCGTCGCGGGCTACTTCCTGGAATATGCCGGCATGAAGTTCGCGATGTTCCAGATCTCTGAATACATCGCGGTGGCCTCGGCGTCGGCGGTCATGGCGGCGATCTTTCTGGGCGGCTGGGATCTCCCGTTCCTGTATCCGGACGGGCTGCACGTCCACATCGGCCAGACGGAGCTGTTCTCCGCGCTCCTCCCGCACCCGCTGGTGGTGGCGCTCGGCTTCCTGGGCTTCGTACTCAAGGTGGTGTTCTTTTGCTGGTTGCAGCTGACCATTCGCTGGACGCTGCCGCGCTTCCGCTACGATCAGGTGATGAAGTTGGGCTGGCGCGTGCTCCTGCCGCTCTCCCTCGGCAACATCCTGGTCACGGGCTTCGTGATGCTGGTGATCCAGTCGTCTGGCGAGACCACCCAGGCAGCGCTCAGCGCGGCCGCGGACGTGACCAAGGCCATCCTCGCGCTGAGCGGCTTGGTCGGTCTGGCCGCCACGGTGCTCTTTTTGCTCAGCCCGCCCCGGCATCGCCAGTCCGTGGCGAGCACGTCGGCGCGCTTCGCGCAGGCGGCTGGCGGAACCCGTAACGCCGAAATGGGCGCTTAATTCTGGCTTCAGAGCTCGAGGAATCATCCATGGCCAACACCAAACCGCTCGGTCCGCGCAAAGTCGTCGGCAAAGTCGTGGAACGCCCGAGGCGGGCCGTCGGCGTGCAGACCTACGTGCCGGAGATCGCCAAGGGGCTCGGCATCACGATGAGCCACTTCTTCAGGAACACGAAGGAGATGGTGTTGGGTCAGCGCAATGACCCGGTGCTCGAAGGCATGAGCTCCGGCGTCAACACCGTCAGTTACCCGGAGCAGCGCCGGCCCTATCCGGAGCGTTTCCGGGGGGTGCACCGCTTGACGCAGCGACCCAGCGGGGATCCGAAGTGTGTCGCCTGCTTGTGTTGCTCCACGGCTTGCCCGGCGCAGTGCATCCACATTGTGCCGGCGGAGTACCCCGTGGGCGATCCGCGCCGCGGCTACGAGCGCTATCCGGCGGAGTTTGTGATCGACGAGCTGCGCTGCGTGTTCTGCGGCTTTTGCGTGGAGGCCTGCCCGGTCGATGCGATCCGCATGGACACGGGTCTGCACCCCGCGCCGTACGACTCGCGCGAGCAGTTCATCTTCAAGAAGGATCTGTTGCTGCAGTTCCGCGGGCGCGACGGTACGCAAGAGAGCGCGAACACCCGTCACGAGCCGGGCGATCCGACGCACCCGGGCATCACGCGCGAGCACCAGCCGCACTGACCCAGGTAGCCAACCCCCGAGCCCGCAGGCGACAGTCAGGGTGACACGCTACGAGCCAGTGATCGGGCTGGAAGTCCACGCCCAGCTGCTGACGCAGACGAAGCTGTTTTGCGGCTGTTCGGTGGCCGTCGGCTCCGAGCCAAACCAGCACGTGTGCCCGACCTGCCTGGGGCTGCCGGGCTCATTGCCAGTGGGCAACCGCCTGGCCATCGAGCTGGCCGTACGCGCCGCGCTGGCGCTGGGGTGCACCATCCACCAGAGCAGCATCTTCGCGCGCAAGAACTACTTCTATCCGGACCTGCCCAAGGGCTACCAGATCAGCCAGTTCGAGCAGCCCTTCTCGACCGATGGCGAGCTTCAGATCGATGTTGATGGGGTGGCCAAGCGCGCGCACATCGTGCGCGTGCACCTGGAGGAAGATGCGGGCAAGAACGTGCACGGCACCGGGGCGGAGTCCTGGGTCGACCTGAATCGTGCCGGTACGCCCTTGATCGAGATCGTGGGTGCGCCCGACCTGCGCTCCAGCGCCGAGGCGGTGGCGTACCTGCGCGCGCTGCGCGAGATCCTGATGTTCGTCGGCGCCAACGACGGCAACCTGGAGGAGGGCAGCTTCCGCTGCGACGCCAACGTGTCGCTGCGACCGGTGGGGGAGTCCAAGCTGGGCACGCGCACGGAGCTGAAGAACATCAACTCCTTTCGCTTCGTTCAGCGCGCGATCGAGGTGGAGATCGCGCGCCAGGCGGCGATCCTCGACGGCGGCGGCCGCATCCAGCAGGAAACGCGCTCTTTTGATCCGGACAAGGAGGTCACGCGACCTCTGCGCTCCAAGGTCGACGCGCACGACTACCGCTACTTTCCCGAGCCGGATCTGCCGCCGCTGGTGATCGACGCGGAGCGCATCGAGGCGCAGCGCGCGCTGATCGGCGAGCTGCCGGCGGCCTTGCGCAGGCGCTGGGTGGAGGAGCTGGGGTTGTCCGCGGGCGCGGCGGCCACTCTGACCCAGCACCCCGCGTACGCGCGTTTCTTCCAGGACGTGTGCGCACAGTTCCCTCAGCCGGTGAAGGCGGCCAACTGGATCCTCACCGAGGTGCTGCGCGACACGACCTGCCACGGCCTGAACGCCAGCTTCCCGGTTCAGCCAGCGCAGGTCGCGGAGCTCCTGCAGCTGGTGGACGCCGGCAAGATCAGCGGCGCTCAAGCCAAGAAGATCCATGCCGCCCTGGTCGGCAGCGATCGGTCGCCCGCCGACGTGGTGAAGGAGCTGGGCCTGAGCGTCGTCTCCGACGCGGGCGAGCTGCGCACGCTGTGTCAGGCGATCCTCGACCAGAACCCGAAGAACGTCGCCTCGTATCGCGCCGGCAAGCAGGCGCTGCTCGGGTTCTTCGTCGGCCAGGCCATGAAGCAGAGCGGGGGCCGCGCCAACCCCGAGCTGGTGAGCCGTCTGTTCACCGAGCTGCTGGAGGCTCCCGCTCCAGCGGAGGGCAGCTGAGGTGGCCGCGCTCCCTCATCCCGAGCCCTTGAGCGGCGAGAGCTACTCCGCGGTCGAGCTCGCGCCCGGCGACGACGAGGTGATCCTGCTCGATCAGCGCCGTCTGCCGGGCGAGGAGATCTACTTTCGTCTTACCCGCGTGGAGCAGGTCGCCGACGCGATTCGCGACATGGTGGTGCGCGGCGCGCCCGCGATCGGGATCACGGCCGCCTACGGCCTGGTGATCGCGGCCGCCAGGGCAGAGGCCCTCACCGCGCTGGAAGCGGCGGCTCAGCTGCTGCGAGTCACGAGGCCCACCGCCGTCAACCTGGCCTGGGCTCTGGACAGGATGCTGGCGCGGGCGCGTGTCACACCGCCCTCGGAGCTGCGGGCCGCGCTGGCGGCCGAAGCGCGCGCGATTCACCGTGAGGACGTCGCCGCGTGCCGCAGGATGGGCGCGCTCGGCGCCGAGCACGTGCCCGATGGCGCCACCATCCTCACTCATTGCAACGCCGGCGCGCTCGCCACCGGCGGCTACGGCACCGCGCTCGGTGTGATCCGCGCGGCGCGGGACGCGGGCAAGCGCGTGCGCGTGCTGGCGGACGAGACCCGGCCGTACCTGCAAGGCGCGCGTCTGACCGCCTGGGAGCTGCACAAGAGCGGGATTCCGGTCGAGGTCCTCTGCGACGGCGCGTCGGGCTATTGGTTTGGCCGTGGAGAGATCACACTCAGCGTGGTCGGCGCCGATCGCATCGCTGCCAACGGCGATGTCGCGAATAAGATCGGGACCTACACGGTGGCCTGTCTATCGCTGCTGCACGCGCGGCCCTTCTACGTCGCGGCGCCCTGGTCCACCGTCGACCTGGCCTGCGAAAAGGGCGCGCGGATCCCGATCGAATTTCGGGCGGCGAGCGAGATCACCGATGTGCCATTTGCGGACGCGCCGCCGGCCGAAGAGGCTTCCCGGGCCGGCGAAGGCCGGCCGCGGCGCTGGGTTCCGGAAGGTGTGGGGGTGCTCAATCCGGCGTTTGATGTTACACCTGCAGCGTACGTGACTCGTATCTTCACTGAACGCGGAGTGTTTGCGCCGACGGAGCTTCGGAGCGGGGGAGGCAGCGCGTGAGCGACGAATCCTGCGCGGACACCTCCGAGCCTCCGGTACGGCCCGCGCGCGAACCAAAGCCTTCCTGGCTCAAGGTGCGCGCGCCCGGGGGCGCCGAGTATCGGCGCCTGAAGCAGACGCTGCGGCGTCTGGATCTGCACACGGTCTGTGAGGAAGCGCGCTGCCCGAACGTGGGCGAGTGCTGGGCTGCGGGCACCGCCACCGTGATGATCCTGGGGGACACCTGCACGCGCGGCTGTCGCTTCTGTGCCGTGAAGACGGGCAACCCGCGCGGGGCGGTCGACCCGCGAGAGCCGGAGCACGTCGCGCGCGCGCTGGCGGAGCTGGGCCTGTCCTACGCCGTGCTCACGATGGTGGATCGCGACGATCTGCTCGACGGCGGGGCCGAGCATGTCGCCGCGACAGTGCGTGCGCTGAAGCGCCGCCGTCCTCAGATGTTGATCGAGACCCTGGTCGGCGACTTCCGCGGCCAGCGTGACGCGGTGGCCACTGTGGTGGGGGCGGCGCCGGACGTGTTCGCACACAACCTGGAGGTCACGCGCGCGCTGACGCCGAGCATCCGCGATGCGCGCTGTAGCTACGACCGCAGCCTCGAGGTGCTGCGCATGGCCAAGCAGGAAGCGCCGGCCCGGCTCACCAAGAGCTCGCTGATGGTCGGCCTGGGCGAAACGGACGAGGAGGTCCTGGCGTCGATGGCGGATCTGCGCGCCGCCTCCGTGGATATCGTGACGCTGGGGCAATACCTGCGGCCCACGCCCAAGCACGCGCCCGTGGTGCGCTACGTGGAGCCCGAGAGCTTCGCGCGCTACGAGCGGGAAGGGCAGCGCATGGGGTTTCAGTTCGTGGCCTCCGGCCCCCTCGTGCGTTCGAGCTATCATGCCGCCGAGGCGTTCGTGGCCGCGCGCGTCCCCGCGGGGGCGGGCGCGGAAAGCGGTCCTCGTCCGGTTGTTCAGCCTTCGGACGATGCGGCGCCGTTCACGATTCCGCGGCGCGAAGAGCAGCTGATCCCCGCCGCCGGCCTCGTGCGTCGCTAGACCGCTGGTCTCGGAGGCGCTGCGTAGGGGAGTTCGCGTGCGTCCCGGTGTGTGCTTCTCGGACACGCTCGAAGCGCGGGCGCGGTTTCGTTTCCGGTTTGGTCACGACGGCATTGTGACTTGGACGTGTGCTCAGTACGGTTGGAGGCAATGGAGGGCGCGAGCACCAAGGTCAACCGAAGCCTACTGGACGATGGAACGCTGGCAGCGGACCAGGATCCGAAGCTTTCCTGGGATGAGCTGAGATTTGTCTATCGGCACATGGTCGAAACACGGCTGCTCGATGAGCGGCTGACGGCGCTGCAGAGGCAAGGTCGGATCGGCTTCCACGTGGGCTGCCTGGGAGAAGAGGCCGCGATCCTGGGCTCGGCCTTCGCGATGCGCCAGCAGGACTGGATCTTCCCGTGCTACCGCGAATTCGGCGCCGCGCTGATGCGCGGGCTGCCGCTGCAGAGCTTCATCGACAACATGTTCGGCAACGACAACGACATCGTGCGCGGTCGCCAAATGCCGGATCACTACACGCACCGCCGCTCGCACTGGATGAGCATCAGCTCGCCCGTCGGTACGCAGATCACGCAGGGCGTGGGCTTCGCCTGGGCGGCGAAGCTGCGGCGCGAGGACGTGGCCACGCTGATCTACTTCGGTGACGGGGCCACCAGCTCGAACGACTTTCACAGCGGGATGAACTTTGCCGGTGTCTTCAAGACGCCGAGCATTCTGTTTTGCCGCAACAACGGCTGGGCGATCAGCGTTCCCACGGAGCGCCAGACGGCCTCGGAGACGTTCGCCACCAAGGGGATTGCCTACGGCGTGCCCAGCGTGCGCGTCGACGGCAACGATCTGTTCGCGGTGGTGTTCGCCGTGAAGGCCGCGCTGGCGCGGGCCGCGGCGGGCGGCGGCCCCACGCTGATCGAAGCCTTGACCTATCGTATGGGCGGCCACTCGACGAACGATGATCCCAACGCCTACCGTGGTTCGGAAGCGCTCACGCCGTGGGCGGATCGCGATCCGATCGCGCGGCTGCGCCGCTTCCTCGAGCGCAACGGCCAGTGGAGCGAGCGCCAGGAGGAAGAGCTGGTCAACAGCCTGGTCGAGCGCTACCGCACGGCGGTCTCCAACGCCGAGAAGGCTCCGCGCCCGCGCCTGGAGTCGATGTTCGAGGACGTGTACGAGCGACCCACCTGGAACCTCGAGGAGCAGCGGGCCGAGGCGCTCGCGTCACAGCGCCCGTCCGAGTCCTCTCACCACGGGGCGGAGTGAATCATGCCCCAGATGAACATGGTCCAGGCGATCAACGACGCGCTCCGCCAGGAGATGCGGCGCAATGACCGTGTCGTGCTGCTCGGGGAAGATGTCGGCAAGGTCGGGGGCGTGTTTCGCGTCACGCAGCAGCTGTTCGAGGAATTCGGTGAGGATCGCGTGATCGACACGCCGCTCAGCGAGGGCGGCATCATCGGTTGCGCAGTGGGCATGGCCCTGTACGGCCTGGTGCCCGTGCCGGAGATCCAGTTCGCCGACTTCATCTGGCCCGCCTACGACCAGATCGTGAACGAGCTGGCCAAGATGCGCTATCGCTCCGGGGGCGATCACAGCGCCAAGATGGTGATCCGCGCGCCCGTGGGCGGCGGCATCCGCGGCGGCCACTATCACTCGCAGCACCCCGAGGCGCATTTCATCCACGTTCCAGGCCTGAAGGTGGTGTGCCCGTCCAGCCCGATCGACGCCAAGGGGCTGCTCACCTCCGCGATCCGGGATCCCGATCCGGTACTGTTCCTGGAGCCGAAGCGCATCTACCGCGCCGCCAAGGGCGAGGTGCCGGCAGGCGATTTCGCGCTGCCCCTGGGCGCGGCGGCGGTCGTGCGCAGCGGCTCGGATGTGACCGTGCTCGCGTATGGCGCAATGATCTACGAGGCCGTGGACGCGGCCAACAAGGCGGCGCAGCAAGGAGTGGAGGCGGAGGTCATCGATTTGAGGACGCTCTGGCCGGTGGATATCGAGACCATCATCGGCAGCGTCCGCAAAACGGGGCGGCTCGTGATCGTCCACGAAGCTCCCCGGACCTGCGGGCTCGGGGCCGAGCTTTGCAGCCTGGTCACCGAGCGCGTGTTCTATCACCTGCAATCGCCGCCGATCCGCGTGACGGGTTTCGATACCCCGTTCCCTTACGCGCTCGAAATGGATTACTTACCGCTGTCCCACCGCATCCTGCCCGCCATCCTGAAGGCGGCTCGAGCGGTCGAGTGAGAGAGACCATGTCAAAGTTCGAGTTCAAGCTTCCGGATATCGGTGAAGGTGTCACCGAGGGCGAAATCGTCAACTGGCTCGTGGCCGTCGGTGACGGCGTCAAGGAAGACCAGGACCTGGTCGAGGTGATGACCGACAAGGCCACGGTCACCATCGGCGCGCCCAAGGCGGGCAAGGTTGCGGAATTGAAGGGGGACGTGGGCGACGTGATCCCCGTCGGGCAGGTGCTCGTGGTGCTCGACCTGGCCGGAGGCGGGGAAGCCGCGGCTGCGCCGGCGCCCGCCGCCAAGTCTGCTGCCGAGAAGGCGGCAGCGAAGCCCGAGCCCGCGCCGGAGAAGGCAGCGGCGAAAGCGCCGGAGAAGAAGTCCGGCGATGACGACGCCTCGCCCGTCTTCAAGCTGCAGGACAATCTGCCCGGCGTGGCCCCGAGCGGCGGCGGAGCGGCAAACGGCGCGAACGGCGGCTACTTCAATGACAAGCCGCTCGCGGCACCGGCCACGCGCAAGCTCGCGCGCGAGCTGGATGTGGATCTGCGCCGCGTGGCACCGACGGGCCCGAATCAGCGCGTGACCAGGGAAGACGTCGAATCGCACGCGCGCAAGGGGCCGGCCGCTGCCAGGGCTCCAGAGGCGCGCGCTCCGGAGGCGCCGGCATTGCCGCCCGCGCCGCGGGTGGTCGAGGCGCGCGGAGATCAACGAGTGCCGATCCGTGGCGTGAAGCGCGCGGCGTTCGAAAGGATGGCGCGCTCGAAGCGCACCGCCGCGCACTTCACGTACTTCGAGGAGTGCGAGGTGACGCCGCTCATGGAGCTGCGTTCCCGCATCAAGGGTTATGCCGAAGCCGAGGGCGTGAAGCTGAACTTCCTGCCCTTGATCATCAAGGCGGTGATCGCCGCGCTGCGCAAGAACCCGTCCCTGAACGCCGTCGTGGACGACGAGAAGGGCGAGCTCGTGCTGAAGGGCTCGTTCGACATCGGCATCGCCGTGGCGACCGACAATGGCCTGGTGGTTCCCGTGCTGAGAGCGGCAGATCAGCTCGGGATGCTCGACATCGCGCGCGAGATCGAGCGCCTGAGCAACGAGGCTCGCGCAGGCAAGGTCCGTCGCGAGGATCTCGGCGGCGGCTCCTTCACGGTCACGTCGCTGGGCAAGCTCGGCGGTAGCTTCGCGACCCCGGTGATCAATTACCCGGAGGTCGGCATCCTGTACGTGCCCCAGATCAAGCAGAAGCCCGTGGTGAAGAATGGGCAGATCGTGGTCGGCAACGTGATGAACCTGGGCGTCTCGTTCGACCACCGGGTGATCGATGGCTTCACCGGCGCTTCGTTCGTACAGGACCTGGCGGAGTTCCTTCAGGACCCCGACAAGCTCCTGCTCCAGATGCGCTGAGGTCCATCCACATCGGGGTAGGCTTTGCAGCCGGCGCTTGCACGCCGGCTGTTCGGCTTTTAGGCCTGCCTTTCCCGCAGCGCCGGAAGCGGCCTGGTTTCAAATGCATTGATGGAATGCGGTGGCGGCGTTTGACTCTGTTCGAGGGCGCTGCTAAGCCGCCCCCCGCGAAAAGCACCTGGCCCGAAACGCCCGCAGAGCGTTCTTCTGCGGGGGGATACCCGGCGCACCCCGGGGGGCTGCGATGAACAAGGCGCTGGCGCTGGATGCGGTAAAACGTGGCAATCAAGAGCCTGGGACTATTTTCGGGATCCGCGAATCGCGAGCTGGCAGAGGCAATCGCCGCCGGCCTGGGGACACGGCTGGGCGCCGCACGCTTGTCGCGGTTCAGTGACGGCGAGATGTTCTGCCAGATCGAGGAGAACGTCCGCGGTGTGCACAGCTATGTGATCCAGCCGACGTGCTCGCCCGTGAACGACAACCTGATCGAGCTGCTGATCATGGTCGACGCGCTGCGGCGGGCCTCAGCCGGCTCGATCACGGCGGTGCTCCCGTATTACGGCTACGCGCGCCAGGACCGAAAAATGGCGCCGCGCACCCCGATCACGTCGCGGCTGTGCGCGGATCTGCTGCAGACCGCGGGCGTGAGCCGCGTGCTCTGTGTGGACCTGCATGCTGCGCAAATCCAGGGATTCTTTAGCGTTCCGTTTGATCACCTGTTCGCGTTGCCGGTCTTCCTGGAGGACTACCTCAAGGTCCGGTTTGATCAACGGGCCGTATTTGTGTCGCCCGATGCGGGCGGGGTGGAGCGAGCACGCGCCTATTCCAAGCGGCTCGGCGCTTCGCTAGCCATCATCGACAAGCGCCGCGCGCGCGCCAACGAGAGCGAAGTGATGCACCTGATCGGCGACGTGAAGGATCGCGAGTGCATCATCCTCGACGACCTGATCGACACCGCGGGCACCCTGTGCAACGCCGCCCGGGCCGTGATGGACAAGGGTGCTCGTCGGGTGGTTGCCTGTGCGACCCACGGTGTGTTCAGCGGCCCCGCCATCCAGCGCATCGAGGAGTCACCCCTGGACGAGGTGGTGGTGACCGATTCGATTCCAGCCTCCAAAGACAGCAAGCGATCCACGAAAATCAGGTACCTGTCGATCGCCCGGCTGCTCGCGGAGGCCATCCGCCGGATCGACGCGAATGACTCCGTCAGCTCGCTTTTCGTTTGACCGACCAGCTGCGGGGTGACAGAAGGCGGGGCCCCCACGCGTTCAGCGCTGGGCTCCCGTAGCTCTAACTTTTGCAGGGCCCGCCCGGCAAATTCACTGAGGCCTCCCACACTCTGTTGGAGCGGGGACAGCCGCAGCCCTTCGAGGCGGGGCCCGGTTTAGTAGACTGGTTTCGTAGGAATGAACATGACGACCAACACTCTCGAGGCGAGCGTTCGCCCCAATCAAGGTAAGGGCCCGTGCCGGCGCTTGCGCGCCGTCGGTCAGATGCCGGCAGTGGCGTACGGCGATGGAATGGCTGCGACCCCGCTGGCGGTTTCGCCCAAGGCACTCGCCAAGATCTTGAGCGGCGAGCACGGCCTCAACACGGTGGTGGAGCTGCAGGTCGCGGGGCAGTCGAACTTTCCCGCGCTCGTCGTCGACTACCAGATTCATCCGGTGACTCGCGCGTTCCTGCACGTCGATTTCAAGAAGATCGATCTGGGCAAGACGGTCGACGTCGAAGTGAAGCTCGAGCTCACGGGCAAGGCGGAAGGCGTGACCCTGGGTGGTGAGTTGCACCAGGTGTTCCGCAAGCTGCCGGTGCGCTGCCGTCCCAGTCAGATCCCGGTCAAGCTGGTGCATGACGTCACCTCCCTCGGTCTCGACACCGTGGCTCACGTCAAGGATCTGCAGCTCCCGGAAGGCGTGGAAGTGTTGCTGCCTCCCGAGCGCACCGTGGCCGCGGTGGTGACGGCCAAGAAGCGCCAGGGCGAGGAAGAAGAAGCAGCCGGTGCAGCTGCCGCGGCCGACGCCGCGGGGGGCTCCAAGGCTCCGGCGGCCAAGACTTCGGAGGCTCCGAAGGGTTCCTGATCCCCTGAGCTCATGCTCCTGGGCCGTGCTTCTGGGCCATGCTTCTGGTAGTTGGTCTCGGCAATCCCGGCACGCGGTATGCCCACACCCCGCACAACGTGGGCTTCCGCGTGCTGGACCGCCTGGTACCAGCGGCTGGCAGCTGGAGTCGGCGCTTCGATGGAGAGTTGCTCGTCATGCGCGTAGGCGAGCAGCCCCTGGCGCTGCTAAAGCCGCTCACGTTCATGAATGCTTCCGGCAAGAGCGTAAGCAAAGCGATGTCGTTCTTCGAGATTCCCGTGGCGAGCACGCTGGTGGTGCACGACGAGCTGGATCTGCCCCTCGGCGCCCTCAAGCTGAAGCGCGGAGGTGGGGAGGCGGGTCATCACGGTCTCGAGTCCGTGTCAGCGGAGCTGGGCTCTCGCGACTATCTGCGTTTGCGCGTCGGAGTGGGGAAGCCGGCGGCGGGCAGCGTCAGTGATTTTCTATTGCAGCCGCTCGACGCAGCGGCCGAGCAGCAGCTCGATGGGGTGCTCACGCGTGCGCGGGATGTGATCGAGCTGGTGGCTCGACAGGGCATCGAACGGGCCATGAATCAGGTCAACCGCCAGGCAGCAGTTTGTTGAGCCGCGCGGACAGTTTATAAGGTAAATACAGGAGCTCCGAGGAGACAGAAGATGGCTGAAGCACAGGCGACGAATTTGGGAGCAGCCGCGCGGGAGTACGAGACGATTTACGTGCTGCGCCCGGATGCTGGCCGCGAAGCCTCGGAAGGCATTTCGAGCCGCGTGCTGGACGTGATCTCGAAGCAGCGCGGCGCGCTGACCCGCGTGGAAAACTGGGGCTACCGCAAGCTTGCCTACCCGGTGAAGAAGCACGGCCGCGGCGTGTACGTGTACCTCAAGTACGTGGGCGACGGCGCGCTGGTGGCGGAGCTCGAGCGCAACCTGCGCATCCAGGACGCGGTGCTCAAGTTCCAGACCGTGAAGATCAGCGACGAGGTCGCGAGCACCAGCGCCGAGCCGGGCCAGATCGAGTTCGAGCACCTCGATGTGATCGAGGACGCGGATCCGGAAGATTCGCTCGCGAAGACGCTCGGTCTCGAGGACGTGCGGGATGATTTCCGCGCCAGCGCCAGCGAAGACAGCGAAGGCGATCTGGAAGAGGCCGAAGAATCTGAGGGCGGCGAGGAGTCCGAAGAAGCCCAGTGATCCGCGCTCGCCCGAGCTTCGGCGAGCGGCGGCGATCCAGTGGTCGTCTTCCAGCGGCTGTGTTCCCGGAAATGTTTGAGAGGACGTAATGGCGGTTGCAATTCAAGTGGTCTTGCAGCGCGAGGTGCATAACCTCGGCGAGAGCGGCGACGTGGTGAAGGTTCGCCCCGGCTACGCTCGTAATTTCCTGTATCCGCGCTCCCTGGCCCTGCCGGCCACGGCCGGCAATCTGGCGCGCGTGGAAGAGTTCCGGCGCCTGGCGCGCGCTCGCACCGAGGCGGCCCGCAAGGAAGCGCAGGCGACGGCGGATCAGCTGAGCGCCGTGAGCGTGAAGATCACGCGCGCGGTGGGCGAAGAGAACAAGATGTACGGCTCGGTGACGAGCAAGGACATCGAGAGCGCCTACGCGGAGAAGGGCATCAAAGTGGATCGCAAGCTCATGGAGCTGCCCGAGCCGATCCGCACCTTGGGCCTGACCGAGGTCAAGATCCGGCTGTACGGCGACATCACCGCAACTCTGCGCGTCGAAGTCGTCAAGCAGACCTGATATCCTCGGCGCTGCGATTTTTCGCGGCGCTGTCCTTCGCCCCTGTTCTTTCGCCTCTGGTCGGTTCAGGGGCGGCGGCTGACTTCTGCGGCTGCTCGAGCGCTTCTGGTTTGAGCCAGGGCGCCCCGGCGGTCGCAGGAGTGGGCCGGCGAGGCTTTGGAGTCGGACACCAGCGAACGGGAGCGTTATGGCCGGCGGCTTTCAGCGGCACTCTGGCAATATGACGAGTGAGCTGCGTCCGAGCGCGGGCCGAGTTCCCCCGCACGATCTGGACGCAGAGGCCGCCGTGCTGAGCGCGGTGATGCTGTCGAGCGAGGCGTTCGACCGCGTCGCCGAGTTTCTGCGGCCCGAGCACTTCTATTCGGGCGCCAATCAGCGGGTCTTCGAGGCGGTGCTGTCGCTCCAGAGCGAGAGCCGCCCGGTGGACGTGGTGACGGTCGCGGGCTGGCTGCGGGACAAGGGGCTCCTGCAGCAGATCGGTGGGACGCCCTACCTGGCGCAGCTCACCGACGCGGTGCCCACCGTCGCGCACGTGGAGGCGCACGGGCGCGCCGTCAAAGAGAAGTGGCGCTTGCGGCGCGTGATCGCCACCTGCCAGGACTTTGCGGCGCTCGGCTACGGCGATACGGGCGAAGTTCAGGGCTTCATCGATCAAGCCGAGCAGGCGATCTTCGACCTCGCGCGCCAGCCCGAGGGCTCCAGCGTCAGTAGCCTGAAACATGCCTTGCAGGGCGCGTTCGTCATCCTGAGCGAAGCCGCCAAGCATGGCGGCGGCATCACCGGCATGGCGACGGGCTTCATCGATCTCGACAAGATGACCGCCGGGCTGCACCCGGGCGAGTTGTACATCGTCGCGGCTCGACCGGGCATGGGCAAAACGGCCTTCGTCTTGAACATCGCGGCGCAAATTGCCGAGCCACGTCGCGTCCAGCGTGACGAAAGGGCCAGCGTCGAGGAGGAACCCGGCGACGGGGTCGTGTTCTTCTCGCTCGAAATGCCCAAAGAGCAGTTGGCTGCGCGCCTGTTGGCGAGCGATGCGCGAGTGGATGTCTCCAAGATCCGTAGCGGCAACATTCAGCCAGCGGATTGGAACAGCCTGACGGAGTCCGCGTCCCGCCTGGGCTACCTGCCGCTTTGGCTCGATGACACGCCAGCCATCAGTCTGCTGGATGTGCGAGCCCGCCTGCGTCGGCTACAGGCCGAGGTCCAACGAGGCTCCGGCGACGGGCCCAAGGCCAAGCGCATCGGGCTGATCGTCATCGATTATCTGCAGCTCATGTCGGGGCGGCCAGGAGTGCAGAGCCGTGAGCAGGAGATCAGCGAGCTGTCGCGAGGCCTCAAGCAGCTTGCAAAAGAGATGGGCGTAGCGGTGATCGCGCTGAGTCAGCTGAATCGCTCCGTGGAGACCCGCAGCGGCAGCAAGCGTCCGCAATTGAGCGACTTGCGCGAGTCCGGAGCCATCGAGCAAGACGCGGACGCGATTTTCTTCATCTTTCGCGAGGGCTATTACAACAAGGACGTCCCGGACACCGGCGATACCGAGATCATCATCGCCAAACAGCGCAACGGTCCCACGGGCACCGTGCACCTCGCTTTCAACGGCGCATGCACTCGGTTTGAGAATCGAGCGGCCGATACCTACGAGTTCGACGAACTCGACAACTTTCACGATCCAGGCGGTCCTTGATCGTGGAGCCGCGCTACGGCGCCAGGATGCACTCGTAAGGGGCCGTCCCTGCATCGGCACCCGCGTCCAGCGCCGCGCCGGCATCTGGCACCGCCCAGTTCGGGGGGATATTGCACTGGGGCGGAACCTCGACATCGGCGAAGTTGAAGAAGCAGCCCGGCAGGTTCTCGCCGTGGAAGCCGCGCTCCGAGCCGGATCCGTCGGCGCAGCCGCCGAGATCGTCCATGATCTGCACGCTGACGAGTCGCTCGCCGTCGGGATCGAAGATGTAGGAGCGCGACAGCAAACCGCCGTAGTACACCGTGCTCACGCGGATGCGCGGCGAGCCGTCCGGAGCGCTGCACGCCTCTTGCAAGATCAGCGCGGGACGGAGCGCCAGGACCTTCTCGTGCGATTTGACGCGCGCCTCGGCGTAGGTCGCGGGGCATGCTCCGGCACCGGTCGCGCAGTACTGGGCCAGGGGGCCCGCCACGCACGAAGGCGCCGGGCTCGAGGCATCGGAGGCCGCATCCGGGCCGGCGTCGGCGGGCTCGGCAGAGCCGCCGCTCCCACCCGTACCCGCGGCGCCGGCCGCTGCCGCTCCACCGGAGCCGGAGCCGCCGGAGCCCGCCGCTGGTAGCAGCAACATGCTGCCGTCGGTGCTGCCGCAGCCGGCGCACGTCAGGGCGGCGAGCAGCAGCGGACCGGTGATGCAGCGATGCGACGGCAGGTGCTTCGACATGTGGCGCGAGCGGGCTCCTTACGCCAAGCGTGACGCACCGGACGCGTCTTGTCCCGTCACCAGCGCAGGTGAGCGCGAGCGCTCGGAGTTGCATCATTGCCACGCAGTGACGCGCGGATTTTGGGGTTCAGCGGGCTTTGTGCCGGACTGCGCGGCACAAAGCCCGCTTGCCCTCATCCCCTCGCTGAACAGCGCCGTAGTGCGCCCGGCCATTGCCGGACACTGCCTGCGCGCCGCGCGTCAGCCCGCCTTGGCCGCCTCCGCGGGCGCTTCCAGGCCCTCCGGGGCGGCGGGCGGCACCGTCTGCCGCGGCGGCAAGCGGCGCGCGATCCGCGTCAGCAACTCGTCGAGCTGCCAGTGACTGGCGGCGCTCACCGCGAGCAGCTCCACGCCGAAGCGCTCGGCAAATTCCTGCTTCAGCGCCGGGTAGGCTTCGAGCACCTCTGGCAGGTCGCACTGGCTCAGCACCACGATCTCGGGGCGCTCGGCCAGCTCGGGCTTGAACGCCTCGAGCTCCTTGCGCACCACCTCGTAGTCGTGGACCGGGTCGCGGCCGGGCTCCTGGCTCGGCGTGACGAGATGCAGCAGCAGCCGTGTGCGCTCCACGTGGCGCAGGAAGCGCAACCCGAGGCCCACGCCTTCGCTCGCGCCTTCGACCAGACCCGGGATATCCGCCACGACAAAGGGGGGGAAATCCTCGTGCACCACCACGCCGAGGTGCGGCTCGAGCGTGGTGAAGGGATAGGCGGCCACCTTCGGCCGCGCGCGGCTCACCGCGCGCACGAAGGTGCTCTTGCCGACGTTCGGGAAGCCGAGCAGACCCACGTCGGCGAGCACCTTGAGCTCGAGCACGAGCTCGCGCACCTGGCCGGGCGTGCCCGGCTCGGCTCGGCGCGGAGCACGGTCGGACGGGGTAGCGAAGTGCTTGTTGCCGCGCCCGCCCCAGCCGCCGCGCACCACGCACACGCGATCGCCGTTGGCGAGCAGCTCGGCGATGCGCTCGCCGGTGTTTGCGTCGCTGACCAGCGTGCCCAGCGGCACGCGCAGCACGAGGTCCTCCGCCGAGGCGCCGTAACAGTCCCGGCCCTGGCCGTTTTCACCGTTCTTGGCCTTGTAGACGGGCTGGCGCTGGAAATCGAACAGGGTGGACAGCCCGGGATCGACCTCGAGCCAGACACTGCCGCCGCGGCCGCCATCGCCGCCCGCGGGGCCACCGTTGGGCACGTACTTCTCGCGGCGGAAGGCCACGACCCCATCTCCGCCGCGGCCCGCCTCGACCCGGAACCGACACTCGTCCACGAAATACATTGAAGGCACGGGTTATAGCCCCGATTTCCGGACCGAGGCGCCCGGAAACCTCCGGTTTCTGCGAAAAGCGCCCCGCTTTGGCGCGCCGGTGCCGTCCCCGCGCCCGGAGCGTGTTACAAGCCGGCATGTCGCGCAATTCGACCAACGGCGAATCGTGGTCGTCGCCCTCGGCCGCGCCAGGCCCGGACAGCCCGGGACGCATCGCGGTGGTCGTCAACGGCAAGGCGAAGAATGTCACCGCCGAGGTGATCTCCACGCTCGATCAGATCCTGCTCGGCGGCGACTTGTTCGTGTCGCGCAGCCTGCGCGAGGCGGACGAGATCGCGCAGGTGCTGGTCTCGCGCGGCTACGGCACCGTGCTCACCGGCGGCGGCGACGGCACCTTCAGCGTGATGGTGACGAAGGTGTACGCAGAGGCCGAGCGCCAGGGCGCGCCCTTGCCGCGCTTCGGATTCTTGAAGCTCGGCACCGGCAACGCGCTCGCGCACGTGGTCGGCGCGAGCGGTTCCGGCGGAGGCGATCTGGCCGCGGACATCCGCCGCCTGCGCCAGGACGCGGGCAGTCGCGAGATCGGCCTCGTACAGGTCGACGGCGCGCTGGCTCCGTTCTGCGGCTTCGGCGTGGATGCCGTGGTGCTGCAGGACTACGAGGCGGTGAAGCGGGTGCTCGGTCGCACGCCGTTCGCGCGGCTGGGCCGGGGCCCGGCGGGCTACACCGTGTCGAGCCTGACGCGCTCGTTGCCGAAGTATATCGCGCATCGCCCTGCCCATTGCCGCGTGATCAATCGCGGCATGCCCTGCTACCGCGTGGGGCCGAGCGGCATCGCCTGGCACGACCCGATCGGCCCGGACGAGCTGGTCTTCGAGGGGCCCGCGCGCCTGGTCGCGGTCGCGACCATCCCGTACTACGGCTACGGATTCCGAGCTTTCCCTTACGCGGAGGAGCGCCCGGATCGCATGCACCTGCGCATCGCCAATTTATCGGCGACCAGCTTCGTGCGGCACTTCCCCTCGATCTGGCGCGGCGAGTACCACAATCCCAAGCAGATCAGCGATTACCTCGTGCAATCGGTGGATCTGCAGATGGACCCGCCCAGCCCCTTCCAGATCGGCGGCGACTTCCACTGCGAAGCGTCCGAGATGCACGTGGAGCTGGCAGCGCGGCGCATCCGCCTGGTCGATTTTTATGCGCCGCCCAGCGGGGCCGTGCCGAGCGAGCGCCCGCCGCCGCCCCCGCCCGTGCTGGAGCGGGCATCGGACCCGGCACCGGCGCTGGGAGCCGCGCCCGCCTCCAAACCTCGGTCGCGCTGAGCCCGGCCTGGGTCAACGGGCCGGCTGCGGGGCGGGATCCGAACAGCGTGATTGCGAGCAGCCCGCTCGGGGCACTAGGAGAGGCCATGGCACGGACCAGGGTCGACTGGGACAACTACTTCATGGCCATCGCCACCCAGGTGGCCACGCGCTCCACCTGCGATCGCAAGCACGTGGGCGCGGTGGTGGTCCGGGAAAAGATGATCCTGGCGACGGGCTACAATGGCTCGCTGCACGGGCTGGATCACTGTGACGATGTGGGCCACCTGATGCAGGACGGCCACTGCGTGCGCACCGTGCACGCCGAAGCCAACGCCATCGTGCAGGCTGCCCGCAATGGCGTCGGGACCGAGGGAGCGGGCATCTACGTGACCGCCTCCCCGTGTTTTGCCTGCTTCAAGTTGATCGCCAATGCGGGTATCACGCGCATCGTGTTTGGAGAGTTCTACCGAGATGAGCGCATCTTCTCGTTCAGCGAGCAGCTGAAGATCGAGCTGGTGCACCTGCCCCCAGCGCCCGCCGGCGCCCAGCCGGAGGCAACCCCATGAGTGCCGGCCGTCGCGTGCTGGTGGTGGGCAAGGGCGGCCGCGAGCACGCGCTCGCGCGGCGCCTGCTGGAGTCTCCGTCGGTGGCGGAGGTTGTGGTGGCTCCGGGCAATCCCGGCACCGAGGCCACGCCCGCGGCGCAGCCCGGCAAGAAGAAGCTCTCCAACGCCGAGGGCTCGCCGCTCGAGGTGGCCAAGGCGCTGCGCCCCGATCTGGTGGTCGTGGGCCCGGAGGATCCTCTGTGTGCCGGGCTTGTCGACCAGCTGGAGGAGCAGGGGTTGCTCGCGTACGGCCCGCGCCGCGCGGCCGCGCGCCTGGAGGGCTCGAAGGCCTTCCTGAAGGAGTTTGCCGTCCGGCACGGGATCCAGACGCCGCGCCACATCACGGTGCGAGCCGAGGGCGAGCTGGGACAGGCCCTGAAACAGTTCCCACAGCCTCCGGTGGTCAAGGCCGACGGGCTGTGCGCCGGCAAGGGCGTGGTGGTCGCGGCCAGCCACGACGAAGCCCGGCGCGCCGCCCTGGAGATGCTCAGCGGGCGAGCCTTCGGCGACGCCGCTCGCACCATCGTGCTGGAGGAGCGGGTGTTCGGCTCCGAGGTGAGCGCGCACGCGATCTCGGACGGGCGCAACGCCTGGCTCCTGCCCTTCGTGCAGGACCACAAGCGGCTGGGAGACAACGACAGCGGCCCCAACACGGGCGGGATGGGCACCTACGGTCCGGTGTCGCTGCCCGAGCCCGGCCTCGCTGCACACATCCGCCAGCGCATCATCGAGCCGATCGTCGCCGGCATGGCGGAGTCCGGAGTGCCCTTCCGCGGCACGATCTTCGCGAACCTGATGCTGGTGCCCGGCGCGGCTCCGACCCTGTTCGAGGTGAACGTGCGCTTCGGCGATCCCGAGACGCAGATCTTGATGAATCTCCTGGACGGCGACCTGTGCGAGATCCTCACCAGCGCGGCCCGGGGTGAGCTGTCGCAGCCCCGCGATCTGGCGCCGGCGGCGGATCGCCACGCGCTGTGCGTCATCCTGGCAGCGCACGGCTACCCCGCCGAGCCGCGCGCCGGGGACGTGATCCGCGGCCTCGACGCGGCCGACGCGCTGCGCGACGTGCGCGTCTACCACGCCGGCACCCGCCGCAAGGGCGCGGACACGCTCACCGCCGGCGGTCGCGTGCTCGGGGTCACGGGCGTGGGGGCGAGCCTGGAGCAGGCGCATGCGCGCGCGTACGAGGCGGCGGCGGCCATTGACTTCGCCGGTAAACAATTCCGCGGCGACATCGGCGCCCAGGCGCTGCGCGGCAAGCAACCCGGTTGAACGAGGATGTCGGAGCAGGGGGGGCGCCGCGGAGGCAGAGCCTGGGGCACAGGGGAGGAAATGTCCCACCCGGGGCGGTCCACGGCGCGCGCAGGGTCAGCCAGCTGCCGCGCGGACCGTTCTGAGGTAGGATTGCGAGCGCCAGCCTGGCGTTGTCCCCGGCTCGCTCGGGTCGCGGGCAGGCGCCAGATTCCGAGCAATTTCCTGATGTTGTCTCGTCGCTCACGGGAACGGACATGAACCGATCGGAGTTGGACCAGGAGGCCACGTGGCGATGCGTTCGCTAGGCCCCCCGCATGCGGGTGGCGAGGGTCCGCGCCACCGGATCTGGTTGAGGTTCCAGAACCAGCGCGACTTCGAGCTCGCCGCGGGCGTCACGGTCGTGGGGCGCGGGGAGGGCTGCCAGCTGGTCCTCGACGACCCGCTGATCTCCCGCCGGCACGCCTGCTTCGTGGTCGATGAGCGCGAGATCACGCTCAAGGATCTGGGCAGCACGAATGGCGTGCTGGTCAACGGCACGCGCGTGGAGGAAATGCAGGTGGTGGTCCCCGGCGACCACATCACGATCGGGCAGCACCATGCGGAGCTGTGCTGGGTGCCCGTGTCTGCGGCGGAGCGCCAGCCGCAGATCCGCGAGGCGCGCAGCAGCCGGCCCGCCGCGGACACCGTGCTCGACCGCCGGCCCTCCTCGCTGCCTCCGGGGAGGCTCTACTCCGACTCCGAGCCCACCTATCACGGCAGCGTGCTGGCGATGCTCTCGGGCGTCGCCGAGAAGCAATTCGAGCTCGGGCGCGGGCAGGACGCCGAGCGAATTCTCAAGCGCCCGCTCGAGAACATGCTGCAGCGGCTGGAGGCCTCGAGGGCTGAAGTCGACCCCCACGACGTGGATGAAGCGGGACTGCTCGCGGTGCGCCTGGCGCGCGCCACCGGCCAGAGCCAGTGGATCGACTACGTGTTCCGGCTCTTCGGCGCGGTCGGCAAGCTCGCCTCCACGCAAGTCATCGACGAGCTGTATCCGGCCGTGCGCGTCGCGCCCGGAGCGAGCCTGACGTTGTTTCGCGAATACCTCGAAGTGTTGCGCGGCATGCAACACGGCTTCGGCCCCGCCGACCGCTTTCTACTGCGCCGCCTCGAGGGCCTCGAGGGCGTGCTCGCGTCGTAGGCTCTGCGGGAGTTCCAAGCCCGCGGCTGCTTGCGAGCGTGATGTTTTTGGGGCTCGGCCCTCCACGACGCCGCGCGACTCCAGGACTGCCCGCTCGCGACTCAGCGTGCCGCCACGACCGGAGCTGACACCGAGCCCCGTGCTCGGCGTAGCCGAAAGGTGGCCGCGAGCAGGGCCAATGCCGGGATCCCGAGCCAGGGCGCCGGCCTGCGTCGCGGACTGGAGCCCTGCAGCGCGCAACCGGTTCCCGTGACTCCAAGCGCGCCTCGTCCGATCGCCCGCCGCAACCGTCCGGCACCTTCTGCCAGTCCTCCCAGCCGAGCGGTGAAGCGGGCTCACCTCCACAGCTCAGAGCCTAGAGATCCAGCTCCTGCGCCTCCTCCGCGCGTTCCATGATGAAACGGAAGCGGCAGGCGGGATCTTTGCCCATCAGCTCGCTGACGACGCGGTCCGTCTCGAGCCCGTCCTGGATGCCGACCTTGAGCAGGCGGCGGGTCGCGGGGTTGAGCGTGGTGTCCCACAGAGTCTTGGCCATCATCTCGCCCAGGCCCTTGAAGCGGGTGATCTCGGGCTTGGCGTTGCCCTTTTTGTTGGCGAGGATGCGCTCCTTGTCCTCGTCATCGACGGCCCAGTGGGTCTCCTTGCCGATGTCGATGCGGTAGAGCGGGGGCACGGCCACGAACACACGGCCCGCTTTGATCAGCTCGGGCAGGTGGCGGTAAAAGAAGGTGAGCAGCAGCGTCGTGATGTGGTTGCCGTCCGAGTCGGCATCCGCCAGCAGCACGATCTTCGAGTAGCGCAGCTTGCTGAGGTCGAAGCTCTTGCCGATGCCGCAGCCGAGCGCCGTCACCAGATCGGCCAGCTCGCGGTTGTCGAGCACCTTGCTCAGCGCCAGCGCCTCGGTGTTCAGCACCTTGCCGCGCAGGGGCAGGATGGCTTGCAGGTCGCGGTTGCGGCCCTGCTTCGCGGAGCCTCCGGCGGAGTCGCCCTCGACCAGGAACAGCTCGGTCTCACCGTTGCTCGAGGTGCAGTCGCTGAGCTTGCCGGGCAGGGTGAGGCGGCCGCTGGTGGCGCTCTTGCGCACCACCGCCGCCGAGGCGGCGCGCGAGGCTTCGCGCGCGCGCGCCGCCAGCACCAGCCGGCCCACGATTTGCTCCGAGATGCTGCGGTTGCTGTTGAGCCACTGCTCGAAGCTGGGGCGCAGGGCGCTGTCCACCAGCGACTGTAGCTCGGGGTTGTTCAGGCGGTCCTTGGTCTGGCCCTGGAACTGTGGGTCCGCGATGAACACGCTCAGAATGCCGACCATGCCCTCGCGGATGTCGTCGGTGGAGAGCGCCAGCCCGCGCGGCCACAGCTTGTGGGTCTCGATGTAGTTGCGCAGCGCCTTGCCGATCGCGGCGCGGAAGCCGTTCTCGTGCGTGCCGCCGGAGGCCGTCGGGATGCCGTTGGCGTAGCTGCGCAGGTGCTCGTCGGTGGCTTCCGTCCACTGCAGCGCGGTCTCCAGGCGCAGGCCATTGTCCTTCTCGAAGGTGAAGGCCGGCGTGTGCACGGGTGAGGCCTTGCGCTCCTCGATCACCTTCGCCAGGTAGTCCGACAGGCCCTGTTCGTGGTGGAACAGCTCCTTCTTGTCCGCGGCCTCGTCGACGAAGGTCACCTTCACGCCGCGGTGCAGGTAGCTCGCCACCTCCAGCCGCTCGCGGATGGTCTGGGCGTTGAAGTCCGTACGCGGGAAGATGGTCGGGTCGGGCTCGAAGAACACGCTGGTGCCGCTGCCGCGCGCCGCGCCCAGCTTGTGCAGCGGCCCCGTGGGCTTGCCGCGCTTGAACTCCATCTGCCACTGCGCGCCGTCGCGCTTGACCGTCGCGACCAGCTTGGTCGACAGCGCGTTCACGACCGACGCGCCGACGCCGTGCAGGCCGCCCGCCGTCTTGTAGTTGTCGCCGTCGAACTTGCCGCCCGCGTGCAGCGTCGAGAAGATCAGCTCCAGCGCCGTCTTCTTGTGCTGGGGATGTTTGTCGACGGGCACGCCGCGGCCGTTGTCCGTGACTGTGACGGATTTGCCGTTCTTGTGCAGGGTGACCGTGATTTCCGTGGCGTGGCCGTTCATGGCCTCGTCGATCGCGTTGTCGACGATTTCCCACACCAGGTGGTGCAGGCCGGCGCTGCTCACGCCCCCGATGTACATGCCGGGGCGCTTGCGCACGGGCTCCAGGCCCTCGAGGACGGTGATGTCTTTGGCTGTATAGGACGTGGCCATCTGCTTTCCTGACTCCCGCTCTGGCTTCAGGCTGGGGGCGCTGCCGCGGCGTCCGCTCCTTCAAACGGCGGCGGAGCCGGCGGCGGCTCGTGCACGACCGACACGAAACTGCCGCGCTTGATCACCTCGCGGCCCTTTCCGCCGCGCTCCGAGAGCTGGTACTTGGCGGTGTTGATGCGCTGCTCCCCCCCGGCGCTGGTCTTGCACACGAGCGTGTCCTTGCCGTCGACCGCCGCCTTGAAGCCCATCAACACGTCATCGTCCGCGAGCTTGATCAGGATGACGCCCCGGCCGGGCCCGGACAAGTAGTTCACCTCGGAGACCGAGCACAAGAGCGCGCGGCACTGCTGGGTGGCCGCGATCAGCGTCTCGTCGCCGTGCACCGCATAGGCCGCGACGATCTTGGCCCCCTCGGCCAGCTTGGCGAAGCGCCGCCCGCCGCGCTGGCTGGGCTCGACGAACGCGCTCAGGCCGAAGCACAGCGCGTAGCCGTCGCTGCTCGCCGCGACCCCGTAGGTGGCGGGCCGCACGCCTTCCTTCTCGCTCTCGGCGATCTCCCCGACCACGCGCGGATCGAGCGACTGGGCGCCGATGATCGTCTCGCCATCCTTGAGCTTGAACAGCTTCTGGATCGGCTCGCCGTAGCCGGTGGTGGCGGGGATGTCGATGATGCGCGCCGTGTATGTGGTGCCGAAATTGGAGAAGAACGCCACCGTCGCGCGCGTCGAGCCCGCGACCACGGCCAGCACCTCGTCGCCCTCGCGCAGGCGCGTCTGCGCCGGGTCCTTGATCTCTTTCTGGCGCTTGATCCAGCCGTCGCGCGTGACCAGCACGTGCGCGTCCTCGGCCACGATCAGATCCTCCTCCGAGAACTCTGCCTCTTCTCCGAGCGCCTTGATCTCGGTGCGGCGAGGGCCGCCGGTGCCCTTCAGCTGGTTCAGTTCCTCGCGCACGATGCCCCAGATGCCCGCGCCGGAGGCCTCGTTGAGCAGGCCCTTGATGCGCTTGGCCTCCTTCTTCTTGGCCGCGAGCTCTTCCTGGATCACCAGGATCTCCAGCTTGGCTAGGCGATAGATGCGCAGCTCGAGGATCGCGTCGGTCTGCTCCGCGTCGAGCTTGAACCGCTTCATGATCTTCTGCGCCGCGTCGGCCTTGCCCTCCGACGCGCGCACGATTTTGAGGATCTCGTCGAGCGCGTCGAAGACGAGCGCGAAGCCCTCCAGGATGTGGATGCGCGAGTTCAGCTGCCCCAGCTCGTGGGTCAGCCGGCGCGACACCACCTCCTGGCGGAAGTGCAGGAAATGCCACAGGATCGACTGCAGATCGAGCCGCTCGGGCCGCCCGACCTCGGGGTTTTCGGTCGGCACGAGGCAGGTGAAGTTGAGGCTCACGTTGCTCTGCAGCGGAGTGTGCTTGCAGAGGTAGGCCATCACCTTCTGCTCGTCGGCCGTCTTCTTCAGCTCCAGCTCGATGCGCACGTCGGTGCTGGAGACATCCTTCACATCGACCAGCAGCGGCATGGCGCGCGACATCGCCACCTCGGCGAGCCGCTCGACCAGCGCCGACTTGCTGACGCCGTACGGGATGCTGTCGATGATCACGATCTTCTTGCTGCGATCGCCCGGGCCCGGCTTCCAGGTGCCGCGCACCTTGAGCGTGCCCTGGCCGCTGTCGTAAGCGGCGCGGATCTCCTCGGCGCTGGACACGATGCGCCCCCCCGTGGGGAAGTCCGGTCCTTTGAGCGTGCGGCACAGCTCGCGGCTGGAGAGCTCCTTGCCTTCCTGCTGCGCATCCAGCAAGCGGATCGCCGCGCTGCACACCTCGTCGGCGTTGTGCGGCGGGATGCTGGTGGCCATGCCGACAGCGATGCCCGAAGAACCGTTGACCAGCAGGTTCGGCAGCTTGGCGGGCAGCACCACCGGCTCCTGGCGCGTGCCGTCGTAGTTGGCGCGGAACGGCACCGTGTCGCGGTCGATATCCCCGAGCAGAGACTCGGCGATCGCAGCCAGGCGACACTCGGTGTAGCGGTACGCCGCAGCGGGATCGCCGTCGAGCGAGCCGAAGTTGCCGGAGCCGTCCACCAGGGGCACGCGCAGGCTGAAGTCCTGCGCCATGCGCACCAGCGCGTCGTAGATCGAGGCGTCGCCGTGTGGGTGATAGTTCCCCATCACGTCGCCCACGACCTTGGCGCACTTCCGGTGCTTGGCGTCCGCCGTCAGGTTGCTCTGCCACATCGTGAACAGAATGCGGCGCTGCACGGGTTTCAGCCCGTCCCGCACGTCGGGCAACGCCCGCGCGGTGATGACGGAGAGCGCGTAGTTGAGGTAGCGCGTCCGCGTCAGCTCGTGCAGAGCGATGTCGTCAGGGGGCAACGGCTCCCGCGAGTGCCCGTTGCTTCCAGATTGCTTGCCGGTTCCGTCGCCGGACGCCTTCGATTTTCGTGCTGCCAAGGCCTGCCTACTCGGCGCCGGAGCTAGCCCGAATCCGATTACCTAGTCAATTATTTGGCCGGCCCCTGGGCGGATCGGGGCGCTTTCTGCGGCTGCGCGCCTCGATCTGCAGCGAGCGCATGCGGCGCATCGAGGTCCGGCGGAGGCGGGTGCGCGAAGGCCTTTCGGAGAGAGCGCCGCCGGACCCTCCAAAGCCCGAGCCCAATCCCCGGAAGACGTCAAGTGGAGAAGCGCATGAGCTCTTGCACGGGGCAGGCGAGGTGGCCTGCGCGAGCCCTTGTAGATCCTCGAGCTTCAGGTTAGTCAAGCGCCGGGTTCGCGCGCTGTTCGGCTCGAGCACACTGGTGATGCGGGCTTACCGCACCCGAGTTCTGGTTTCCTCCTTCTCCGCCTCGCGGCCCACTCGTCGATAGCTTCGGTCAATGCCCAACGCTCGGCCTCATCAGAGAACGCGAGGACTACCGTGGGCCCGGCTGTGGTTGTTCCTCGGCGCGCTGCTGTGTGCCTGGCTGGTCTTGCCGGAGGGGCCGCTGCATTTCGGCCCGGAGCGCGCCTGGGCTCAAGACGCCCCACCGCCCGCTCCGCTCGAGAATGAGAACGAGACGGAGCAGGCGCGCGGCTTGCCCATCGGCTCGATCAAGGTGGCGGGCAACCGCCGCATCACCAGCGAAGATATCGTCGCTTACCTCACCGAGAAGGTGGGCCAGGCCTTCTCGCCCGAGGCGCTCAGCAAGGACGTGCGCGAGCTCTGGAACTCGGGCTTCTTCGACGACATCGAGGTCGATCTGGAGCGCGCGGACGGCAAGGTGTCGCTGCGCTTTCTGGTGCGCGAGCGCCCGAACATCTCGGCCATCGAGTTCGAGGGCAACAACGAGATCGACGCCGATGACCTGAAAGAGGCGATCGAGGTCAAGGCCAACAGCATCATCAGCTATCCGGCGATCCAGCGCAGCATCCAGAAGATCCGCGACAAGTACGCCGAGCAGGGTTACTTCCTGGCGGAGGCCACCGAGCAGGTCATTCCGCAGAAGAACAACGAAGTAAAAATCAAGTTCAAGGTGGTCGAGCACGGCCGCGTCAGCGTGCGCCGCGTCACCTTCATCGGGAACACCAGCGTCACGAGCGATGAGCTGCGCGCCGTGATGTACACGGGCAATCCCGGCTTCTTTGCCTTCGGGTCCGGCGGGCCCTTCCGGCAGGACGCCTTCGAGCGCGACATGGCCGTGATCAGCGCGCTCTATTACGACCGCGGCTATCTGCAGGTCTCGATCAACACGCCGCGCATCATGCTCACGCCGGACCGCAACGGCATGGAGCTGTCGATCACGATCGACGAAGGGCCGCGCTACAAGATCCGGCGCCTGCGCGTGTTCGAGCGCGACAACGAGGGCAAAGAGGTCGAGCCGATCGGCGGGCGCAAGAAGCTGCGCGGGCTGATCCGCGCCGACAGCGGGGACTACTTCAACCGCGCCGAGCTGCTCGAGGACCTGCAGGCGGTGCGTACGCTGTACCGCGACGAGGGCTACGCGAACGTCCTGGCTGACCCCGAGACCACGCCCGATCCCGCCACGCAAGAGGTGGATGTCGTGGTGCCGATCCAGCGCGGCCCGCTCGTGCACTTCGGCCGTATCGAAGTCCAGGGCAACACCAAGACCCGCGACAAGGTCATCCGGCGCGAGTTGGAGATCGTCGAAGGGGACAAGTTCAGTGAGTCGAAGCTGGAGCGCTCGCGCCGGCGCGTCACGGCGCTGGGCTACTTCGAGCGCGTCGACCTGACCACCCAGAACGAGACCGAGGACACGGTCGGCGTGATGGTCGAAGTCGCGGAGAAGCCGACCGGTACCTTCCAGGTGGGCGCGGGCTTCTCCAGCATCGAGAACTTCATCGCCACCGCGCAGATCCAGCAGGCGAACCTGTTCGGCAACGGCCAGACGCTGTCCTTCAACGGTCAGCTCAGCGGCATCCGCATGCTGGTCAACCTGCGCTATTACGAGCCGTACCTGCTGGACAGCTCGGTCGGCTTCACCACGGACCTGTTCGACCAGCTGCGCGTCTACAACGACTTCTCGCAGCGCACGCGCGGCGGCGCGCTCACCTTCGGCTATCCGCTGATCGATCCCGAGCTGGGCGTCTCGCTGACGTACAGCTTGCAAGAGGACACGGTCTCCACCGAGACCACCTCCACGTTCTTGCAGGGCGGCAGCTCGCTCAGCGCGTTCAACCGCCTGCCGCTCGCGAACCTGTTCAACGACGGCGTCACCTCCAGCCTGCGCCCGGCGGTCACGTACGACACGCGCGACAACCGCCTGTTCCCGACCAGCGGCATCTACCTGTACGGCTCGACCGAGCTCGCCCTGTCTGCTCTGGGCTCGACCAACGAGTTCTTGCGCACGCGCTACACGGGTCGCTTCTATTACCCGATCACCACCGGCCTGGTGCTGAAGCTCAACACCGAGGCCGGCCTGATCACGAGCCCCTCCGCCGACGGCGTGCCGATCTTCGCGCGTTTCTTCCTGGGCGGCATCGTCGACGTGCGCGGCTTCCGCTTCCGCTCGATCGGCCCGCGCGTGCCGTTGACCGAGAGCACGGACCCAAACAGCCCGCCCATCTTCAATGGCGCGAACATCGGCGGCAACCTGATGTTCTACGACAACCTGGAGCTCGAGTTCTCGATCCTGGACGACGTCGGCATCAAGGGCGTGGTGTTCACCGATGCGGGCAACGCCTGGAACCTCGAAGGCGTGTACTGCCACGCCGGCGCTCGGCCGCTCTACGACGTGGTCGACCCCTGCTTCTCCTTCCCCAGCGATCTCCTGAATCTGCGCACCTCCTGGGGTTTCGGCTTGCGCTGGTTCTCGCCGCTCGGCCCGCTGCGCTTCGAATGGGGCTTCCCGTTCAAGCCGCTGCCCTACGAGGAGACGCGCCGCTTCGAGTTCACCATCGGCAACTTCTTCTGAGCTCGAGCGGCGCCTGGCGCTGGCCCTGGCCGGTGCTAGGTGAGGGGGGCCATGCCGAGCCCCGTCGAGATCGCCGTCGATGCATACATTCGCGCCAATCGTGAGCCTGACGCGAGCGTGCGCGAGCAGCTGCTCACGGCCTGCTTCGCGCCCGATGGGCGGATGGTCTCGCGCAGCCGTGTGCTGCAGGGGCGGACCGCCATCGCCGCGGAGTTGACGAAATTCGTGACAGATCCGGAGGTGCTCGGATTTCGGCTCACGACCGCCGTCGATGCCGTCGGCAACACCTTCCGCTATGGCTCTGTGGTCGAGCGCCGCGACGGCAAGCGCCTGGAGTTCTTCGACGCGGGGCAGATCGACGAGAGCGGCCGCATCTCGGTGCTGCTGGTCTTTGCTGGCGCGCTGCGGGAGGTGGCGCAGCCCTGACCGCGCTGCACCGAATGAACTTGGCTGGCTCCCAAGTGTGGAAGTGTGGGGCGCCGCGGCGCTCGTTTCGGGGTGCTTCTGGCTTTACGTGGCCTGCGAAAGTATACGAGGATCGGCATGAGCAAGACAACGGAGGCGGGAGCCGCGATCGAGGCGGAAGGGGCGAGAGACTGGATCGCGCCCGCCGTGATCGCCGCCTGCGGCTTTGTCGCCGTCTGCGCGGTCTGCTGGCCGGGCTTCATGAGCCCCGACTCCGTGGAGCAGCTGCGGCAAGCGCGCGATCACATCTACTCTGATGATCATCCGCCGTTGATGGCGATGATCTGGGCCGTCGCCGACCGCCTGCTGCCGGGCCCCGCCGGCATGTTGCTGCTGCTCAATGCGCTGTACTGGGGCGGCCTGCTCGTCTGCGCTCGGTACTGGCCGCTGCCTCGCCGGGCGCGCACCATCGCTTTTGCGCTCGTCGCCGCCTTCCCGCCGCTCCTGGTGAACCTGGGCGTGATCTGGAAGGACATTCTGATGCAGGGCGCGCTCGTCTGCGTGCTGGCTGCGTACCTGCGCTATCGCCGCTCTCATGGGCTCATCCCGCTCGCGGTCGCGCTCGTGTTTTCGGTGCTCGCGATCGCGGCGCGTCATAACGCGGCTGCCGCGGTCTGGCCGCTGCTCGTGCTGTTCGCTGCCGAACATCCGCGCTGGAGCTCGCGGCTCGCGCGCTGGAAACGCTGGCTGGGGGCAATGGGCATCTCGCTGGCCCTGGTGGCCGTGATGCAGCAAGGCATCACGCGCTCGCTGGCGCCGTTCGTGAAGCGTCAGACCCACTTCTGGCAGGTAGGACTGCTGTTCGATCTCGCCGGGATGAGCGTGGTCGAAGGAGAGCTGTTGTTCGATCCGGGCGCCCGTATGCTGCGCAAGGGCGTGACCATCGGCGTCCTGAGCGACAAGTACAATCCTCGCCACCCGGGCAGCATCTTCTATGGCCGCCATCCCGTGATCAAACACACCGACGATCCGGATCAGCTGAAAGCGATCGCGCAAAACTGGGCCCGCGCGATCCGCCAGCACCCGCGCGCATACCTCGTCAGCCGCTGGCGAGTCTATCGCAACCTGCTGGGCCTGTCGTCCACGCCGCCCGCGTACATGGTGTTTGCTGAGATTCACAAGAACAAGTTCGGCTATGCGTTGGCGCCATCTCCCTTGCGGGATCGCACCGTTGACGCGTTCGAGCTGCTCGCGAAGACCCCCCTGTTCCGCGTCTGGTTGTACGTCTTCGGGGGAGTGTTGCTGTTCTTCGCCAGCGCGGCGGCCTTCTGGTTCGGCGGCGCGCCTCTGGCGCTGGGGCTGAGCCTGTCGGGCTTGATCTATCATCTGACCTTCGCCCTGCTCTCGTGCAGCGATGATTACCGCTATTCGCTCTGGACCATCACCTGCACGGTGCTGTCCGCGTGCGCGCTCCCCGCGTCGCTGCCCGAACACTGGCGTGCCCGGGTGAGCGGGCTTCTGTCGCCGCGCTGGGCCGCGTCTCGTCACCAAGCGGGGCCCGTCAGTCACGTTCGGGCTAACTAGTCGCCGTTTTTTTTGTTATCCAGGGCCCGAGGAGCCTGGCCTCTCCTGGTTGATGGTGGAAGTAGCTGGCGACAGACATGACGCATCGAGCAGCTGACGACGAGGGGCCCCGTGGCGGGCCGCCAGCGCTGGGGGCCGCGTGATCGACGGGCTGCGCGTCGCCGTGGTGGTGCCCGCCTTCCGGGTCGCCCGCGAGGTGCCGGATGTGGTCAAGGCGATGCCCGCGGCCGTCGATCTGGTCATCGTCGTCGACGACTGTTCTCCGGATGACATCGCCGGCGCGCTGAAGCCGATCGCCGACCCACGCCTGAGACTGGTGCGCCACGAGGTCAACCAGGGCGTTGGGGGCGCGACCGTGACGGGCATGCTGACCGCGATCGAGGAGGGCGCCGATGTGGTGGTCAAGTGTGACGGCGACGGTCAGATGGATCCTGCCGATATTCCGCGCTTGATTGCTCCGATCGCGAGCGGCGCTGCCGAGCACGTCAAGGGCAGCCGCTATCACCACGCTCGCGAGCTGGCGGCCATGCCCCGGGGGCGTTTGATTGGCAACATCGGCCTGACGTTTCTCACCAAGCTCTGCTCCGGCTATTGGAACGTGCTCGATCCCGTCAACGGGTTCTTCGCCACGCGCACCGATACGCTGGCGCGGCTGCCGCTCGATCAGCTGGCGAGGCGCTACTTCTTCGAGACGGATCTGCTGATCCGGCTCAACATCGTCGAGGCGCGCGTGGCGGATATGCCCCAGCCGGCTCGCTACGCGGGTGAGCCGAGCTCGCTGTCCATCCGCCGTGCCCTGTTCGAGTTCCCGTGGCAGCTGCTGCGTGGGCTGGTGCGGCGCGTATTCTGGCGCTACCTGTTTTACGACGTTTCGCCGGTCGCCGTCTTCGGCATCACCGGGGCGTTGCTCGCGGCCTTCGGCGGCTGCTTCGGGGCCTGGCAGTGGATCGTGCACGCGATGCAGCACGTTCCCACGCCGCTCGGCACGATCATGCTGGCGGCATTGCCGCTGCTGTTCGGGGGGCAACTGTTGTTTCAGGCAGTGATCCTCGACATCGCAAACACGCCGCGCGCCTCGGTGCGCACCTCGGCACTGATCCCGCGTCTGCGTTCGGCCAGGGGTTGTGCCGAACTGGCGGCGGCCGAGAGTTCGAGCTTCGCGCCGCACAGCGAACGAGAAGCCAGCGCGCCGCCGAGCTCTGCTCGACCCAACGCATCCTCGAGTGAACGATGAACGATACCGAGCACCACTCCCGGCGCCCTGCCACGACAGACCGCGTGAGCGGACCTCCTGCGCAAGGCGGTCGCTGCTGGGTTTGCGAGCAGGGGACGCGGCCGTTTTGGGCCAACGATGCGCTGCAGGCCGTGGAGTGCCCGCGCTGCGGCCACATCTGCGCGGAGCATCGCGAGCTCTCGGGGTCGCCGGGTGCCGATTACCACCTCGACTACGACCAGGGCGATTTCCTGGCCGCGCTCGCGGTCACGCGCCGCCGGCAGGCGGGGCGGCTGCTCGACGCCCTGCAGTCGCTGCCGGAACCGCCGCGCGCGCTGTTCGATTTCGGCTGCGGGCGAGGCTTCTTTCTCGACGTCGCCCGGGAGCGCGGTCTCGAGCGGCTCGCCGGGGGCGACGTTTCCGATCTCGCGCTGCAGCTGCTGCGTGAGCGCGGCCTTCCTGCCTTGAAGCTGGATGCGGTCGAGCCGTTCGAGCGGCTCGAGCTCTCGCAGCTACCTTTTCTCCCGGAAGCGCTGCTGTTCCTCGACGTGCTCGAGCATTTTTCGGGCAACCTCGTCGCGCGCCTCCAGCCGTGGCTGCGCGCGTTGCCGGGAGCGGTCCGCTACCTGGTGATCAAGGTGCCTGTGCGCGAGGGGTTGCTGTTTGCTCTGGCCAGCGGGGCTCGCCACCTCCGTGTGGAGAGCCTGGGCAAGCAGTTGTTTCAGGTGGGCACGTTCCCGCCCCACTACCAGTACTTCTCCCATCGCTCGCTGGAGCAATTCGTCGGGCAGCTCGGTCTGCGTCCCGTCGCGATCCTCGATGACCTCGACTTCGAGCCCGAAGAGCTGGGCCGGCGAATGTCAGGGGCCTCCGCCTGGATGCGGCGCCTGGCCCCGCTGGGTGGCCACTTGCTGGGCTCGACGGCACGCCTGTTCGGCAGCCTGGATAGCCGCATCGTGATCGCGCAGCGCACCACCGGCTGAGCACGCTCAGCTACGGAAGTTCTGAATGTCGATGCCGTAGCGCTTGAGCCAGCGGTGGATCTGCATGCGCGCCTTGCCCAGGTCGCGCCCCACCGCGGCCACGTTGCCCTGGTGGCGCGTGAGGAGCGCGACCAGCTCCGCCTCGCTGGGCACGGCGCCGCCGCTTTCGCCCGGCTCCGCGGCGACCAGCACCTGGCCGTAGCCGGCCAGGTCGCGCGCGATGTCGTCCGTCAGCATGCTCTCGTCGAGCGGCTTGCCGTCGGAGAGCACCAGCGCGCGCTTCACGCAGCTCTCCAGCTCGCGCACGTTGTAAGGCCAGTCGTAGTGCAACAGCGCGACCATGAAGGGCAGCGTCACGCGCAGCTCGGCCCCGCCGTGGCGCCGGAAGAACTCGCGCACCAGCATGAAGATGTCTTCCTTGCGGTCGCGCAGCGGCGGCAGCGACAGGTGGTACTCGTTCAGGCGCGCGTACAGGTCCTGGCGGAACGCGCCCTTCGCCAGCAGCTGATCCAGGTTCTGGTGGGTCGCGCCGATGATGCGCACGTCCACCGGCTCGGGCTCGGTGGAGCCGAGCGGGAACAGCTCCTTGGATTGCAGCACGCGCAACAGCTTGGCCTGCGCTTCGAGCGGCATGTCGCCGATCTCGTCGAGCAGCAAGGTACCGCGGTGCGCGGCGCGGATCAGGCCGGGCTTGTCGCGGTGCGCGCCCGAGAAGGCGCCCCGGCGGTAGCCGAACAGCTCGCTCTCGACCAGGTCCTTGGGCAGCGCGGCGCAGTTGACGGCCCGGAACGCGCCTCGGCGGCCGCTCTGGCGATGGATGGCCTGAGCCACCACCTCCTTGCCGGTGCCGCTCTCGCCCAGGATCAGCACGCTCAGCGGCGAGCTGGTGGCCTCGCGCGAGACCAGCTGGACCTGGCGCGCGACCTGGTCGATCTGGTAGCCGCCGATCAGGCCCGCGACCTCTCCGCCCAGCCGCTGCGCGCCGGGGCTCAGGCTGCCGTCGATGCGATAGTTCGAGTAGTTCTCGGCTTCACTGTGCACGAACTTCACGATCGCGTCGCCGAAGCGCAGCTCTTGCCCGTGCTCCAGCCGCGCCTCGTGGATGCGGTGGCCATCGACGAAACTGCCGTTCGTGCTCTGGCGATCGCGCAGCACCCAGCCGCCGCGTTCGCGCGTCAGCTCCGCGTGCTGGCGCGAGACCGCGTGCACGGGCAGCAGCAGATCCGCCGTGCTGCTGCTGCCGATCACCAGCGTGCCCGCGTCCGGCAGCGGCCATGCGGACGGCAACCGCTCGTAGGCCTCTGCGTACAGCAGCACGAGCCCGGCGCTGGAGCGCTGATCCAGGGGGCCGATGCCGGCGAATTGCTGCATCGCGTCTGTGACCTGATCGGGCATGCGAGAGTTTTCCCTGGTAGCGGCGGCGTTTTCGGTGCACTAGCCGGGAATGTCGACCTCGACCCTTACGGTAGCCGCCATTCAGCTGAGTAGCCAGGATGACGTGGACGCGAACCTCGCCCAGTGCCGGATGTGGGTGGAGCGAAGCGCCGCCGCGGGCGCGCGGCTGATCGTGCTGCCGGAAAACTTCGCCTACTTTGGCCCGGACGACACGCGCGCCCGAGTGGCCGAGCCCTTGACCTCGTCCGAGGCCGGTTCCGGGCCGATCCAGCAGTCGCTGTCGCGCTGGGCGCGCGAGCTGGGCGTGACCATCGTGGGCGGCGGCATGCCGACCCGCAGTGACGACCCCAAGCGGCCCTACAACACCGCCGTGGTGTTCGCGCCCGACGGGCGGCTCGCCGCTCACTATCACAAGCTGCACCTGTTCGACGTCTCGCTGGCGGACGGTACCGAGCTGTGCGAGAGCGCGAGCACGACGCCGGGCGAGGCCCTGGCCGGCGTGCGCGTCGGCGGCTTCGCGGTGGGGCTCTCGATTTGCTATGACCTGCGCTTCCCCGAGCTCTATCGGGGGCTGGTGGAGGGCGGCGCGGAAGTGCTGCTGGTGCCGGCGGCGTTCACGCTGCACACCGGCAAGGATCACTGGGAGCCGCTGCTGCGCGCGCGGGCCATCGAGTCGCAATCGTGGGTGGTGGCCGCCGCGCAGTTCGGGACCCATCCGCGCGGGCGGCGCTGCTACGGCCACTCGCTGGTGATCGATCCCTGGGGCGCCGTGATCGCGCAGTGCCCGGACCGCACCGGCTTCGCGCTGGCCACGCTCGACCGCGACTACCTGGAGCAGGTGCGGCGCAGCTTGCCGTCCTTGAAGCACCGCCGGCTGCAGTGAGGCGCGGCGCTCAGTGGAACAGGCGCCGCGTGAACAGCGGTAACAGGCTGGAGTAGTCGTCGCTCCAGGGCGCGCCGCCGCCGGGGATGTCGGACCAACCCAGCCAGGACACGTCGCCGATGGCGGCGAACTGGCTCGGCGTGGCGCCGAAGGGCAAGTTGCCGAGGCGCGTCTGGGTGGCGGAGCTGGCGCCGATCTGCCGGGCTCCGGCCGCGATCACGCCCACCAGCGACACGAAGCGGTTGGACGTGTGCAGCAGCACCGTGCCGCCGGGGCGAACGCGCCGCAGATACAGCGACAGCGCCTCGGTCGTGAGCAGGTGCACGGGGATCCCGTCGCCGGTGAAGGCGTCCACCACGAGCAGCTGGAAGCGCTCGGCGCCCCGCTCGGCCTCGCGCAAGAGCTGCCGCCGCGCGTCGCCGATGCGCACCTCGACCCGCGCGCGCGCCTGCGACAGATAGGCGAAGTCCGCCCGCGCCAGCTGTTCCACCACTGGATCGATCTCGTAGAAGACGACGGAGTCCCCGGCGTCCAGCAAGCCCGCCACCGTGCCGATGCCCAGGCCGATCACGCCCAGCCGTACCCGTTCGGCAGAGCACGTCCTCGCCCGGGGCTGGCGGCCATGGTGGAATGCCGCAGGAGCGGTGTGCGCGGGCGTAGCGG